>JAZNGH010000021.1:0-15627 GCA_045576335.1 Candidatus Scatosoma sp.
AGAAACCAATAATCATCGTGCGCAAATAAAGGATTGGGAGCGCAAATATTTAGAAGAAGGTATAGAAGGCTTGGAAAAAGATAATCGCGGTTGCTCTATTGCAAATGGTAAAAAGCGTGGTCGTCCACCTAAGTTGGATAAGCAAATAGAAGAAGATTTAATCGCAGAAAATCAACGGCTTAGAATGGAGAATGAATACTTAAAAAAACTCAATGCCTTAGTTCAGGAACGCGTAGAGCGAGAACGGAAGAAAAAGTAAAAGTCATAACTGAATTAAGGTGTAAATATCCAATCAATGACTTATTAAAATTCTCTAAACTTCCCCGAAGTACGTATTACTATTACTTAAAACAAAGCAAGAAAGTAGATAAGTATTTGGTGGAAAAACAAGAGATAAAAGAAATCTTTGAAATCAATAAATCTCGTTATGGATATAGGCGTATTCTTGCTGTTTTACGACAAAAAGGCTATATAATAAACCACAAAACGGTATTAAAACTAATGAAAAGCCTTAATTTACAAGCAAAACAAAGAAAATCCAAGTATAAGTCGTATAAAGGCGAAGTCGGAAAAGTTGCGGATAATCTCTTAAAAAGAAACTTTACAGCGGAGAAACCGTTTGAGAAATTAACAACGGACGTAACGGAGTATACGGTATGTAATGAGAAAGTATATCTTTCCCCTGTAATGGATTTATACAACCGAGAAATTATATCCTACTCTATATCTAAAAGTCCTTCCTTTTGGCAAACAAGAGAAATGCTACAAGGACTGTTTGAGAAGCTGCCCAAGGAAGCAAAGCCACTCCTACACTCGGATCAGGGTTGGCAATACCAAATGCGAGAATTTCAAAGCTTGCTTGCCGAGCATAACATACGGCAAAGTATGTCAAGGAAAGGCAACTGTTTGGATAACAGTTGCATGGAAAACTTCTTTGGTAGGTTGAAAACGGAGATGTTTTACGGGGAAACATTTCAAAGTACGGATGAATTCATCCGTACTTTGGAAGAATACCTTTGGTATTACAACAACGAGAGAATTTCTCTCAAACTAAAAGGAATGAGCCCTGTACAGTACAGAACTCATTCACAAATTTAATATTTTTTTGTCTAAACTTTGGGGTTCACTTCATTACAGCCGTTTTTTTAATGCAGTTACGCATAATAGCCGTTTATGCGTCATATCATATTTTATGATTTTGAAAGGCTTTGACGGTGTTAAAAAACTGTATTTTATCGGCATAGGCGGAATCAGCATGAGCGCGCTTGCGAAATTTTTTGCTTCGCACGGGTATACGGTATCGGGCAGCGACGGCGTGCGCGGCGAGGAAACGGAAAATCTTGCGTTTTACGGCGTAAAGGTCTATATCGGCGTAGACGCGGAGAGAACGGAGCTTCGCACGGCGGATTTAATCGTATATACGGACGCTATTCCCGAAACGCACGCCGAGATGGTACAGGCAAAGAAGCTGAAAAAGCGTTGCTTTTCCCGTGCAGAATTACTCTCGGCTGTAAGCGATGGCTTTGATAGCGTCGTTGCCGTGGCGGGCAGTCACGGAAAGACTACCTGTACCTCTATGTGCGCACATATTCTCCGTGCGGTAGACGTGCCGTTTACGGCACATATCGGCGGGGAGGATTGTACGTTCGGTAATTATTATTCGACGGGACTTGCATATTTCGTGACCGAAGCTTGCGAGTATAAACGCAATTTATTAAAGCTTCGCGCGGATAGAGCCGTTTTATTGAATATCGACCGCGACCATATGGAATGTTACCGTGACGAAGAGGATTTGACCGATTGCTTCCGTAACTATTGTAAGGCGGCGAAAGTCGCGTTCGTATGCGCCGACGATTCGCGTTGTGAGGGCTTGGGGGAATTTTCTACCTTTGGTATAGACAATTCGCTTGCCGATTATCGTGCCGTCGATTTAAGGGCAAGCGAAGAACGCTATGCGTTTACCGTGGAGGAATACGGTAAGCCGCTTTGTAGAATTAAATTGAACGCAGTGGGACGGTGTAACGTCTACAACGCGTTGGCGGCGTTTGCGGTAATGCGTTCGTTTGGGTTCGACGAAAAGGAAATTAAACGCGGGGTGGAGAATTTCACGGCGGTAAAACGCCGATTTGAAAAGATAGGCAGTTATCACGGGGCGAGCTTTATATGCGATTATGCTCACCATCCGCGCGAAATATCCGCAACCGTTGCCACGGCGGACGGGGTTTGTAAAGGTCGGCTATTCGTGGTCTTTCAACCGCATACGTATTCGCGCACAAAGCTGCTTATGCGGGATTTTATTTCCGCTTTACGCCCGATAAAAAATCTGATGATTTACAAAACGTATCCCGCGCGAGAGAAATACGACGCAGAGGGTAGCGGAGAAACCTTGGCGCGTAACGTCGGGTCGTTGTATTCGGAAAACGTGTACGTCTTAAAAACTTGGTTGAAAAAGACGGTGAAAGAGGGGGACGTAGTGCTCTTCCTCGGCGCGGGCGATATTTATTATGCGGCGCAATATCTCATAAAAGAATTGCGTTAAAAGCTTGAAAAACTGAAAAATCGGGCGAGGAATCGGGAAATTGAAAAAATCTCGGTTTTTCACCCGTTTTTTTTGCGTGAAACAATTGATAAATGTAAAAAAAAATGTTATAATAATTAAGTATAGTAGGAGGATTTCCGTCTGTTATGGGTGAGGAAAAAAAAGAACGAGTAAAAACGAATAAAAAAGAATCGGAGTTGATTACCAAAGAGAGCCTTTGCGCCGTTTGCGCGCTGTTTTGTGTGCTTGCACTTTTGATATTATGCACCAACGAATGGATTTTCGGCGGCATCGGTAGCGCGGTTTTCAACTTTTTAACGGGTGTATTCGGGTATATGGCTTATCCTCTTACGGTGGGTGGGCTGTATCTTTCCGTCACCGCTTTAATCGGTAAACGCTTGGTGAAAAACAGAAAGGCGGGCTGGATGATTGCGCTTACGCTCGTAAGTATTGCTCTTTTGGTACATACCGCAACGACCTTCGAATGGGAGTTGGAAGGATATTTATCGCAATGCTTTTACGCGCCTACCGCGAGCGAAAACGCCGTAGCGACGGTTACGGGCTGGTTTGGCGGGTTATTCGTCTTTTTGCTTTCGTCTTTAACGACGAAGGTGGGGGCGATAATCATATTGTCCGTGCTCATTCTCTTTTTTGCTTATTTGACGTACGTATGTATGCAAAAGGGTGCGGTAAAAACGGCAAAAGCGCCGACGGAAAAAACAAAGCCGTCCGCGCCTTTGGAAATACCGCTTTCGCAACCCGTTGCCTCGCAACCGCAACAACCCTTTGCGCCCAACGCTACGGATACGCAGACAAATCCTTACGCATACGGCAACGTTTCTATGCCGCAACGCCCTGCGTTTACGCTTTCGGACGAAAATGCGGCTTCCGCGTCGGGACAACCCTCTGCAACGAACGAGGGCAGAGCCTTTTCGCCTTTTGCTACCTCGCACGCGCCTCAAACGGACGACGGGGCGTTAAAATCTTCTTACGAAAACAGCAGAGAGTTCCTTTTCGGTACTTCGCCTGCTGAACAGTACAGAAAAAATTTGATTTTCGACCCGAATTCCAACGTAAACAGGCGCCCGTCCGTACAGCTGAACACCACGCCGACGAGCGCGTATACGCCGTCGTATGCGGACGCTTATCAATCCTCCGTAAACGCGGACAACGGCAGACCCGTAAAAATCTTTTCCGACCGCACGGATACGCCATATACGCAAAAAGAGCCGATTGCGCCCTTGCAACCGATTGAACAATCACCCGTTCTGCCACAGGAAACGGTGTCTTATCCCGTTTACGAGGAACGACAGCCTACCGTCGAGCCGTATATTCCACCCGTAGAAAAAGCGGTGGAAGAAGATTTTGCGGCGCGGGAAACACGAGAAGAAACGCCTACGCCTCGTAACGAAGGTGCGGCGTATAGCCGACACGAGTATATGGACTTGTTCTCGCCTGAAAACCCCAACGTGTTTGGGAACGAACAGAGCAACCGCGATTTAGCCGACGAAATATTCTCCCGTCGGGAAAGCGAACGCTTTGAGGAAGAGGACGAGCGCGGTCGCGAGGCAATCGATATTTTCGACGAAACGGAAGAAGATCCGTATACGCTTCGCTCGGATTTTGACGAGGGGCGCGACAGCAGAGTAGTGGGCGAGCCGGAGGACGATTTCTCCGTTCGTAGAGAAACGCGCTTTGACGAGCTCGAAAACGACCGCTTTGAACGCGGGCTTGACGTTGAGGAAAGATTACCCGCACGGGACGAGCCTATCGTGCCGCCCGTTGCAAAGCCCGTGGAAAAACCTGCTCCTCCGCCTCCCAAGCCCCGCGTAATCAGACCTTACGTTCGCGTGCCTTTGGACGATTTTGACTGTCGCGACGTAGAGCCTACGCAAAATCACGAGGAAGTGGAAGAAACCAAAGCGAATATTATTGCAACGTTGGAGGATTTCAAGGTGACGGGCGCGGCAATCGCTTCGGTTACTTTTGGACCTACGGTAACGCGGTATAACGTGACCATTCCCCGCAATATTTCGCCTAAAAAGGTCGTTGCGCTCGATCAACCGATAGCAATCAGCTTACATTCCAGCGGCGTAAATATTTATCCTAATTACGAGGACGGCGTAGTGAGTATCGAAGTGCCTAATAAGGACCGTCAATTCGTACAGCTTGGGTGTATGCTCTCGGGGGATACTTTCGTGAATGCGAAGTCCTCCTCCTTGATGTTTACCATGGGTAAAGACGCGGGAAACCGCAAGGTTTACGGCGATATATCCAAAATGATTCACTTGCTGGTTGCAGGCTCGTCAGGTTCGGGTAAAAGCGTGTTCCTCGGCTCGTTGATTATCAGCTTGATATATAAATATTCGCCCGAAGAACTCCGCTTGATTTTGATTGACCCGAAAAAGACGGAATTCGTGCTGTATAACAATTTGCCGCACTTGATGATTAACGAAATCATAACGGACGCAAATAAAGCGGTGCAGAGCTTAAATTGGGCAATCGGGGAAATGAACCGCCGTTACGGGCTTTTCGAACAAATGAGCCGCGCGGGAACGTACGTCGTTAATCTCGATCAATACAACGCACACATTGAAAAAGCGGAACGCTTGCCCAAAATCGTTATCATTATCGACGAGCTTGCCGATTTAATGCTTGCGGCGAAGAAAGACGTAGAGGACAGAATACAAAACCTCACGCAAAAAGCGCGTGCGGCGGGCATACACCTCGTTGTTGCAACGCAACGTCCGTCTACGGACGTCATTACGGGTGTTATCAAGAGTAATTTGAATACCCGTATTGCGTTTGCGGTAGCAACGGACGTCGATTCCCGCGTTATCCTTGATCAAACGGGCGCGCAAAAGCTGCTTGGTAAAGGTGACTTTTTGTATACGATGCAGGGCATCAATACGCCCGTGCGCGTGCAGAGCGCATTTATCTCGTCCGAGGATTCGCAACGGGTGGTCAATTTCATCAAAGCAAATAACGAAGCGTATTACGACGAAAGCGCGACGGCGTATATCAATAACGTACGCGGCGGCTCGGAGGGCGGCTCGTTTGGTAGCGGCGACGAGGTCGAATCGGTGTATATCGAAGCTTTGCGCTACGTCATTTTAAGCAATAGCGCGTCTATTTCACTCATTCAGCGGAAATGCTCTATCGGCTATAACAAAGCGGGTAAAATCGTGGAATGGATGGAGGATATGGGTTATATATCCAGCTTTGAGGGCGCGAAGGCGAGAAAGGTGCTTATTACCAAAGAAGAGTTTGAAAGCAAATACGGCTCGCTTTAACGGTAAAATTCTTAAAAAAATTTTTTAATCTGGCATACAGTTGTCATATTTAATATGATATACTATATAGCGATAGGGAATTATGTTATCAAAAAAATTATTCGGCGTAATGTCGCTCGGGTGCGATAAAAACCGTGTAGATACGGAAAAGCTTTTAGGTATTCTCAAAGAAAGG
The DNA here is from genome assembly GCA_045576335.1 of Candidatus Scatosoma sp. GTDB lineage: Bacteria > Bacillota > Clostridia > Christensenellales > Borkfalkiaceae > Scatosoma. The sequence continues at coordinate 6,008 of JAZNGH010000021.1, forward strand.
GGCTGTCGAACGACGGACGAGCTTGCAAAGGCGCAAATCGTAATCGTCAATACCTGTGCTTTTTTGGAGAGCGCGAGAGAGGAAGCGATTAAAACCATTCTCGAATGTGCGGATTATAAGAGCGGTAATTTGGAAAAAATAGTAGTGACGGGTTGTCTGCCTCAAAAATTTATCGACGAGCTGTTTTTGCCTCTCACGGAAGCGGACGTGTTTCTTGGTATCAACGATTACGAAAAGATATTCGAGGCTTTGGAAAAGGCTTATCAAACGGAGCAACGCCAAAATTTCGTTGGGAAAGGTAAAGACGGTTACCGTTATTCCCGCGTGTTGACGACGGACGAGCACGTGGCGTATTTGAAGATTGCGGATGGTTGCTATAATCATTGTACCTATTGCCTTATCCCCAAAATCCGTGGAAAATACCGTTCTTACTCTATGGAGGAGCTTGTCAAAGAAGCGGAGGAATTAGGCGATATTACCGAGCTGATTATCGTCGCGCAGGATACGACGCGCTACGGCGAGGACTTGTACGGCGAAAACCGTTTCGTCGAGCTTTTGCAAAAGCTTTCCGCTTTGGATAATATCCGAAAATTGCGCTTGTTGTACTGTTATCCCGACGTGATTGACGATAAACTGATTGGAGAAATCGCAACCAACGACAAGATACTCAAATATATCGATATTCCCTTGCAACATTCGGAGAACAGAGTGTTGAAGCTGATGAACAGAAAGGGAACAAGAGAGGGGTATCTTGCTTTAATAGAAAAATTACGCGCGCGTATCCCCGAAATTGCAATTCGTTCTACCTTTATCAGCGGTTTCCCCTCCGAAACGGAAGAGGAATTTGAGGGCATGAAGGATTTTATTCGGCAAGCCAAATTCTTTAATTGCGGCTTTTTCGCTTATTCAAAGGAGCCCGATACGGCGGCTTACCGAATGAAAGGACACGTTCATCACGCGACGAAGCTTCGGAGAGTTCGGGCTTTATACCAAACGCAAAAGCTTGTTGCGGACGAAATATTAAACGGGTATATAAATAAAGAAATAGAGGTCGTTTGCGACGGTATCGATTACGATAAGGGCTGCTTCGTCGGCAGGGCGTATTTTAATGCGCCCGATATAGACGGCAAGGTGTATTTCAACGCAGCCGAGGCCGTGCAAGGCGAAATATACAAAGTGAAGATATCCCATGCGGATAACTATGATTTATACGGAAAAACGGAGGATTATTTAATATGAACTTACCCAACAAAATCACGTTAACGAGAATATGTATGATACCCATTTTCGTGCTCGTATTCTTTTTGAATATGATACCGTATCGCTTTGCGATTGCGGCGGTTATATTTGCCGTGGCGGCTTGTACGGACTTTTTGGACGGACATATCGCGCGTTCACGTGGGCTCGTTACCAACCTCGGTAAATTCCTCGACCCCATTGCGGATAAGGTTTTGGTGGCTACGGCAATGATTTTATTGCTTACAATGAAGGACAGTCTGTTTGCGGTCTTTGGCGTAGCGACGGAAGCGATATACGTTGGGACGGTCGTATGTGTTTGTATCATTGTAGCGAGAGAATTTATCATCAGCGCGTTTCGCCAGATTGCCGCTGTAAGCGGTATCGTAATGGCGGCTGATATGCTTGGAAAATATAAAGCGGCTTTGCAGGACGTTGCACTTTTCGTTTTGATTTTAGCGGCAGATATTCCCGCAACAGCAGGGTTTATCGTTGCGTGTGTGGGCTTGGGGTTGTTTGCAATCGCGACCGTTTTGACGATTATATCGGGCGTTTCGTACGTTGTGAAGCACAAGCAGGTTTTGACGGAAAAGCAGGACAATTGAGATGGCGACGGATAAAACGGTGCTCCGTTGCGTAGGCGCGGCGGAAACGCACGTGCAGAGCTTGATTGCCCGCGCGCAAAAAATAGACGAGGGAAAGGTCGAATACCGCCTTTTGCGTAAGTTCGACGAGGATATCCTTCAACTCGAATACGACGAGAATATATCCAAACGCTTAATCGAGGACGTTATTCGCGTGTTTGCGGAAGGCTTGGCGGACTGCTTGTATGCGCTGGATGATACACTGCTTGAACAGCGTTTGGTCGAATTGCTTAAATTGCGCGGCAAAACGTTGAGCGTAGCGGAATCGTTTACGGGCGGAGGCGTTGGAAGAAGAGTCGTTAGCGTTTCGGGCGCAAGCGAAGTCTTTTTCGAGGGCTTGAATACCTACAACGAGCTTTCGAAAATTAAAAGGCTTGGCGTGTCGGAATATACCTTGAAAACGTTTGGAGCAGTATCCGACCAGACGGCGTACGAAATGGCGGCAGGGCTTATACAAAGCGGCGATTGCGATATTTCCATTGCTACGACGGGGCTTGCAGGACCGAATACGGATAGGTCAATGTTGCCGATAGGGCTTTGCTATATTGCCGTAGGCACGAAAGAGTGCGTGCTCGTATACCGTTATAAATTTGACGGTACAAGGGAAGAAATTACCGAAAAGGCAATCAATTACGCTTTGTTTTTAGCGTATAAACAGCTTAAAAATATGTAAAATATATTAACAGGAGATATAAAATGGCAAACGAAAAAAATACGGAAAAGATGAAGGCTTTGGACGCCGTACTGTTGCAGATTGAAAAGCAGTACGGGAAAGGGTCGATTATGCGTCTTGGCGATGAGGCGGGAAAAACGGAGATTGAGGTCATCCCTTCGGGTTGCTTAACGCTTGACCTTGCGCTGGGTATCGGCGGTTTCCCCCGCGGTAGAATTATCGAAATTTACGGTCCCGAATCTTCGGGTAAAACGACGGTGGCTTTGCATGCGATTGCGGAAGCGCAAAAAATGGGCGGTGTTGCGGCGTTTATCGACGCGGAGCATGCGTTAGATCCCGTTTACGCGAAGAAGCTCGGCGTTAATCTTGACGATTTGTACGTGTCGCAACCCGATACGGGCGAACAGGCGTTGGATATTACGGACGCGCTCGTTAGAAGCTCCGCGGTGGATATTATCGTTATCGACTCCGTTGCCGCACTTACGCCCAAGGCGGAAATCGAGGGGGATATGGGCGATACGCACGTAGGCTTGCAGGCAAGATTGATGTCACAAGCGTTGAGAAAGCTTACGGCAATCGTCAATAAATCCAAAACCTGTGTTATCTTTATCAATCAGCTTCGTGAAAAAGTGGGCATTATGTTCGGTAATCCCGAAACCACGCCTGGCGGTAAAGCGCTTAAATTTTATGCGAGTATGCGTTTAGACGTCCGTAGAATGGATACGCTCAAAGACGCGGACGGCGCAATGGGCAACAGAACGAAAGCGAAAGTAGTGAAAAACAAGCTCGCGCCTCCGTTCCGTCAGGCGGAATTTGATATCGTATTCGGCGAGGGGATTTCGCAAGAAGGGTGCATTATCGATACGGGCGTGCAATACGATATTATCGCCAAGAGCGGCTCGTTTTTCAGCTATAACGGCAATAAAATTGCACAAGGCAGAGAAAAATTGCGTACCTTCTTAAAGGAAAATCCCGAAATTCGTGCGGAGATTGAGCAAAAAATCCGTGACGCGGCAAAAGGGAACGTTGAGGAAGAAAACGTCGAAGAAGAATAACAAAATGAAAAATGCGAGAGGCAGGTATGCGTTCTCGCGTTTTTTTATGAAATTATTTTATGATATGCAAAAGTATTTTTATTCAAACGATTGACATTTCCTTTAAGATATTGTAAAATAGTAATTGATAGAAAAAATTATAATTCGGATAAACGAATATCCGTTAAGATAATGGTTTTATCAATTTAATTTTATACAGGAGGCACAAAAAATGCACAACGTTAATTTGAGCGTCCTGTTTCTCTCTAACACTATGCCTTTGGCACTTGGGATTATTCTTCCTATCGTGACCCTCGTTCTCGGTGTAGCGGTTGCATTGCTTGTAAATAAAACGATTACCGAAAAGAAAGTCGGCTCTGCAAAAGAACAAGTAAGCAAAATCGTAGACGAAGCGCGCGCGGAAGCGGATCGCATTAAGGCGCAAGGCAAAGAAGAAAGCAAAAGGGCTTTGAAAGAAGCGTTGCTTGAAGCCAAGGAACAGGACTTAAAATTAAGAAACGAATTCGAACGCGAAACCAAGGAAAAGAAAGCGGAAATTCAGAGAATGGAACAACGTCTTACCCAAAAGGAAGACGCGCTGGACAAAAAGACGGAAGCGCTCGAACAGCAAAAGAACAATCTCTTAAAGAAAGAAGAAGAGGTTTGCGCTTTACAGGAGAAGCTCAATTCCCAACACGAATTGATGGTTCAAGAGCTGGAAAAGGTAGCTCAGCTTACGCGTGAGGAAGCAAAACGCTTGCTTACCGAAGAGATTTTGGACGCTACCCGCCACGACGTCGCAATCGCCGTTCGTAATATGGAACAGCAGGCGAAGGACGAAGCGGATATGAACGCGAAAAAAATCGTCGCGCTGGCTATCCAAAAATGCGCGGCAGATCAGGCTTCGGAAATCACCGTTTCCGTCGTTCCTTTGCCTAGCGACGATATGAAAGCCCGTATTATCGGGCGTGAGGGTAGAAATATCCGCGCGCTTGAAAATGCAACGGGGATTGAACTGATTATCGACGATACGCCCGAGGTCGTTATTCTTTCGGGCTTCGATCCTGTCCGTCGTGAGATTGCAAGATTGTCGCTTGAAAAGCTTATCAACGACGGCAGAATTCACCCTGCAAGAATCGAAGAAACGGTTGAAAAGGTTTCCCGTGAAATGGATTTGCAAATCAAAGAAGCGGGCGAAGCGGCGGTGTTTGAAGCAGGTATCTTCGGGCTGCATCCCGAGCTTATCAAGCTTATCGGTCGTTTGAAATTCAGAACGAGCTACGGTCAAAACGTTTATAAGCATTCGATTGAAGTGGCAACCTTGGCAGGACAAATGGCGGCAGAGCTTGGTTTGGACGTCAACTTTGCAAAGCGTGCGGGCTTGTTGCACGATATCGGTAAAGCGGTAGACCAAGAGCAAGAGGGCACGCACATTCAAATCGGTGCGGACCTTGCGAAGAAATACAAGGAAAACGCCAATATCGTCAACGCGATTATGGCGCACCACGGCGACGTAGAGCCTAAAACGATTGAAGCCGTCTTAATACAAGCGGCTGACGCGATTTCGGGTGCTCGTCCCGGCGCAAGACGTGAAACGGGAACGAATTACGTAAAGCGTTTGGAAAAACTCGAAGCGATTGCTTCCGGCTTCCACGGTGTGGATAAGAGCTATGCAATTCAAGCGGGACGTGAGGTACGCGTTATCGTGAAGCCCGATCAGGTTGACGACGCGCAAGCACTCTTCCTTGCAAAGGATATTGCGAAAAAGATTGAAACCGAGCTGGAATACCCCGGTCAAATCAAGGTCAACGTTATTCGCGAATTCCGCGGCGTGGAATACGCAAAATAAAAATCACAACCCCGAATACTTCTCGCGAGAAGTATTCGGGGGTTTCTTAATAATCCCACCAGTTCTTTTCTACGATTTCTTTATCGTTTTTAGAGTATATACCGTCCTTCGTGATAACGGCGGGTAGCGTAACCGTTTGACCTTGGCGACCTTGATAAATAGGCGTAACCGTATAAATATACCTGTTGTCTTTTTCCACGTGTTCGTCCGTATACGAGTGGATATAATCGCCGATATAAAGCGTGTTATTCGTTTGATAATCACTCCGTTCGATTTTATATTGATAAATAGTGGGTGCGTTTTCGGGCAAGGTAATAATGACTTTCCCGTTTTCTACCTCCAAATGCGGGGAAATAATCGTTGGCTTGCTAAAAAAACTGCTTTTTTTGGTTGGAACGGTGGCTTTGGTAAATAGCTCGGTGAAACGGTATTCCTTGGGAGCAAGGTCGTCCGCTAAATACATAGTATGGGCGTCGTGATAGCTGATTTTATCAAGGTCGGCTTTGATAACGGTTGACGGTACGTTAAATTTTTCAATCCGCTTGCCTTGTTGTTGATAAGAGCTTTCAAGGGCTTCGTTGATTTTCAGCAACAGATTGCAAGGCGCGCCGCCACCCGTGTATTCGATAAATCGGTTGTCGGCGTTGCCCAGCCAAACGCCGACGACGTCGTTTTGGGTATAGGAAACGGCGTAAGCGTCGGTGTTTCCCTTTTCCGTGCCGACCGTACCCGTTTTTGCGGCAATTTCAAAGGGCAAAGAACGCAATTTCTTTGCCGTACCCGTTTTTGAGGCGGTTTTCAACATATCCGTCGTAAGGTACGCGGTTTCTTCGGAGAAAACGCGGGCGGGGGTTCGGTTTCTGTGGTAAATTTGCTTGCCGTTGATTTTTATGGCGGAGATAAAGCGGCTTTCGTCGTACGTACCGCCGCGGGCAAGCGTTGCATACGCCGACGCGAGCTTGGAAAGGGGAAAGCCCCGTTTCATGCCGCCAAGTGCCAAAGCAAGCGACAAATCCTCCTTTTCTACGGATAAACCGAGTTTTTCAAGATAGCTTGCCGCCTTTCGTATGCCTACGCTTTCCAATATTTTCACGGCGGGAATATTCAAGCTTTTTGCAAGACATTCCCGAACGCTCGTATAGCCGTGAAAAACCCCGTCGTAATTGTTGGGCGAATAGCCCGCATAATTGATTTTTTCGTCTAAAATGGGGGTTGCGGGCGTAATTAAATTTTCTTCCAAAGCAGGCGCGTATACGAGCAATGGCTTTAAGAGTGAGCCAGGTAAGCGGTTGATTTCGTTGACGGTTGAATGATAGGCTTTATAACCGTTACTTTCCACGTCCAAAACGACGAGGCTTTTATCCGTGTCCGCGTAAAAGGAAGAAGCCTTTTCTATTGTCGCTTGGGCTTCTGGGTCGAAATAGGTGTATATTTCAATTTTACCGCCTACGGTGAAGCCGTGGCGTTCGGATAAAAGGGATAACTCGTCGAAAACGCAATGCGCGTACGCGGCGTTGTTTTCCCGTTTATTCGGTGCGGTCGGCAACGGTTTTTCCATGGCTTCTTGTTTTTCTTTTTCCGTGACGTGACCGTTTTTTAGCATAGCGCTTAATACGCTTTCCTTGCGCTTTTGACAATTTATCGGGTTTTTGAACGGGGAATAATTGTTCGGGGATTTCACTAACCCCGCCAAGATTGCCGAATCCGCCAAATCGAGTCGGTCGGGCGTTTTTCCGAAATAAAAATCCGTTGCGGAGGATAAACCGAAGCAATTGTGCCCGAAATAGATAACGTTGAGGTATTTTTCAAGTATCTCTTCCTTGGAATATTTCCTTTCCAGTTGTCGGGTGAGCTTCCATTCCCTTAATTTTCTCGTCAACGTCTTTTCTTGGGACAAATGCGTGTTTTTTACGAGCTGTTGAGAAATGGTAGACGCGCCTTGCTTGAAGGAGTGCGATAAAAGATTGTTGTAGGCGGATTTTACAATTCTTTTGAAATCAAATCCACCGTGGGAAAAGAAACGCTTGTCTTCCGTATCGACAAACGCCAGCTTGGTTTTTTCGGGCACGCTTTCAAAACGTACTGTTTGTGAGGCTTGATTTACGCCCGCGCTTACGATTTGTTCGCCGTTTGCGTCGTATAAAACGATATTATCGCTTGGCAGCGATAATTTTGCGTCGGAAAGAGAAACGCCGCTCGTTACGACGAAATAATACCCGATTGCAACGAGAAAAAGTACGAGTATAGCCGTTAAAATTATCCATAATACTTTACGAATGGTTTTCATCAAAAGCAGTATTTGCCTTTTCACGCTTTTTATCACGAAAATACCGCGGAAAAAAGGGTCGCGAAAACCCCTTAAAGACTTGATAAAAATGAAAAAAAAGAGTATAATAGAGGAAATAAAAATAATCGGATATTGTCGCTATGCAAGAAAAATATCATATCGTCACCTACGGGTGTCAAATGAACGTGCACGAATCGGAAAAAATAGCGGGGATTTTGCGCGAGATAGGCTACGAAGAAGCCACGGGAACGGAGGATGCGGATATTATCGTTTTTAATACCTGCTGTATCCGTGAAAATGCGGAAAATCACGCTTTTGGCAACATAGGCGCGTTAAAAAAACTTAAAAAACAAAACCCTAACTTAATTATTGCCGTGGGCGGGTGTATGACGCAAGAAAAGGGAAAAACGGACGTTCTTAAAAAGAAATTTCCCTTTATCGATATCATGTTCGGCGCGCTGAATTTTGAGGAATTATCTACGCTTATTAAGCAAAAGAAAGTGCAAAAAAAGAAGGTCGTAAAAATTCGTGAGGAAGCGGGGGAAATCGTTGAAAGCGTACAGCCCTATCGGACGAGCTATCCAAACGCTTGGGTGAATATCACGTACGGCTGTAATAATTTTTGCTCGTATTGTATCGTTCCATACGTCCGCGGCCGTGAGCGTTCGCGAAAACCCGAGCATATCCTTGAAGAGGTAAAACGGCTCGTTGCGGAGGGTTATAAAGAAATCACGCTTCTTGGTCAAAACGTCAATTCATACGGCGCGGACGGCAGTACGGGAATGACGTTTGCACAGTTATTAGACGCGGTTGCTTCCATAGAGGGGAATTTTCGTTTGCGGTTTATGACAAGCCACCCCAAGGATTTTAATCAAGACGTCGTGTCCGTAATGCAAAAGCATAGTAAAATATGCAGACTGGTGCATTTGCCCGTGCAATCGGGTTCAAATGCGATATTGCAGGCAATGAACCGCCGTTATTCGCGCGAGAAATATTTGGACGAAGTAAAAATGCTCAAAGCCGCCTTACCCGAAGCGGAGCTGACGACGGATATAATCGTCGGTTTCCCTGGGGAAACAGAGGAGGATTATCTGCAAACGGAAGCGTTGGTGAAAGAAGTGGATTTTGCTTCTGCTTTCACGTTCGTATACTCTCCCCGTCAGGGCACGAAAGCGGCGACGATGGAAAATCGCGTTGCGGAAGAAACGCAAAAAGACAGGATTATGCGGCTCGTTTCGCTCGTTAATACGCTCACGCGTCAAAAGTCGGAGAAATACGTCGGCAAAGCGGTGGAAATTCTTTGCGAGGATTACGACGAGAAAAAGGGGTTATATCTCGGTCGCGACGAGTTTGGCAGAATGGGATATTTCAAAAGCGAAAGCAATCTCGTAGGGGAATTCGTATGGCTGCACATCACGAAAGCTAACGGCATATCGCTGTTTGGCGAAATCGTAAACGGGGAAAAGAAATAGGAAAGGATAATTATTATGGCACTTTCACAAATGATGCAACATTATCTTACAATGAAAGATAAATATAAAGATTGCGTGCTGTTTTATAGGCTCGGCGATTTCTACGAGATGTTTTTTGAGGACGCGGTTAAAGTGTCCAAGCTTCTCGATTTGACCTTGACGGGCAAGGATTGCGGGCTTGAAGAACGCGCGCCTATGTGCGGTGTACCGTATCATAGCTGTGAAGCGTATATTGCCCGCCTTGTTGAAAAGGGGCATAAGGTAGCTATCTGCGAGCAGGTTGAAGACCCCGCTACAGCTAAGGGTTTAGTAAGGCGCGATATCGTAAGAACTATAACCCCCGGTACTATTATTGAGGATTCAATGCTTGATGAGGGGCGCAATAACTACCTTGCCGCTGTTGTTGTGGGTGAGGGTTCGGTAGG
>JAZNGH010000022.1:0-72750 GCA_045576335.1 Candidatus Scatosoma sp.
GACCGCTTGGCCTCCGACTTATAGATCTCTGTGTTCGATTGATCAAAGAAAGACATTGTTGAATACTTATAACCATAATGTTTCCATCGAAAATAGATTTTAGCAGTTTTATTGATATTAATCGTTTCCAAGTATTTTTCCCAAATTAATGGTGAACCTATACCATGGCACACAACATCAACAAGCAATAAATTATCGTAATCTTTTTGTAAAAAACACTTTAGTCCTTCAATTTGGCAAGGTGTACCGCTAAAACATACTTTTCTTTTCTGTAATAAATTTCGTTTAACTTGATTAAATACCCCTTCTAAATCGCTTTGTACATATTTACTATTTCTTAATCTCCAAAGCTCCTTTTCATCTTCAATCCCTATATGTTTAACTTCAAACCTTTCATTATATGCAGCTCCAAAAACAATACCGTTTTCCATTAAAACCGATAATGCAATTGCACTAAACATCCCCCCAGAAGTACTTTCCTTTCTAATCACTTCATCTTTAATTTGAGCAATTAAAGCTTTTTGTTCATTTTCTTGTTCTTCCTTACAATTCAACACTGGACATACTTTTTCACACAAATTGCAGTCAATACAACTAGATTGGTTAACAATAAATGGATATTGAAATCCCTCCTCATTTTTTCCCATTTTAAGGACCGCCTGTGGACATATTGAAACACAAGCTGTACATCCTACACATTCAATCTTTGATATATCAATCATCTCTTGCCTCTAAAAATGTTACTCCAATGAATCAAGTAAATATTTTACTGATTCCTTTCTAAAATCCTCAACTTTTTTAATAACTCTTTGATAATTAATTGGTTCAAACCAAATTTTATTATAATTCTCAACTAAACGTTTTTGAAGTCCTAATCTTTCTAATAAATGCACAACGCGTGTATTTGTAGACATTCTATCCGTTTCTCTAAATCTCTTAAATGCATAATAATCTTTTTGGAAAATTGTAGCAAACACACACCCGTGAAAAGAATCAGTACAAACAAAATGAGCGTATTTTATCAAATTTAGAAATTCCAATGGACCAATATCTCGTGGAATCTCATTTACAAACTGCTCATCTCCTTTAATAAACCCCGCGCCATGCAAAACCCCTACAATTTTTAAGGAAGTCTCCTTTGATAAATTTTTAATATATTCCCTTTGCTCTTTATTATCGCTTAACAAATAAACGAAAATATAATTACCTTGAATAATTGGCGTAGAGGACATATATTGTTCCCATTCCTCTTTAGTCAGCAAAAATGTTGGATCACATACTACTTTCGCTTCTCGTCCCGTCAATGATTTAATAATATCAGCTCCACTTTCTTCTCGTGTGCTTAAGTGTTGTATCCTATTCAAAAAATTAGTAACAGCTTCTTTTTGGTTCTTTCGAACTGAATTTAAGCCAAAACTTGTTGCATACGAAATTTTATTAATATATTCAGGAACAAAATTTAGCGTATAAAAATTACCAGCAATATTTGCGGGACGCCATAATTGATCACTTCCAACAATAATCGAAGAAAATTGCTTACAATATTCGCTCAATCCTTGCCAAGAAGCACATTTCTTCCCAATTTCAAAAAATTTATCATGAAACGCAGCAAAACATTTTTCTCTATTTAATATATAATATCTATATTTTTTGTTAATTCTTCTTGCTATAATCGCAGAAATAGTATGACTATAACTTCTTATTTCCGCAAAATTAAAAAGCTGGCTTAAAAAATATTTTTTACGTGACCTTGAAACATCCTTTATTACACTATTAATATTTAGGATTTCTGTATCATAACCAAGATTTTTAATAGCAGTTTGCGTCGCAAAAGCCTGTAAAAAAGTACCATAATTAATAGTATAAGTAACAATAGCCAATCCAATTTTTTTTTTCATTGTTCTTCCCTATAAATAATTTCTCTATATATATCGTGCATAACTTTTAATGCGTTGTTTTTTTCAAACGGCTCTACGGCTTTTAGGCAAGCAGGTTTCATTGCTTCTCTTAATTGCTCGTCAAGGGCTAATTTTTCAATCGCTTTCGCAAATCCTTTTACGTCGGTCGGCGCACATGCATAACCCGTTTCGCCGTCGATTACGTAATCTAAAATACCGTGTACGTTGGAAGATACCAACGGTACGCCTGCCGCCATAGCTTCTATTCCCGCCAAACCTAACCCCTCTATTTTCGAAGGGAAAGCACTAATATCCGCCGCGTGGCAAAGCTCGGGAATATCTTGACGGAAACCAAGAAAAATTACTCTATCTTTTACACCCAATTTATTTGCCAAATTTTCCAAATATTCTCTTAAAACGCCTTTACCGCAAATTACGTAATATATATTCTTGGGCAAAAGAGCCAACGCCCTAATTATCGTTTCGTGATTTTTTCTTTCAATCAATTCGCCAACTGACAACAGCATAACGCCGTCGTCGGGTATTCCCAAGCCCTTTTGATACGCTTTTTTGTCAATCTTTACTTCTTTTATCCTATTGATATCCACCCCCACGCTGGGAATATATCTTACGTTTTTAGCGTGGAAGGTTTGCGCTCGTTTATAATCTTCCTTGTTAATCGTAACAATATAATCACAATATCTTGACAACCATTTTTCAATCGGATAATATATCAACCAGTTCCTTTTTTTAGAAGCGTTATGAAAATGAAAACCGTGACAAGAATACATTACCACAGCCCCTTTTTTTCTTGCCTTTCTTGCCGCAAGACGAGTCATCATAGAGGCAGCAGGCGTATGACAATGAATTAAATCGAATTGCTCGTTATCAATAATCGTTTTTAACTGTTTATACGCTGCCATATTCTCTTTTTTCAAAGGACTACGGGCAAAATGAACGTTATGCAAAATTACGCCTTGATTGGTCAACGTTTTTATATATTCTTGTGTTCTCGCCTCGTCCGTATCGTCAACGTAATCAAAATTACAAGCAATATGTACCTCGCAACGTAAATCCTCGCGTAAAAAATCAACGTTTTCCCTATTGAACCATTCAATAAACGATATTACACTTGCAACGATTAAAACCTTTTTCAAAACGTACTCCTTATGACAATAGCCTTCTTGCTTCCTCTTGTTTTTCCTGATAAAGCTCTTCCGTGATTGCGTTCTCTTGTAACAGCCAATCTCCAAAATCGATATCGCTCACCGTTCCCTCGCGAGCAATATCGCTACGCTTCAAAACTTTGAACGCCGTTAAAAATATGATTGCGATATCTTTCCAAAGCGTAATTTTTTCTATATACTGTAAATCGTATTCGAATTTCTTTTCCCACGTCATATTATTGCGACCGTTCACTTGCGCCAAGCCTGTCAAGCCCGGACGAACGCTATGCCGTTTACGCTGCTCTGCACTCATAAAAACCATATCCCGCACAAGCTGTGGGCGGGGGCCGACGATGGACATGTTTCCGATAAAAATATTCAACAGCTCGGGAAGCTCGTCCAAGGAAGTGCTACGCAAAATTTTACCGTATTTCGTCAAACGCTTTTCGTCGGGCAACAAATTCCCGTTTTCGTCTTTCTCACAGGTCATCGTTCGAAATTTGATCAGCCTAAAAATCTTTTCATTCTTTCCAGGGCGAAGCTGGGTAAAAAACGGATTCCCCTTCATCTTTATCGCGCCAAGCACGATTAAAACGAGCAACAGAGGCGACAACACGAGCAGTGCCAAACCGCTCAACAGAATATCGTAAAAGCGTTTGAAAAACTGCCGATACAATACCGCCGACAACAAAATCCATACGGCAACCGCGCCGACGCATATCAAGGTTATCTGCCACCACTCCATCTCCATTCCTCACTTAAAAACAGCTCTTAATCGCTTCTATCACGAAATCCTGCTCTTCGTCCGTCATCTTAATATCGGACGGCAAGCAAAGCCCACGCAAGAAAATATCCTCGCCCACGGGCGTATCCTCTATCTTCACCAAATCGTGTTCTTTGAACACGGGTTGCATACTCATAGGTTTCCAAATCGGACGGGTTTCGATATTCAACCCGTTCAACCTTTCGAATACTTCCATAGGCTTAACCGCGCAATTTTTATCAATCAGCATACACGACAGCCAAAAGTTTGGTTTACTGCAAGCCAAATACGGATTCATAGAAACGGGCAAACCTTTCAAGCCCTCTTGATAGCGACAATATATTCTTTCTTTTTTTGCTCGGTGCTCGTCCAAGTGCAAAAGCTGCCCTCTGCCGATTCCCGCAACCACGTTGGACATACGGTAATTATAACCGATTTCCTCGTGCTGGTACCAAACCGCTTTTTCACGGGCTTGCGTCGCCCAGAAAAACGCCTTATCCCGCGCTTCCTTATCTGCCGTCAACAGCATACCGCCGCCCGACGACGTAATGATTTTATTCCCGTTGAAGCTGACGACGGCGTATTTTCCAAACGTACCCGTCTGCTTGTCCTTATAAGTAGCCGAAAGCGATTCCGCCGCATCCTCAATCAAAATCGCGTTATGCTTCTCGCAAACCGCCACGATTTCGTCCAGTTTTGCAGGCGTACCGTACAAATGCGCGAGCATTACCACCTTTGCCGTCGGGTATTTTTCAAACGCCTTTTCCAAGGCTCTCGGGTCCATATTCCACGTTTCTCTTTCGGAGTCAACGAATACCTGTACCCCTCCTTCGTAGGAAACGGGGTTGACCGTCGCCGCAAAAGTCATATCCGAGCAAAGCACGATATCCCCACGTTTTACCCCCGCCAGCTTAACCGCCAAATGCAACGCTGCCGTGCCCGCGGAAAGAGCCAACGCATACAAGCGTTCGCCTGTTTCCCTCGTCAAATACGACGACAATTCTTCTTCAAAGCTATCGCAATTAAATCCTAACGGCGCAATCCAGTTTTTATCGAACGCCTCTTGCACGTAGCGCATTTCCTCACCGTGCATTGTCGGAGTAGACAAAGGTATTTTTTTCGTTGCTTTTTCCACGATTTTCGCTCCCGTTTTTATTTACGCGTTTGCTACGCTTTCTTCAAAAGCTTCTTTTTTCAAAGCTTCTATCGCCTTATTCCGTTTATCAATCGTATACGTCGGCACGAGCTCTTTCACCAAAGCTTTCATTTCTTCCGTTTCGCTATGTGCCGCGTCCGACAAGCGTTCCAAACGCTCCCAAAGGCGTTTTTCGTCCAGCTCGATCGGCTTGGCAATGCTAATCAAGCCGTTCGCGGTCTTTTGCAAGCCCTCTTCCGCCATCAAACGCTCCTCGTACAATTTCTCCCCCGGACGAAGCCCCGTGCAAACGATATCGATATCCACGTTGGGCTCAAAGCCCGAAAATTTGATAAGATTATACGCTAAATCGTAAATGCGGACGGGCTCGCCCATATCCAGTACGAAAATTTGTCCGCCTTTGGCGTACGCGCCCGCTTGCAGTACGAGCGAAACCGCTTCGGGAATGGTCATAAAATACCGTATAATATCCTTATGCGTAACGGTCACGGGTCCGCCCTCTTCAATCTGCTTTTTGAAAAGGGGAATCACCGAACCGTTCGAGCCGAGCACGTTTCCAAACCGCACGGCAACGAATTTCGTGTTTTTGCTATGCTTGCCGATCGTCTGTACAATCATTTCGCAAATGCGCTTGGTCGCACCCATAATATTCGTAGGATTGACCGCTTTATCCGTCGAGATTTGTACGAACGTTTCCACGCCGAACTCGTCCGCGCACTTGGCAACGTTGAGCGTCCCGAAAACGTTGTTTTTCACCGCCTCGTTGGGGCTGGTTTCCATAAGCGGCACATGCTTATGCGCCGCGGCGTGGAATACGATTTGCGGACGGTAGGTTTCAAATACCTTACGCATTTTTATCTCGTCCCGAACGCTTGCAATCAGCGTAATCAAATTCAAATCGGGATATCTCCGCTTCAACCATTGCTCGATATCGTAAGCGTTGTTCTCGTAAATATCCAAAACGATTAAAGCCTTGGGATTATGCGTGGCGATTTGACGGCAAAGCTCGCTGCCGATAGACCCGCCGCCGCCCGTAACGAGCACGACTTTATTTTCGATATAACCCATGATTTCGTCCAAGTCAACGCTTACCTGCTCCCGTCCAAGCAAGTCCTGCACGTCCACTTCGCGGTAATGCGAAAAGGTCAATTGACCGGACGCAAATTGATACAGCCCCGGCAAAATTTTCACAGGCAATTTGCAAGCTTTACAAATTTTAACGATTTCGCCCACCCGTTTTTTACCGACCGAGGGCATAGCGATAAATATCTCCTGCACGCCGAATTTTTCCGCCGTTTCGGGAATATCCGCCGTCGTGCCCACGATTTTGACGCCGCCTATCTTTTTGCCCTGCTTTTCCTTTGCGTCGTCCACGATACAAACGGGATTGTATTGCATTTTATCCGAATTGAGCATTTCCTTGATCAAGGCAACGCCTGCCGAGCCGCCGCCGACCACCATTACGCGGACGGCTTCGGGTTTTTGGTTGCGAAGGTAATGAAACCCGACCGTAAACAGTTTTTTGGAAATACGGACGAACGTCGTAAGCGTAAACAGGCACAACATATAAACGAGCAGGGAAAGGAAGGTCGCGTACTGTTGCCCCGTTACGGCAATGAAAATAAAATTCCCCAGCGCAACGACCAGCATAGCGCAAAGGCTCTTAATTACGTCGGTCGCCCCCACGGACGAAAAAACAACGTCGTATAAGCCAACGATCGCAAAAGCTACGATGACGGCAACGACGTTGATAAGCGCGATAATGAGGATAGGTACGAGCTGGACAGCGGCAGTATTCACCCCCACGAACGCCAAAAGAACGGACAGACATACCGCCAACGTATCCGCAAATCCTATCATTATTTTTCTCATTGCCAATGCAAATTTTTTCACGATACGTCCACTTTTCCCCTTTTCATTTTGCTTACGCGTGCGTACACTATACGCCATCATACCTATTTATTTTACCACTTTCGATCGAATAAGTCAATAGGTTAGTGAAAAAAATATGATATTTATCGAAAAAATAAATTTTATCCCTTTTTCGTTGATTTTATCACTAAAAACCCGCCGTTTCCGTGCAATTTCAACGGAAACCGTGGTTTTTTAGCCTCGTTTTATTTGAATTTCTTGTCAATTTCTATCATTTTTTTATAAATTTTTTGCGCCATACGCGAAAAGCCCAAATCGTTGGGATGACACCCGTCTACCGCACAATTATCCCTTTCCAAAGCACCGTAAAAAGTCCGCCCCGCGATAAAATACACGTTCTCGTCGCCGAGTGAGCGTGCCTTTTTATAAGTCTTTCGGATAATGTTCTCGCGCAACAATTCGTCCTCGCCCCAAAGGTCGGGTTTTGTCAAAAACAAAATGGGCGTAGTCGGGCGCACCTTACGGTAACGCTCATACAGACGGTAATGCGTCTTTTCCAAATGCTCCGCCGTGGGCGCGTTATGGTCGTAATCACAAACGAACAACGAACAGTCTATCGTCGTCAAATAATCCACCATTTCGTCCTCGCCCTTGGCGTTCCCGCTAAAACCGAGGTTGATAAAATCGATATTGTTCCATTTTTCTATAAACGCCTGATACGAGTTGTCGGGTCTTGAAGCGCAACCGCCTTGCGTTATGGACGAGCCGTAATACAAAATAGGCTTGATATCTCTATACGCCTTGCCCTTACCTACCTTTGCGCCTTTATCCAAACCGATTTCCAAACCCTTTACCTCGTTGTAGAGCGGGAAATAGAGGATATAATCGCGCATCCCATCGCCCTTTAAGTCCGTTGATGCGGTATAGCCCTTCGCGCTCGAAAAATCGGGCGGCAAAATTTTCACGAGCTTTCTGCCCTTTTCCCCTTCCTCCAACAAAATGAAGCCGCCTTGTCCCACGAGCGTCATATGCGGCATCGGCCAAAGCACGTCGTAGCGCACTCTGATTTCCAAGCGTTTGGAATCGGTAGAAAAGCGCAAGCGACCGCCCGAGGTTTGATAGGTCAAAACGGAAACGCCGTCGCTGACCTTTTTGGCGATCTCGATCGGCATACGCCAAAAGCCGTCTTTCTCGTCGTAGTTCACCCCGTAGAGTGAAAAACCTGCACTTGGTACGGCGTAATACTCCATACCCGTCTGTTCTTCCTTTTGCAATACGAAATTCGTATCAACCGTTTCAATACCCATATCCGTCACCTCGTAACGATTGTATCATTTCATTTTGAAAATGTCAATTACTCTCGCCTAAATTTTTCGTCCGCTTGCACCATTTTCTTATAAATCTTTTTCGCCATCAAGTAAAAGCCCAAATCGTTGGGGTGGTCGCCGTCGATGGCAAAGCTCGTTTTATCGGGGCTGTTCCACATACTCTTGCCCGAAAGGAAATACACCTTTTTATCGCCAAGCTTTCGCGCTTTTCTATACGTTGCGTGAATGATTTTCACCCGCTCCTCGTAATCGTTATCCTCCCAAAGGTTGGTCTTGGTCAAAATCAAAATCGGCGTATCGGGGTGCACTTTTCTAAACCGTTCGTATAAGCGGAAATGCGTATTTTTCAACCATTCCAGCGGTACACCGCTGTGGTTGTAATCGCACACGAAAAAGGAACAGTCAATCGAACAAAGATGCTCGACCATTGCCTCCTCACCCTTGCCGTTTCCGCTAAAACCGAGGTTGATATAATCGATATTATTCCATTTTTCTATGAACGCCTGATAGCAGTTATCCGAACGCGAAGCGCAGCCGCCTTGCGTTATGGACGAGCCGTAATACAAAATAGGCTTGATATCCCTATACGCCTTACCCTTGCCTACTTTTGCGCCCTTTTCCAAGCCGATCGTAACCCCTTTCACGGGCTGATACAACGGAAAATACAAAATGTAATTACGCATTACGCCGCCTTGGAGATTGACCGTCGCGGTGTACCCGCCGTACTCGTTTTCAAAAGCGGGCGGCAATATCTTGATATATTTTCTGTCCTTTTCCCTTTCCTCGAACAGACAAAATCCGCCCTGTCCCACGAGCGCCATGTGCGCCATAGGCCAAAGCTTTTCATATTCCACTTTGAGCTGAAAGACGGAAGAATCCGTAGAAAAGCGGATACGCCCGCCCGAGGTTTCGCGCGTTAAATTCGCTACGCCGTCGCTGACCGCTTCCGCCTTTTTCATAGGCATACGCAAAAAGCCCTCTTCCGCGTCCAAAAACACGCCGTGGAGCGCGAAACGCAAATCGGGAATTTTGTAATAATCAAATTCTTTTCCGCCGTCAACCTCTTCACGCAAATCAAATTTTTTATCAATCAAAGCAATATTTTTCATAAACCGTTCTCCTTCATTGCTCTTATAATACTATCGGCAATTCTCTTATGACCTTTATCGCCGGGGTGCAAGCCGTCGGGTACAAGCCCGCTATCGTTAGGGTCGATTGCAATTTTTGTTCCGTCTATACAATGAAAACCAAACGCTTTTGCCCGCGTCTCAATCGCTTCTCTGTAATCCTCTAAAATAAACCCTTTTTCGTTTTTCTCCCGTTCGTAAACACGGCGAATAGGCGTCAAAACGAATACTTTATCGCCGTATTTTTTCTTGATTTTGGAATACAAAACGAACAAGCCGCCGTAAAAGGAAACGTCCGTTTTATCCTCGGGCGAACCGAGCGGAACGCCGCCGTAATTACCGTAGTCGTTCGTACCGCAAGCCAAAATCACGCAATCTCCCGCTTCCGTTTCGTCTACGAACGCGCAAAGCGCGTACGAGGGGTCGGGTTGAGAAACGGAGCTAACGGCAATCCCGTTCGACCCGTAATTGATAAGCTCGTCAAAGCCCAACGCTTCTTGTACGAGCTTGGCAAAGGTCGGCTGGGCAACGCCCCAAACGGGCTCGCCGTTTTCAAAACGCTCGACGAATGTGCCGCGCGTAATGGAATCGCCTATCGCAATCAATCGCATAAACGCACCTCTTTATCAAACGCGAGCGTAAACGTTTCGCCCTCTTTACAGCACACCGTTTGTCCGTTGGAAAAATGCAATTCTTCTTTCCCAAAGTTGTTTTTTACGCGCACGGAAACGGGCTTTTCCGAGCGCAACGAAAACGCGCGTATCACGCCCTCGCAAGCTTCCGCGCTGACTAGCACGCCGTCGTAGCTTCGTAAATGGCGGAAAGAGATTTTTTTCTCCCGCCACGCCGTCGGTATCGCGGGAAAGAGGTGGATATACCCCAAATGTTCCTGCAAAAGCATTTCCTGCAACGCGTCGCAAAACCCGAACGAACTTTCCAGCGTAAAGGGTCTGTAATGCAAGGTGGAATAGCCGTAATTTTTGAAATCGCCGTTGAGGTGGAAGCCGTTATCCGCAACGAAGCCGTGCGCGAACTGCCGCAGCTTTTCGTGCGCGGCGTTGCCTTGATACGCCATTGCGTAAATTTGCGCGCACATACCGAACGAAAAGCCCACCCAATTGCCCGTGCCGAGCCGCTCGATTTCGTAAATCGTTTGCTCGTAAACGGATTTGTTTTGGGGCGTATCGTAATTGATAAGGTGCAAGGGATACATACACATAAGGTGCGAAAAATGTCTGTGACTTTCGTGTAATTTTCGCCGTTTATCCAACGCCACGCCCCCGTCTATTAAAGCGATATCGTCTAATTTTTTATAAATATTCTCATACCTGCCCCCGTCCTCGCCCAAAATTTGCGCGTAAGACACGAGCGTTTTATACAGGTATCGAAGTAGGGCAAGGTCGAAGTTGGAGTTGGGCTCTAAATACGCCTTTCTCGTTGCGTCGAAGATTTCGGGAGAGGAGGTCAGCGGCAAATACAGCTTCCCGTTCTTCTCCTCCAAAAGCACGTAAATCGCCTCGCCGATTTGTGCGAAAAACGGGTACGCGCGCTCGCGTAAAAACGCCTTATCGCCCGTGTACAAATAATATTCGTCAAAGCTTTGCGCCGTCCAAATCGTCATCGTCGGCGAAAGGGCGTACTGTGCCCAACCGCCCATAGGCTTGCCCTCGATCGTGGAAACACCGGGGATCAACAAGCCGTCCACCCCGTAAAAATCCTTGGCGAATTTTTGATATTCCTCGCGCAAGGACCACAGATAATCGACGAACACCCTGCCCTCGTCCATACGGTTTGCTTTCAAGTACGATTGATAGGACAGCTGGGTGTTGGTATCGTGGTGATAATCCCCTTTCCACGGCGGCAGATAATCGTTGTCCGCCGTCCAAACGCCTTGCAGCGGCATAGGATAAAAACCCTTGCGCGAGCAGGACGCGAACAGATAATAGGAGCGGTAATAGGTGCGCTCCAAGAGCAAATCCCCCACCGAAATCCTTGATTTCTCCCAGTATTTTTTCCACCAAGAAATATGCTCTTTTTTGAGCTTCTCGTAGCCTACCGCGGCGGCAGAAGTAAGCTCCGCTTTGGCAAGCGCAATAAAATCCTGCCCGTCCTTGCTCGTGGCAATCGTGAAATACAACTCGTCGTATTCCCCGACGCGTTTTCGAAGCACCGCCACGCCGTACGAAAAATCCGTTTTCGTTTCTTGGCGATAGTAGGTATATTCCCCGTCCTTGACCACTTCTGCACGAGGATAGCGCAAGCACCCGTCCATGCTCTCGTCGCCAATTCCCGAGCCGTTCGTCCGCTCGCCGTTTTCGTCGCCCGAGATATAATCGGGCACGTGCAGTCCAAGCGAATACGCGCCCTTAACCCTCGCCGCGCCGACAAATCTCGTCGCGCTCGTAAAGGCTTCCATTATAAGCGTTTTTTCGCCCCGAATTTCGACGCTTGCTATCGCCGTGCGTAAATTCACACGGGAGCGGATATCGTTCGATTTTGCCCCGAAATTCAACTCTATTCGCCCCGCCGTGAGCTTGGTCGGATAAGGCGTATCCTCGTAGACGGTATCAAACAGGCGGGAATACTCTTTCCAGTCCTCTTCTTTTCCGCTTTTTACGAGTGAAACGAGGTTTTGGAAGGTAAAACCGTCCTCTTGCGTTGCGGGAGCGGGGCGGTTATCCCATAAATCCACTCTGTCGATTGCAAGGCGCAAAGGACCGTCCCCGTAAATAAGACAGCCTAATTTGCCGTTGCCGAGGGGCAACGCTTCGTCCCACGCGGTCACGCTTTTTTGATAGACGATATCGTACTTATCCAACCACCGCATATATGTTTACCTCTTATTCTTCAATTTCAAATTCGTAAAACCGATTTATCCCCTCGCAAGCGGTCACACCCACGTGAAAGCTTTGGGGAATATCGGGATGCGTCGCCGTCAGCGTTTTTCCGTTGATATTTACGTGGATTGCGCCGTCCTTTATCGTAACCTGCAAATCCACGAGCGAGCCGTCCGCAATCGGGAATACGAGTTGCCCGATAAGCGCGACCTTTATCGGCATTTCGCCGCCCGTTTCGTCGGGCTGGATATGCCATACGTTTACGCCCTCGTCGTAGGCGACGATTTCGTAATGCACGCCGTAATAATTGCGTTCTTTCGCGGCGCAAATATCGTCGGTAAAGACAATTAACGGCGCGCCGTAATGCTCGAACGAGCATTTAGTTTTGAGCGTTACGCCTTGCGCGTATTTCTTTTTCGTAACGATACTGATATAATCGTATTTCCAGTCCCCTTTGATTTCGGGGTTATAGCGATTGACGATACAATCGTTTTCGCAATCGAATTTCGTATGCGTTTCGGTGATGAGCGAGGATACGTATATAAAATCCTCGTTTACGTCGGTATTTTTACCGAATAAATATTTTTTTGCCATTTCATATCCCTCTGTATTTTTCTTACGCCGCGCCCCTTGCCTTCCGCAAGGGGCGCGGGTAAAAACCTTTTTTAAGCCGTAAAAGTCGTCGTAAGCGTTTGCGTAGAGGTCAAGCCCCATACGTTCGTCGCCGTAACCGTTACCGTGTAGGTCACGCCCGAAGCGAGCGCATCGGGAATCGTGAACGTTTCGTCCGCCGTGTTATTCGGCAGATAATACTGGTCGAGCAGTTTATAGGTCAAGGTGTCTTGCCCTTCCGCTTCAAGCGTGAGCGTATAACCGTACATACAGTTATCCTCTTCCGCTTGCGTGAAGGTGACTACTTTGTCCGCTACGTTGACGCTGCCGTTCGTCCAGAAGGGCGCGGTCGTGTCTTTGTAGCTCTCGTCCGTGTAGTTAAAGGTAGTCTTATCCGTAGGCTTTTCGATTTCGAAAACGAGAAGCTCGTCGCCGTCGTTGGAAGCCGCCGTCTTGGCAAGCGAATTCGTGTTGAGGTCGTACGTGTAAATGCGGACGGTGTTGTTCGCGTCCACCTCTACGATACGGAACATGCTTGCCGCCTCCGCTGCCTTTTGAATTTTACCGTCCGAAGCAAGATTTGCAATCGTATGCCCTTGCACGAACGCACCATTCAAAATTTGGTCGGAAGTACCGCTGCTCAAATACTGGAACGCGGGAACGTCTACTACCGTATAATCTTTTTGATAGATACCGCGCGTATTCAAGCCCGCGCCGTGCGAGTGTCCCGAGAAATTAACGACTTGGGGATAGCTTTTATACGCGTTATCCACGTCGCTATTGTTTAACACAGCACTGCTTTCAGGCGTAGCCGAGCTACACACGGTGTTTTGAAGATGGAAATGCTGGAATGTGAAGATAGGCTTTTCGCTATCGTCCGCTTGCGCGATTGCAAGCTGTTCACCCAGCCAGCTGTTCCCGTTTTCGTCCGGTACGGCTTGACTGAAATACCCCGTCGTCGTATCGTTGGACATACCGATTAAATGGAAGCCCTTTACGACGAGGTGTTTATCCAGCTCTTGGTCGACGATATTTTTGTATACGTCGCCGCCTTGATAAACGTCGTTTGCGGCATAGCCCTCGTACAAATCGTGGTTGCCGAGAATACTCATAAAGGTCGTTTCGCGTTTGAGGTTATTGACTACCGCTTCACGGAAACCCGTCATTTGCGCCATGGTGTTGGTATGCGTTAAATCGCCCGAAACCACGATTGCATCAAGCGTGGTATATTCGGCGTGACTTTCCGAATACGCATAGGCTTGCTTGAAAAAGTTTTCAAAACGCGCTTGCAACGCGGGATTACTTGCCCCTGCAACGTGCACGTCCGAGCAAACCGCCATACGGAAGATAGGCTCAAACGTGTCCGACGCGTCGGAGCTTAAACCGATTGCAAGCCCCGCCGTGCTCCCAAGAGCCACGCTCGCGCAAAGCACGCTCGCAATAATTTTTTTAGATTTTTTCATTATATTTCTCCTTATTATCACTTGGGTAGGCTTGGCAAAGAACAAAGCTTTGCCAAGCGTGCCCCGCTCGTATTTTAGCTCGCGCTGTTCCTCAATTCACATTGGAAATTCCCAACGTACGCCTGATAATCGTCCCCATAGTTACGGCTCGTATAACAATATACAAAATTTTGATTAGGATTTCCGTTATTGCTCGCCGTGAAATTAGACCAATTCGTGATTATCCAATCAAGAGAAACCTCCAACGTATACCATTGCTGTTCTTGACAAGAAACTTCCCCATTACCTACAAAGAACGTTGATTTATTACTTGTACGCGAATCGGAATTATGCCAAAAATCAAACTGTACGTAATACGTTTGATTGGTTTCCGCCGTTTTGGTTTGCCACATTTCATAATACGCCTTGGTATGCAAACCCTTAACCGAGAACGTATACCATTGGTCACTTCCTTTATAAGGAGCGGTTACGTAGAAGTATTCATTTGCAGCCGCACCCGTAGGAAGGTTATCCGTTACAATCGATTTACTCATAGCCGAGCCTTTGCAAAGCATATTATCCGTGGATAAACCGCTGTTCAAAAGCCAAACCATACCGTCCGCGGAATTATAGAAATCCACCTTCGTTTGGAAATGTACGATATCGTAGCAATCAAAGCCCGTACTTGCCGTAACCGTGCAAACGCCCTCTATCTTATCCCAATCGGTCACAACTTCACCGTTCACCTTCCACGTAAGAGCAAGGGACGAAAGTGCAGTCGTTTCATCTTCCGTAAGCGCAACCGCCGTATAAAGCTCTGTGAAATCATAATCTTCTACGCCGTTGAGATCTACGAGCGTCGTCGTGCTCGATTTGTCGATATATACGTCGGAATTGCTGTTAAAGACGGTTTTCACGTTACCGAAATAGAAATCCATAGTAACGTTTTCACCCGTATAATTCGAACCGTCGGTCCAAGTAACCATATTCGTATACGACCAAGCCGCTATACTCGTCTTGGAGGCATCAACAAAATTATCGTAATACGTAATTAGTTTTCCAAGAGAACAAGTATACGTCCATTGCGTATCTTCACGCACTTGTTCAGGTTTTAATTCACCACAATCGAACATCGACCAATAACCTGTATTACCAAAGCCTGCACTAAATGAAATTTCAACATTCGTGCTGTAATACACGTCGTACGAAATAGTAAAAGACGCACCGAGTGCCGTTGCTTTATCTTGCCACATTTGATAATATTTCTTGCTGTGACGGAGCACGGACAGCTTGAAATTACCCTTACAATCCGTAGAAGATACACGATAATATTCACCAGCACTCAAAGAAGAAGGCAAATTATCTTTCACGATACTTACGGTTGCTTTCGTGTCTTTAATAAGCACGTCGCTCGTTTTTAAGCCGCTCGTAGGTGCCCAAACGAGCCCGTCCGCTTCTTTATAGAAATCGATTGCAGCTTTGAAATATACGATATCGTACGCGCCGAAAATGCTTTCGGAAAGCGTGACCTCGTACAAACCGTCAAGCGTTTCCACGTCTACTTGCGAGCTTACCGCCTCCCCGTTGAGCTTCCACGTCAAACGGCTTAAATTCTCTTCGCCGATTGCCGCTTTATCGTCAGCGGAAAGCAAGCTCGTCAAATCGTATTTACCCGTTACGCCGTCCGTCGTTTCAAGCTTAACGTCAGACGAATAATCGCGTACCGTTACGCCGTTCTTGAACGTAGTACGGAAATTACCGATATACATTTGCATATCCGCGTCTGCCGTTATTGAACTCGTCTTATGCGCGTCAAACCAACCGAAGAAGTTATTGCCGTGCGTACCGCAATTCGTTACGCTGTCATTTTCAAAGTTTGCATAGTTATTCAACAAGGAAGCCAGCGTTGCCTTGATTGTCGTTACCGTTTCAAGAGCTACCTGTTGTGCCGTACCGCCAAGTACGTTTTCGTCCGTTCTCGTCGTACCGCCGTATACGAAGGTCGTATAATATTTGCCCCAACCGCTGGAATAAGGAAGTTCCGCCGTCGTGGTGTAATAAATATCAAACGCAATCGTATAGGACGAGCCGCTCTTTACCGCTTCTTCTTGCCACATCTGATAGTAAGCCAAGCTGTGCCCCGTAATGGAGAACAAGAAATTCTTGCTGTCACCGATACTTTCAGAAGCAATATAATAGTATTCGTCCGCCGTCAAGCCCGAAGGCAAATTCTCGGTGGCAATCGATACCTGTGCATTCGTCTTTTTCAGGTATACGTCGCTCTTCTTTAAGCCGCTCGTAGGCGCCCAAACAAGTCCGTCGGCAGAGTTGTACAAGTCTACTTTATCTTCGTAAAGAACGATATTTCTACCCTCTTTATTCAATACCGCTTTGACCGTATATACCCCCTCCAAATCGGCAAGCTCGAACGAGGTAACGCCGTCTACCGACCAAGTCACTTCGCCCTCTTGTTTGAAAATAGCAAACGCCGCCTGTTGATTTTCGTCAAGCAACGCTTCTTCCAGATACGTTGCGCCGTTCAAATCGGCGAGCTTATCGCTATCCTTCAACGTTTCATAGGTGATTGCAAAATTCGCAAAATACCACTCCGCGCTATTCGCTGCGTCGTCGCCACGAAGCGCGCCGCCGTAAGACTGATAGAACGTGCCGTCGCTTTCAAATAACGCCTTGCCTTCAAGGATATAGGAAAGCGGAACGGTGATCGAATACCATTCGTTTACCGCAACCTCCGTCCAAGTGTCCGTATTGGCAAAACCGACCATCGTCGTAACAATTTGCGCACTTGCGCCGTCGTTTTGCGTTGCCGTTACGTAATAATCGAACGAAATCTGCATACCCCAGCCGCTATATTTCTCCGCATACGCTTCGTAATACGCCTTGCTGTGGCGGGAAAGGAAGTTGAATGCAAACGCTTCATCCTTACCGCTCACCTTGAACGCGTCGCCGTTTGCCGTAAGTCCCGTAGGAACACTCGCACTGTCCACGACGCTTACCGTCGTATTTTCAAAGCTTTGCGCCGACGTTCTTGCCGTCGCCACGCCTGCTTTTGCGGAAACCGTATTCCATTCCGCCGCCTTCGTACCGTCGTATGCGTCGAAAGTAAGCTCCGCAACGCCGTTTTCGCTTGCCAGACGGAGCGTATACGCACCACTCAAACCCGTCATATCCAACGCCGTACCGCTAACGATCGCCGTCGCGATTTCGCCCGTTGCCGTTAAGTACAGCTCATTCTCGCCGATATAGTCCGCGTACGCGCTCAAATCCAGCGAAGTACCTTGCGACAAATCCTGCAAGCCCAAATCCGCGGAAACGGAAGCCGTGTTTCTGTCATAATACGCCGAAAGGGTGAGCTTGCCGTTGGCATACGCTTTGCCCGTCGTTTTGCTGTTTGCTTCGTTATAAGTATAGCCTGCATACGAGTTCGCCGTAAGGCTTACGGTATCGTCGATAGTGACGTTATCGGAAACCTTTTGCGTTTCTTTGAGTGTGTACTCTCCGTCCGCGCCTTGCAGGTAATGTTCAACGGTGTACGAGGTCGCCACGTTGGTTACGGGGTCGATATAATATTCCTGCAACCATTCTTCGTCGGCAGCATCTTCAAGCACGCCGCTTTCAATCGCCATTTGTGCAACGTGCGTCATAGAACGAACGTTGTCGTCGTCGCCCACGAACACGTATTTGGTCGCGCCGCTTTCCGTATAGGACATATAGCCCACGCCGCGAAATTCGTAAGCGAGGTTGTTCGTCGTCGTATCGTTTACGCCGTCGCGGATATTGACCATTGCGCCGCCGAACTCCATAACCGAGCTATTTTCCACGTTTGCGGTGAGCACGTTCGTCGAAAGGTTGACGATTTGGGGTTTATCCCCCTCGTATACCCATTGCCCGTTTACGTATTCCGCGAAGCCGTACACGGCGTTCGCCCCGAATACGTTTGCCTCCGTCAATTCGTAGCCGTCAATGAGCCATTCCTCGGGCGCAATAAGCACGCCGAAGGTCACGTCTGCATACGCGTTTTTCACCGTTTCGTACGCCGTTTTGGGCATAGACACGATATACTTCAAGCCGTTGTTCGCCTTGTTGCTGTCTACGATACGAACGGACGCGCCGTCGTTGATAGAAAAGCTTTTCACGGCGTCGCTAACGCTCATCGTTTCCGCGCCCGCCAACAACGCGCCCGCGGAAACGGTCGCCGTTGCCGCAACGGTGAGAAGCAGCAAGAGTTTCGTTGCCTTGTTACGTTTCATCAGTTCCACCTCCCAACCACGAAGGTCTGTTGTCTTGCCCGAAGGGGTCGACTTGCGTTTCGCGCGACGAGGTTAATACGTCCTGTCTTTGCACGTATAACACCGTAAAGCGAGGAGTTACGTAATTTTGTTTCATTTTAATCCTCCTTAATTTTATTTCTTTTTTATTTAGGCTTATAAGGCGAGGGATTTTTCTCGCCTTATTTGCTTTTAATGTGTTAGGCTTCCGTTACCTGGAAGTTGCCGATATACGTTTGCATATCGATTTTGCCCGTAGTGGCGTTCGCACTCACGTCGCCGTGCTCCAAGGACGCCCAAATGAAGAAGTTGTTTGACCACGTTCCGCAAGAATATTTCTCGTCGTTGAAGAAATCGTCGTAGTTATTCACGAGCGATTGCAACGAACAGGTGAGCGTGACCTTCGTTTCCTCTATCATTTGGATTGCCTTACCCGTTTTTTCGTCCGTCGTGAAAAGCGGGTCGCTCGTGCCGCCGTAGTTGAATACGGAATACTCGCCAAAATTTTCTACGAAAAGAATTTCCGCGTTCGTCTGATAATACACGTCAAAGGAAATCGTGTAGTCCTTGCCGCTTGCAAGCCACATTTCGTAGTACGCTTTGCTGTGCCGCGCAATCGCAAACGCAAAGGTTTGGGAAGCGTTGTCGCCCGCAACATCGTTGGAGCTGATGAGATAATACTCGCTCTCCGTCAAGCCGTCGGGGAGATTTTCCGTCGCGATAGACACCTCTGCGTTGGTCTTTTTGAGGTATACGTCGTCCGTTTTCAAGCCGCTCGTGGGAGTCCAAACAAGCCCGTCGGCAGAGTCGTAGAAATCCACGGTCTGCTTATAAAGCGGGATATCCTCGCCGTCGATTTTCGCCGTCGCCATTACCTCGTACACGCCGTCTACTTGCGCCCAGTCGGTAACCGCGTTCCCGTTCAGCGTCCAAGTCACCTCGTAAGCCGTCGCGTAATCTTGTATTTCCGCTTTCTTATCCTCGTCCAAAAGCGAGAGGAAATCAAACTCCGTTTTATCCTTCATATCGATAAGCGCGAGCTCGTCGTTTTCCACCGCCGACAAATCCAGCGTTTCCGCAAAGCGGAAATTGCCCCAAAGCGCGGTGAGGTCAATGCCCTCGTAGCTGATGTCCGTGCAGTATACCATATTCCAAGCTTGGCTGTGCGTCTTGTCGTAGTTGATATACGAAGAATCGCCATACGCCTCGTAGTTGTTAATCAACTCGTCAAGCGTGATTTCAAGCGTCGTCCAAGTACCCTCGTAGTATGCGGCGTTGGGCGTGCCGTTGAGGTAGAAATAGATATATTCGCCGTCGTTATTGTGCTTGGTATTCGCCGTAGAGGAAAGATAGAAATCAACGGAAAGCGTGTATTTTTTGAAGCTCGCTTCCGCCTTTTCTTTCCAGAGCTCGTAATACGCCTTGCTGTGCTTTGCCGTTACGGAGAATACGTAGTCGAACGCTTTATCCGCGCTTTGCGGAACGCCGACGTGATAGTATTCGCCCGCAACCGCGCCCGTAGGCAAATCGGTGTTGACGATTGCGCCCGTCATTGCCGAATTTTTCAAAACGAGGTGCTTCAAATCAAGCGTATCCACCCAAACGAGCCCGTCGCCTGAATTATAGAAATCCACCGTCTGTTTATAAACGGGAATATTCTCCGCGCCCGTATTGACCGTTGCCATTACCTCGTAAATACCGTCTACTTTCGCCCAGTCGGTGACCGCGTTTCCGTCCAGCGTCCAAACGACGTCGTATTTGGTGGCGTAGTCCTCGATTTCGGCTTTTTTCTCTTCGCCGAGAAGCGAAAGGAAATCAAAGCTCGTTTTATCCTTCATATCGATAAGCGCAAGCTCGTCGTTTTCCACCGCCGACAAATCCAGCGTTTCCACAAAACGGAAATTGCCGATATAACCGTCGATATCGCTGCCGTAATACGAGCTGTACGTAGAGGAAATCATATTCACCGTTTCGCTGTACGACGCGTCGATATAAATATTCGCGGGGTCGTTATATGCGGGGAAATATTGCAAAAGCTTATCAAAATCCAGCTCGAAGGTATACCATTTATTTTCAAAATAGTTGGTGTTTTGCGTACCGTTGATACGGAAGGAGCTGTACTCGCCGTCCGCACTGCTGTTCTCGTTGGAAACGGACGAGTAATAGAAATCGAACGCGAACGTGTATTTTTGGAATTTTTCCGCCGCGTGCTTTTGCCATTCCTCGTAGTATTCTCTGCTATGCAAGCCCGCAACGGACAAGAGATAGTGCGCCGCGTTCGGCTCGTTTTCGCCGATTTTTACGCGGTAATATTCCTCTGCCGCCGCGCCCGCGGGAAGCCCCTCTTTAACGATTTCGCCCGTCATAGACGCGTCTTTCATAAACAGATAATCCAACGAAAGCGTATCGCCTACCCATTCAATCCCGTCCGCCGCGTCGTAGAAATCCACGTTGCAGGTGAACACCTTTTCCTGCTTGGCAGGATAGCCGATGGGCATTTCGATTGCGAAGGTATAATAGGATTTTGGAAGGGCGGTAAAATCTACCGTCGTGTTTTCCAAGTCCACCGATTTTGCGTTGATTTTGGAGGTGAGCGTATACGTCACGCCCTCAAAGCCCTGCCACGCCAGCATAGCCGCGCGCTGATCCTCCGAAAGTATATTCAATATATCGTACGAGGTCGCGCCGTCCACGTCCAAAAGCTTCACTTCGTTATCGTATAAGGCTTCTACGACGTTGAGCGTAGAAGTTCTTTCATGCACTTTATTGTCTTGCGTCTTTACCGTATACCGTATGGTATATCCGTCCTTATCGACGGCAAAGAATTTCCCGTATTCGACCTTGACTGCTTCGCCGTCCTTGGTAGTGACCGTGGCGTCGATATCCATTACGTTGCCCAAATCGTCGAGCACGATAGGGTCGAGCACGTCTACGCACGCTCCGTAATAATAGTTAAGCGTTTGCGGAAATTCAAAGCCCGTAAGCGTGCTTTCGTAAGGCGTTTGCGGCGTACAACCGCACGCGGCGAGCGTCGCCGTCAGCGCACCGCAAGAAAGAAGCGCGAGCCATAATTTTTTGCTTTTTATCGTCATCATGCTGTCCTCCCTTATGCGTTGTCCGCTCTGACCATACGGATATTATCGACGTAAATTTGTCTGTTCTCCGTACCGAGGAATTCACGATAACCTATCGTAAATTCCGTCGTAAATTCAAACTTGTAGCTGTTCGCCCCGTACAGATGCGCGTTGATATAATCGACGGTGAACGAAATCGTATTCCATTCGCCCGCCTTTAATACCACTTGCTCTGCAAAGGTGGGTATGCCGTAGCCGTACAAGGTGAGAGCGATCTCCATTTCCTGCCCTTCGGGAAGGTAGACGTCCATCGTGAACGCGTCCTCGCCCGAATAGCTCGCCCAGTCTACGAGCGCGCAATGCTCTTCCTCCACGCGGATAGAGGGCCAAGTACCGCCCGGCTGTGCGTCCAGAACGATTGCCGCTCCCTCGCTTATAAGCTTATCCTTTACCCATTTCACGTTGGGCGCGTAATTGCCGCCGCCCACGGTGAGCGAAGCGACCTGCCACCACTCGTCAAAGGACGCGATCTCGTCCGTTTTCAGCGTTTTTACGAGCGGTTCGAACGCTTTTTCCGTCTTGTACAAATTCATATCGTCCATATAAAAGACGGTGTCTTGCGTTTTGGGTCTTTCGTAGAGAATATTGATGCCCTTTACGAAATTGCTTTCTCCGTTGTCGCTTTCCCAAACGGGAATGGACTCGCGGGGGATATTATACTGTATTTCCGTCCAAGCGTTGGGCGCAAGCGTAAACCAGCTCACGAGCGACACCGCTTCGGCGTATACGAGCTGTAAGCCGATACGCTCGGTCGTAGCGTTCGCGCTGTACACGTCGAGCGTGACCAGCTTGGTCTTGGCAAAATCGGTATAATCCTCCGCGCGTTTGACGAGATTTGCCGCTTGATAGAGATAGGGACTGTCGTTCAAGCTGTACGGCTCGTGCAAAACGGTGACCTTTGCACTGGCAGCACCTGATTTCACGTAGTCCGTTTCTTTGCAAAGCTCTACCTTTCCCAAAACGCCCTCCATCGTGAGCGTACTCAAATCCGCCTGCGTTTCAAAGCCGTTGAGGGAAATAATCGGGTTGGTTACTTGGGGTTCTTGGGTTTGATTGCAACCCGTCGCCAACGCAACGCTGCCGACGAACAACGAACAAAGGGTAATTGCCATTATTTTTTTCATACTCTTCACCCCACTAATATCAAATCGCCGATACCGTACGAAACGGTCGTATCTTGCGTCCTGAACACCAACGACGCAAGCTTTTTCGTCTTGGTACACTTCAAATCGTTTGCAACGTCCAGCGTGATTTCGTTCCAGCCCGCCGAAAGCGTGTACGCACGCACCGTTTCCAAAACGGGGTCGCCCGAACGCGAGCGCAACAGCGTAACGCTGACGTCCTCGTCGCCGTATACGTAAATGCGTAAGGACATAGAGGTATAGGAATTATTGATTTCCAGCGAGCTTGCGTCCAAGGTCACGGATAACGTGCTCTCGTTTGCAGGCGTAATCTTCGTCGCAAGCGTAGCTTCGTCGTACGCAACCGCCGCTTCGCCGCCCGTAACCGAAAGTTTCTCCGTCAAATGCGAAGCGTCCGTCACGACGTTCTTTGCGCCCAAGTCGAAGGTGATCGCGTGGGTCTTATCCCCCGTTTTCGCCTCTATCTTTATCTCGTTTTTGTCTTGATTGAGCGCGATTTGGTGGCTATACGCCGTATACGAGCCTTTATCCTCTCCGCTCAAAAGCGTACCGTTCACTTTCAGCTCGGTGTCGTTTGCCGCCGAAAGCTTCATCGTGCCAACGCCCTTGATTTTTTCATAGCTCTCCAAAACCACGCCGTTTTCATAGTAAAGCTCGAACAGCGTATTGAGTACCTCGCGGCTGTTCAAAATGACGTCGATAGCGTTGTTCGCGTCGATAAGCGACGTGCCCTCGTACAAGTCCTCTACGAGGAATTGTAAAATGGAATTGAACTGCTCGCTCGTCACCCCGCGCGTGGCATACAGCTCTTCTAACTCGTACAGCAAATCGTAATCCTCGTGCGAGTCGCGGACGGCGTGCAAGCGTACCGTACCGACAGGGCCGTAAATGCCGTATTCTCTGCCCGCGTATATGAGCTTGCCCTCGCCGTTACTGCTCGGATAGCGCATAGCGGTATCGAACTGGTCTTGGATATATTCGTAAGAATAGCTACGCGTGAACTGGTGATTCATTGCAATCTCCCAGTACAAATCGCCCGTAATGCCGTAATCGTACATCATCCAGCCGTTGAAACGAACGTTCACCGCGGGAGCTTCCGTCGTGTAGCTTACGCTGGGGTATTGCGGGTTGGCTTGATACCACCACTGCTCGTTATACGCCTCTTTCATATAGTCTTGATACGCTTCCCGTCTTTCCTCCGAAGCGTACATACGGATACGGTCCATAGAGATAAGCTTGGCGTTGGGATAGTCCTCAAAATTCAGTCGGAACGCGTCGCCCGGAACGAAGGGTGCAATCGTCATCACCGACTCCATAAGCTGCGTCTTAAAGTCCTCGTCCACTTCGCCCTCTACGAGCGCGAAAACGTCCGCCTCGTCAAGCTCCTGACGGAAATTCCAGAAATGGTGCAAGGTATACGAAGCGTTGTCGTTTTTGCTGTTGTCCGAGCCTTGCGCGTCAAATTCGTCCAAATAAACGAGATAAATACCCGCTTTCTTGAACAAATCCACCTCGTGTTCTACGCTGTACTTCGCCATTTGTTGAATTAAATTCAAATGATAGTCCAAATCCATTACCGTCAGCGTTTTTCCAAGGTCCACCGTGGTCTTGGTCGAATAGGGCAAAGAATAGAAGGAGCAACGGGGATCGTTTGCCGCCTCGGCGTACTGTTCAAGCAGCGTTTCCATAAAGTTGTCGGGATAGGTCTGTGCGTAGAAATTCCCAGGAACGTTGCTGGGGTTGATACGGTAATCGAGCAGGTAATCGTAATACTTTTCCTGCATTTCCATCGTCACGTCCAGCTCGCCCATAGCCACCCAGTTCCAGTTCAAGCCGTACCAGCTTTGCACGTGCGTTTCGTCCGAAAGCGCGTGATTGTACAGCGTGACCTCTACGGGCACTTTGACCGTTTCCTCTTCGATTTTCAACGAAAATTCGCCCGTATACGTGCCTGCCTGTTGCGTCTCGTCCGTTTTTAGCGTGACCCAAATACCTTGGTTTTTGCCGCCGTCCATTTTATTTTCGCCGTATTCCACCGCCGTTTCCCAAGGCAATAACGCGTCGGGATAGTAGCCGCCGGGAACGTTTTTCATATTCGATTCGGTGATACGGTCGAGATATATGTACTTTTGGTTGTATATCTCGAAATTCTCCTTTGCAAGCTTGACCTCGGGATTGCCCGCAAGGGTGAGGTCGCTCGTCGTCAGCTCGTAGGAATCCACTTTGCCGTCCGCGCTGATGATAATCTGTCCCGATTCGTATTCGTTACGGAACGCGGCAATGGAAAGCGTCGTTTGCGCGTAGCGGGAGGAATAATCCTCGTCGCGCAAAATCTTTTCCATACCCGTCGCCGCCCAAACGGTAACGCTCGTAGGCGTATTTTCAGGCGTGGAGCAAGCCGCGAACGAAAGCAAGAACGTCGCGCCGAGCGTCGTCGCCGTAAAACGTTTAATGATTTCCGTTATCTTCATTTGGTTCTCCTTATATCAATAGCCCGAATCCGTCAAAAGCGTAGCCCACAGGCTGTAATCCGCCTTTGCCGTGCTTTCGGGATTTTGCTTGCCCGTGTAATACTTATAATCGTATTCGTACATATCTACGGGATTGAGCGGGTTGACGCCCATAAAGGAAGTGTCCACCGCGTTTACCGTCGCCTCAATGGGCTGCAAGCCGCCCAAGTAGTTCAAGCGGAACATCTGGTTGGGAGGAATATACAAATTCTTCTTGGAGTTTTCCAAGCTGTCGCGCGAAAGCGGATTGTAGGAAGCAAGCTCCGTTTCGCTCGGCGTGTAGCTATAACCGCTCTTGAAGCCCTTGCCCGTATCCATCAACGCCTTGATGGCAATATCCGTCGCCGTGAAACGAATGAAGTCCTTGGCAAGTGCTTTCGCCGTTGCGTAAGTGGGCACGTGCAAGCCCATACCGCCGTATGCAAACGCCATATTCCGCGCCTCGTAAATTCTTTCAAAGTCCGCTTTTACGAGCGTTCCGTGCCCTGCCGTCGCGTATTTTTGCGCCGCCTGCTCGAAGGTATCGTCCGCGTCCACGCAATCGATTACGAACGAAAGGCGCGCGTCCGCGTTCGTGCCGTCGCCCAAAACGGAGGAACAACGCTCGACGATATTGCTAATCACGGGGTTTTTCATCATACGGATATTCGAAGAATCCTTGCCGCTCATTTCGTTTGCGAGCCAGTCGCCGTTCATCATAAACGCGCCGCGCCCCGCGAGGAAATAGGACTGCATGGTCTTATAATCCTTCATAGTCGATTCCGCGTGGATAAGCCCGTTATCCGAGCCGATCAAGCTATCGATTGCCTGCAAGGAATACAATCTCCCCTTTTGCCCGAGCACCTCGCCGCTACGCTCGTTGCCCTCTATGCCGTACCAGAAATTCGTGTATTCTTGAATACCGTTGTATTGCGCCCACCAAATCTTGTACATTTCAATCCAGTAGTTCGCGCCCGTCGCCCCGACGATAGGACCGCCGCTTTCGCCGTATTTGAGCGTATCCAAGGCTTGACAGAACGCAACCAGCTCGTTCGTGGTGTTGGGCATATCGTACCCGTCGGGATACGCCTCTTGCAGCACCGCTTCGTTGTAGAAAAGCCCCATAGAGCCAACTACCCAAGGCGTGCCGTAATAGCCCACCTCGTATTCGCCCTCCGCGTTTTTCACCTCGTAGCCGTTATGGAAGAGGATATCGTCCAGCATTTTATCTTGCAGGGTAACGCTCTCCCCGGGGACGGTGCTTTCGTAAACGTCGGTGAGTTCTTCAAAGTTGCCGCTGCCAAAGTACGCGCCGCCGGGAGCACAGCTTACGATCAAATCGTATTCGTTGACGCTCGCGCCCGCGTTGGTGACCTCGAAGCCGTACAAGCTGTCCGTTTTGTTGGGTACGACGTTCCATTTCAAATCGGGATACGCGCTTTTTACCCAGTCCTGCTCGGCAAACGCCGCAAGCGTGTTATCCAGCCACGCCGTACCGTAACCCGCGTCGCAAATCCAGATGGAAAGGGATTGAGGTCCGTTGTCAAATTTTTGTTCTCCGCAAGCGGCAAAGGCTGCCGTTCCCGTCGAAAGGCATAAAACGCCGCAAAGAAGTTTGGTAAATTTTCCTTTCATTTTCTTGTTCTCCTTATGATTGTAATATTTTATTTTTTGTGTTTAGCCTTTCAAGCCGCCTATGGAGATACTGCCCATAATGCGGTTGGAAAAGATTGCGAAGATGACGAGCGTGGGCAGCATGGAAATAATCAAGCCCGCGAAATATACGGGAATGTTTCCGCCGTTGAACGCCGTTACCTTATAATCGATCAAGCCCGCGGCAAGCGTGGGATAGCGAGGCATATACAAAAGCACCGTTTCATATTCGTTCCAATACGTAATGCCGTTGGTGATTGCATACGTCAACAGCACGGGCGTTGCCTGTGGCAGCATAATCTTGAAAAAGATCGTGAACGGCCCGCCGCCGTCGATTTGCACCGCTTCCGCGTACGACCAGCTCACCGATTTGAAAAATCCGTAAAAGACGAGGAACGAACCGCCGAAGCCCAAGCCCAGCCCGTTGTACACCGCGAAAAACGGCGTATCGTAAATACCCAGCGTGCCGACGAATTTCATATACGCCGCGCTCGTGCCTACGAGGGGTATCGTCATAGAGGTTATGACCGCGGTATAAATGAGGTTTCTGCCCTTAAAGTGATATTTGCTCAATACGTAGCCCGTGATTGCGGGCATAAGCACGCTGAAAAAGGTCATCAACGCCACGTACCAAAGGGTGTTGGTAAACATACCCAAGAAATTGACCTTGCCGTATTGCGTATGTATCTCCAAAATGGAGAAAGCGTCCAAAAAGTTTTGCCAAATGGGCGATTGCGGCAGCCAAAACGCGTAAGGCGAGCCCTCGGGGATTGCCTCGCCGTTTGGAAACCACAAACCGATAAACTCGTCCGAGCCTTTCAACGACGAAATCAGCATCCACAGCACGGAAAACACGAGCGTCAACGCTTGCAGCGTGAAAATGCCGAATACCACGCCGAATACGATTTTTTCCGTTTTGGAACGGCGGGAAAGAATACTCGATTCGCTTTTTTTAATTTTTCTCATATCAATCGTCATATTCTTACCCCCTTAATAATCCACCACTTCGACCTTTTCAATCAGCCAACGAATGGTCATGATTACGGGTACGGCAATCAGGGTGAGCAATACGCCCGCCGCCGCGACTTCGTTATAGTCCGCCGCGCCGCCGTTTTTCAGCTTATAGAATATCCAATAGCCCATCGTCGCCGTTTCGTTTCTACCCTCCGTGAACAAATGCACGGGACCGCTGTTGCTGAATACCGTCGTCATACTCAAAATGAACAGCGTCGAAAGCGTAGACCATACGAGCGGGAAAATGAACATGGTAAATTCCTGAAAGGTGTTCGCACCGTCCAAGCGCGCCGATTCCAAAACCTCTACGGGGATTCTCGCAAGCGCGCCGCCCAAAAGCAGCATATTACCGCCCCAGCCCATCCAAAGCGAATAGACCATAAGCGTACCCATTGCGTAGTTGGGGTCGCCCAAAAAGTCGGGAACGGACGTTACGCCGAAGCTTTGCAAAAGCAATCCGAACGGACCGCTCGGCATAATCAGCTGTGAAAACATACTCGCCACGGCAACGCCGGGGATAATGGCAGGCAGGTAAAAAATGACCTGAAACACCTTATAGCCCGTAATGCGCTTGTACAGGAAATACGCAATCAAAAGCTGGAAAGGCAGCATAAGCGTATCCTTCAAAAACCACAGCCCCGTATTCTTCAAACACGATAAAATGGAAAAGCTCTTGTCCAAAGGTTGTGTGGTGAGATTGATAAACACCTTTTCAAAGCTGCCCATTCCCCATTCGCCCGACGGAAGCTGGAACGCCATCAATACGGAATTGAAATTGACGAAAATCCAACCGTTCAGGAAAATGATGATGGGGATTGCCAGCATCACAACCACGAATACCCTATCCAGCGTCTTTAAGCCTTTCTTCTTTTTGACGGGCGGACGAGCGGCAAGCGTTTGCGCTTGTATATCGTTCATACTTTTTCCTCCTTGCTTTGCTTATAGCTCGCTCACGCTGACCAAGCCGCGATACAGATTGTACTGCAAGCCCCAGTCCGCGTAGGGCAAAATTTCTTCTTCCAGCTCGGGGATATTTTCAACCTTCCCCTCCAAATACTCCACGAGCCGTTCGCGACAATCCAAAATCCGACCGCG
Organism: Candidatus Scatosoma sp.; assembly: GCA_045576335.1. GTDB lineage: Bacteria > Bacillota > Clostridia > Christensenellales > Borkfalkiaceae > Scatosoma. The sequence continues at coordinate 29,015 of JAZNGH010000022.1, forward strand.
CAAGCCGCTCAAACGGATTTGTTGAATTTCCCAGCCGTAAGGCTTGTATTCTTTCATCCACATTTTCCGCATATACTTACGGAATTCTTCCACTCTGTCCGCGGCAAGCGCGTAATCGTCCACGAGCGTCCGCAATTCCTTTTTGTTCTTGCTTTGATAGGCTTCCCGCGTCCGCAAACCCAAGTACGCCTTGACCTCCAACGCACGGCAAAGCGAAGCGAGCGTGTCGAAAATATATTTGTATTCCCCCGTCCGTTTCGCCGTGGCTTCCAGCGTTTTCGCATATTCGCCGTAAGGGATTTTGTCTACCTCCTTCAAGGGATGATCCTTCCAGCCGAGGAAGCAGTCGTTATACAGCAACGCCTTGCTCGCGTTTTCCCGAAGCAAGCCGTCGGGGTCGCGGCTCGTGACGTTGGGCAGGTCGGCGAGCATAAAATCGTCGAACGAAATCCCGAACATATCCGAAAAGCCCTTTTTAATCTTCGCTTCGTCGAAATTGCCGTCGGCGTACTGTTTTACCGCGTACAGAACGGGCAAGGTCGAAAAATACGAGCAATCGTTTCCGTCTACGCCCCAAAGGGTGATAAAGATATTGCGTACGGAATGATTTGCCGCCTGCTTGATCGCGCATTTCATTGCCGCGAGGGAATAGCGGTTGAAGGGCGCAAACCCGTTCCAGCACCAAGCCCCGCCCGCGTACCAAAGCTCGCGATTGAAATCCTCGTGCTGGCGGAAAAGCTCATCGAACATTTCCTCCGTCAGCTCGTGTTCGCCGTAGTCCCAGTAACAGATATCCACGCGTTTGGGCACTTTACCAATGACCTCGCTCGGAATACGCGCGCCTTTTACGTAATATTCCCCGTAATTGTTCAAGCGGAAGAACATATCGCTCCACATATGTATTCTAAACCCGTATTTCTCGGCAATCTCTACCACGCGGTTGAGGTGTTTCAAAAGCAAATCGAAGCGGTTGCAATAGCCGTGCTTGTCAAGGTATTTGCCAAGCCCCACCTTATGCGCCTCGTCCATACCGATATTTACGACGTCGGTGCGGAAACATTCCCGACAGGTCTTGAACATTTTGTCAATCAATTCGTAGGTTTTCGGCTCGTCGATAAGCAAAATATTATCGATATCCACGATATCCGCGTAATGGGGCAATTTGACGAGGTTGGTCAAATGTGCAAGCGTGTGTATACAAGGCGAAAGCTCTATGCCCCGCTCGAACGCGTAATCGTCCAGCTCCTTTAATTCCTCTTGGGAATACCCCCCGCGAAGATAGCCAAAGTAAGGCTCGCCCTCGATTTCGTACACGTCGTCCATGCCGATTTCAAGGAAGTTATAGCCCATTTTGCTGATAGTATCTATCAAGCGTTTAATCTGCTCGACCTTCATAACGCCGTTTGCAGAACAATCGATTAAAACACCAAAACGGTTATAATTCATTTTCATCTCTCCCACGCGCAATTAAAGCGCGAACGTATTTTTCTTCGTTATCCATTTCCCGTCCGTAAAGTCGGGGAATGTCACCGTTTGTCCCGTTTGCATAGACTGCTCGGAAAGCACGCTCACGCACATCCAAGTCGCCATATCGTACACGTCAATCGGCATTTCCTCGCCCTTATCCAACGCCTCGAAAAAGGCGTCGAACACGAGCACGTCCAAATCGTCGTGCCCCTCCTCGCTCTGCTTTGCCGTTTTCCAAAGAGGATGCTCGTATTTTGCGTAATATTCGTCCAAATTTTTGTAATGTTCGCTCCAATCCCAAATTTCCTCGGGGAAATCCTCCTCCAAGTATGCGGAGCTGCTATCCTCGCTGATCAGCCCTTTCGTGCCCTGCACGTAAAAGCCGCGGGAATAGTAGCGAGGCAGGCAGGTATCCAGCGTAATCGTCACCGTTTCGCCGTTTTGGCATTTGATGACCGTCGTCACCACGTCCGATTGCTGAAAGGTCACGCCTTTCAAACTCTCGATATTTTTATCCTGCACGTATGTTTTCAAACCCACCGATTTACTGCCCACCGAAACGAGGCTCACGAAGCGGTTGCCACAGTTGATATCCAAAAGCTTTGCAATCGGTCCAAGCTCGTGCGTGGGATAGTTTTCCGCGTTGCGGTGGATATACTGCTGCAAGCGGTAATGCCTTTTTTCGCCTCCGCTCGTCACCTCTTCGCGCAAATCGTGTCTGTACCCGCCCGAGCAATGTACAATTTCGCCAAGCTTGCCCAATCGTTTCATATTTAACGCCAACAGCTCCAAACGCCCGTAACAGCAATTTTCCATCATCATAATGGGCGTTTTCGTGCGCTCGTAGCAGCGAACGAGTTCCCAAAGGCTTTCTAAACTATACGCGCCGCCCACCTCGCAAGCTACGGGCACGCCGCGCTCCATAGCGTATAAGCATACCTCGATATGCGCTTGCCAAGAGGTCGCGACGACGATTGCGTCGGGCTTGGTTTCGTCGATACATTTTTTATAATCGGTGTAAATTGCGGGGCGCGGTCTGCCGTCCTCCACCATTTCGTTGGCGATATATTCGCATCTGTCCTCGTAACCGTCGCATACCGCAATAAAATGCGCGTACTTGCGCGCGCGCAGGGATACGCGGTACAAGCCCTCGCCTCTGCCGCCGACGCCGATTAACGCTACTCTAAACTCTCTCATATCCGTTCTCCTTCTTCTAATAGCTCTTTTGATTCTCCGTTTGTTAAAACGGAGAATAGGAGTACTCCTATTTTTTTCACAATACCATTATACCATAAGCTTTTTTATGGGTATAGATAAAAAAATACCCTTTTTTAGCGTTTTTTATCCTTTAATATTGTTAAAAAAATTCTATAATTCCATTTCTTTCCACTTGACAAAAAAGAAATATTTGGTTTATAATACGGATATGATACAGTATAATTTGAATTTATTGCGTAATCTTTTCGAAGATTTCAGTTATTTAATCAAAACGACAATTTCCTTTTTCGACGATAATTTTCTGCCCACTTCGGTACATAGCGAGGACAGACGGGAAAATCATTTGTGTTCGCTGATTAAAAACAGCTGGAACTGTCGGCATAACTGCACGGTTTCGGACGAGCAATGCTTTGAACGGTTCAGAAACGGGGAAAGCTTCTTTTATTATCATTGTCATTTCGGCTTGATTGAAATGGCGTTTCGATTCTCCGTCAACAACGTGACCTACGGCTACGTTATAATCGGGCCTTTCCGCGACCAGAAAAATTCCAAAGCGACGGTGGAAGCCATTAAAAGGCTTTGCACGGACGAGCAGCTTTTGGAAAAGACGCTGCAAACCTATCAAAAAATTCCCACCTTTTCGTTGGAAAAATTTTACGCGATAAAAAACATTTCTTTCTCTATTTTCGACTATGCGAAAAACCATAATATCATTTCGGAAAAGAGCAATATTTTCTCCGAGCAAATAGAGCCGTATATTCTTTCGCATTTGCAGGATACACTGACGATTGAGGGGCTTTGCAAGACTTTTTTCCTGACGCAAAAACAGCTGTACAACGTCTTTGAAAAGAACACGCACAAAACGCCCAAGCGTTATATCAACGAGCAAAGGGTGTATTCGGCAAGGCATTTGATTATCACAACCAACCTGCCTCTATCCGAAATTGCCGCTTCCGTCGGCGTGCCCGATTATAATTATTTCATCAAAATCTTCAAATCGTACGACGGGCATACGCCTATGCATTATCGTAAGCATTAAATAAACGAAAAAAACGCCCGCGCGGTGCTGTTTAGCACCGTGCGGGCGTTCGCTATTTATTTTCAGAAATACTCTTTCAAATAGGCGTAATATTTAGGCACGTGGAATTTCCCGCGCATAGTGGGCACGAGCGCAAACAGATGCTTTTCCATCTCTCCCCCGTCCGTTTCCAGACGGTAAGCGTTGAAATACGTTTCACCCTCCCCCGTTTTAATCGCCGTTTCGGGGAAACGGAGAGTCGCGATATAACCGTCCGCGGTACGCTCCACCTCGCTTTGCACGAAGCAATCCTCCACAAAGCCGATATTTAATTGCGGCTCGCCCTTTTCGTTCTCGCCGCAGTATTCCATTTTGGCGACCATCAATTCGTTTAACGGGCTTATCTCGATTTCGTAATAGACCTTACGCGCGGGGTCGGAGCCTATCAAAAGCTCGCACGCGTCCCCCTCGGAATGTATGCCGTTATACCCTCTGTTCGGGCAGTAATATTTGCAATTTTTCGCGGTGAACACGAAGGTCAGCACGCCGCCGTCCTCCTTGATTTCCACCGTCGTATCGTAAGCCGCTTTTTCCCCGTATCGACAATCCTTCAACGAATAAATCATAGCCGTTTTCTCCTTTTATGAAATGATAAAGGTGTGCGTGGACAAATATTTCATAGGCACTTTTATTTTTACGCCCTTTTCGCTTCGCGTAAACGCGGTTTTCTTGACCTTGCCGCTCTTTTTATCCACGCGCGATATCTTTTGCACGGGGATATTGCAAAGCTCCAAATCCACCGTTTGGAAGTTCTCTTCCGTGCTGTTGACGACGATTACGATACTGTCGTTTTCGCGTTTGTAGCGGTACGCATACACGCCCGCGTGGTTGGTAAACAGCAGCTCCGCGCCCGTCGTTTTCAGCCAATTTCGAACGATAGTCGTACGCAAGTCGTGGAACTGCTCCAACAAAATTTCGTCCTTGATAATATAAGGCACGACGAGGAAACGCTCACCCGCCGTATAACCGTACCCCACCGCCTGCATACGGTAATCGTAAACCTTGGAAAGGGGCGTAACGGCGTTTGCTTCGTACTCGATGTTCACGAAATCGCCCGCGCGGAAAAAGGTCGTCGCGCGGTAGCCCTTGCGGTCGTTGACGATTACGCCGTCCTCCGCTTGCTCAAAGCTGTGCACGTCCCGCTCGGTGTGCATACGCGTATAGCTCTTCGCGCAAATCAGCTCGCCCAAGCCCTCGTCAATCAGCGTTTCCGCCGCGCCGCCGTCTACGATTACGCAGTTGCGCGCAAAGAGCGCGCGGAGCTGTTCTTCCGTGAAGTTGCGAACGGCAGCGTTGGACAAAACGACTACCTTATTTTCAAGATTTTTTTCCGTAGAGGGCTTGCAATTGACGCCGTACGCGGAAAGGTACGCCCCGAACATAAACTCGTCGGGATAAAAATCGTCGAAGCTCTTGATATTTTTACGGTTGTAAACGTTCTTCTCGTCCGCAGGCAAAATTACGCCGTCCAGCGTGGAAAAATCGGGCGCAAGCGCGAGCACGCCGTTTAAGTAGGGTGTGATTTCCCGTATTTTTTGACCGTAGCCAAAGCCGTCGATTGCACCGTTCCCCGCAAAATCGAAGATATCGTAGGTCATGCCCTTGACGCAAAGCGGAATGGACGATTCCAGCTGAAAGCGCAAAAAACGGGCTTCCTTGGAAAAGGTGGAAAACGAGCCGTTTTCCAGCTCGGGATAAATCGTACATTCCTTGGGCAACAGCGCGCGGGCAATCACGGTATGGTAATTGAACAGTACGTAATATTCCTTACCGCTCATCTCTCCGTAGCAAGGCAAGTGCAGGCGGTTAATCATTTCCCCGCCCTGTGCCAAGCCGTTATGTACGCCCTGCCAATCGCGCCCCTCCATGCTGTGCTTTTGGTGCATAGAGGACATCAAACCGACCTTCGTACCTAAGCCCAAATCCTTGACCGTTTTACCCAAAAACTCCGCAAGCTCTCGCATACATTCCCGATTGACGTCCAGCCAAGCGCGTTTTACGTCCTCGTCACAGGTCTTTTTGAAAAGCTTGTCCACGAATTGCTCTCTGGTATAGTTTTTGCCTAATTTTTCATTGAATTTTTGCATGTGCAACGCGCAAAAACAGCCGCCGTATTTAAGCGGCGGGTGATTGTGCAAGCGAAAATCATCCTCCACCCACACGACTTCGGGGTCAATCTCGGATATGATATACGAATAAAAATCTTTGTAATACGCCCGCCAGTTTTGACAATACGGGCAAGCGACCGATTGACTTTGCGTACCCTCGTAATCGACCATAGTCGTAAAATTTTGACCGTCCTTTAAGGGACGCTTTCTGTCCAAATGCCCGATTTCAATCCAAGGATTTAAGCTCACGCTAATCCCGTTTTCCGTCAAGAGCTTCTTCGCCCTTTTCATAGTCGCAAGCCAAGGCTTTGCTTCTTCCTTGGTCATATGTCCGACGTTATATTCTTCCGAATTGATAAACAGCATTACGTTTTTTACGCCGTAACGCAAGCAAAAATCCAAAACGCTTTGCAGGCGTTGCTCTTCGTGATGGTCGGGAACGACTTGTATTCTCAAACAATGCAAAAACTTGTTCATACGTTTTTCTCCATTCTTTTTTTAACAGTATACCATAAAAAACAATACTGACAAGGGGAGATTTTCAAAGTAAAATAGGGTGATACTTAACTCCTTTCCCTATTTAATTATAATTTAATTACCCTTTGAATGCAAGAATTTTAGCGAAAAAAACGTAGTAGTTTTTTATCCTTTTTTAGCGTTTTTCAACGGCGCGCTTCGCTTCCGAAAGCATCAGCTTGATACGGTTGAGCTGGTTGACCTCGCTTGCGCCGGGGTCGTAATCAACCGCCGCGATATTCGCGTACGGATACGTTTCCTTCAACGCTTTGATAACGCCCTTCCCGACGACGTGGTTAGGCAAGCACGCGAACGGTTGAATACAGACGACGTTCGGCGTGCCGCTTGTCAACAGCTCCACCATTTCTCCCGTCAAGAACCAACCCTCGCCGTACTGATTGCCGAGCGACAAAAAGGGCTTGGTCATTTCCGCGATTTCTTCAATCGGCACGGGCGGCGTGAAACGCTTGCTTGCCTTCAACGCCTCCACGGCGGGCTTTCTCAATTTCCCGATAGCCCAAATGCCCAACCGCGATATAATCGCCGAGGCTTTGCTCGTCGAATAATTCTCTCTTTTGTATATTTGATTATACAAGCTGTAATTGAGGAAATCCATCAAATCGGGCACGACCGCCTCCGCGCCCTCGCGCTCCAAAAGCTCGACGAGATAGTTATTTGCAAGGGGCATGTATTTGACGAGTATCTCTCCGACCACCCCGACGCGCGGCTTTTGCAGCTCCTCGTAAATGGGAAGAGCGTCGAAATCCTCCACGAGTTTTTTACATACTTCTTTATATTTGTAAATACTCTTTTTATTGACGAGCGAATCGATACAGATTGTTTTCCACTTTTCGCAAAGCGCGTTTGCCGAGCCCTTCTCCGTCTCGTACGGACGAACGCGGTATAAGCACCGCATTAAAAGGTCGCCGTACACGATACCGTGCGCCGCGTCCAAAAGCGCGGGAACGCTCAATTTGAAGCCCTCGTTTTTCTCCATACCGTTGGCGTTGAGCGAAATCACGGGGATATGCGGAAGTCCCGCCTTTTCAAGCGCGCGACGGATAAACGCCACGTAGTTGCTCGCTCTGCAACAGCCGCCCGTTTGCGTCATAATGATTGCAAGCCTGTCCGTGTCGTATCTGCCCGACAACACCGCTTCCATAATTTGCCCTACCGTTACGATAGAGGGATAGCACGCGTCGTTGTTTACGTACTGCAAGCCCTTATCCACCGCGCTACGGTTGTCGTTGTCGAGAATTTCCACGTTATAGCCGTATTTCTTGAACACGGGTTCGAGGATATCGAAATGAATGGGGCTCATTTGCGGCGCGAGAATGGTATAGCCGTCCTTTTTCATTTTTTCCGTGTATTCCACTCTCTTATACGCGAGCGGTTTTACGTTGGCCTTTATCCCCTTTTCACGGCGCATATTCATTGCCGCTATCAAGCTTCGGATACGGATACGCACCGCGCCGAGGTTGTTCACCTCGTCGATTTTCAAAACGGTGTAAAGCTTGTCGTTCTTCTCCAAAATCTCGCTTACCTGGTCCGTCGTTACCGCGTCCAGACCGCAACCGAAGGAGTTGAGCTGGATAAGCTCCAAATCGTCGCATTTGGAAACGAATTCCGCCGCCGTGTAAAGGCGGGAATGATATACCCACTGATCCACCACGCGAAGAGGTCTTTCGGGCTCGAAATCGACGGGCAGGCTATCCTCCGTGAGCACGTCGAAGCCGTAGGAAGCGATAAGCTCGGGAATACCGTGATTGATTTCGGGGTCGATATGGTACGGTCTGCCAGCAAGGACGATACCCCGACCGCCCTTCTTTCGCATTTCTTCCAAAACGCGCTTGCCTTCCGCGCGGATATCCGCTTTTGCTTGCAGCTGTTCTTTCCAAGCCCGTTGCACCGCTTTGCGAACCTCGTTTTTCGCAATCCCCCATTCCTCGGCGCACAGCTTCACGAGCCGTTTTTCCACCGTTTTTTCGTTAGTAAACGCAAGGAACGGACGGACGTATTTCACGCCCTTGGTATGTAAATCGTCTACGTTGTTTTTGAGATTTTCGGGATAGGAAACGACGATCGGGCAGTTAAAATGGTTTTGCGCCTTTTTCGTTTCCTGACGTTCGAAAAACACGCACGGGTGGAAAATCGTTTTTATCCCCGCATTGATGAGCCATTGCACGTGTCCGTGCGCCAGCTTTGCGGGATAACATTCCGATTCCGACGGGATAGAGTCCATGCCCAGCTCGTACAGTTTTCTGTCCGAATTGGGCGATAATACGACCTCGAAGCCAAGCTCGTCAAAAAACGTCGCCCAGAACGGGAAATTCTCGTAAATATTCAAAACGCGGGGAATACCGATTTTTCCTCTCGGGGCTTCCTTGCCCTTGAAACGCTCCTCGTAGGCGAATATACGCTCGCGCTTATAGGCGACGAGATTTACGCCGTTTTTGGCGGTTGAACTCGTACCTGCCCCCTTCTCGCAACGGTTTCCCGTGATATGTCTACGCCCGCCCGAAAACAGGTTTACCGTCAGCATACAGTTGTTCGTACAGCCCTTGCACCGTGCCGTGTTCGTCTTGTAGGTAAGCGAAACGATATCCTCCATAGAAAGCATAGAAGTCGGTTGTCCGTTGTACGTTTCTTTGGCAATCAGAGCCGCGCCGAACGCGCCCATAATCCCCGAAATGTCGGGACAAATCACTTCCAGTCCCGCAATCTTTTCCAGTGCGCGGAGAACGGCGTGGTTATAGAACGTGCCGCCCTGCACGACGATATGTTTGCCTAATTGATTAGGATTTGTCAGCTTAATGACCTTATACAGCGCATTTTTGATGACCGAATACGCCAAGCCCGCCGAGATATCTGAAACGCTCGCGCCTTCCTTTTGCGCCTGCTTGACGTTGGAATTCATAAACACGGTACAGCGCGTGCCGAGGTCAACGGGATTTTGCGCGAACAACGCTTTGCCCGCAAACTCCGCCGCCGTGAGCGAGAGCGAGTTTGCAAAATTTTCAATAAACGAGCCGCAACCCGACGAGCAAGCCTCGTTGAGCGTCACCGAGTCCACGAAGCCGTCTTTGAGCTTGATACATTTCATATCCTGCCCGCCGATATCGAGCACGCAATCGACCTTTCCATCAAAGAACGCCGCCGCTTTGCTGTGCGCGACCGTTTCCACTTCGCCCTCGTCCAAGCAAAACGCCGCTTTTAAGAGTGCTTCTCCGTAGCCCGTCGAGCAGGAACGCATGATTTTTGCCGTTTTCGGGAGCATTTCCTGCATTTCCTTGATCGCGTTGATTGCCGTCTGTACGGGATTGCCTTGATTGTTTTTATAATAGGAAAACAGTAGCTCGCCCTTCTCGCCGATAAGCGCGAGCTTCGTCGTTGTCGAACCCGCGTCTATACCCAAAAAGCATTCGCCCTCGTAGTCCGAAATTCTGCCCTTGGGCAATGTTGCTCGCTCGTGTCGGATACGGAAAGCCTCGTATTCCTCTTTGCTTTCAAACAGGGCGGGCAGGCGTTTGATTTCCGATTCCATTTCCACGCCGCGCGAGAGTTTCTCTATCAACTCCTCCACAAAAAATCCTTCCGTTTCCGTAGCGGTAAGTGCCGCGCCAAGCGCCGCAAACAGATGAGAATTGTCGGGGTCTACGCTCGTTTCCTCCGTCAATTTGAGCGTACGGATAAACGCGTTTTTCAGCTCAGACGAATAATGGAGCGGTCCGCCGAGGAACGCCACCGTGCCGCGAATGGGTTTGCCGCAAGCAAGCCCCGATATCGTTTGATTGACGACGGCTTGGAAAATAGAAGCCGCAAGGTCGGCTTTCGTCGCGCCCTCGTTGATGAGCGGTTGAATATCCGTTTTTGCGAACACACCGCAACGCGCCGCAATCGGGTAAATGGTTTTATAGTCCTTCGCCGCTTCGTTCAAGCCCTCCGCGTCCGTCTGTAAAAGTGCCGCCATTTGGTCGATAAACGAGCCCGTACCGCCCGCGCAAACGCCGTTCATACGCTCTTCCACGCCGTTGCCGAAATAGATGATTTTCGCGTCCTCGCCGCCAAGCTCAATCGCCACGTCCGTTTGCGGCGCGACGAAGCGGATGGCCGAGCAGGTCGCCACCACTTCCTGCACGAAAGGAATATCGAGCGCTTTTCCCAGCCCGATACCGCCCGAACCCGTAATTTGCAAGTGCAAAATACACTTACCGAGCTTTTCTTTGGCGTCCTGCAACAGCTCGCAAAGCGTTTTTTGCGTATGGGAACGGTGGCGACGGTATTCGCCGTAGCGTATTTCGTCTTTTTCGTCTAACACGACGAGCTTTACCGTCGTCGAGCCGATATCTATGCCCGCTCTGTATTCTTTCATCCTTCGTTACTCCTTTCTTTTGAGTGTCGTTACCGTCAATTTTTGAAGCGACCGAATACCTCGTTGACTTTTGCAAAGCTTGCAAAGGTATTCGGATAGCGTTTAATAATTTTCATCATCTCGCCTACTTGCTTTTTGCGGATAATGCAGACCACCATATGTTTTTCCGTATGCGAGTACATGCCCTGCACGCGTATCTCCGTTACGCCGTGTTTGAGCTTTTCAATAAGCTCCGTCGAAAGCTCCTCGGGGTTTTCTGTGACAATTTCGAATTTATAGCCGTTTTTAATGCCCGATAACGCGTAATCCACGACGACGTTCGCGATAAAGAGGTTCAAAAGCGTACAAATTACGGGTGTAATTTTCATTCCGTACACGAAAAATGCGATAGCGACTACGCTCGCGTCCATCAAGAACGATACGTAGGCAATGTTCGTTTCGGGCTTTGCCTTTTTAATAAGCGCGGAAATGGCGTACGTGCCCCCGCTTGCGCCGAAACGGCGGAGCATAAGCGAAAAGCCTATACCCGAAATAACACCCGTCGCTATGCACGCAAAAACGATTTCAAAGTCCTCGCCGTTGTTTTTTAAGCAATACGCTTGCCAGCCTAACGCTTCAAACAGCTCGGTGGATAACGATTGCACGAGCATATAGATAATCAGGATAACACCTAATTTTTTATTGACGAAAATGCTGACCAAAATAAAGATAGGGATATTAAAAGCCAGCATCAACAGCGCCCAACTAACGTTATAGTCAAGCAAATAATAGGTTATCGTTGCCAAGCCGCCAACCCCACCAGGGGCGAAGCCGTTGCTGTTTTGAAAGAAATAATAGGCAAAACCAACGACAAACCCCGCTAATATTGCCAACAAAATATCCAACGACCAGTCTTTTATTTTTAAGGAATTTTTAAGCATAACTACTCCTCTTGGATACGTACTGATGATATTATACTGCATTTTTTCAAAAAATGCAAGAGCTTGTCCTAAACTTTCTTTTATTAAAATATATACATCCCAAAAAAGCTTGTCTAAATTTTGACAGCACGAAAAACACCACCCTCTCACAGGGTGGTGTTTTTGTGGCTGCCCATTTAAGCAGTTATCCGAACACGCTTTTACGTGTTCGGATAGCTCATAGATTGGCTGGGGCGAAGTGATTCGAACACCCGAATGACGGAGTCAGAGTCCGTTGCCTTACCGCTTGGCGACGCCCCAATTTATTTGTGAAAAGTACATAAAAACTTTCCGTTTACTTGCGTTATTTTATCAAACTTTTTTCGTTTTGGCAAGCGTTTTCACATACTTTTATAAACTTTTTTCAATTTTCCCAAAAAAAAGTTCTTCCGTCTCTTTTTTCGACTTCAACGCCTATGTTATACTATAAAGAAAAAAGGAGATTTTTATGCTACTTTCTCAAATCGTCGGCAAAATCATATACGTAAACGGCGAGGCGCGCGGCGTTTGTCTGGGCGTGGGCGTTTCCTTAAAAAACAAAACGCTCAAATACCTCTTATGCTCCGTGTTTTCTCCCGATAAAACGCAAAGCAAACAAGCAGATTTCGCCGTCAACGCTTCTTGTGTGGAAGCCTTTACCGAAAACGCCGTAAAGCTTTCGCATTTGCGCCCCGTCGTTCCCAAAGCTTGTGTAAAATTCTTCGTCGGTATTCCCGTTTTTTCCGCAAACGGCGCGTATGCGGGAAAGCTACGCGATATAGAATTTCACGGTTTCACCGCCAGTAGGCTATACACCGACAAAGACGCGTCCTACTCGCTTGCTTCCGTCGTCGCCGTTTCCGATGCCGTGATTTTGCGTAAAAATCCACCTTTTCCGCTCGGTCAACGCATACCTGCCCCCATTCTTTCACAATTTTCCGACAAAAGCGAGGGTATCGTCACCAAAGCCGTTTTGCGCCGAGCCATAGAACAAAAGTCCTTAATTAAACTGACTCTATCCCTCGACCCGTTTTCATACGGCGTATTTGGCAGATAGCTTTAATATCCTTGCAAACGCCTCATTGACCACGCGGGCGTCCTCCGCGGTAAAATCCGATTTTTGCAAATACAACGCAATCATTTTGGACAGCTCGTCCGTTTCCAGTCGCTCGGCGGGGGAAAGCGGGGCTTCCTTTACCCTTGCAAGCAACGTGCGTGCGTGTGAAAAGCATACGCCCTCCTGCAAAACGGGCGAGGAAAACGCGGGGCGTTCGTCCACCTGCAAAACGGTGTTCAGCCTTGCCCGAACAAAGGAATTATCCCTATCGGGCAGCGCGAATTGCAATTTTCTTTCCGCTTTTGCCCGTTCCTTTTTGCGTTTGGCTATCCTTGCCCGTATTTTCAAGGCAACGAACAAAAACAGGTAAACCCCGCCTATAAAAACCGCCAGCAACGAGAAAAAAACAGGCGTTTCCGACCAAGGAAGTCCTAAAAAAGTCACGAGCAACACACCCCCTCCGACCGTGAGCGCGGCAAAAGCCAAAAACACGCTTGGCGCGCGCAAAAAAAAGGCGAGCGTTGCCGCAACGAGCAAAATTGCAAGCGCGCATACAAACGCAATCGTCAACGCTTCGTTGCCGTAAAAAAGCGTTTCCGTTCCCCATTCAAACCACATAAAAACCTCCCGTCAGGCAATTCGTAGCGATTATGCCCCAAACGGGAGGTTTCTTTTTTTATTCTTTCGTCGAAAAAGCACGAATTTTGCGTTAATACAGGTCTACTTGGAAGCCGTGATAAATATTTACTATCGTGCAACGGATTTTTTCAATCGGCAAGCCCAAAATTTTCGCGGTCGCCAAGCGATAAAGATTGAGCTGCGGTTGATAATGCTGCCGCAAATACGCCTCGTCCATCACCGAATATTTATAATCGATAATCCACGCGCCGTCCTCGTGCACGGCAAGCAAATCGATTGCGCCCTGAAAGAGCATTTCTTCGCCGTCATCGCGCTTTTGCAAGCTTTCTTCCGCGCCCTCGCGCGCCGCGTAAGTGTCCTTGACGGGCAGGGAAACGAGGAACTGCCGTTCCTTGTACAAGCGCATACCCGCCAGCTTATAAAACACGGGGTTGGATAAAATGGCAATCGCTTGTTCCTTGGAAACGAGGTCTACGCCCTCCCGTAAAGCAAGCTCCACCACCCTTTCAAGCTCGTCCTTGCAAACGGGCAAGCCTTGCTCGTTAAAGAGCGACGAGAAATCGAATTTTTCCAAAAAGGCGTGATAGGCAAGCCCTGCTTCCACGCTCGTTTTGCCGCCGCCAAACTGTTTTTCCGCTTCTATTTCTGCTTCGTTTTCGGTTATTTCGTTATTCAAAACGAGCGTTGCTTGCGGCAAGCGCATAAGCTGTGTAGCCGAGCTTTTGACGGGCAGATTTTCATAGCCCGTATACGGATATTTCCATAAAAAAGCGTCGATAATCGCCCGCGCAAGCGTTTCGTCAGGATGAAAGGCAAGCGCGACACGCTCCTGCTTGGGGATATCGAAAAATTCGTCTTTGACGATATATTCCTGCCAAACGGAAAAATCGGTGAAATCCGCAAACGAACGGGCGTAACGCACGTCGGGGAATACGCTGGGCTTTTTGAACAAAAGATGCACGGCGTATTTGGCGCGCGTGAGCGCGACGTAGTATAAATTCAACTCGTCCGCGATAGAGCCTTCTGCCTGACGGTATTCGCAAAGCCGACGGAGCAGCGTCGCGCGTTTGGTCATATTTTCCTCGTCAAAGGCGCGGGGTGCAAGCCCGTATTTTTCTTCGAGCAATACCTCGTCGTGGTCTGCACCGCGGAACAGTCCGCTTAAATTGTCCAAAATCACGACGGGGTATTCCAAGCCCTTCGAGGAGTGCATCGTCAATACCTTCACGGAATCCTCGCCGCCGTTTTCGCTGTATTCGATTTTATAATCCAAATCGCGCAAGCGTTCCAAGAACATATGCACGCAAAGCGGCTCGGGTGCGTACGCTTCCTCGATAAAGCGGTGGATACGCTTGACCGCCGCCGCGCCGTTGGGGCGCGCGAGCAGTCGGGATTCCATACGCGTTTCGGCGATTATCTTCGTGAGCAATTCCCCTGCGTCCATTACGGAGGAAAGCGAGCGCAATTTCTCAAAATACGCATAAAACGTGCGAAGCTTATGCGAAAGCAGGTCTTGCTTTTCCGCAGCGTAGCGCGCGCAAGCGTTGCGGAACAGCTTTTCCTCTCTGTACGCAAGCCGTATCTCCGTCAAATCGTCTGCCGTCAAATTTCCCATAGCCGACAGCAACGCGCTGCAAAGGGGCACGTCCTGTGCCGCATTATCCAGCAGCGACAAAATATCCATCAGCGTTTTGATTTCCGAAAAATCACAAATGTTCACCGCCGCTGCCGCCGTAACGGGTACGCCCTCGGCAGATAACGCCTCTACCGTCGCGGCGATTTGCCCTTGCTTCTTTCGGGAAAGAATGGCGATATCCTGATAGCGAACGCTCTTGTATTCGCCCGTGTCCGCGTCGTACCACTTTTTCTTGCGCTCCTCGTCGATAATGCGGCGAATGGTCTTTGCCGCAAGACTTTCTTCGCGCTTTTTTGAGCGCGCGCTCTCTTTAACGGAGTACACACCGCGTTCTTCCGCTTCGCCCTTTTCCTCTTCGCCCAAGAAATGAATTTCCGCGCGACCGTCGTTCAACGCATACCTGCCCCCTCTCTCCATATACGAATCGCGGGCGTAATCGACCTCGCACGTCGTCGGAGTCATCGCGAGCGAAAATTGCGCATTCACAAGGTCGAGCACTTTATCCGAGCTGCGGAAATTGCGCTTCATCATCAAGCTTTTCCCCTCGCCCTCGGCAAAACGGCGTTGCTTTTCCACGAAAAAGCGGGATTTACTGCCGCGGAAGCCGTAGATGGACTGCTTTACGTCGCCGACGAGGAAAAGATTTTCCCCGCCGATACGGGACACGATTTCCTCCTGCACGGGGTTTACGTCCTGATACTCGTCCACGAATACGTAACGGTATTTTTCGCGCGTTTCGGAAGCGATTTCCTCGCTTGATAAAAGCGCAAGGGCTTTGTGCTCTAAATCGTTGTAATCGAGCGCGCCGCGTTCCTTTTTGAGGGTTTCGTATTTCTCGTCGAAGCGGAGCAGGTACTCGGCAAGTGCCGCCGCCACCTCGCCCGATTGCAAAAACGCGGTCAGTTCCTCTTCCCTGCCGCCCGTTTCCGCAAGTTCGTCGTCGTAAATTTTAACGACCTTTGCCTTAATTGCGGCAAGGCGTTCTATGTGCGCTTTTTTGTCTTCGCCGTCCTTTTTGCTCGTACGTTTGCTCGTAAAAACGGGCTTTTGCAAGCCGCAAGCGGCAAAATAATCCGCGCTCGTTTGGATTGCGCTTAAAGCGGCTTTCAGCTCCGAGCAAAGCGCGAGTTGCGGCTCGGCGTTGATTTCCTCAAAAAACGCCGCTTCCTCCTCCACGAACGACGAATAATACGCCGCCTTGTTTTTCAAGATTTGATGTAAATCGGCACAAACGGCGTCAAACGTCGCTTCCGTATAATTTTGCGAAGACGCAAGATACGCCTTATAATCGGCGCGGTTGCGAAGCTCTTTATACGAGGAAAGTATGATACGCCGAAGGGCGTTATCGCTCTTTTTGCGCCAGTAAACGGACAGCAATTTCTTGAAATTGTCGTTCTTTTCCTCGTAACCTTCCTCCAAAAGCTCGTCGAGCGCGGCGTTTTTCATTGCCGTACCCTCGGCGTCGTCGCCGTTGATGACGCGGAAACCGTTATCCACGCCCGCCGCGTAGAAGTGGGAGCGTATCAATTTCGCGCAAAAGGAGTGTATGGTGGAAATATCCGCCGTCGGAATTTCGTCCAGCTGTTTTTTCAGCCCCGCGCGCTTTTCAGGGGCTATCGAGGGCTCGTTGATGGCTTCTATTATCGCCTTGCGGAGCTTTTCCTTCATTTGCGAAGCCGCTTTTTTGGTAAAGGTCACGGCGAGGATCTCGCTCACGCTGCCGCCCGCTTTAATCAAGCGAATGATTTTTTCAATCATTACCGTCGTTTTACCGCTGCCCGCGGAAGCCGATACGATGGTTTTACCCTCCGTTTCGATAGCCACGCGCTGTTCGTCGGTAAATCTGTCCGTTCTCTCGTTCGACATAGCTCAATCCTCCTTTCCGTCGCGTTCTTCGCGCGCAATCCGTGCAATCGTAGCGGGGTCGATTGCGCTTGACGAGCGCGGCGTGCATTGGTCGCGGTTAAAGCCGCACATACCGCCGTATTTGCAATATTCGCAACCGTTTCCGTACGGCGTCGGCTCGATATATCCCTCTTTCAATTCCTGCACACCCTTTCTTGCGACGAACACGGAATAGTCCAAGAAATCGCGGAAAACCTCTTCGCTCATTACCCGCTTGCTCCGTGCGTTGGGCTTCAAGGAAGCAGGGAAAAACTCGCTTTGCTTTTCTTCCGTCAAATTTTTATCGCCGCAAAGCAGCGCCGCCTTATCCCCGTTCAAAAAGCCTTTCATGCGAAATCTGCCCGACGCATCATCCGTGTAATCCACCGACGCGGGGAAGTAAAACACGCCGGCAGGTATGCGTTCACCCTTGATTGCGGACATATACAGCTGCATTTGCAGCTTTCTGCCCGTATAATAGGAAACGGCGGTATCGTCGATAGAACCCGTCTTATAATCCACGACGCGGACGTACTCTTGCGTGCCGTCCACGCGGTCAATCTTGCCGTGAAAAGCGTCCGTGACCACCGTTTTTTCCGTTTCCTCCACGACGAAAGCCGAGCCTTTAATTTGCCTGAACGCCGCCACCGCCACGTCCGCGCCCTCTTTGAGCAATTTTTCGGAAAACACCGTTCCCGAAGCGGTATCGGCGTTTGCCGCGTAAACAGGGCTTTGCAGGATTTTTGCGCCCTCTTGCATGGCAAAGGCGCGCATTTCCTCTTCCGTGTTCATCTCGCCTGCTTTCTTCGTCGTGATCTCCAAAAGCGCGTGCACGAAATTACCCGTATCCAACGCGAGCACCGCCGTTTCTTCCCGTTCTTTTACGCGCAAGCCCCTTTCGGCAAAATTACGGAAGGGACAAGAAAAATATCCCTCTAACGCCGTGGGCGAAATTTTTCCGTCGTGAAAAAACAGCTCCTCGCCGCGTTCAACGCATACCTGCCCGCCATCTTCCTTCAAAAAATCGTCCTTTTCGGTTACGCGGAGCTTATCCAGCGCGGTATAAATGGACGCGTATTTCGTTTGCGAACGCCCAAAATGCGTTTCGTAGACATCCTTTTCTATCAACAATTTTCTAATTGCGGGCGCGGGTGCAGAGCATTGAAAGCACAGCTCGTCGTCGCGAATTTTTTTATTGCGGGCGATTTTTTTGCCCGCTTCGTCGCAAAAACACTCGTCGATATATCGGAAAATATCGCTGACGAGCGGTTCGCTCCCGTCTGACGATAGCGGGTAGGAAAGGTGCAATTCGTCCATAAAGGTACAAAGATTGAGCCCCACGCACTCCCGCGCGCGTAAATTGACCTCGGCGACCGTCGGCTCTAACAGCGCTTTGACCTCGGCAAGGCGTTCGATTTCTTTATCCGAAACGATTGCCGTGTCGCTGCCCACGCGCGGCACTTCTTCCGTCATACCCATTGCAAAGAGTACGCTCACTTTTTCGATACGGCTGTCCGTGAGGTCGCCAACGAACACCGCGTCCGCCTTTAACGGAATAAGGGAAATTTCCGTCGCGTCCAAGCCGTCTTGCAATACAGCGGCAAACTCCGCGACCGTCATTTCTCGCCCGCCCGTCAAAAGCTCCGCTTCTTTCAATACGCCCTCCAAGGCGCGATATATTTGCGAAAGATAGCCCTTTTGCGAGATATCCTCCACCTTTTCCTCCAACGCTTTGAGTGTTTCCTCCGCGTTAAAATCGGCGAGAATACCCCGCACGGCGTTACAGTACGAGCCGCCGTTTGCGCGCGAGCGGATATTTTTCGTCGCGCACAGCAAACGCTCCCGCGCGTTTTCCAGCGCGGCAATATCGTAAATTTCCGTCACCGCGTCTACCGTTTTGATTTCGCGCTTTGCTCCGCCGCGATAATTTGCGAATTTCAAGAGATAATTGCGATAGTCGTCGCTCTCCCCGAAAAAGGGGTTTTGCGTGAGCGATTGCACGGCGGCAGGCGAAAAGCGTTCGCGTACCACGCGCAAGCAATCGAGCAAAAAGCGGGACAGCGGGTGGCTTTTCAGCGAGCGTTTTTCGTCAATAAAATAGGGTATGCCGTATTCATCCAACGCGCGTTTTAGAGAAAGCGCGTAGCTACCCACCTCGGGCACGAGCACGGCAAAATCGCGGTATCTACGCGTTTGGTTTTGCGACATGGCGCGCTTGATTTGCAACGCCACGTACTCCGCCTCCCCCATTTTGTCCTCGGCTTCGAAAATACGAAGCTTGTCCGTCGGCATTTTTACGCCACGCTTTGGCTCGAACAGACCTTTACGCAAAGCCTCCGCTTCGCCGCAAAGGGGCGTACCAAGTTCCAAGGTGCGGAATTTGCCGTACTCCGCGCAAACCTTGGAAAAGGTATTCACGGCGCGGTTGACGTATAATTCCTCCTCGCCCGCACAAAACACGCCCACGACGTTTTTCGCACTTTCACAGACAGCACGAATGGTTGCGCGGGCTTGCGCGGTGAAAGAATTGTAGCAAAGGAAGAATACGTTGGTGTTTTTCAGCGTTTTATCCGCGCGCACGTATTGCGGCAATAAGGACAGGTAACGGCTTTCGTCTACAAACCCGTGTTCCCGTAAAAATTCGGTATACCCCTCGTAAATCAAGGCAAGGTCGGCAAGCTTTTTCCGCAAAGCGTCGTCGGGAAGCAGCGCAAGCCCCTCCCTCAAAACCTCGGGCGTGATTTCCGAAGCGGAAAACTGGGCGAGCGTTTCGTAAATGCACTTGGCGTTATTGCCGATACCCGCTACGCTCGTAAAGCATTGCAAAGCTTCCGACCTTTGCAACCTCGTCATAATTTCCCCCACCGCCATTACCGAGCCTTGCTTGCTCAAAGCTTTTTCGTTGGTTTTGACGAAGCGCGCAAAGGTGGTAACGGTAGATTGAAAGGTGCCGCCCGTTTTTCTGACGAGCGCGCGTTCGGCGATCAAGGTCAATCTGTCCTCGCAAAAAATCAAATTGTTATCGCCTGTTTTTTCAAAAGCCGCCGCATACTCCGCCATCAGCTCCATACACTCGGAAAGCGTATACGCTTTTAATACCGTGTTCATTCGTTCTTCTCCTCTCGCTTTTACAGCAAAAGCTTTCTCGTTTCTATTATAGCATATCTATATGGAAATTTTCAGCTTTTTTTCACAAGAATTTTGAAAAAATCCGCGTTTTGTTTTTTACAAATGGTAAATTATGTGGTATAATAGTAATAACGAACGGTTTTTTAGAAAGGCAAGAACATTTATGAAACGCAAAACAATTTTATCTATCACCTCTTTACTCCTCGGTGCAACGCTTTTTTCCGCTTGTACGGACACCAACTATAAAGTGGCGTTCGACGACTACTGGAAATACGACGTGACCATTCCGCAAACGGCAATGGAAGAGGTTTTGACCTATAAGGTCACCTTTGACGACGATACGGGTATCAATAATTACTCCTTGCAATACAAAGAAGGCGTTTATACCACCAAGCTCACGAGCAGTATGCAGGGTGAGGAGCTCGTGTATCAATACGAAACCTCGCTCACGATTGAAGCCGTGTATCAGCTTGGCTCACAGCAGAGCGAACCGCTCCCCAACACGGTGAAATCCAGCGTGACCTTCCTTTCGGCGGCGGACGGCTTAAAGCCCATTTCCTCGCATAAGGAGCTGGACAACTATTCCCCCGTTAACGCCTCGGAGGCGACCAAGGTGGAGGATTGCTATAAAAGATACCGCTACACCGTGGACGTGACCTACGAGGACACCAAGTTCACGTCCGTCGTCACCAACGAAGCGTTGAAGGAAACGGACGAAAGCTATACCCCCTCGACGCACGAAACGACGATTGACAATTCTCAATACAGCTATTTGGATAACGAACAGTTGTTGCTCGCGCTCCGCGGCGTCAACCCCACGACGACGGCTTCGCCCTCTTTGCTCGTTTACGCGCCTTTCTCCAAGGCAGTACAGACGCTCAAAGCCAGCTATTCCACGAGCGCGACGGCGGGCGATTTCACCTTTGAAATGGACGGCGAAACGGCAAAACGCAATATCACCTATTACACGGTGACGCTTGGCATAGACGCCAACGATTCGGGCAGAGCGCAAACGCTGCAAATCGCAAAAGTAACCAACGCGAAAGCCAACGACTATCGCAACGTAATCCTTAAATACGAAGCTCCTTATCCCTACAATTTGGGTACGCTCGTATACGAATTGCAAACGGCAAAATTTATCAATAAACAATAAGACAAAAATAAAAATCAAACGGGCAGGTATGCGTTCAGCACACCTGCCCGTTACTTTATTCGTTCGTTAAAAAGTTCTTTGATATACAAACGGAAGAATTTTATGCAATCGTCTACCCAAGCGCACACGCGGTCTAAACCCGCGGCGGGCACGTTAACCTCCAAGCTACCCGTCGATAAGCCGTGTCCCCCTTGCGGATAAATATGCAATTCGTACGCCACGCCGCATTTTGCACAAGCGAGCGCGTAACGAAGCGCGTTGTCGGCGGGTACGCCCCCGTCCGTTGCCGTCGCCCAAAGGAATGCGGGCGGCGTGTCCTTCGTCACCGCTTCGTTCAAGTTCAGCGTCTTCAAAAGCTCTGCTTTCGCTTCGTCCGAATACCCGTAAAGCAGGTTTTCGTAAGTGCCTTGATGTCCGTTGATTTTGGAAATAACGGGATAGCAAAGCCCTACGGCAGTCGGTTTACAATCCAGCTCCCTGCCCATTTTTTCGGACGCGGAAGCGTATTCCACAGCAAGATTGCCCGTCAAATGTCCGCCCGCGGAAAAGCCCACCACGAACACCTCGTCCGCGTTCACGTTCCACTCCGCCGCGTTCTTTTTCACGTAGTCCACCGCGCAAGCAAGCTCTAAAAGCTGTTCGGGATAGGAAAAGCCGTTTTCCCCGCCGACCTCATAGGTCAAAATGAACGCTTGAAAGCCTTTCGCCAAAAACGCCGTCGCGACGGGCTCGCCCTCGCGCTTGCTCACCATACCGTAGCCGCCGCCCGGAACGACGATTACCGCGGGTCTTTTCCAGTTTGCCGCGCCCGAATCGTCCCAAGGATAGTCCATTTTTATACAGGCAAGCGTACCGCCCTGCAAACCGTATTCCTTTTTCAAATCCACCGTAGCCATTTTCATATTCGTATACCTCAATTAAAAAATTCGTTGTAAATCGCTTGAATACAGGGCGCACAATCTACGTTTTCCACGCCGACGATAATATTCATTTCGCTCGAACCTTGGTCAATCATAATCACGTTGATACCCGCCTCGGAAAGCGCCTTAAAAAGCCGCGCGGAAGTACCGACGTTTTTCGCCATACCGTGCCCAACCGTCGCCACGAGCGCGATATTTTCGTGCACGTACAATTTATCGGGATGGACAACGGCTTTCATCTCCTCTACGACCTCTTGCAAAACGCCGTTTTTGAGATATTCGTTGTCGATTACGAGCGACATAGTGTCGATACCCGAGGGCAAATGCTCGAAAGAAATCCCGCGTTTTCCGATTACGGAAAGCACCTTACCGACAAAGCCGACCTCGCTGTTCATCATAGATTTTTCCAAGGAAATTGCCGTAAAGTCCTTTTTACCCGCAATACCCGTTACTACGTTCTCACGCATATCCCGCGTGGAAGTTTTTACGATATACGTGCCCGCGTCGTCGGGACGGAAGGTATTGCAGATACGAATGGGAATACCCGCGCTTCTCACGGGGAAAATGGATTCGCTATGTAATACGTTCGCGCCCATATA
This sequence comes from Candidatus Scatosoma sp., assembly GCA_045576335.1. GTDB lineage: Bacteria > Bacillota > Clostridia > Christensenellales > Borkfalkiaceae > Scatosoma. The sequence continues at coordinate 51,729 of JAZNGH010000022.1, forward strand.
CGAAAGCTCACGAAGCTCTTGATAGGTCAATTCGGGAATACATTTGGGCGAATTGACGATACGGGGGTCGCAAGCGTAAAAGCCGCTGACGTCCGTCCAGTTTTCATACAAATCCGCCATCACGCCGCGCGCCACGATAGAGCCCGAAATATCGCCGCCGCCGCGGGAAAAGGTCTTGACCTTGCCCTCCGCGCTCAAACCGTAAAATCCCGGTACGACCGCGCGGGGATATTTGGAAAGAACCTCCGCCGCAAGCGCAAAGGTTTCCTCGCTCAACACGCCGTCTTTATCAAACCGCACGAATTCCGTCGCGTCCACGAAGGGCACGCCGAGCACCGCCGCCATAATCTTCGCCGCAAGATACTCGCCGCGCGAAGCGCAATAATCGCGACCCGCACCACCGAGGATAGCCGCTTCCACCTCGTCCAAAGCCTCCTGCATACCCAGCTTTCTGCCTATCTCCGCCTCGATATTCAAAAACCGCGTACGGATTTTGCCGAACGTTTCCAAAAAGGCTTTTCTATCGCCTGCGTCCGCTTCGTCCGAGCATTTATACAAAAGGTCTGTGACCTTAATATCGCCGCTAAAACGCTTACCGGGTGCGGAAACGACGACGTAACGACGACGTTTATCCGCTTCCACGATTTTTGCGGCAGACAAAATCACGTTTCCGTCCGCCATGGACGTTCCGCCGAATTTACATACCTTGATATCCATATTTCTCCTTTTTTCGCGCGACCTTGCGCGACCGACCCTACATAGTCGGCTTCGTAAACTTCACTTTCCCTTCTTACAAGTTTATCAACACTACGACTAACACAGCAAGGATCAAAGAAATGGCTTTAATCCAGAACTTGGAAACAAATACGTTTTTCAAAAATTGACCGAATTTCATCTGATACCTCCGCGTTTCTTATCCGTTAAGGGCATATCCTGCCAGTAATAATCTTTGAGTGCGTCCACGAGCATATCGTAGTCGGCATAACGGGTAACGTTGCCCTGTTTGACGATGGATATAATGCCCGTTTCCTCCGAAACGATCAGCGAAATGACGTTTGCAACCTCCGTAATACCGATACCCGCGCGGTGGCGCGTGCCGTATTCCTTGGGATAGCTCGTCTTTTGCGTGAGCGGCAAGAAACAACCCGCCGCCTGTATTTTATGCCCGCGAATGACCATTGCGCCGTCGTGCAAAGGTGCTTTGGGGAAGAAAATACCCTCGATCAGCTGTGTGGAAATTTCCGCGTCAATCTCGACGCCGCTTTGCAAAACCTGCTTAGGAAGGCTCCCCTTGGAAAGGACGATAAGCGCGCCCACGTTGTTTTTGGACATATTCTGCAAAGCCTTGATGACGTTGGCAATGCAACGCTCCGTGTCCGCTTGCGAACGGATTTCCGTGCTTCCGCCCAAGACCTTTTCGGATATTCCCTCTTTATCCTTGTGTACGTCCCAAAGGCTCTTTTTGACCTCTACGTTGAACAGGATAAGCATAAACGCCGAAAGCAGTACGACGTAAAAGAGCAAGAACTGCACGTCAACGAGCGTAGGCGCAAAGACGTTCAGCGCGCCGCCGACGAGAATAAACAGCCAATACAAAAGCATTAGCTTGGTCGCGTCGTTATCGCGTAAAATTTTGGAAACGTAAAAAATCAACGCGAAAAAGCAAAGTATCTCAATCGCGTACATTACTTGAAAATTCGTGAAAAAGCTCACGATGCCCTCTTGCAACCAAGTAAGCCTTTCCGCTGCCGACAAAAGCCGTATTCCCATATTACCTCCTCGTTACCGTAATAACCCACTATAATTATTATATAAAATATTCACGGAAAAATAAAGCGTTTTTTTAACTCTTTTCAACAATTCCCAAAAAATAACCGTGCCGTAGTGGCGTTCCACGCGGCGGGCGGAGTGAGCTTACCGCATTTGACGTCGCTGATTGCGCCGTAAACCGCCTCGTAGAGAAATTGCAGATATCCCTTTTGGAATTTTGCCGCCACCTCGCGGTTTTTCTTGGCGGCGTATTCCTTAATCCCCAAAGTCGACGCCACCTCACGGTCGCTGCCCTTTAACAGAGACGTTTCGTACAAAGTACGAAAATACGAAGCGAGTGAGGATAAGAGCGAATGTTCGTTAAAGCCCTTGGTCATCAATTCCTCGGAAATTTTGATAAAGCCCGCATAATTTTTACGCGAAAGTGCGTTGGCAAGCTCGTAGATTTTATACTCCGAATCGGGATAAACGAGCGCGTCTACCGTTTGATCGGTCAGCCTCTCCAAGCCCATGCCCCGACAATAACACAGCAGCTTTTCCGTTTCCTTGGCTATCCGCGACATATCCAGCGTACAATACGCGGCAAGCTTTCCGCACGTTACGCCGTCGGCGTACACGCCCTCGCGCTTGCAGGTGACGAATATCCATTTTTTAATCGTTTCCTCGTCGGCACGGCTACAATCCACGTGCGTCACGTTGGGCTTTTTGGAAAAGTTTGCGCCGCCCGTCTTGGGCTTTGCCGTATTCACGATAAGCAAAATGCTATCCGTGGGCGGATTTTCAAAAAGCGGCTTCAAATACGCTTCGTAGTCCTTTTCCGTCGGGTAAAATTCCGTTACCCGCACCACGCGTTTTTGACTGACGAAAGGAAAGCTGTTCACAGCGTCTACGAGCGGCTTGATATGCTCGCCTTTGAGCGAGCCGCCGTCGAACGAAGCGTAATCCAAGGTCGGTTCTTGCACGAAACGGCTCTTTATCAGCTGTTCGCCCTTTTCTCTAAAATACGCCTCTTCACCCTCAAAAAGGTATACGGGCATTGCGCCGTTTTCGTCGGTGAATTTTTTGAAATCAACGTATTTCATTGCAAAAGCCTCCTATTCTTCATTATAACACACTATGCAGAAAAAAGCAAGAAAATTTTAATACGTAAATAGCAGGCAAAGGAAAAACGCCGCAAAATACACGATTGCAAGTATTCGTTTTTGCAAGGTAGGAATATTCCATTTATCCGTACAAAACAGCAGCGCGGCGTAATAACAAAGTACGGACGCAAAATTAAGCGTGACACCCTCTATGCAAAAGACGGAAAAATCCACCGTTTGAAAGAGTAGCAGCAACGCCGACCATACGGCGTTTGGCAAAAACAGTATATACGGAGCTACACTCAACGGCAACACGCAAGCAAGCGCAACGAATACAAGCAAAATGGAAAATATTGCACTCACTATCGGCACGAACAGACAGTTCAAAAGCAACGAAAACACCGCAATATACCCAAACGAAGCAAGTAAAATGGGTGCGGTGGCGAGCTGTGCGGAAACAGTCACGGAAAGATAGCCCACGCAAGCGCGTGCAACGCTTTGCCACAGTGTAAACGGGCGGGTATTTCCGTCGCTATCCCTTTTCTTTTCTATGCGAAATAGCCCTGCAAGCGGACGAGACAGCAAGACAATCCCAAAACACGCGGCAAAGGAAAGTAAAAACCCAACGGAAAAGAGCGAGGAGGGCGTAAGCAGAACGTTTACGATTACAGCAAAGGCAATCGCTTCCAGCGGATCGTATTTCAAGCCAAGAAGCGAAAACGCGTAGAGCGTAAGACAGGTGACGATTGCGCGAACAACGGAAGCGGAAAACCCGCAAACGCCGCCGTAAAAGAGCAATATGCCCGCTAATAGCGCAAAGCGTACGCCTTTGGGCGCGCGGGAAAGCCCCGTCTTTTTGACAATCAACAGACAAAACGCGTGCAGCGCGCCGATATGTAAGCCCGAAACGGCAAAAATATGCGCGATACCGCCGCGACGGATATTTTCCAGCAACCCTTCCTCCATTCCGCCCGTATCGCCGATCAGCACCGCCATTGTGACGGCGGCGGGCGTTTCGTCCATACCCGCCTGTAAGGTGTCCTTGACCCGTTGTCTTATATCCAAGAACAGATCGGGCGTATGCCCCGTAACCGCACACTCGTCCGCGTACGCATAGTAACGCGTTTTTTCGCGTAAGGCAGCGGTATTTAAGCCGTAATCCCCGAAAGGCTCCGTTTGCGTATATACCCGCGCGCGAAATAACACCTCGTCGGACAACTTGCACACTTGCGCATACGAGGCAGGCAGGTATGCGACGAGTGTCCCGCTTTCCCCGTTTCCACCTATAAAAATACCGTCGAGAAGCACCCGCGTTCCCTTCTCCGTTTCAATGCATTCTACCACCCGTCCCACGACGGTCTGTTCACCCTCGTAGCGTTTGGCGGCTTGAAAATCGTACAGTTGCAACGCAAACGCGCCCGCGCCAATGCCAAAACACACGACGGGCGCAAGCAAAGAAAGCAATACGCGCTTTGCCCCTACCCGCCTATACGTGCATAAAAAGGCAAGCGCACCCAATACAGGCAAAAGGCAAAGCCACCAAAAGGAAAACTTAAAAAGAAAATGCAGATATACGAACACCACACCAAGGCATAAAAAAATTGCGAAAAAGAGAACGGGACGGAAATTAAATAGTTTTTCCGTCCTTTCCGTTCCGTTTTCCGCTATCCGTTCTCGTTCCATATTAAGCCAAAGATATCCTATCCGAAACCGAACGCACAAACAAGCCTTTTTCCTCGCCCAGCGTTACGCAATCGTTGATATATGCCGCAAATTTATCGCTCGGGCGCGCAATACGTAATACGGAAGCTACAATCGTACGTATCTCTTCCATATACAGTGCAACCTTATCCTCCAACGCCCCGCGAACGATTGCCACGAGTTCGTACGGTGTATAATCGTACTCGTTTTTCCGAAGCGACTCGCCCGTTTCCACACGGTACTTTTCAAAGCCCACGCATTTATCCGTTTTACGGTAAAACGCCGTGCCGAATATGCGTTCGTACTTAAAGCCGCAAAGCGCGATAAGTGCCTGCATACGCGCCTCCACCTTCACGCCGTATTTGGTTATTCCAAGCGAAGCAAGACATCTTCTCACGAGGAAATCGTAAGAAATAGGCTCTTCCGCCGCCACGACCGTTTTCAAACGGGCAATAATTTCTTTATCGTTTTCACCCGAGGTCACGAAGGTTGCGTTTTCGAAGCGTTGTTCCAGCGTCGCTTTTTTATACGCTTTCTTACCGCGATTCAGCTCCGCGCCACCCTTTCTATCTGCACCCGTGAGCTTATCGAGCACGTCCTTAATTTTTTTGATTTCGCGCTTGGGGTTGTTATAGTAATTGACCGTAAACAGCCGCAAAACGTTCCAGTTGTTGCGTTTCAAGGTCTGAATTTGCAACACGTTGCGGTCTTTGATAGAGAAATGGTTGGGCGTATCGCACATAATCGCCAGAATGAATTTATGCCGATTTTTTGGGTCTACCACGGCGACGTCGATTTTGAAACCCGAAACACCCACGTCGTAACGGCACTCGTAGCCGTAGGAGGACAGCTCCTCCGCGATATATTTTCCAAGCCCCGCTTTTTTCGCCACGAGGTCGCCCGAAGAAATGGCAAGATTCGTCCTGCCCTTTTCCGCAAAGTCCAAAAACGCCTTTAACCCCGCCACGCCCTTGGAGTTGGTTTTGGACAGGTCGATCATTGCGCCCGTCATAGACGAGAACACGACCATCTCCTCTCTTGCACGGGAAACGGCAACGTTGAGCCGCCGCCACCCGCCCGCTTGATTGAGCGGACCGAAATTGAGGGATATCCGACCGAATTTATCAGGTCCATAGCACACGGAGAACAGCACGACGTCGCGCTCGTCACCTTGCACGTTTTCCAAATTTTTGACGAATAACGGCTCTTCCCGCTCGTACGCTTCGCGTTCCAAGTGTTTTTCCGCGATTGCCGCGGAAAGCTTGCGTTCGATATATTCCTTTTGCACGTTGGAGAACGTGACGATACCCATACTCGATTTTTTGGTTTGCGGGTCGGTAAGCCTTCTCACGACCTCCGCCACGAGCGCGTCGCCCTCCGCCTTGTTTTTCTTGGACAAGCCGCGGTCGTACACGCCGTCCTCCACCAAGGTAAAGTGTACCTTGCTTGCCAACGCGTCGGGGGACGGGAAGGTACAAAGACGGCTTTCGTAATACATAAGGTTGGAAAAAGCAATCAGGCTTTCGTGTTTACTACGATAATGCCAAGTCAAATGCCGCTGGGGCATATTGATTGCAAGGCAATCGTCCAAAACACTCTCCATATCCTCGTTTTCCAAATCGTCCTCGTCGATATAGGTACTGTGGAAAAAGGTCGTCGGCGGAAGCTGGCGAGGGTCGCCCACGACGATTGCCGCTTTCGCGCGCGCAAGAGAACAAATCGCCTCCGCCGTCGGGATTTGCGAAGCCTCGTCGAAAATGACCAAATCGAACAGTCCGTTTTCGGGCTGTAAATATTGCGAAACGGTGATCGGACTCATCAGCATACACGGCGCAACCGTCTTGATAAGCTCGGGGATTTCCTCAAACAGCTTACGGAGCCCCATACCGCGCAGGTTGGATTTTGCGTAGCGTTGGAAATTCGCCACCTCCAAGCTCAAACTCCCCTCCGTAGAAGGCGTGGGAAGCGTTGCGATCAGCTTGGCGCGGATTGCTTCCTTGGTAAGACGGGCAAACTCTTCCATCGTCAAGCGCAAGCTCTCCGATTTCTCCTCGCAAACGGCGGCAGAGAAGCGCGCAAGCACGGGGTCGAGCGGGATATTCGTCTGCAAGAAATTTTTATAGATGTTCTTTTCAAAGCTGTCGACGATATTTTCGCTCGTTACCATACCGTTTTCCAAAGCCGCGGTAATAAAGGTCAAGCCCGCCTCATCCAACGCTTTCGCCGTCTTTTTATACATACACCAAGGCGCGAGCATATCGATATTTTCAATCAACGCGCCTGCTTTCGCCGTATATTCTTCCAAAACGTCCTCTTCGGGAAGCTTGGTTTTATCTGCCGCCGTCACTTGCAAAAAGCTCTCTTCGGCCGCGCGGAAGCTTTCAATCGAGTGCATAAGCGCATTCAAAACGGGTGCGGAATAGCCCGTTGCCGCACGGATACACATACTGTTAAAGCTGTCGGCGTTATAGTCCATAAACACCGAAGCGCACAGCTCGTGCAAGGTATACAGCTCTTTAAGGAAATTTTGACGGGCGTCGAAGAAGTCCACGCGCCCAAAGGCAAAGGTGAAATATTGCGAGAGCGAGGTAGAACTCTTAACCACCTTCATTGCCTCGTAAATATCGCAAAGGTTTTGCATATCTCGCAAAATATCCTCTTGCGCGTCGCTCTTCAAGGCTACCCGCGCCAGCTTTTTCACGAGCGCGCGAAGCAGCTTGTTCTTTTGGATATCCCCGCCCGTTTCCAGCCATTTCACGAGCGCGCCGTATTCGGAAGCGGAAAGCTCTACGAGCTTTTTATAACGCTTGAAATACCGTTCCAGACAAGCGTCCAAACGGCGGTTTGCGTTGAAGAAGGCGTAAAATTCCGTTTCGTCCTCTTTATAGTAACGGTTTAACGCCCCGCCTTGCAGCGTTTTTGCAATCTCGTACAGCGCGTCGAGCCGTTTTCTCGTCAGCTTGCTGATATTTTGGCGGTACAGCTCCAAAAACAGCGCGATATAGTTTTTAAGGTGCTTGATTTCCGCGACCGTCACCTCGCAAGCGCAATACACACAATCGCGGAGCGTGGGCGTATATTCGGTGAGATTGACGTTGGAAAAGGGCGAATTGTACACGCCGCCACATTCCTTTGCCGCGGCTGCCGCCGCCACCATCATACGCTCGTAATTATCGATTTTTTCTTTCGTCAAGCCGTCGTAGAAGGTGCTTTCGATATTCATAATATCGGGCGCGTTCTTGTTTTTCAGACAAACGAGCAACGCCTCGTACACGGAAACGCCCAAACGCCGCTTTTTATGCAGTGCAAGCAGCGGCTCGTTCAATTCCTCTTTCAAATGCACAATCGCTTCGGATTTCTCCGAAAGGCGGACCTTCTCCGTTTCTCCCGCAAGCGAAAGCGTAGAGGTCAGCTTTTGCAAAACCTCCGTTTTGTTCGTTTTGTTGGAGTGCAATTCCAGACAAAAATCACCCAGTCCCAAACCGTCCAAACGCTTTTTAACAACGGACAACGCCGCTTGCTTTTCCGCGACGAACAGTACGCGTTTGCCGTCGTTTAAGGCGTTGGCGATAATGTTGGTGATCGTTTGCGATTTACCCGTACCCGGCGGGCCGTGCAAAACGAAGCTTCTGCCCGTTTGCGACAGCGCAATCGCTTCCCATTGCGAAGCGTCGGCAGGCAAGGGCGTAAGCGTGGCTTTGGGCGCGGTTTCGTCCTCTTTCAAGCGGACATCGGCGTCGCCGAAGCTTACGGCGTTGTTCAAAAACGCCGAAACGACGGGATTTTTGGAAAACTCGCCGATATTTTGGCGCAAATCGTACCACATTTGATAGCGCGCAAAGGAGAACGCCGCCAAATACGCGTCGTCGTAGACCTGCCAATTACGCATACCGCCCGTTTCCATACGGACCATGGCGAGAATTTCGGAAATTTTCAAGCCGTGCGTCGCGCCGTCCAAACCGCGGATATCGATATTAAATTCCTGTTTCAAATACTCCAAAAGGGTGGAATTGACGGAAATATCCTCGTCGCTTAATACGACGGAATACCCCGCGCCGCCCTTGCTACGCTTTAAGGTCACGGGCTGTAAAACGAGGGGCGCAAAATGCTCCGCACCGTCCTCGCGCGCGTACCATTTCAAAAAGCCGAGGGCAAGATAGAGTATCTTCGTTCCCGATTCCTCGTCCGCTTCCTTGTTCTTTTTCATCAAGCGCGTAACCGTTTCGTTGAGCGTTTTTTCGTCGAGATAGGTACGCAAAATCCCCGAACGGTTTTCAATCGCAATCAATTCGCGCATACGCCGCGTTTCTTCCGACGCGCCGAATTTTAAGCCGCGTTTTGCAAGCTCCGTCAGCTCGTGATTTGCGGGCGCGAGGACGGTTTCCCCGTTTTGAGAAAGCGCGTCCAGCGTTTCGTCTAAATCGGAGCACAGCAAATGCGCCACCGATTTCGCCGTGGAAAAATGCAACAGCGTATTTTTCATAGACAAATCAAGCAAACGGCGTTCCCATTGCTTGTCTTTGGTGCGGTCGTTTTCAAGCTTGAAGCTTTGCGGCTCTTTAAGCGAAGTCGGCTGATAATCGGGCGAGGTGTCCTCCTCGGACAAAATCTCGTAGCCCTTCAAATTGCGCGCGCGAATGGGCAAGGGCAAAACGCGAGAGATACGGCAACGGCGAATATCCAAATACCGTTCGTAATAGCTCCCCGCGGCTAATTTTTGCTTAAAATGCGTTTCCGAGGTGGAATACGCCGCGTTTTTATCCGAAAACAAATCCTCGACGTCAAAACAGCTTACGTTGTTAATCCCGTCCGAAATATACGCGCTCAATCTGCCCGTATCGTCCGAAACGGTGTCCAAAAAGCAGTTATCATACAGCCATACGCCGCAAGTAATTTCCTTGTCCCCAAACACGAGCAAGGGGTGTAAGCCAAGGCTTTCCAAGCACGCGCAAGCAAACAACGCCATTTCCAGCGCGCTCGCTTTTTTTTCGGCAAGAATACGCACGCCCGCGCCCGCTTCCACGAAACGGGAGATATCCGCTTCCTTTTTATCGACCGCCAAACGGCGAATCGCCGCAAACACCGCCGCCGCAATACGGCGCACGGCGTTTTTATCGTTGCCCACGTAACCGCTGCCAAGCTCGCAATCGGCGTTCCATTTTTTCAGCTGCTGTAATGCGTCGGCGTGGATTTTACCGCAATCGGCAAGGCGAGGGCGAACGAACGCGGCAAGCTGTTCCACGTCGCCCTCCGTGCCCTCCCAATAATCAAAGGGCAGCGTGGTGACCTCCCAGCTCTTTTGTGTAATCGTCTTTTTGTCCTTTTTTAAGGTGGCGGTGATTTTTTCCACGCGAAGCTCGTCCGCGCCCGAAAAATAATGGGGCGATAAAATATTATCCAGCTCCACCTTTACCACGCTTTCAAAGGGAATTTCCTCAAACGTCTTTTCGCACGTTAAAAGCATACCGTTTTCGTTTTCAATCGTCAGCGTCAAATCTTGCGCGGCTTCCTCCGCGGCATTCGCAATCTGCAACGACAAAAACAGCGGACGGCGCGTAAAATAATCGACGTAAGACACGACCTTCGCCGTTTCCCCGTCCAGCGTAATCCACTCTTCCCACTTTTTCGCTTTTTGCGCCATAACCCAACACCTCTCTTTCCCCTCTATTATACACGTAATTACAAAAAAAATCAACCCCTCCGCAAAAAGAAAACCTCGCCCCTTTCCAAAAAATAACTTTTTTTCAAAAAAACGCTCGCCAAACGCTTGACAAGCAATACTATGCAATGTATAATATTATGCAAAAGGGGGTATCTGAATGGACGCTCAATTAAAGAAAGGACTTTTAGAGATATGCGTACTTTCGGCGATACGGCGGGAGGAGTCGTACGGATATAAAATCATTTCCGACCTCGCGCCGTACGTGGAGATTTCGGAATCAACGCTATATCCGATTTTGAGAAGGTTGGAGCAAAACGGCGCGGTGACGACGCGATGCGCGGAGCATAACGGCAGACTTCGCAGATACTTCCGCATCACGCCGTACGGACTGCAAAAAATCGAGGATTTCGTGGAAACGCTCGACCAATTCCAAAAAATCAGTGAATTTATCATACAAGGAGAACGGGAATGACGAAAAAGATTTGGGAAAAACGTTTGCTTGCACAATTAAAGCCGTTATCCAAAGCGGAGCGCAAAAAAATACTTGACTATTACGCGGAAATGTACGGCGACAGACAAGAAGCGGGCTTATCCGAAAGTGCGATTCTCGCGGAATTCGGCTCACCCGAGGAATGTGCGGCGAGAATCCTTGCCGAAGAGGGCATAACCGTCCAAACCCAGGCAAAGCCGCAAAGGGCGCAAAAGCGGTATTCGGCGGCGGAAATCGTGGGATTATTCTTTGTATCCTTGATTTTGATTTTGCCGCTTGCGATTTGCGCCCTCGCTTTGATTATCGCGTTCGGCGCGACCGCACTTGCGGGCGCGATAGTGGGCGTAGCAGGTGCGGTATACGCGCTCGTTGCCCCGCTCCTTTCTATCGGGCAAGCGGCACCGACCGTTCTTGCACACCTTGGCATGGGACTTACCGCTACGGGCGTAGGCATGGTGCTTTTCGTGCTCTTTTTCCTGCTTACGAAGTGTCTCGCGCTCGGCTCGGCAAAAGCCTTTACCTTTCTTTATATGCGGAGGAATAGTTTATGAACAAGCTCTTAAAAATCCTACTTATCGTCGGAATATCCCTCCTGCTTGTGGGCGGCGTAATCTTCCTCGCGGCGTTTGGCGCGGCGGGCTGGGATATCACCTTTCTTTCGGGCGTGGTCTTGGAAGAAAAACGCTTTGACGAGCGCGCCGAAAACCCCGTTGACGACGTCACGATTGAATTTTCCAACGCGGCGATTGAAGTGCGCGTAGAAAATACCAACGCGCTTTGCGTGGAATATCCGCTCTCTAAAAATAAAAACGGGCAAGAATTGAACACCGTCACGGTCACGGAAACGGAGGGCTCGCTCTCTATCGTCGAACGGCAAAACCTGCACTTCAATCTTTTCTCGTGGGATTTGACCGCGCCGAAAATCGTGCTGCACTTGCCCGCGACAAGAACTTACGACCTCTCGTTAACGACCGACAACGGCAAAATTTCTTTCACGGGCGATAAGCTAAACGCAACCGCGCTCGTTCTCTCCACCGACAACGGCGAGATTGAAACCCTGCCCACGGAAATCGTATGTCAAGAAGCGTTCTTTTGCGAAACGAACAACGGCGCGTTACGCCTTGGCTCGATTACCGCGGCTATGCTCACCGCGCAAACGGACAACGGCACGATTGACTTGGAAAATTGTAGCGTAACGGGCAGAGCCTTCGTAGAAACGAACAACGGGAAAATCACGCTTTGCGGCAATATTTGGGCAAACGAGCTTACCGTGGAAACGGACAACGGCGAAATTCAAGCGTCGGCTGCCGTGATTTACGCAAACACGATTAAGCTTTCCTCCAATATAGGCGATATACACGCAAGAATTGCAGGCAAGCAAACGGATTATACCGTAACCGTGGAACACGACCTCGGCAACACCAACGTACATTCCGCGACGGGCGGCGACAAAACGCTTTCCGTCAGCTTGGATATCGGCAATATCCAAATTGATTTTACCGAATAATGAAAAGGGGCAGGTACGCGTTCAAAGCGTACCTGCCCCCTTTTTTCTTTTATTCCAGATATTGCGAAACGGCGTAGGAAAGTCTGTCAATCACCTCTTCCACGTCCCCAAACAGCATACAGCCCGCCGCGCGCACATGTCCGCCGCCGCCGAAAATCGCCGCGATTTTGTTTACGTCAGCGTACGTTTTCGAACGGAGCGAAACCTTGTAATGACGGTACTTGACCTCCATAATCGAAGCCGCGACCTCCACCGTGTCCACGTTGAGCGGAAATTCCACGAAGCCCTCCGTCATACCGTTATCCGCGCCGCATTTTTCCATATTCTCGCGCGTGATGGTGATAAGCGCGAAGCGGTCGTCGAAGAAATAGCGCATACCGCTCATCGTCAACGCGTGCAGCTTTGCACGGGCTTTGGGTTGCTTTTTGAATAAATTATAGTTATAATAGCGAATATCCGCGCCCGCCGCCACGAGCTTTGCCGCCAAAGCCAGCGTTTCCTCCGTCACGTCGTCGTGCGAAAAATTCCCCGAATCGGTGAGCAAGCCCACGAGCAGGTATTCCGCCGTTTTTTTGTCAAACGGCGCACCCAGGTATGCAATGAGCTGTGCCATATTCATACAATTCGCCGCACATTCGCGGATAAAATTATACTTTGCGTACTGGTCGTTGGAGATATGGTGGTCGATATTCACCGTATCGATTTTTTTGCGGGTGGCAATCAAAAACTCGTCCGACAACGCCCCCAAACGGCTTTGCGTCGCACAGTCCACGCAAACGAACAAATCGTATTCCCCCTCGGGGCTTTTGCTAACCTTGTCTATCCTCTCGATAAACGCAAGGTTGGAAGGGATATCCGTTTCCACGCACACTTGATTGCGTATTCCCAGCCCGTCTAATGCGGAGGAAAGGGAAAGCGCGCTCCCGAATGCGTCCCCGTCGGGGCGCATGTGCGTGAAAATCGCAACGCTCTTTGCCCGCTTTATTCTGTCTGCTATTTCTTGTAAGGTATTCATATATGCACCTTAAAATGCGTTGCAAATATGCAACGCATTTCCTTTAATCGTCGTTTTCTTCTTCTGTCGTATAGGTAAGCCCCTTAAACAGCTCGTCCATTTTCGCGCCGTAGCCCATGCTCCCGTCCATACGGAAGGTCAGCGCGGGCACAGTACGCATACGCATTACTTGTGCAAGCTCGCGGCGGATAAAGCCCGCATTTTCCTGCAAAATTTCGAAGGAACGCTGGGTTTCCGCTTCCTTTGCACCGTATATGCTCACGTAAACGTACGCCGTTTTCAAATCGGGCGCGACGTCCACCTCGGTAACGGAAATCAAGCCTTTCAAATCGGCGTTTCTGTCCTTTACCTTACGCAAAATCGCGCTGATTTCTTTTTGGTACTCACCGTTCAGCCGTGAAGTTCTCGATACTTTCATTACGCTTTAATCTCCTCGGTGATATAACACTCGATAATATCGCCCACGCGGATTTCGTTGAAGCCGTCGATTGCACAGCCGCATTCGTAGCCGTAGTTGACCTCTTTCACGTCGTCCTTGAATCGTTTGAGCTGTTTCACGCCGCCCTCGCAAATCATGATATCCTCGCGATAGATACGAAGTTTTCCGCCGCGAACGATTTTGCCGTCGATAACGTAACAGCCCGCAATCGTACCCACGCCCGTAATGTTGAACGTCTGGCGAACCTCGCATTTACCCGTAAGAATTTCTTTGAGCTTGGGTGCAAGCATACCTTTGAGCGCGGCTTCCATATCGTCGATAAGCTCGTAAATAATACGGTAGCTTCTTACGTCCACCTTGGAGCTTTCCGCAAGCTTCTTTGCCTTGGTGTCGGGACGTACGTTGAAGCCGATAATGATGGCGTTCGCGCTGTCTGCAAGCATTACGTCGCCCTCGTTAATCGCGCCCGCCGCCGAGTGGATAACCTTGACGCGCACCTCTTCGTTGGAAAGCTTTTCAAGCGATTGCTTGACCGCTTCCACGCTGCCTTGTACGTCGCCCTTGACGATAAGGTTAAGGTTTTTCATCTTACCCTCTTCCACCTGCGCGAAGATATCGTCAAGCGATACGCGGCTCTGCTCTTTAATCATACTTTCGCGTTGCTTGTTCTTTCTTTCTTCCTGTACCTGCTTCATAAGCGCTTGGTCAACCGCCATAATGCTGTCGCCCGCGTTGGGAACGTCCTCCAAGCCGAGAATGGACACCGCCATAGAAGGACCTGCACTCTTGACCGCTCTGCCCTTGTCGTCGAACATAGCACGGACACGCCCCATCGTCGTACCCGAAAGAATGTTGTCGCCCGTTTTGAGTGTACCCGTCTGTACGATAATACTTGCAACGGGACCTTTACCCTTATCCAGCTTGGCTTCGATAATCGTACCCTTTGCCTGACGGTCGGGGTTGGCTTTAAGCTCCTGCATTTCAGCAACGAGGTTGACAGATTCCAACAGCTCGTCAATACCCATACCCGTCTTTGCGGAAACGGGAATAACCATCGTTTCACCGCCCCATTCTTCGGGAACAAGCTCGTGCTCGATAAGCTCTTGCTTTACGCGGTCGGGATTGATTTCGTATTTATCCATTTTGTTCATAGCGACAATAATGGGTACGTTTGCCGCTTTCGCGTGGTTGATTGCCTCTACCGTTTGCGGCATAATACCGTCGTCCGCCGCAACCACGAGGATAACGACGTCCGTTACCTGTGCACCGCGTGCACGCATTGCCGTAAACGCCGCGTGACCGGGCGTATCGATAAAGGTGATTTGTTTACCCTTCGCCGTAACCGTATACGCACCGATACTCTGTGTAATACCGCCCGCTTCCCCTGCCGTAACGGAGGTTTCGCGAATTTTATCAAGGAGCGAGGTCTTACCGTGGTCAACGTGACCCATAACGGTAACGACGGGCGCACGCGTTACGAGCTTGCTTTCGTCCTCTGCCACGACCGTATCCATCAGCACTTCTTCCGCCGTCTTTTCGGGCTTGTATTCGAGATCGATACCCATATCCATCGCAATCATAAGCGCGTTTTCGTAGTCAATGGAATCGTTGATACCTTTCATTATGCCCTCTTTGAACAGACGCTTGGTGATTTCCACCGCCGAAACGCCGAGCTTTTCAGACAACACCTTCAAGGGAATATCTTGCGTCGTAACCACGGCGTGCTCAATCTTGATGGTGGGCATTTCCTGCTTCTTCTGCTTTTTGGGCGAGCGCATTTTTCTGTAACCGCTCTTATCCTCGTCGAAATCCTCCACCGTCATACCCTGCTGCTTAATAAGCGCGCGTTTAGAAAGGGGTGCTTTCTTTTCGGTATACGTCTTTTCAAAGGTCTTTTTCTTTGCAGGCGCGGAGAAGGATTTTTCTCTCGTCGGCATCATAGGTGCGCTGACGGGCGCGCTAACGCCTACGCGAGGCGAACGCGAGCCTTGCGCCGCGGGTCTTGCGCCCGTGAACGGTCTGTCCCCCGTTGCTCTTATCGGTCTGTCGCCTTGCGGACGAGCGGGACGGTAAGTCGAGCTATGCGAGGACGGCGTTGTTTCTACGCCGGGCTTCGCCACGTATTCGCCCTGTACTTGCCCGTTGCGGAAATACCGCGGCGCGCGAGGCGCGGCGGGCGTTTGCGGTTTCGGCGCATACGTCTTATTTTCCGCTTTTACGGGCTTTTCTTCCGCTTGCGCCTCTTCCTTTTTCTCTTCTTTATTCTCTTCCGCTACCGTTTGAGGCTCTTCCACCGCCTCCGACTTTTTCTTCGTCGTTTTCTTTGCGGGTTTCTCCTCTTGGGGCGTCATTTCGGGAGCAACGGCACTTGCCGCTTTTTCGGCTTCCGCTTTCGCTTTTGCCGCCGCTTCTGCCGCCGCGCGTGCTTCCGCCTCGGCTCTCGCCGCTGCTTCCGCCGCGTCGCGCTCTGCTTTTTCCGCTTCGAGCACGGACAGATTTTTCATAATCTCCGAAAGATTTTTTTCCGTGGACGAAAGACGCTTCAACACGCTACCGAGCTGATCGTCCTCCAACACCTTCAATATACTTTCCACGTTTTCGTATTTTTTTGCCATAAGCTTAATGATTGCCTCCCGAATATAATTTGAATAGGGGTTCGCTTGCCAAGACTGTTATTGCCGAAGCAAGATTTTTATCCTTGATTGCCACCGCTTTTACCGCCGCGCGGTGCAGTATTGCACCCAAAGTACCTTGCGGGGTTATATACAGCGGACAAGCAAATTTGTCACGCGCCTTTACCATTGTTTTCATTGAGCTTTCGCCCAGCGTTTCGTCCGCGATTAACAAAAACACGTCCCGCTTTTGCTTTTCCACGTCGTCTACGCCGAAAGCGATTTTTCGCGCACGTATGCAAAAACCAAGATAGGTTTCGATTTTACTTTTCTCCAAGTATCTTATCCTCCACGCCGCGATAAACGCACTCGTCCACGTTCGCTGAAAAGGCACGGTGGAGTAATTTTTTATCGCCGAGCTTTTTCAGACACGCAGGCTCGCTGCAAATATACGCGCCCCTGCCCGCGGCTTTGCCCGTCGGGTCGGCGAAAATTTCTCCCTCCGCCGTTCTCACCACCCGCGTCATTTCCTTTTTCGGCTTCATTTCGCGGCAGGCAATACAGGTACGCATAGGCACAGACTTGTTTTTCGCCATTATTCCTCTACGACCTCTCCGTCTTCTTCGTATTCTTCCTCTTGCTCCATTTCCGCAAGCACTTGCGCCGCTTCGGGCGAGGAAGCACTCTTCACGTCAATCTTCCAACCCGTCAAACGAGCCGCAAGACGCGCGTTTTGACCGTCTCTACCGATTGCAAGCGAAAGCTTTTCGTCGGGAACGATTGCAATCGCGCTACGCTCCCCTCTTGCCGTAACGGAAAGCACGGTTGCAGGAGAAAGGGCCTTGTAGATGAATGCCAAGGGGTCTTCATTCCAAAGAATGATATCAATTTTTTCTCCGCCAAGCTCTTCTACGACGGCGTTTACTCTCGCACCTCTGTTACCTACGCACGCGCCGACCGCATCCACTCTCGCGTCGTTGGAGAAGATCGCCATTTTCGTTCTGTGACCCGCTTCACGCGCAATTTCTTTGATTTCCACGATACCCTGTGCAATTTCGGGGACTTGCTCCTCAAAGAGCTTCT
The DNA here is from genome assembly GCA_045576335.1 of Candidatus Scatosoma sp. Lineage (GTDB taxonomy): Bacteria > Bacillota > Clostridia > Christensenellales > Borkfalkiaceae > Scatosoma. The sequence goes on from JAZNGH010000022.1 coordinate 69,090, forward strand.
TCACCAAACCCTGTGCACTACGGGAAACGACGATTTGCGAGTTCTTACCGCTGTTTCTCACGCGTTTTACGAACACCTTTAATTTCTCGCCGACCACGTATCTTTCGGTAGGAACGCGGTCTTGCGGGGGCATAACGCCCTCAATCTTTTTATCACCAAGCTCCACGTATACGTTTCTCTCGTCAATTTTGCGGATAACGCCTTCCATAAGCTCGCCCTCTTTATCGGAGAACTCGGACATGGTGTTGTCGCGTTCCGCTTCGTGCAATTTCTGCAAAATGACCTGTTTTGCCGTCTGTGCCGCAATACGACCGAAATTTTTGGGAACGAATACACGCTCGATTACGTCGCCCACCTGATAATCGGGGTTAAGCTCCTGTGCGTCCTCCAAGGAAATTTCCTTGTCCTTATCCGCAACCTCTTCCACGACGTAACGCGTTGCCTTGAACTCAATCGTGCCCTTTTCCGCGTCCAAAGAAACGGTAACCTCCGCGCCGCCGTCAAATTGCTTTTTATACGCCGAAGCGAGTGCGTTTTGCAACGTTTCGATAAATGCTTCTTCGCTAATCCCCTTTTCTCTTACCAAATCGGTAAGTGCAGCAAAAAACTCCTTGTTTTCCATAATATTTATCTCCTATTGTTTTTTCCTTGATATAGCCTGACAAATAAGCTCGTCAAATAAGCCCGTCAAAATTGATTGCTTTGCATATTTTTGCAATTTTTGTAAGCTCTAATTTTAACCGTTCGCCCTTTTCTTCCACTTCAACACAATTCCCGTCGTAGCCCACGAGCGTTGCCTCGAAAAACTTTTTGCCTTTGAGCGGCGCGTACAGCTTGATTTCCACCTTTTGCCCCATTGCCTTGTTGAAATCCCGCTCCTTTTTGAACGGTCTATCCAAACCGGGGCTGGATACGTTGAGCGTATACGGTGCACCGAACGTGGGGTCAAGCTCGTCTAAAACGGGGTCGATGGCGCGGTGGAATTTTTCGCAGGTATCCAAATCCACGCCGCCCTCGGTATCGATATAGACGGTGAGTGCGGGTTCTCTGCCCTGCTTGAATTCGATTTCCACGATTTCTATACCCATTTCGTCCGCGATCGGCTGTAAGCCGCCTTGGATTTCTTCAATCGTTTTGATTTTCATAATTTACCCTACATAGCATTATTGAGAGTGGCGAGCCACTCTCAATAATCACATTGAACTATTAAGTATCCTAATTATACCATTATTATCCGAAAAACGCAAGCGTTTTACACGCCTTTTTCAAGGTTTTTTCAAAGCTCTACGCCGTGCAAGGCACATTCCGCTTTGATGAGCGTGAAATCCTCTTCTTGCGACGGACTTACCCCTTGCGCGGCAAATTCCTCTTTCGCATAGGCGTACAAACACTCGTAATTTATCGGCTTTGGCTCACCGTACAGCTTTAACGCGTTATCACGGAAAATCCGCAACACCGTTTCCCCGTCTAAACCAAGCCCGTACCACTCCGTTCCCCAAAGCTCTTCAACGCCCGGAAACGGATGCCGTCCGTCGCATGGTCCATTTTCCGTATACAAACGCATCTGATAGCTCAACGTTTGGGGAAAGTTTTGCAAATATTCCTCTTTGCTAAAATGTGCCGCGCCGTGGCTTCCACGGTCAGAGCCAAACAAAAAGCGCGTAGGATATTGCGTATGTATGCGCTTCCACTCCTCGTGCTTTGCCGACATAGCAAAATATTCTTCAGGTGCGGGCACGTTGTCCAAATACAGGTTGGGATAGGTATTCAAAAGCTTTTCTACGCGTTCGGGCGTATCCGACATAAAGCCCATGTGCGCGATTACTATCACAAGATTTTTATGGCGTTCCAGTACGCGAAAAAGCTGCAAGCGGTATTCGTCGGCAGGCATATATTCCCCGCTTTCAAAGACGGCTGGCGGGTCGGCAATATGTACGACAACGGGAAACCCCTCCCTTTCGGCGAGTGCGAAGGCTTTATCTAAAATCCCGTCGTCTAAACGGATATTCAGCTCCTTTTGTACGTTCGGCTTACCCTCGATGACCTTCCAACAATCAAAACCGCTTTTCATAGCCGTCAATACTTGCTCTGCAAGGCTGTCAGCGGTATATTTCCCATTCCAATCCAACGAAAAACCCGCGTACGCGTAAGGCGCGAACACGCTTTTCAAATATAAGCATTTGCTGTTTCCAAGACAATGAAAGGACTTTCGCCCAAACGCTTTCAGCGCGAGAAACCCTATTCGTTCTATCCCGCCTGCTTCCATAAACCATTTCGTACCGCGAACGATACTCTCTAACGGCTCATCCAAAGTAAGATGCGTATGCGTGTCAAACAAATTTTTTACTTGCATAATATACCTCCAAGCGTGGATTTAATAAAAGTATAAGGGCTTATGAGCAGAAAATCCACCCAAAAGCCCTCACTTTTATGTCAAAAATTAAGTAGTTGCAACGCTCGTCTTATACGGGTAACGTGCCGCGCTTTTTCATCAGCTCGGTAAACACCTTCGCCGTCACGCACGCGTCGTCGAACGCGCGGTGGTGATTGAAGGTAAAGCCGTAATAATCGGCGACGGAATTTAATTTATAGTTAGGCAGTACGCCTCGCAAAAGCTCTTGTGCGAGCGTTAACGTATCAAACTGCTTTTGGTCGAACATATACCCGTTCTGTTCGCCGTAATACTGCACGAAACGGTAATCAAAAGTCACGTTATGCCCCACTAAAAACGCGCCGTCAGCGAATTTGAAAAAGTCCGCAATCACGTCTTCAATCTCGGGTGCGCCGATAAGGTCGTCGTCCGTAATCCCCGTCAAATCCACAATTTCTTTGGAAAGGCGTTCGTGACACGCAACGAAGGAAGTAAACTTTTCCGTCATTTCCCCGTTCACAATTTTCACCGCACCGATTTCAATGATTTTGTCCATTTTCCCCATAGCGGGATTGTTGTTCAAGCCCGTCGTTTCCAAATCGAACACGACGAAGGTATGTTTTTTCAAATCGTCGGGCTTGTCTAAATGGTCGAAAAAGCCCGCTTGCGTATAATCGACGTACGGTTCGGGGTATACCGTATGATAGAACTTGGGTACAGGCTTACCCTTGCGTGCCTCGGGCGTGAAATTTTCGGGCGGCGCGCCGTAATTGATTTTCGACGCCTTAAAGGAAATATTTCCGTTGTATTCCTCGTTTTCGCCGATAATCACGATTTTATCGCCCGTTTTCAGCTCGCGTACCTTATCCACCGTCGCTTTTTTGGGGAAATACGTCGTTCGCAGATTGCCCGTTCCGTCAGAAATGGAAAGGGAAAAGCGGGATTTTTGCACGTCCTCGCCCGTCTTTTCGTTATGCTTGGTATATTCCCTTTCCTCAATAAAGGACAGCGTACCACACACGGCGTACACCCCCTCTTCGCTTTGGTGATCGGCTATATACGTAGCATACTTAACGGGCGTATCAAACCCGTCTATTTTTTCGTAATTGCAAATTTCAAACCTTCGAATATCTTGCGGAGCTTCCTCTTCCGTCTGCGGAATTTCGTCGAGAAGCGACGCGTCCTCTTCCTCTTTTTCCACAATCCGTACCGTGCCGTAAAAAGTACCGCAAAAGACCGTCGATAAATACCTGCTGGTGTCGTCGAGTATTTTTCCCGACGAAAAAAGCG
>JAZNGH010000023.1:0-53103 GCA_045576335.1 Candidatus Scatosoma sp.
GCCTTCGGCTTCGGGCGCGGTGTTTTTATTTTATTCAGGTAACTTCATTTCCCCTTCTTTAATCCAACTCTTTTTACGCATAAATTCCGAGATTAAGAAATTCAAAATTGCAGGCAAAACAATCATCAAAAGAATAATACCGACGTAACCAAGCCAGCCGCTCGTATAATTGAACAAATCGAACACGCCGACTAGCCCGCTCGTGCCCATACCGCCGCCCGACGCGCCGCACTTTAATTGAAAGAGACAGGTCGAAAGCGGTCCGCAAATCGCGCTGGAAATAATCATAGGCAGCATAATCACGGGCTTTTTCATAATGTTGGGAATTTGCAGCATACTCGTACCGATTCCCTGTGAAATTAAGCCGCCAACGCCGTTTTCTCTAAAGCTCGCCACGGCAAAGCCCACCATATGGCAGGCACAGCCCACCGTCGCCGCACCGCCCGCAAGCAGCATTGCCTCATACCCCGCCGCGCCCGCGCCGCCGCTTAAAACGGGGCTTGCAACGGCAACCCAAATTGCCGCGGAGGAAGTGGGCATAGTCAAGAGCACGCCCATAACGACGGCAATCACGATACCCATTACAAACGGCGTGGCTTCGGTTGCAATCGCAATCAACGCGCCGAGCTGGTTGACAAGCCAAATAAACGGACACGCCACGAATACGCCCGCAAAGCCCAGCAACAGCGTTCCAAGCGGCACTAACAAAATGTCCAGCTTAGTTTTCCCCGCATAAAGCTCCACAACTTCCACGACAAGCATAGTCACTACGTACGCGCCAATCGGGTTGCCGGGCGCACCGAGCGAAAGCATTACAAACGGTGTCGCCGCACCAATCATCAGCCTATCCGCAAACGCACCTATCATACCTGCCACGGCGGCGGAAAAAATAAGCAACTTGTTTTTCCTAAGCGCATACGCAATCCCTACGCCTATTCCCGCGCCCATCAGCGATTTCGCAATATTCGCTATATACAAAAGCGTACCGCCGATATAATTTTCCGCGCCAATCCAACCCGCGATTTGCGCGAGAATCGTTCCCGCAATCAACGTTACGAACAAGCCTTGCGCCATACCCGAAAACGCCGTAATAAAAAACCGCTTGGGCAATTCCTTCAAATACGCCTTGCATTTGCAGGGCTTCTTTTCTTTTGCTTCTTCTTCCATAACTGTCTCCATAGATAAAAATTATCGATATAGATAAAAAATTATCGATTAAATATTATTATATATATTTCAGCATAAAAAAGCAATCGTTTGAAAGGATTTTTTCAAAAAAAGAAAAAAACCGTTCGAATTTTTTTCGAAACGGTCTTTTCTGTTATTCAGTTTTACTTTTTCTCGAAGCTGTCGCAGCAGGTACAGCTTTCCGCGTCGCAAGAGCAGGTGTTACCTACGTGAATCTTACGAAGGGTGCAATAATCGCCCGAGCGATTATACTTACATTCGGTTACACCGCAACCGATGCTCGTGTTTACTTCTTGACCTTTTTCATTCATCATAATAAAAATCCTCCTTAAAAGGTACAAAGAGTATGCGCAATTTTAACAAAGATTATTGACATTTATAAAAATTTGCTGTAAAATAGTATAGAAGAAAAAATGCACGGAGGATGTTTATGAAGGTTTTATTAACGGCAGACGTAAAAGGAACGGGTAAAAAAGGCGAAGTCGTAGAAGTCGCGGACGGCTACGGCAGAAACTTTTTATTGAAAAAGGGGCTTGCCACGGCAGCGACGGCAGCAAGCGTGCACGAAGCAGAACAAAAAAAGGCGGCTGCCGCGTATCATAAAGCGGAAGAAGTGAAGGCTTTGAAAGCCTTGGCGGCGGCAATCGACGGGAAAAAGGTGTCCGTTAAAATCAAAACGGGCGAAAACGGAAAAACGTTCGGCAGTATCACCCCCTCGCACGTGGCGGCGGCTTTGGCGGAAAGCGGGTTTGATATCGACAAAAAGAAAATTAAAATGGACGCTGCGAAAAACGTTGGCTCGTACGCGGCAGAGGTACGCTTGATGGAAGGCGTGACGGCAAAAATCACTGTCGTTGTAGAAAGCCTTTAATATATAATATGGAAATGAACAGCGAAAACAAAGACATTTTGACGGGCGAACCAAAAGGGACTACCTTGCAGGACTTGCCCCCGAAAATTACAAAATCGGATTTCGAAAAGAAGGCGGAAACAGGTAAAAGCAAAGCCTTGCAAACGGTGCAGGCAGTCGTTTATATCCTCGTTTCCTCCTTTCTCGTTGCTTTTGCGGCATACGCGCTTATCGCCCCTAACGAGTTCACAATCGGCGGTATCAGCGGTATAGCGATTTTGCTCAACGTAGCCTTTGCCATTCCGCAAAGTATCGTGCTTTTCGCGGTAAACTTCCCCCTTATCGTGCTTTCCTTTTTCTTCGTAAAGAAAAAGTTTGCCCTTCTTTCGGCGGGAAATATCGTAATGCAATCCGTTTGGCTCGCGATTTGGGAAAACGTATTCCCCGATTTCGAGATTAAATTTTCTATGGGCGGCGAACGCATTTTTGCGGCAATCGGCGCGGGGCTTTGCATCGGCGTTGCCGTCGCGCTTGCTTTTAAGGCGGGCGGCAGTACGGGCGGGGTGGATATTCTCGCCGTTATGATACAAAAGAAAATCAAGGCAACCTCTATCGCGTGGATGATTTTTGCCATTAACAGCGTAATTATCGGCTCGTCGGTGTTTGTTTTCCAAGGCGAAACACCCGCGGCGACCCTGCTTCCGATTATGACCTCGGCGTTTGAAGCGTATATCGAGAGCAAGATAAACGAAACGGTCACTAACGGTTTTCAATCGGCAATCGAATTTCGCATTATCACCAACAAGCCCGAGGAGATGTCCCGCGCGCTTATGCAAGAATTGAGCCGCGGCGTAACGGCGTTGCCCGCAACGGGTATGTACACCAAAGAGGAGCGCACTATGCTCCTTTGCGTTGTCAGCCGTAGACAGGCAGCGACACTCAAACGGGTAATGAAGCAGATAGACCCCGATTCCTTCGCCGTTGTGGCAAGCGTTTCACAGGTTTTGGGCTTGGGCTTTTATCGCGACGAATTTAATCAATAAAAGTGCTTTTTCTCTTGAAAAAACCACGAAAGCCGATTTTTATCGGCTTTTTTCTTTACTTTTCGTTTTTTAAGTAAAAAAATCGAAAAAAACCTTGATTTTTCAAGGTTTTTCGCAATTTTTTTTCTTTGGGGACTTGACAAAACCCTCTTCTATACTGTATAATAAAATTACTTAAAAACTAGCCGTTTTTAAGAAAAATATAAAAAGGGGATCATCTCTTATGAACAAAGGCGAATTGATTAAAGCAATGGCAGAAAAGGCAGGCTTCACCAACAAAGATGCGGCAATCGCATACGACGCATTCGTATCGGTCGTTACCGATGCTTTGAAAGCGGGTGAGAAAGTACAGCTCGTTGGCTTCGGTACCTTCGAAGTGAAAAACGTTGCTGCAAAGACGGGTATCAACCCTCAAACGAAGGAAAAGGTTGCAATCGCGGCTTGCAAGAAACCCGTTATGAAATTTGGTAAAGCTTACAAGGATATGCTTAACGACTAATCGAAAACGAAGAAAGAACCGACGCTTGAAGCGTCGGTTCTTTCTTAACCAAGTCAATATAATCCGAACCCGATTTTGAGTGGCGAATTTTGCCGCCTATTACGTTAAAATCCTTGCCAAACCGTTAAGGTTTGCCTTCGGCTTTCGCCTTATATCCGTCTAAAATTCGCCTACTGAAAATTGCTTGCACGCAAAAGAGCGTATTTTTAGATGGATTTTTTCAAAGGCGACCGCAATCGTACTCACGTACTATAAGGGCGCATTTGGCGTAAGACACTAAAAAGACGCCTTTTGCGCGAGTTCGGATTATATTGACTTGGTTAGCCTAGCAAGAATTGAACCCCAACAAGGTTTTAAGGGCAAAAAAGACACTTTTAAGCTTATTGCGGTTTAGTTCTTGATAGGCTACAAGCTTTCAAGATTTCAGGGATATATACGATACCCAAATATACCGCCAGAATGGGAAACACAAGCAGCATATACCAGTACTGTGCGGGAATAATCGACCAGAACAGCTGCAATAAAGGATTCGTCGGCGTAATCGAATACATATAATTTACCTGCATCAGCTCCCCTGCCGAGTCCAGTATTTCATTTGCCACGAAATACGCGTTTAAGCCGACGTTGGCAAAATGCACGGCTGTATAAATCGCAATTGTAATCAACAGCGTGGAAAGGATATATTTCAACTGCTTGTCTACCAGCTTCAACGCAAAGAGAAGAATGGGAATACCCAACTCCAACACGTGCGGAAAATAATAGAAGAAGAAAGTCCAGCTAAATATTTCAAAATCCGCTTGCGCCGTATTGACGACGAGCGCGAACAGCGCACCCAAGCACCATACGAGCAACAAATTGCCCATTACCTTGTTTCGCGTAAAGACGGCAATCGGCAGCATAAGCGCGTTGATAGAGCACAAATGCAAGGGCAGATATTCCAACGGCGAATTCCAAACCACGAGATTGAAAATAATCGCCGATATACCCGAAAAGGACAATACGCCGAGGACAATCGTCTGCACCTTTACACTTTTACCGCGGAGCAAAAAATAAAGCCCTACGTTAATCGCCACAGCCAACACGAGCGATATGATATGCACGATTCCGAAACTACCCCAAGTCATAAAACACCTCAAAAATAAATATCATTGCGTGTTCTATTGTACCATAAAAATCTCTTTTTAGCAAGTGTTTTGTGTAATTTCTTAAATATAAAAAACTCCGTTACAGGCAACGCCCCCGAAAGCTTTTCAAGCTTTCGGGGGCGTAACTTGTTTTTTTATTCAAAATAGTTAATTTTCATTGCACGCTTAACTTCCGCGAGCGTTTGCGCCGCTACCGCGCGTGCCTTTTCGCTTCCTTCTTTGAGCATTGCCCAGATTGCAGGGATATCCTTTGCCAGCTCCTCTCTTCTCGTTCTGATGGGTTCAAGCGTTTCTTGCATCACCGCGTTGAGCAATTTCTTGACCTTCATATCGCCCAAGCCACCGCGCTCGTAGTGCGCTTTCATTTCCTCTAAATTCGCGTATTCGGGCAGGTATTTTGCAAAATGCTCGTCCGTGGAAAACGCGTCGAGATAAATAAAGGTGGGATTGTTTTTGGTGTCGCCGGGGTCGGTGACCTTGATATGGTTGGGGTCGGTGTACATACCCATTACCTTGCGTTTGATTTCGTCCGCGCTGTCCGACAAATAAATGCAATTTCCAAGCGACTTACTCATTTTCGTCATACCGTCCGTACCAGGCAAGCGCAAGCACGATTTATTTTCGGGCAAAACGGCTTTCGGCTCGACGAGCGTTTCGCCGTACAGCCCGTTAAAGCTTCTCACAATCTCGCGAGCCTGTTCGAGCATAGGCAGCTGATCCTCACCAACGGGCACGACGTTCGCCTTGAATGCGGTAATATCCGCCGTTTGCGATACGGGATAGGTCAAAAAGCCCATAGGAATAGACTGTTCGAAATTGCGGAGCTTCAACTCCGTTTTTACTGTAGGATTTCTCTCCAAACGCGAAAGCGTAACGAGGTTCATATAATAAAAGGTCAGCTCGGTGAGCTGTTCGATATGCGACTGCACGAAAATCGTCGATTTTTTTGGGTCAAGCCCGCAAGCGAGATAATCGAGCGCAACTTCCGTAATATTCGCGCGCACCTTGTCGGGATTGTCGAAATTATCCGTCAACGCTTGCGCGTCGGCAATCATAATATAAATCTCGTCGAATTTGCCGCTGTTTTGCATTTCTACGCGACGACGGAGCGACCCGACGTAATGCCCGATATGCAATTTCCCCGTGGGTCTGTCACCCGTTAAAATGATGTTTTTCATAATTCACTCCTTGCATTGAAAGCCGCATATTCGCGCATACTGCAAATATGAAAAGATTTCGTTTGACCTTAACGGCTTTTTTATTCGTTTGCGCCATAGCGGCGTTTTTAATCGGCACGCACGCGTGGGATACGCGCGCACAAAGCAAACGCCCTGACGCGCCCGTCTTTTACGTGCAAAGAGCCTTGCCGCATTTGCGCCGCAAAGCCCCGCAAAAGGATTAATTCGCGCCGTAGGTATTGCGGTATTTATACATGGCGGGCAAATGCTCTTTGCCGTCGATAACGCCGTCCTCGATTGCCGCAATGATATCGTTCATCGTTACGACGGAATATACGTCGATACCGAATTCCGCTTTCGCTTGCGCGACCGCGGACAATTCGCTGTTCAACGCTTTTTCCATTCTGTCTACGGAAATGACCATTCCCACGACCTCTACCTTTGCCGCCGCTTCTAACTTAGGCAAAATTTCGCGCAAGGCTTTACCCGACGTCATTACGTCTTCGATGATAATGACTTTTTCGCCGTCGGTAAGCTGTTTCCCTACGAACAAACCGCCTTCGCCGTGATCCTTGGCTTCCTTTCTGTCGAAACAGTAATTGATTTCCTTTTCGTAATCGTTATACATAGCAATCGCCGTCGCTACCGACAATGGAATACCTTTGTATGCAGGTCCGACCAAGGTATCCGCTTCCAGCTTATTCTCTTTAATACAAGCGGCGTAATATTGACCGAGCTTTGCGAGCTGTTTACCCGTTTTATAATTGCCCGTATTGATGAAATAGGGCGCAAGTCTTCCGCTTTTGAGCGTAAACTCGCCGAATTTCAACACGCCGTTGGACACCATAAATTTAATAAATTCTTCCTTGTACGTATATTGCATTTTCGTTCTCCTTACTTATTTAATTGCAAAGTATCCGTCAAATCGGACACGTTTTCCACGCCGTGACGGTCGCACCAGTCGTTCAAACCTTTGATAATTTTGGGCATAGCGTAGGGGTCGGTAAAGTTTGCCGTACCCACCTGCACCGCCGTCGCCCCCGCCATCAAAAATTCGATCGCGTCCTCCGCGCAAGTGATGCCGCCCATACCGATTACGGGGATTTTCACGGCGTGCGCCGCCTCGTACGTCATTCTGACGGCAACGGGTTTTACGCCCGCACCCGACACGCCGCCCGTGTTGTTGGCGATAATCGGCTTTCTTCTTTCGATATCGATTGCCATACCCGTCAGCGTGTTAATCAGCGAAATACAGTCCGCGCCGCCGCGTTCGGCGGCTCTCGCGTTTTCCGCGATATTTTCTACGTTGGGGGAAAGCTTGACGATCAAGGGCGTATTTTTTGCGCCCGATTTTGCGATACGGGTGACCTCTTCCAGCATTTGCGGCTTTACGCCGAACGCCATTGCGCCGCTTTTTACGTTGGGGCAGGACACGTTCAATTCAATCATATCCACTTTGCCGTCCAACCGCGCGCAAATATCGCGATAATCTTCCATCGTCTTACCCGCGACGTTTGCAATCACGCAAGTACCCGTCGATTTGAGCCAAGCCAAATCGTTTTCGATAAAATGCTCCACGCCCGGATTTTGCAAGCCCACGGCGTTGAGGATAACCCCTCTGCTCTCCGCGATACGGGGTACGGGATTGCCCAAGCGCGGCTCTAACGTCAAGCCCTTCGTGGACACACCGCCAACCGTCCCGACATCGTATAATTCGTTAAATTCCCGTCCAAAGCCGAACGTTCCCGAAGCCGCGATAACGGGGTTTTTTAAGGTAACGCCGCAAAGTTTTACTGCCAAATTCGCCATTTCTCTTCCCCCTTAAATCGTCACTTCGTCCACTTTGAACACGGGACCGTCTTTACATACGCGCGCTTTTTTGCCATTCGTCAAATCGCATACGCAAACCAAGCACGCGCCGATTCCGCAGCCCATACGCTCCTCCAAGGACACGTAGCAGAGAAAATTCTCTTTCTCCACGAGCGTTTTGAGTGCGCGAAGCATAGGCGTAGGTCCGCAAGCAAGCACCACGTCGGGGCGGTTGCCCTTGACGATATCCGCCGCAAACGCCTGCACGGCGTTCATTTTTTCGCCGTAGCTGCCGTCGTCGGTTACGGCGACGAATTTATTTGCCTTTGAAAATTCCTCTACGCCGCAAACGGCGTTTTTGTTTCTATACCCGATATACGCCGAAATCTCTTTGGTATCCGCGTAAGCGCGCAAAACGGAAATGAGCGGGAACACGCCCACGCCGCCGCCGACAAGCGCGACCTTCTTCTCGTTTTCCTCAACAAAGAAGCCGTTTCCAAGCGGCATCAGCACGCTTAAACGCGTACCTGCCCCCATCTCTTTCAAGGCTTTCGTGCCGTCGCCCTTGATTTGATAGCAAAAGGTGACCTCTCTGCCCTCTACCTTACAAATGGCGATAGGACGGCGCAACAAATGCGTACCGCCCACGGCGATATCGCCGAACTGCCCCGCACGAACCTTGATATCCTCGTCAAGAGCAAAGGTCACCGCGTAGACTTTTTCGGCTATGCGTTCGTTTTTTACAATCGTTGCAATATAATCTTTCATCTTTATTTACTCATTTTACCGATTACGTTCGACAAATCCTGTTGCATAGCGATACATGCCGCGCGCGCCGCCTCGTAATACGTGCCGCCGTTTTTCTTGTACGCGCACAAAATCCCGCGCGAGTTGTTCACGACACCGCCCAAGCCGTTTTTACCGAAACAGCTTTTGAGCATTTCCGCATTGCCGCCCTGTGCGCCGTAACCAGGGATAAGGAAAAAGGTATGCGGCAACACTTCGCGCAATCTCGCCGCTTCCGTGGGATGCGTCGCGCCGACGACCGCACCGACTGCCGAATAGCCGTACTTTCCGATTGTGCTTTCCCCCCATTTTTCCACCAAGCCGCCCATATATTCGTAAACGGACTTCCCGTTTTCAAGAACGAGGTTTTGAAGCTCGCCGCTCGACGGATTGGAGGTTTTTACGAGTACGAAAATACCCTTGTCTTTCTTTTCACATTCCTCCACGAAGGGCGCGATACCGTCCGTGCCCAAATATCCGTTCACGGTCACGTAATCGGCGGGGAACGCCTGACGGGAAATCCCGTTCACTTGCGTTTCGCCAAGGAAGGTCTTTGCATAGCAGGAAGCCGTCGAGCCGATATCGTTACGCTTTGCGTCCGCAATCACCACGAGTCCCTTTTCCGCCGCGTATTTGAGCGTTTCCTCGTACGCCTTCATACCCGCCACGCCGTACATTTCGTAATACGCGATTTGTACCTTTACCGAGGGTACGATATCGTAAAGGGTGTCGATCAATTTTTTATTAAAATCGAACACGCGTTCCGCTACGCCCTCAAAGGTCGTAACGCCCGCTTTCATTTCGTCGGGCAAATAATCGAACAGCGTGTCCAAACCCACGCAAGTCGGGTTTTGCATACCGATAATGCCTTCTATCAGTCTATCCGTAATCATAGCTTTTCCTCCGTTTACGCCTTATATTTAATTTCCCCGTCTACGAGGGTGTATTTGACTACGCCGTCAAGCTTATATCCGCCAAACGGGCTGTTTTTGCCCTTGCTCACGAAGTTTGCGGGGTCTACGACGAAGCTTTCGTTCAAATCCGCAATCATGATATCGGCAACGCCGCCCTCGACAAGCTCGCCGCCGTCAAGCCCCAAAATACGCGCGGGGGCGGCGGACATTTTCTCCGCAATTTCGGGCAAGCTCAAAACGCCTGCTTTATACAAATAGGTAATTGCAAAGCCAAACGAAGTTTCGATACCGCTGATACCGAACGCCGCGGCGTTGTATTCTACGTTTTTGTCGTTGATATGATGGGGCGCGTGGTCGGTGACGATACAATCGAGCGTTCCGTCCTTCAAGCCCTCCAAAATCGCCTGCTTGTCCACATCCTCACGAATGGGAGGGTTGACCTTGGTATTCGTGTCAAAGCCCGTCACGATTTCGTCCGTCACGGAGAAATAGTGCGGACAGGTTTCTGCCGTCACCTTTACGCCCGCTTTTTTCGCGTCACGGATAAGTCTTACGCCGCTGTACGTGGATACGTGACAGATATGCACGGGCACGTCCAAGCTTTCGGCAAGCGCGATTTCCCTTGCAATGATAATATCCTCCGCCGCGCGGGGAATACCCTTTAAGCCCGCAATTGTCGAGCTTAACCCCTCGTTGACGACGCCGCCGTCCACAAGCTCTTTATCCTCGCAATGGCAAAGGCATTTCATATTAAAGCCGCTTGCGTATTCCATAGCAAGGCGCATCAAGCGGGAGCTTTTTACGCTCACGCCGTCGTCGGAGATCGCCACCGCGCCCGCTTTTTTCATTTCGCCGATATCGGCGAGCTGTTCGCCTTTCGAGCCTTTGGTAATCGCGCCGATCGGGTGTACCTTACAAAGCCCGACCTCCTCCGATTTATGCTTAATATAGCTGACCACGACTTTATTGTCCGTAACGGGGTTGGTGTTGGGCATACAGCAAACTTGCGTAAAGCCGCCCTTTACCGCCGCTTTCGAGCCGCTTTCGATATCCTCTTTATATTCAAAACCGGGGTCGCGCAAATGCACGTGCATATCGATAAGACCGGGGAACACGTGTTTTCCCGCCGCATCAATTTCCATACTGCCGTCCGCGGGAATATTTTCCGCAAGCTTCACGATTTTACCGTTTTCAATCAAAATATCCTTCTTTTCGACGGAATTTTTCAAAACCACGTTACCGTTTCTGATGATCATTGTAGTTTCTCCTATCGTATTTTTCTCTTATTTCTTATTGCTGTCGCGATAATCGTTCAACAGCTTCAACGCCGCCATACGCACGGCAATCCCCGAAAAGACCTGCTCTTCGATACGGCTCTTTTCGTGATCGATTACTTTGCCCGTAAGCTCTACGCCGCGGTTGACGGGACCAGGGTGCATAACGATTGCGTTGGGCTTGGCGTATTTGAGGGACTTGCCGTCCACGCCGTAAAACTCCGCATATTCGTTGAGCGAGGGGAAATTGCCCGCCTGCTGACGTTCGAGCTGAATACGAAGCCCCATCACGACGTCCACGCCGTCAAGAGCCTCTTCCTTGCTGGAACAAAGCTTTGCGCCAAGCTTGTCTATCCCTTTGGGGATAAGCGTTTCGGGCGCGTACATACGCACCTCCGCGCCCATGGCGTTCAAACCGAAGAGGTTGGATTTCGCCACGCGGGAATGCTTGATGTCGCCCACTATCGCCACCTTTAAGCCCTCCAAGTGCCCGAAATGCTCGCGCATAGTAAGCATATCCAAAAGCGCTTGCGTGGGGTGCTCGTTCATACCGTCACCCGCGTTGAGAACGCCCGCCTTTACCGTCTTACCAAGCAAATAGGGCGCGCCGCCCATAGGATGACGCATAATCAGGAAATCGTTGAGCTGTGCGTCCAACGTTTTACCCGTGTCCACGAGCGTTTCGCCCTTTGCCACCGACGAGCTGCTTGCGGCGATATTGATGACCGTCGCCCCAAGGTATTTGGCGGCAAGCTCAAAGCTCGTACGCGTTCGCGTACTGTTCTCGTAAAAGAGAATGGTTGCCGTTTTGCCTTTGAGGTACGGAAGCTGTTTATTTCCGTTTTTCAAATGCCGTTTCATTTCCGTCGCCACGTCGAGAAGCTCGGTAATCTCCTCTCTCGTTACGTCGATAAGCCCTAGCAAATCTTTTCTTTTGAGCATATTTCTCTCCGTTTATCGTATTCGAAGGCTACGCCTTCAATTCCACACGCTATTATACCACTTTTTTCCGCGCTTGTAAAGGATTACGCCGCCCGTTTTGAAAAATCAATAGATTTTCACGAGCTTAAACCCCACTTTATCGCACGAAGCGAGGATATATTCCACGCCCTGCTTTTCCGTTTTCAACGGAAAATACGCCGCGCCGTGGATATGCCCGAACACCACCTTTTCCACACCGTTTTTTTCAAACAGCTCGGTAAAGAGCGTGTCCTCACTCTTCAAGGTAAAGGGCGGGTAATGAATCATAGCAAGCTTGATATCCCCCTCTTGATACAACGCGTCCGCGTCGGTAAACGCAAGGCGGAAGCGTTCCGCTTCGCGAAGATACAATTTCTCGTCCTGCTCGGTAAAATCAGGGCTGCCAGGACAGCTCCACCCGCGCGAGCCGACAATAACGAAGTTGCCGATTTTCACGGCGTCCGTTTGCAAAAAAATAAAGCTTTCGTCGGGCGCGGCGGCGCGGAGCTTGGAAATCCCGTTCCACCAATAATCGTGGTTGCCGCGGACAAACACCTTTTTCCCCGGTAAAAGCGCGAGCGCGCGCAAATCTTCCAGCGCGTCCGTAAGCTTCATTGCCCAGCTGATATCCCCCGAAATTAGGACGATATCCTCCTCTTTCACGACAGAAAGCCAATCGTTTTTTATTTTTTCGAAATGCCCTTCCCAGTTCCCGCCGAACACGTCCATAGGCTTGTCCGCGGTCGTGGATAAATGCAAATCGCTAATAGCGTAAATATTCATAGCCTTATTATACCATTTCTTCCTATAAAAAGCAAGGATTTCAAAGGGATAAACACAAAAAGCAGCCCGTGGAAACGGACTGCTTTTTTTCTTTTTGCGTTTTAATTTTTACAATGACAGTTCTTTGCTTGCGGGTACAGCGGCAATTCGAAAAATCCCGCGCATACCTCTTGCGAATATTCTTGGCAGGGCGGAAGCACGCAATATCCGTACGAGGGAATGAGCAGCTCTACGGGCATTGCAATCTTCAAAATAATCGTCGCGCAAATGGACACGGTAAAGCCTTGCGTTTCGGGATTGTAAACGCCCTCGGGCGCAACCGCGCTGACCACCGCTTTCACGGTAAAGGGCATAATCGAGGGTGCGGGCACGAACAGCAAAACGTCTTGGTTGAGCGAAACGGTCGCCGTTGCACTGCCCTCTACGCCCGCCGCGTCCGTGTAAAGCACTTCAAGGGGCACGGATACCGTCGCTTGCACGCGAGCGCAAGATTTATCCAGCTGTCTGTCGACGGTGAGGTTGGTAACGGTTGCCTCCGAAGCGACGGAACGCGCGCTGACGAAGGTCAAAGGATATGTAGGCGACTCGGGAGAAAGGTCGGTTAAGGTCAGCGCGTAATTTTCGATTTGCGTTTGTTTGATGCACGCGTCGAAAATCTTTTCCGCCTGAATACAAACCTTTTCCGTTAAACCGCCGAGCGGATTGCCCGTAATCGTCCCGGGGCATTTATCCGATTGAAAATTAGAATAAAAGGACATGGTATACCTCCTGTTACGAATAAACCCGAAATCTCGGCAGGTTTTTCTTTCGTTATTCTCTCCCGCCGTCTTTTTCGGTCTTTCGCGTAATAATTACTTATTATATCGTATGCAAAGAAACGCGAAAGTGTGCGTTTATAAAATCACGCGCATACCGGGATATAAAACGCTCGTTCCGTTTTTTTCAAGAAAGCTTTTCTCGCTCCCGCAAAGCAAGACCTTCGTGTCCCGCTCCCCCGCCGTATACGCGTTTCCGCGCTCCGTCGGAATACGGAGCAGCATTCCCTCGCACGGCTCGCTCAAAAGTTTGTTTTCTCTTGCGAGCAAACGCTCGGCAATACAAAACGCCACGGCAATCTCGCGCAAGGTCTGTCCTTTTTTTACTATGTAAAATTCGGGTATTTCCAGCTTTAACATATTTACATTGTATGCGCTATCTTTTCAAAATATGCTTGTCATACCCCGCGCATACGGCTCGTACAATAATAGTATGAAAAACTATACGCCGCACAATCCGCATAAAACCATTAAAACCACGGCTTTTGCCACCGCGTCTATCGTCACCGCGCTCTCCGTTGCAGAGCGCGCCTTGGGCTTTTTATACCGTATCGTCCTTTCCCGTCTGCTCGGCGCGGAGGGCGTGGGGCTGTACCAAGTCGCACTTTCCGTCTTTTCCGTCTTTCTCACGATAGGCACGGGCGGTATTCCCCTCACCGTGTCCCGCCTCATTTCCAAAAGCAAAGCGCAAAACGATATTTACGGAGAAAAAAGCGCGGTGAGCGCGGGGCTTTTCCTTTGTATTTTGCTCACCCTGCCCGTGTCTATCTTGCTCGGCGTATTCCCTAATACGGTGTCCTTTCTCTTTTCCGACGAAAGAAGCCTGACCGTTTTTCGCATTTTACTGCTCGGTTTGACCGTGACCTCTATCTACGCGGTATTCCGCGGATATTTTTGGGGCAATAAACAGTTTTTACTGCCCTCCGTCTTGGAAATCGCCGAAGAAACGGTGATGGTCGTGGCGGGCGTATTGCTTTTGAGAAACGTCTCCAACGCAACGACGGGCGCAAACCTTGCGGGCTGGGCAGTCGTCGTTTCTTACGTCTTTTCCTTTCTCGCCTCCGCCCTTTGCTTCTTCTTTGGCGGCGGCAAGCTCGCCAAGCCGCAAAAACAGCTCAAACCCCTTTTCAACGCAACCCTGCCTATCACCTCCGTCCGCGCGAGCGGCACGCTCGTCAACTCCGCCGTCGCCGTTTTATTGCCCGCAATGCTGGTGCGGGCGGGCATGAGCGAAACAGAAGCGCTCACCCTTTTCGGCGTGATATCGGGCATGGCGATCCCCGTACTTTTTATTCCCTCTACCATAATCGGCTCCCTTTCCCTCGTGCTCGTTCCCGAGCTGTCCGAAAACTTCTACCGTAAAGACGCCGAACGCTTATACGAAAACCTTTCAAAAGGGCTTTGCGTGTCTACGCTCGTCGCCTGCTTTTTGTTGCCTTTTTTCTACGCGTTTGGCGACGAGCTAGGGAAAATCGCCTTTTCCGAGCCGCTTGCAGGGGAATTTATCCGTAGAGGCTGTCCTTTGCTTTTGCCTATGAGCTTGACTATGATTTCTACGGGTATGCTCAATTCCATGGGCTTTGAAAAACAGACCTTCGTCTATTATTTCCTCGGCGCGGCGGCAATGCTCCTTTGCGTGTTGCTCTTGCCCGCCGTTTGCGGCGGCTACGCCTATATCATCGGGCTTGGCGCGAGCTATATCGTCACGGCGACCTGCAACTTACTTCTGCTCAATAAAAAATGCCCTAAATTGTACACAAAAATCTTCAAACGACAGGGGCAGGTATTCATTCACTCCGTTTTCAAGGCGTTTTTCGCCGTGCTGCCCATCGCGCTTTGCGGCGATTTATTCGTTTCTCTATTCCAAGCCTTTACGGGCGAATTTCTCTGTATGTTGCTCTCGGGCGTAGCCTTGCTTCTTCTCACCGCGCTTATTTGGATCTTGCTTGGAATAATTCCTGTAAAAAAGAAAATTTATAAAATTTCTTGATTTTTTATACACTTTTTGCGTTCCGTTCCTTGACATTAAAAGCAATTAAGAGTAAAATATAACAGTACACTAAACACACCAAACAAAAGGAGAACATTATGGGCTACAAAACCAGAGAATGGCGCAACTCTATGCGCGTAACCTTGGACTACAACAACATGACCGACCGTTTCTTGGGCGACAAGGGCTTCACAGCAAGACAGCTTGCTTCCTATTCCTCCAAAGCCGCCGCGGCGTTCCGCTACGTGCAGGAGAACAGAGGCAAAGACGAGCTGTATATGGGCTGGACGGAGCTTCCCTACAACCAAACGGAAATCGTTGCGGATATTTTGCAAACGGCGAAACAAATCCGTAGTAAATTCCAAAACTTCGTGGTACTCGGTATCGGCGGCAGCGCGCTCGGTCCTATTATGGCGTTCAACGCGCTTTGCCACTTGCACTACAACGATTTGCCCCGCGCAAAGAGAAAAGGACCGAAGTTTTACGTGGAGGACAACGTAGACCCCGTAAGAATGAAAGACCTTCTCGACGTTATCGACCCCGCAAAGACCTGCTTCAACGTGATTTCCAAATCGGGCGCGACGAGCGAAACGATGGCGCAATACCTTATCATTCTCGACCAGCTGACGAAAGCGGGCGTAAACGTTAAGGAAAACGTCATTTTCACCACCGACGAAAAGAAAGGCAATCTTAAAAAGATTTCCGACGAGGTAGGCGGCATTAAAAGCTATATCCTCCCCGACGGCGTTGGCGGCAGATTTTCCCAGCTTTGCCCCGTAGGGCTTTTGCCTGCAGCGGTGCTTGGCATTGATATCAAGGGTTTGCTTGCAGGTGCGGCGTATATGGACCACGCTTGCCGTTATTCCTCTATGAACAAAAACCCCGCTCTTATGTGCGCGGTATTGCAAATTGCCGCAATGGAGCAGGGCAAGAATATCGGCGTAATGATGCCCTATTCGGATAACCTTAAATATATCGCCGACTGGTATTGCCAGCTTTGGGCGGAAAGCTTGGGCAAAAACGTTACGCTTGACGGCGTAGCCTGCAACGTGGGTCAAACGCCCGTTAAATCGCTCGGCGTTACCGACCAACATTCGCAAGTACAACTGTACACCGAAGGTCCTTTCGACAAGGTAGTCACCTTCCTTTCCCTCAAAAAATACGGTTGCGAAATGCCCATTCCTCACGGTTGCGAGAATATCCCCGACGTATCCTTCCTCGGCGGACATACTATGGAAGAGCTTATCCAAGCGGAAAACGCGGCGACGGCGTACGCGCTTACAAAAGCGGGCAGAATGAACTATACGCTTTATCTCCCCGAATTGAACGCGTTTACCCTCGGTCAGCTTCTCTTCCTCTTTGAGCTGCAAACGGCCTATGCGGGCGCAATGCTCAACATCAACACCTTCAATCAACCGGGCGTTGAAGAGGGCAAAAAAGCGACCTTCGCGCTCCTTGGCAAAGCGGGCTATACGGAGAAGAAAAAGGAGCTTGACTCTCTTCCCGAAAAAGACGCGCGCTGTATCATCTAAAAATAAGCGATAAAATAAGGGCAGGTATGCGTTGAAAGCATACCTGCTTTTTTATTGCAATCGTATGAATAAAAAATCGCCGTAATGGCTATACTTTGTAACGGAAAAAGGCTTCCCCTACATACAATATAACAAGGGAGTGGCTGTTTTTTCAAAAGAGGTAGAGTGAGATGAACGTAAAACGCGGTGAACTGTATTATGCGGACTTATCCCCCGTCGTGGGAAGCGAACAGGGCGGTATACGCCCCGTACTCGTCGTGCAAAACGACGTAGGAAACAAATATTCCCCCACGATTATTGCCGCCGCGGTCACGAGCAAGATAAACAAAGCCAAGCTCCCCACACATATCGAATTGCCGCCCGCGTTCGGCTTGGCAAAGGAAAGCGTCATTCTGCTCGAACAGATACGCACGCT
This sequence comes from Candidatus Scatosoma sp., assembly GCA_045576335.1. Classification (GTDB taxonomy): domain Bacteria; phylum Bacillota; class Clostridia; order Christensenellales; family Borkfalkiaceae; genus Scatosoma. Next base: position 17,182 of record JAZNGH010000023.1, read on the forward strand.
GGATAAACGCCGCTTGAAGGAGCGTATCGGCGAATTGCCGCCCGCCACAATGTCCCGCGTAAACCGCGCCATTTTAATCAGCCTCGGCTTCAACGTAAACGAAGTACAAGGTTAGCCACTCAAAATCAACCTTGAAGTATATAGGACAAAATCCCCGCCGTTCTTATAAAAAAGGACAATTTCGGCGGGGTTTTTCGTTATATAATATCCTTTGACAAAACCACGGAGGTTATTATGTACACTCGCAAAAAAACGGATTTGGGCAGGCTCGCCCTTTACTTACTTTTCGGGGCGGCAATGCTGTTTTTACGGCACGTAGGCGACAACGCCGATCCGCTCGCGCTCGCGCTCGTTTACGCGCTACCCACCGCGGGGCTCTCCCCCGTTGTCTCCACCTTTCTGTATTTTCTCGTCGCGCTCCTGCATTGGAATTTAACGGATATCCTGCTTTCCGCCGCACAAAGCCTGCTCCTTCTCGGCGGGTTTCTTCTTCGTGAAAAGCAGGAACGGGCAGGCGCAAACGGCGGTTTTTTCCCGCTTCTCGCGCTATCCCTTTCCCTCGGCGGCTTCGTCGCGTTCGCGCCTTTCACTCCTTACGCGCCGCCCGTGGCATTTATCGCCGAGTTGAGCGCGCTACCGCAAAAAATCATTATCGCGGCAGGCATTTTTCTGCTCGCCGCCGTTTTCTCCGTCGCCATCAAGGCGTTGGTGAAAAAATTTCTCAAATGCCGCTTAAAGGGCGAGGAGCTCGTTTTTTGCATACTGTTCTTCGTAACCGTAGGCGTAGGCATTTGTCGATTATTGAGCGTGAACGCATACATGGGTATCGCATTTTTCGTTTTGCTGGTTTTTGCGTGCGCCACGAAGGACGCTTCGACAATCGTATGCGCGTTCGTGCTTTCTCTGCCGCCCGCGCTCGTAATCGGGCTTTCCCCCGAACGCTTTTTCGTCTACGGCGTGGCGGTGACCTTATTTATCAAGACGGGACGCTTGGGCGCGGCGTGCGCGCTGCTCGCCGTATTTTTTGCCTACGGCTACGCCGACGGGCTGTACTCCTATACGGCAAACCACCTTGTCGAAGCCATACTCTCCGTCACCCTCCCCACGCTCTTTTTCATTCTGCTCCCTACCCCGTTGATACGGGAAATGGAAAACCGCCTCGTATATTACCGCGAAAAACACCTTTCGCGTATCGCTATCAACCGCAACCGTGCGGCAATCGGGAAACAGCTGTTTGAAATTTCGGCGGTGTTCCGTGAAATTCAGACGACCTTTTCCGCGCTCGGCACGACGGAAGCGGAGTCGGGCGCAAAAGAATACATACGCGCTTGCGTCGTCGAGGAAGCGTGCAAGGCTTGTCCGCAATACCGCGCTTGCGCACGCAAGGGCGTTATGCAGGATTTGGAAAAGCTGGTTGCCGTGGGGTGCTTAAAGGGCAAAGTCAGTCTGATTGATATGCCCAAACGTCTCGCGGATATTTGCGTCAATCAAAGCAATATCCTCTACGCCGTCAACCGACAAATCGGGGATTACAGAAAGTATATGACGGAAACGGAAAACGCTGCTTCGGGCAGAACGCTGCTTGCAGGACAAGCACAGGGCGTAAGCGAGATTTTACGCAACCTCGCTCTCGAACAAAGCGAGCCGCTTCGTATCTACACGGAAAAAGAGCGCGCGTTGAACGTGGCGTTGCTCGGCGCGGGGATCGTGTGCTCGGAGGTGCTCGTTTACGGCGACGAGGACAACCCCACCCTTTCTTTAATTACTTTTGGCAAAGCGGACGTGAAAAAAATCGCCGCCGTTGCCTCGCATTTGTTTGCTACCCCTATGATGATTTCCGAACGCATCACCCTTTCGGGGGATAAATTTTGCTGTATTTTACGCAAAAAGCCCTACTACGACGCGGCGTTTGGCGTGGCTTCCACCAAAAAAACGGGCGAAACAGCAAGCGGGGATACCCATTCGGTTATCAAAATCGACGAAAAACGGTTTATGGTCGCGCTATCGGACGGTATGGGCAGCGGCGAGTACGCTCGCCGTATCTCCGAAAGCACCATTTCGCTCTTGGAAAGCTTTTACCGTGCAAAAATGCCTTCGGAATCGGTGCTTTCCACCATCAATAAATTGCTGACTTTCAGTAAGGAAGAAAGCTTTGCGTGCGTGGATATCGCAATCGTTGATTTGGACGACGGCAAAGCGGATATCGTCAAAATCGGCTCGCCCGTGGGATTTATCCTGTCGGGGAATACCGTCAAGGTTTTAGAAGGCGGTTCTCTCCCCCTCGGTATTCTCGATTCCCTGCATCCCGACGCCGCGTCGTACGATTTACAAGAAAACGACACCCTGCTCTTTTTGAGCGACGGTATCACGGGAGCGTTCGGCTCTACCACCGATTTGTACGACGCGCTGAAAAGTATTCCCATACATAACCCGCAACAGCTTGCCGATTTATTATTAGAGCAAGCTCTGCAAGCCTACGGCGGCGTCGCCAAGGACGATATGACCGCCATTGCCGTACGCCTGTTCAAAAGCGCGGCATAAAAATACACAACGCCCTCTTGTCGAAACAAGAGGGCGTTGCGTATGAGGTACAAAAATGAAAAACTAACGTTGATTATTCTTGGTCTTTCTTTTCTTCCGCGGGAGCTTCTTCAACGGGAGCTTCCTCGGTAGCAGGTGCTTCCTCTACGGGAGCTTCCGCTGCTGCTTCGGCAGCCGCAGCTTCGGCAGCCGCTTTCTTCGCCTGCATTTTCGCCATTTTCGCGTCTTTCTTCGCTTGCGCTTTCATTTCTTTCGTTACGATACGTGCAGCGTCGATTCTCGAACGCATTTCTTGCGGTGTAGGAGGCACGAACGCCGAGCCTTCCGCATTCTCTTCGATAACCTCGTAGCCTTCGTCTCTTTCAAGGAGCGTAGCTTCCGTTTCGCCGTCGAACATATGGATATGATGCGCGTCGAAGGCAAGCTCGATAACGTCTTTGAGTGCAACGACTGCACGGCTGGAAATCTTCGCGATCATTTGCGTAGAGTTGTCGATAACCGAGCTTTCCTTGCCTTCGTGGTCAAGTTCACAGTAAATTTGCGTTTCAGCACCGAGCTTTTCGATAACTTCAACACGCGCGTTTACAACCGTTTCAGGCGAGTTGGAAATGAACATCTGATCCTGATGGATATCCTCGGGACGAACGCCGAGCGTGATCTTCTTACCCGTGTCAAGATATTCGTTGATGTTCTTAATTCTTGCCGCAACGGACTTGGGAAGCAAAATCTTGTTGTTGCCCGTGAATTCGATATATACTTTACCCTTCGAAGAGGAAAGCGTAGAATCCTTAAAGAAGTTCATCTGGGGCGTACCGATAAAGCCTGCAACGAACAGGTTTACGGGATAATCGTAAAGGTTTTGCGGGGTGTCAACCTGCTGCATAAAGCCGTCCTTCATAACGACGATACGCGTACCCATGGTCATAGCTTCTACTTGGTCGTGGGTAACGTAGATGAACGTCGTAGCAAGACGAGCGTGCAGCTTGGAAATTTCCGTTCTCATGGAAGCACGGAGCTTTGCGTCGAGGTTGGACAAAGGCTCGTCGAGCAAGAATACCTTGGGCTCACGAACGATCGTACGACCGAGCGCAACACGTTGACGCTGACCACCCGAAAGTGCCTTGGGTTTACGGGAAAGATAATCGGTGATACCGAGAATTTCCGCAGCCGCTTTAACTTTCTGGTCAATGATTTCCTTGGGTACTTTACGAAGCTTCAAACCGAACACCATATTGTCGTAAACGGACATGTGGGGATACAACGCGTAGTTCTGGAAAACCATCGCGATATCTCTGTCCTTGGGAACGACGTCGTTCACGAGCTTACCGTCGATATACAGTTCACCCGAAGAAATTTCTTCGAGGCCGGCAATCATACGAAGCGTAGTGGATTTACCGCAACCGGAAGGTCCCACCAAAACGATAAATTCCTTATCTCTAATATCGAGACAGAAATCGAATACCGCTTGTACGCCGGAAGGGTATACTTTGTTAATGCCTTTCAGCAAAAGTCCTGACATAATCTTTTTCCTCCAAATGGATTACATATTTTTCGATACTATTATTTTACTATATTCGCAAAAAAATTACAATGGACAAAATCACCAAACTTGTCCCTCGCGTTTGTATACTTTGCACAAGTTTGTAAAATGCAAGCCTTTATTTCCCTCTAATTACGGCAGCGTTTTGCCCGTAGCACGGTAAAGAGCATACCATTCCTCGCGGGTAAGCTCCACGTCCGCCGCCGCGCACATTTCGCGCATGCGTTCGGTATTCGTCGTGCCCGTTACGACTTGCGTAAACGCGGGATGGCGCAATATCCAAGCTACGGCAATCGTAGAAGGCGTTACGCCGTATTTTTCCGCAAGCGCGTCCAAGAGCGCGTTGAGCGTTTCGAATTTCTCGTTGCCGACGAACGCCCCCGCGAAATGCCCGTACTGCATAGGCGACCAAGCCTGCAAGGCGATTTTCTTCATTCTGCAATATTCCAAGGTTTCACCCGCGCGCACGACCGCTTCGTCCTTGTCCGTGTTCACGTTGAAGCCCGCGTCTATAAGCGCGGTATGTCCGAGCGAAAATTGCATTTGATTTGCCGTTACGTCCACGCCGCAGCTCTCCAAAAGCTGTATCTGCAAAGCGGAAAAATTGCTGACGCCGAACGCGCGCACCTTGCCGTCGCCGTGCAATTTATCAAAGGCTTCGGCGACCTCCAACGGCTCGACGAGCGTATCGGGGCGGTGCAATAAAAACACGTCCAGATATTCCGTATTCAAACGAATCAAGCTGTTTTCCACGGACGCTATAATATGCTCTTTGGAAAAATCGTACCAGTTCCCCGCTTCGTTTTTGCGTATGCCGCACTTGCTCTGAATGATATAATCCTTTCTCGCAAGCCCCAAATCGCGCACGGCGACACCGAAAATGCGTTCGCAATCCCCCTTGCCGTAAATATCGGCAAGGTCAAAGGCGTTTACGCCCGCACGCACCGCTTCTACGATAAGGTTTTCCGTTTCCTGCAAGGGCTTGTCGGCAATACGCATACAGCCCATAACGACCCGCGAAGCGCGAATCCCGCGAAGATTACAATATTTCATATTTTTATCTCCTCCGTTTTATTTTTTTATTTACTCTTGAAACGCCGCGTAATATTCCTCGCCCGTTTCTATCCGCACCCTGCCCTGCATATAATCGACGAGCCTTTCAACAAACGCTTCGCTCTCCGTCTTTTTGACGGCGATTTTGAAGCGTACCTCTTGCGCGTAATCGGTAGAAAGCAGGGAGCAGGTATGCGTTGAAAGGTATTTTTGCAGACTATCGATCCCCGTATAATCCACGCAAAGCGTCAGCTCCTTACAAACCTCCAAAACGCGGATATCCGCGCCGTCCAAGCACTCCGCCGTACACGAGGAATACGCGCGGACAAGCCCGCCCGCGCCTAATTTCACGCCGCCGAAATACCGCACGACCGCCACAACCGTTTCGTATAATTTTTTCGCTTTGAGCACTTCCAGCATAGGCACACCTGCCGTTCCTTGCGGCTCGCCGTCGTCCGAAAAACGCTGCACGTTGCCTATTTTATCGGCGATAAACGCAAAACAAACGTGGGTAGCCAGCGAATGGCGGCTGCGGATATCCGCAATAAACGCCCTCGCTTCCTCCTCGCTTTCCGCGTGCGCGCAATAGGTGATAAAGCGCGATTTTTCTATCACTTTTTCGCTTTCGTACGGCGCGTATACCGTACGGACTGCTTTTTCCATATTCTTTCCTTTGAAAAAAGGCGGTATTACACCGCCTTTTGCTTATTTTACGATAATTTTCAAATGCACTTTCTTGCCCTTATGCAAAACGAACTCTTTTGCGGGCACGGGCGCGTTGGCGTCCGTCACTTTATCCTCGTCCACCGATACGCCGCCCTGTTCGATAAGTCGGCGCGCTTCGCCCTTGGATTTCGCCACGCCCGCGGCAACCATTACGTCCACGACCGTCGCGCAACCTTCCACCTCTTTGGTCAAAAGCTCCGCGTCCGCGCCGCCAAACGCCGCACGCGCCTGACTTTGCGCGAGGTTTGCCTTTTCCACGCCGTGTACCTCTTTGGTCAGCTCGTACGCAAGCGTTTCCTTCGCCTTGTTGATACGCTCGTCCTTGTAGCGGCAAAGCTCTTCTATCTCTTCCACCGAAAGGAAGGTGAGCAGCTTCATACATTTTTCCACGTCGCCGTCGTCGATATTTCTCCAATATTGATAAAACTCGTAGGGAGTGGTCTTATTCTCGTCCAACCAAACCGCGCCCTTTGCCGTCTTACCCATTTTCTTGCCGTCCGAGGTCGTGAGCAGGGTAAAGGTCATAGCAAAAGCAGGCTGCTGCTCCTTGATACGAATGAGGTTTGCACCCGCAAGGATATTGCTCCACTGGTCGTCGCCGCCAAGCTCCAACTGACAGCCGTACTTTCTGTACAAAACGAGGAAATCGTACGCCTGCATCAGCATATAGTTAAATTCCAAAAAGGACAAGCCGCGCTCCAAACGCTGTTTGAAGCATTCGGCGGATAACATTCTGTTGACGGAGAAATGCGCGCCGATTTCGCGCAAGAAATCCACGTAGTTAAGCCCCAAAAGCCAGTCGCCGTTGTCCACGATCACCGCGGCGTTCTCGCCCTCGAAGCTCACGAAGCGCGACATTTGCTTTTTGAAGCATTCCACGTTATGGCGAATGGTTTCTTTGGTCATCATAGACCGCATATCCGTTCTGCCCGACGGATCGCCGATCATTGCCGTACCGCCGCCTATCAAGATGATGGGCTTATGCCCCGCCTGCTGCATGTGGTGCATTGCAATAAGCTGCATAAAATGTCCTACGTGCAGGGAATCTGCCGTGGGGTCGAAGCCGATATAAAAAGGCACGCTCTCTTTTCCGAGCTTCTCGTAGAGTTCTTCTTCAAACACCGTCTGTTTTACAAATCCTCTCGCGCGGAGCGTATCCATTACGTTTGCCATTACTGTTCTCCTCTTTCAAGCCGTTTCTTTATTTGTTAGTTTACACTTTTTCCCTTTGTTTGTCAAGCGTTTGGACGTAGTTTGCGCGCAATCGCCTTAAAAAGCAAGCGTTTTTCTCTCCTCCTTTGCAAGCACCGTTCCCGTCCCGATTACAAAGGTCAAAGAGCAAAACAGCTCGTTTACCACCTCTTCCCGCGTTTTCGTGCGTAACGACAGCGCAAGCGCGCGGTTGATTTCCTCGTTTTTCGCCTGAAACCGTCTTTCCTCCAAACCCTCTACAAACACGTCGAATTTCGTTTCTTTCATAATTTTTTCCGCCTTTTTTATTTTACAACCATAATATAGCACAGAAAACTTGACAATTTCTGTCAGGTTTGTTAAAATATTTATAAAAAAGAGGAAAATTTTTTATGAAATTTACGATTTTAGTGGAAATGCTGTTTGACCTTTTGGCAAAACGCAAGGTGACGGCGACTTATTTTTCGGAAAAGTTCGATTTATCGGTACGGACGGTATACCGTTATATCGACGAGCTGTCCGTATGCGTTCCCCTATACGTCAAGCGCGGCAGGGACGGCGGGATTTGTATTTCCGACAATTACAAGCTCCCCAAAGGCTTTATGACCAAAGAGGAATACGAAGCCGCAATCGAGGCGCTCGGCGCGATGTATTCCCAGCTCCCCGAAGAACGGTTTATGCAAGCCAAGCGCAAACTTTCGGCGCAAGTGAAATCGGAGCAGCGCGACCTCGCGCTGTCAGGCGATATCGGCGCAATCCTCGTAGACGGCGGCACTTGGGGAGATTCCGTGCTTTTTTCGGAAAAGCTGCGGCTGTTTGAGGAGTGCATTAAGGAGCGAATCGTCGTGCAAATCGAATACCACGCGCGAAGCGGTGAAAAAACGACGCGAAAAATCGAGCCGCACGTGCTCGTATTCAAGCAAAACGTATGGTATTTATACGCCTTTTGCTATAAACAGCGTGCGTTTCGTCTATTCCGCTTGGGGCGCGTTCGTTCTTGCGTAAAGACGGAGGAAATATTCGTCAAACGCCCTTTCACGCGCGAGGATATCCCCTTGAATTTCTGGACGGACGACGCGGAAAGCGTGGACGTACGGCTCGCCGTCAGCGAAGCCGCGTTCGTGGAAGCGCAAGACTGGCTTGGCGGGGAAAACTTGAAACAGCTAAACGGGCAATGGTACGCCGAAATGACCTTGCCCAACGACGAAACGCTGGTGCGGAAAATCTTAGGTCTAGGCGCGGGCGTACGCGTGCTCGCTCCCGAAGAGTTACGCGCTCGCGTTGCCAAAACCGCCAAGGAAATCCTCCTGCAATATTAAATGGATGCCCGCAATCGCGGGCATATTTTATTGCACCCGCGCCTATAATATATACGGGGTGCATTATGAAAAAAATTCTTTTTACAGGCGGCGGAAGCGCGGGGCATACCGTACCGAATATCGCACTTATCGAGGAGTTGCTTTCCGAGGGCGTAACGGACGTTTGTTATATGGGTACGGACGGCATTGAAAAAGGGATTGTTGCCGAATGGCAAATCCCCTATTATACCTTGCAATGTCCAAAGCTCGTACGCGGCGGCGGCTTTGCGGGCTTTAAGCAGAACCTGAAAATCCCCGCGGCGTTTTTCAGAGCCGTAAAGGAAGCCAAAAAGGGCTTACAGACCTTTCGCCCCGACGCGGTTTTTTCCAAGGGTGGCTTCGTCGCCTTGCCCGTCGTGGTTGCGGCAAGGAAATTGAAAATCCCCTGCTACGCCCACGAAAGCGATTTTTCGGCGGGGCTTGCCAACAGGCTTTCCGCGCCCTTTTGCAAGGCGGTTTTCACCTCGTTCCCCGAAACGGCAAAAAAATTCCGTCGCGGCGTGCACAGCGGCGCGCCGATAAAACGCTCCGTGCTTTCCGCCACGCGCGCCGAAGCCCGACGGCGCTTGAATATCGGCTTCAACGAAAAAGTCGTGCTCGTATTCGGCGGCGGCAGCGGGAGCGCGGCAATCAACGAGGCCTTGCGGAAGCGTTTGAAAACGCTGACGGAAAAGTATTTTATATTGCATATTTGCGGCAAGGGAAACACGGTAAAAAGCAATTTCAAAAACTACCGTCAAGAAGAGTTCGTTTCAGACATGGGTAGCGCGTATGCCTGTGCCGACCTTGTGGTTTCCCGCGCGGGCGCGGGTACGGTTTTCGAGCTTCTCGCACTCAAAAAACCCGCATTGCTTATCCCCTTGGAGGGGCAAACGCGAGGCGACCAAAAGGAAAACGCCGAGTATTTCCGCAAAAAAGGCTTGTGCAGGGTACTGCCGCAAAAGGAACTTTTTAGGATAGAAGAAGCGATTGATAAAACGATTGCGGACGAAATTTTGCGCGAACGCTTAAACGGCTCTGCCTTTCACGCGGGTAACGAGAAAATTTTACAAACGCTCAAACGGGCAAGCCGCGTATGAATAAGTTTGCCGAATACGATTTGCCCCGCTACTCCGTAAAAGGTAAAAAGAAAAAACGCCGTATGCGGCGAAAGCTTATTGTCATTTTATTTATCGTAGTGGTAGTGTCCATTTGTTTGTTTTTATATTTTCAACGCAACGTGACGCGTGTGCTCATTTCCATCAGCGAAGCCACTATGCGCGCCAGCACGACCGTCGCCGTCAACGACGCGGTGTATTATACGCTCTCCGACGAAATGCGTTACGAGGACCTCGTGACCGTCACCCGCGACGACGCGGGCAAAATCGTGGGCGTTGCGGCAAACCCCTTAAAAATCAACAAAATCGCCCGCGACACCGCTTCCATATCGCAATCCAACCTCAAAAATTTGAGCTTGAACGGAATACCTGTGCCGCTCGGCGCGTTGACGGGTATCGAAGCGTTCGCGGGTTTAGGACCGAGCATACAGTTCCGTATTATCCCCGTCAGCAGCGTTTCCTGTGATTTCTCCTCCACCTTTGAAAGCGTGGGTATTAACCAAACCAAGCACTCCATTTACTTAAACGTGGTCGCAGATATCAGTATCGTTATGCCCTCGCGCACGGAAAATTTTGCGGTGATTACGGAAATCCTCGTAGGCGAGTCGGTTATCGTCGGCGAGATTCCCGACGCGTACCTGCAATCGGATATTTTCGGCAACAAACCCAACCTCTCCGCATAAATTTTTCAAAAAACTATTGCCATTTTGCAAAAAATACAGTATAATGTTTATGAGAGGTTTGCTTATGAACAGAAAAAAGTATAAATTGATTATTGATACCGACCCTGGCGTAGACGACAGCGTGTGCCTCATCTACGCGCTCACGGACGAGAACGTGGACGTACTGCTCCTCACCACCGTCGTGGGGAATATCCCCATTGCAACCGCTACGCGGAACACCTTACACCTTTTGGATATTTTGCAAAAGGATATCCCCGTAGCCGAAGGGCAAGCGACCGCTATGCACCGCGTCAGCGCGACCGCGGAATTTATCCACCAAAAAGAGGGCTTGGGCGGGTATATCCCTCCCGCGACGGTTCAGCGTAAAATTATTAAACAAGACGCCGTAGAGGCTATGTACGAGGTACTTAAAAACGGGAACGGGGATATTATCCCTATGGTTCTCGGCCCGCATACGAATATCGGCGTGCTTTTCCAAAAACACCCCGATATCATTGAAAAAATCCCCCAAATCGTGTTTATGGGCGGCTCGCCCTACGGTATGGAGGGATATCCCGACCATATTTCCTTTAACATCTCCTGTGACCCCGAAGCTTTCCAAATCGTTTTGGACAGCAAAATCCCCTTGCTGATGCTTCCCTCGGACGTAGGCAGAAGAAAGGCGCACCTTGGCGAGGACTACGTAAACGGTTTGGCAACGGTGAACGATATCGGGAAACTGATGTACGATATGTACGGACAGTACTGGGAGCCGGGCTACCCCGACAAACGCGTAGCTACCAACGACGTATGCGCGCTGTTCGCGCTCGTGTATCCCGAGTTTTTCAAGACGAAAAAATGCAAGGTCACCGTCGATTTACACGAAAAACCGGGTATGACGCTCGTGGAATTTTGCGACGACGGCAACGTGGAGCTGGTGACGGAGGTTGACCGCGAGGGCTTTATCAAGCTCCTCGACGAAAACCTCAAAAAACTCGATTATATTAAAATGAATGCTTAATCAATAGCCCCGCGTGAAAACGCGGGGCTATTTATGTACAATCCAACCCAAATTGAGCGGTCACGCTCGTCCGTTCCGTATAAAGCCTTTTGCAGCTCGCACTCGCTTTTGTAGGCGTTTCGCAACACGTGCAACAACGCTTCCCTATCCACGCCGCGCACCTTTTTCAAATAATACGCGATTTCCAAATCCAACCCGTCCAACGCTCTCGCCGTTTCTGCCAAGGCTTCCGTTTTTTCGCGCAACTTTTCCGCCTGCTTTTCCCCTGATTTTGCTATCAGCCTCTCCGCTTCAATAAAATATTCCGCCAGCTTCGGACAAGCCCTAAACGCCTCCGTCCAGCCCCGCTCCCGCAACTCCATATCCCGTTTTTTCATACTCGTATCTCCTTACCGCTATTATACGACACATATCGTGTCAAGTCAAGTATTATTGACACGTTTTGTGTTAAAATAATGATATGGATATCTTTTCACAACGCTTAAAAGAGGTGCGTCGCTCGCACGCGTTATCACAGCAAAAAGTAGCGGAAATGATAGGCATTACGCGTTCCGCATACTCAAACTACGAGCAAGGCTTACGCGAGCCGGATATACTGACCTTAAAAAAGATTTGTCAGCAACTGGAAATTTCCGCCGATTATTTGCTTGGACTTGAAAACTGATTATTCCCCGACGGCAAACGCCGTCGGTTTAATTTTTCTTGGATTTGGACTTAAAGAGCATAGCCATCAAAAAGGAGAATATGACGGCGGCGGAAATACCCGCGCTTGCCGCCGTGAGCGCGCCCGTAAACGCGCCGAAAAGCCCTTTTTGCGCGCCCTTAATCGCGCCGTTTGCGAGCAGATAACCAAAGCCCGAAATAGGCACGGTCGCCCCCGCGCCCGCGAAATCGACGAGGTATTGATACAAGCCCAAGCCCTGCAATACTACGCCGATGAGCATAAACATAACGAGAATTTTACCCGCCGTAAGGTCGGTGAAATTGATAACCACTTGCGCTATCATACAAATCAGCCCGCCGACGGCAAACGCTTTCAAAAATCCCCAAAAAATTTCTAAATACGGTGCAAACATATTCTCTCCTTAATTCACGTTTTCTATTGCCACAGCGTGACAAATACACGGTATACTTTCCCCCTGCCCACTCGATACGGTGGATAAAAGCGCGCCCGTAGCCGCAAGCAAAACGCGGTTTAATTTACGCTTTTTCAATTTATCGAAAATATACGAATTGAACACGACCGCACTACAACCCGCGCCGCTGCCGCCTTGAAACTCGTCCTCTACGACGTTGTACACGATTTCGCCGCAATCGACGTGATTTTTTTGTATATCCACGCCCTTTTCCCAAGTCAAATCCTTCAAAATACGGCTTCCCAACGCGCCCAAATCGCCCGTTATTATAAGGTCGTAATAATCGGCCTTTCGCCCCGTATCCCGCAAATGATTGAGAATGGTGTCCGCCGCGGCAGGTGCCATTGCCGCGCCCATATTGTTCACGTCCGTAATCCCGAAATCCACGACTTTACCGAGCGTCGCGCTCGTAATCGCGATACTGCTACCCTCGTTTGCAAGCAACGCACCGCCCGCGCCCGTAACCGTCCATTGCGATTGCGGTGGGCGGGTATTGCCCAGCTCCAAGGGATAACGGTACTGTCTTTCCGCGCTGGAAAAATGGCTTCCCGTCGCCGCCACGATTTTTTTCGCGTAGCCCGCGTTGATAAACGCCGCGGCGATTGCGTAGCTTTCGGCGAGCGTCGAACACGCGCCGTACACGCCCAAAAAGGGAAAATCGAAATCCCGCGCGGCAAAGCTCGCGGAAATGATTTGATTGAGCAAATCGCCCGAAATCAGCATATCGATATCCTTTTCCTCCACGCCCGCGTTCGCGATCGCTTGATTGATGGCGTAGGTGAGCATTTTGCACTCCGCCTTTTCGTAAGTCGTTTCGCCAAAGGTGTCGTCCGACAAGGTTTTATCGACGAAGTTTCCCACTACGCCCTCACATTCCTTCGGCCCTGCAATCGTGCCCGTAGCAACGATTCTCGGTTTATTTTCAAAATAAATCGTCTGCATTCAAATTCCTCACAAAAACAGATATATAAGCCCTACGAGCGTACCCGCAAGCACGCCGAATACGATAATCGGTCCTGCAACGATAAACATTTTCGCCGCCATACCGTATACCATACCCTCCGTCTTAAACTCGATTGCGGGCGAAGCCACGCTGTTGGCAAAGCCCGTAATGGGCACGATAGAGCCCGCGCCCGCGTTTTTACCGATTCTATCGTACACACCAAGCCCCGTCAACAGCGTACCCAAAAAGATAAGCACAATACTCGTCGTACCCGCAAGCTCGTCGCCGAAAAGTCCAAACGCGCCCTCTAAAATATAGCGTATGAATTGCCCTATACAGCAAATCAAGCCGCCCACCATAAACGCACGAAAACAGTTTTTGAAATGGTCCGTGGGTGGATCGAACGAATTTACGTACGCGATATAGTTCTTGTTGTAATTATCTCTGTTTTTTCCCGTCATCTCACACCTGCCCCCTCGTTTTTATTCTTTTGCTCGGCTTTCGCGCCCCGAAAACAGCTTTCCCGCTCGTCGCGCGTCCTACCCTCTTTTTCATATATTTTAATCTTATCCATACCTATAATTTGTCAAAAGCAAAGCAAATTTATACAAAAAAAGCACTCGACTTTCCGTCGAGTGCTCGCTATTTGTTCTGACTACCATTTCAAAGCCAATTGATAACCGATTTGTTCCAGCTCCGCATTCACGAAGTCGCGCCACTTGTTAGCGTTTTCGGTTTCCTTTTGATCCATTCCAGACTTATAATCTATGATATACAATCCCATAGGCAATTTCCCGTACACTTCTTCCGTTGCGCGTTGTGCAACGTCGAAAAAGATAGCTCGCAATTCCTCTCGCTTAATACACTCTTGCTTCTTTTCCTCGAAGAAATGCTTATACGCTCTGTAACCGTAAGTTTTCGATAAATCCAAGCCAAAAGCAGAAGGCTTGTATACCTTTAACTGATGCGTATCGCCAAGCTCTTTATCTTTGATAAAAAACTCGCACATATGATCGTCCTTCGTATTCGACCAAAACCGTGGGGTAGACTTAAAGAAATACAAATCTACGTCTATGTATTTATCAAAAAACTTATATTGAAGAGATTTATTCATCTTCTTGTTTAACTTAAATTTTGTCCAAAGCGTGGTTTCTTGCGAGGTACACGCTCTCCCCTTTTGAAAAAACAAATATTCACCTTGCTTTTGGGGAACGACTGCACCTTTGGGAAAACGGTTTCCAAGATAAAACGCCGCTAATTCGCTTTCATTTTTCGGAAATTCGATTACTTTCTTTGCCATATTTTTTCTCCTTAAAGTTTATTTCTCTCCACAAACGCGCGCGCAAGCGTCACGTCGTCCGTATACTCGATTTCCGAGCCGACGGGAATACCGTGTGCAAGCCTCGTAACCGTCACGTCCAAGGGCTTGACGAGCTTGGCGATATACATAGCCGTCGCGTCGCCCGACACGTCGGGGTTGGTGGCGACGATTACCTCTTTCACGCCGCCCTCTGCAATGCGAGCGAGCAGATCGCGAATACGGATATCGTTTGGACCGACGCCCGAAAGCGGGTCGATTACGCCGTGCAAAACGTGATACACGCCCTTAAATTCGCGCAGCTTTTCAATCGCGGCAACGTCCTTTGGCTCTTTCACCACACAAATCACGCTCTTGTCGCGAAGGCGGCAAATGAAGCATTCCTCGTCCTCTGTGAAATTGCCGCAAATTTTGCAATACTTCACCTTGCGCTTAACGCCCACGATTGCGTCGGCAAACGCCCGCGCCTCCGATTCGGACATATCAATAATTTTATAGGCGTATCTTTGCGCCGTTTTTTTGCCGACACCCGGCAGCTTGGAAAACTCGTTGACGAGCTTCCCGATGGGTTCTATAAAGATTTCCATATCCTTTCTGCCTTATAACATACCGCCCAGCGAGCCCATATCGCCGTATCTGCCCATCTTTTCCTCGTAGACCTTATCCGCTTTTGCGTAGCCGTCGTTGATTGCCGCCATAATCAAATCTTCGAGCATTTCCACGTCGGTAGGGTCAACGATACTCTCGTCCAGCTCGATACCGTTGATGATTTTTTTCGCGTTCATATACACGACGACCGCTTCGCCCGCCGCCGTACCGACGATTTCCCAATCGTCCAACAGCTGTGCCGTCTTTTCCATTTCTTCCTGCATTTTTTGCGCTTGACGCATCAAATTTTGCATATTGTTGTTGCCGCCTTTGAATCCTGCCATTTTCGTTTTTCCTCCGAATTTATCTATTTAATATCGATTTTTACGCCGTCGAACGTTTGACGAAGCTCGTCTATCCCTTTATTGAACTCGTCCGACTGTTTGCCTTTGAGCCGCACGGCAAAGCCGTCCTCTGCAACCCCGATTGCCGCAAAGGCAGCCTTTATCAGCTCTTGATGCTCGCCCTTGCAAAGGGAGCGGTAAATGGTTTCGCTTTGCGTGTACAGCACGAATACGCCATCCTCGTAAGCGTAATCGAGGTCCATACAAAGCGCAAATAAGACGCCGCTCTTGCCCGTTTTACGCAAGCTCCGCAAAAACGTACCGAACGTCGATTTCGCGTCCCCCGTAGCCCCTTTCAGCGGTTTTTGCGCGGGTTGCGCTTGCGGTTTTACGCTTTCTTCCTTTTTCTTTGCGGGAATAAAGCCCGCGTCGAAGTATACGTTGCCGCCCGTTTCCGTTTCGTCGGGCGGTGCTTCCATTTCAGGCGGAGTTTCCTCCTCTACGGGCGGAGGCGTTTCCAAGACAACGGGTTTTTCCTCTACGGTTTTTACGCTCGGCGCAACCCTGCCCCCCTCGTTTGCCACAATAACGCCGTTTTCCACGCGCGCTTCCAGCGCGGCGATACGTGCAAGCAACGCTTCGATATCGTAATCGGCTTTGGGCATACTCGCCTTCAACACCGCCGTTTCAAAGAGGATTCGGGGCGAAGCGGAATATTTGAGTGTTTGCTCCACCTCCGCAAAAATTTCAGTCGCACGAAGCAAGCCGTGTCCGTCCGTCTGCTTTGCTACCCGTTCTACTTCTGCATACGAGCCGTCGGGCAAAGCAAGGATATTTTTCCCGTCACGGCAAATTTTCGCCACCGCGCACGAGTTAAAGAAATTCATAACGTCTTTCACCAAAACGCCCACGCTCTTGCCCGCGGAAAGGAATTTTTCGGCGTATTCAAACGCCTTGCCCGCGTCCGCACGAAGAATTGCCTCGCAAAACGCCGCAACGCCTTGGAAATCCGCGCCGCCAAGCACCGTCGTCACGTCAGCGTAGGTAAGTTTTCCGCTCGTATACGAAACGCAAGTATCGGCAATGGACAGCATATCTCTCACGCTTCCCGCACCCGCACGTGCAATCGCCGTGACGGCTTCCGCGTCGTACTTTTTACCGATACTGTCAAATACGAATTTTAAGCGTTCTTCCAAATCCGCTTGCGGAATGAGCTTGAAATCAAAACGCATACAGCGCGAAAGAATGGTTGCGGGGATTTTCGCCGCTTCCGTCGTCGCGAGAATAAACACCGCGTGCGAAGGCGGTTCTTCCAGCGTTTTCAACAATGCGTTGAAAGCGCCCGTCGAAAGCATATGCACCTCGTCGATTATATACACCTTAAACCGACCCGCTACGGGTGGATATTGCACCTTTTCGCGCAAATCACGCATTTCGTCCACGCCGTTGTTCGAGGCGGCGTCAATCTCGGAAATATCGAGATTAGACGGGTCTGCCAACGCTTTACACGCCGCGCATTTCCCGCAAGGCGAGCCGTCCCTGGGCGTTTCACAGTTGATTGCCGCGGCAAAAATTTTGGCGATACTCGTCTTACCCGTACCGCGCGGACCGCAAAAAAGATACGCGTGTCCTATTCTGTTCGTTGCGAGCTGATTTTTCAAGACCGTTACAATATGCTCTTGCCGCACGACGTCGTTTAAGCTCGTCGGTCTGAACGCTCGGTATAACGCCAAATACGCCATACTTTTTCTCCTCCGTTATCTTTGGTTTTGCAACGCCTTTCGCAATTTTTGCTTGCTACGCTGCACGGCGTTGTCCACGCTCTTGGGAGATTTTCCCGTAAGCTCACAAATTTCAGCACAGCTCGCGCCGTCCATATAATTGGTAAATACCTTAAATTCAAAATCGGTCAACTCACGGCTCATCATCACGTTAAGCTCCCGTCTGTCGTCGTCGAGAATTACGCTCTCCTCGGGATTGCTTGCGTCAAAGAGCAGCTCTTCTTCCACGGACACGCTCACGTCGATTGCGTCCCGTTTCTTGCTCGCCTTTTTCACCGCGTCTACAATCCGCCGCCAAACGCATAAAAAGACGAAGTTTTTGAAGCTGTACCCCCCGTTCTCGCCCGTTTTGTACGAGCCGATTGCTTTGTAAAGCCCTATCATACCTTCTTGTATTAAATCTTCCGTTTCCCCGCCGATTAAAAAGAATTTACGCGCACAATAACGGACGAGGTTACGGTAGCGGACGAGGATTTCCTCTTCCGCCGCTTTATCTCCCTTTTGCGCCAGCACGACCAGCGTTTCGTCCGTTTTTTGCATACCCTTTACCTCAAACGATTTCTCACGACCTCATACGCCGCAACACCCAACGCCACCGAAGCGTTGAGGGAATTGACCTTGCCCTGCAAGGGAATGGACAGCGTTTTATCGCATTTTTCTTTCGTCAAACGCTTCACGCCGCTATCCTCGCCGCCGACGACGAGTGCGACGTTCCCGTCGAATTTTTCCTGATAAATATCCTCGCCGCCCGCTTCCAACGCGTACACCCAGTACCCATTCTTTTGCAAGGCTTCCACGGCTTGGTTCAAATTAGGTACTTTTGCGACCTTGATATGCTCGGCCGCGCCCGCGGAAATGCGAATCACGCTCTCCGTCACCGACGCGCTTCCCGATTTTGGAATAACCACGCCGTCCGCGCCCGCACACTCCGCCACACGGAGAATACTGCCCAAATTATGCACGTCCTCTATGCCGTCGCAAAGCACGATAAAGCCGCCCTTTTCACTCTTTTTCTCGGCAATCAGCTCGTCCAAATCGTAGTATTCGTAATCGGTGGTGAACGCAATCACGCCCTGATGCTTTTTGGTCACACTCTCTTTATCGAGCACCTGCCTATCGACGAACTGCACGCGTACGCCCTTTTTGCGCGCTTCCGCGAAAATGTTGGCAAGAAAGCCCTGTCCGCCCTTTTCAATCAAGAGCTTGTCTATATTTTTTCCCGTTTTCAGCAGTTCCATAACTGCATTTCTGCCTTCTGTTTTCATTTGCTTTTCCTTCTATGGTTTATATACCTTTTCCGCGGCTTGTCCCTGCAAGTCTTCTTCGTCTATTAGGGACAGCAGCTCGTTTATACGCTCGTGATTTCCCGCGAGATACAAGTACCCCAGCACCGCCTCAAAGCCCGTTGAACGGCTGTATTCGGAAACGCTCGCGTGCTTGCTTTTCGTGGCTTTTTTAACGTTTCTGCCACGGCGGTAAACGGCGTTTTCCTCCTCCGTCAGAAGGGGCAATACCCGTTCTAAAAACGCGCTTTGTCCGCGCGCCGATTCCAGCTTTGCCGCCGCCCTTTGAAAATCCGCCGCCTTGCCCGTTTTGGAGCGCACCAGCTTATCCCGCACGAACAGCGAAAACACCGCGTCGCCCAAAAACGCCAGCGTGACGGGGTTTTCCAAAGCCGCATCCGTTATTTTTTCCGTCAACATATCGTCATTCCGCCTAAAACTTGTAAAGGATATGTTATATTATAACATAAAGTAGGCGAAATGACAAGCAATTTCACCCCGCTTTCACGCCATATCGTCCGATAAATACGCCAAAACGCTGCCCGCAACGCTTTCCGCGATTTTTCGCTGCCATTGCACGGAAACGAGCAACGCCTCGTCTGCAGCGTTGGACAAAAACCCGCACTCAATTAAAAGTGAGGGCGCGTCGTAGCAATCGAGCATAAATAGCTCACCCGCCGTCGCTTTCCGATCTTTAACGCCTTGCTCGGCGTACAAAGCGTTCAGCTTTTCTTGTGCCAAGCGCGCAAACCGTTCGCCGTCAAGCGCGCCTTTTTTATAAAACACCTGTGCGCCGCGAGCGTTGCGCGAGGGATAAAAATTTTGGTGCAGAGAAATGACGAACGCGGGCTGGGCTGCTTCTACGATTTCCTTGCGCCGCTGCATATCCCGTTTCTTAAAGCCCTTTGCCGTGGTGTCATAAAGTCCCGCCTCCGTTTTCCTCGTCAACACCACCGAAAACCCCTTATCCTCCAACGCGTCTTTTAAGCAAAAGGCGATAGCAAGGTTGAGATCACTCTCTTTTTTGCCCGTTTTTCTACCCGTCACCCCGCCGTCAATCCCGCCGTGTCCCGCATCCACCACGACGGTCATTCCCGCCGCCGCTTGGGAGAATACGGGTTGAGGCGAATATAAAGTTTGTACGCATAACGCGACCGCCGCCACGAAGCCTACCGCCACCGCCAACGCGGCGGCAAAAAAAGTCTTTTTCATATCAATATCCTATGCGCCGCACGACTAAAATATACGAAAAAGACCGCCTATAAGACGGTCTTTTCGTTTATAAAAATTTCAAGTCCGAGCCTTCTAATCGGCAACGGTAGTCCGTTTCGGGATTTTTCCCGCTCTCGCAAGGAATTCCGCTCTCCACCCGCGATTTAGGCAAAGCCTCTTCCTTTTCCTTAGGAGCCTCGGTTTTTTCCGCCGTTTTCACCGCGGGCGTAAGCGAAGGCACGAACGTTTCCGTCGCTTCCTTCATCCATTCGGTGTAAATCTCCCAACCTTTCTCGGTCACGATCCGCGAAACGCCCGCCTCGGTAAGCTTCTTATACGCTTCCACCGTTTCCACGCCCGATACCTCTAACAAGCACCCGCCCGTAAGATCGAGGCGCAACCTTTCACAGCCCTTAAAATAGGGCACGCTGAAATATTTTGCGCCAACCTCGCAAGCGATACGTGCCACCCTCGCAAGAGATGTGGGCGAGCTCGTTTTTTCCACACGAACCTTGAAAACGGCTTTTCCCGCGGCTCTTCGAGCGCGTTTCAGCTCGCGGCGGATTTCCCCGTAGCGGCAGCAATCGAGCAAGGACGGCGTGACGGGCACGGTAATTTCCTTTGCCTTGCGACGGAGCGAAAGCTTGGCTTCATACGCTTTGACCTTCGCCAGCGTTTCCCCGTCCCCGCAAAGAATACAATCGAGCTTGACCTCGCTTCCCGAAAGATAATACGCCGCTTGCGAAAGCTTGGTCAACGGCAAGCGCACAGCGGCTTGTTTGAGCCGTACCGCGCGTTCGCATACGCGTTGCACGTCTTCGTTACCGCAAAGACACGCTTCCGAGCGCGCAATCGCCGCGCTCACCTCCGCCATTTTCTGTCTACGCTTATACGCGCGGTATTCCTCGGCGTCCTTGGAGGAAAACAGTACGCCGTTATCCGTTTTTTCGGCTTGGTTTGCTTTGGTAAGTTCTTCGTTTTGTTGCGTTTGCTTTTCCATAGTTTGAGTATGCGACAAAGTGAGCGCGTTTATTCCAAATTTAGCCAATTTATGACGGTAAAAATCCCGTATACTTTCCCTATGAACGCTTTACTTTCCGTTTCGCCGTTCTGGGGGATATTCTGGCTCGTTCTGCTTTTCCTATTATGCTTTTTCCTCGTACATATCGCGCGCCTTGCGCGTATGGGACAAACCTATCGAAAAACCCTTGAACAAAGCGAAAAACAAGAACCGAAAAAAGAAAGCGGCGAAACGCCGTCGCAAGCGAAAGCTCCCCCAAACGAGGGAGAGCCTATCTATTATATCGTCGAGCGCAAAAAACGCGCAAAAACGAGCTACGGCGCACCCAAAGAGATACGCTTTAAGTAGCTTCAACGCATACCTGCCCTATTTCTTTCAAGGAGCGGGTATTTAATTTTCGCTTACGGCAGACACGAAAACGCCCTTTTCGTCGTCGAATTTTTCCAAATTCCCGCCGTCTGCCCACAGGCGTTCCAAGTGATAGAAAAGCCGCGTTTCGTCGTTAAAAATATGCACGATTACGTCGCCGTAGTCCACGACCGCCCAACGCCCGTCGCGAACGCCCTCCGTGCGGGTGGGCACAAGCCCCAAATCCCTTTCCACAAGCTCCTCGACTCGCTCGCCCATTGCGCGGATTTGCGGCGCGTTGCTACCGCTTGCGATAATAAAATAATCGCAAAGGTCTGTCTTTTCACGCACGTACAGGCTCACAATATCCTTGCCGCGCTTATCCGCAAGTGCCTTACAAACGGCGAGCGCAAGCTCTTTACTGCTGATTTCTTGTCTTTCCATAGTTATCTCCCTCCGCGTAAAACGCGTATGCTTTTTCGGTCAACGGGTACACCGCCGCCCCTTTCTTTTTCAAATAAACAATCGTTTCCTTTAACGCCCTTTCCAAGCACTCGTCTAGCCGTTTTTCGGGCAAAAGCTCGAAATCGTTTTTCCAAAATAGCTCCCGCAAGACTTCCACGCCCTCGTAAACGCGCTCTTCCTCCACCATATCGGCAAGAAAAATCAATTTCCCAAGCGCGGTCATAGCCTCTTTTCCGCTCGTATGAAAGCGAATAGCGTCGAGTATTTCCTCATCCACTATTAAAAAGGCGGTTTTCGCAACGAACGCGCCCGTGAATTGATGCAACACGCTTTGGGGGACTTCCCCCCATTCCTCTTTCAATGTAAACCCACACAAAAGCGGGTCGTCCAAACCCAAATTTTTCGCGCAATCGTGGAACAGCGCGGCGGTAATCGCCTTATTCTCGGAAACGCCTATTGTAGGCGCGCGCGCCGCCGCCACCAACGCCACGCGTACGCTATGCGCCGCGCGCGCGGGCTTTTGGAGGGCGAGAGCTTCCTTTGCGCCCTTAACCTCGTACATACCCTTTTCTTGAATATACGCCTCCACGCTTTGGGGCACAAGTGGCGTTAAACGCATACCTGCCCCCGCCAAAACACGGATTTTCGTCGAAGAAACCGCCGCGCCGTTGTAGGCGATTACGGCGAAATCCTTGCCAAATCTACTCTTAAACGCCGCGCGCTCCTTTTCCAGCCAGCCCTCCGCCTCGTTACGGGCGCACACCGCGAGCGTGACGCTTTCAAGTATGCGCTCGGGATACCGCCAAGTGGGAAAATCCCGCAACATATCCGTTCCCACCAGCCAAAAAATCTCGGCGTCCTTATACTTGGTACGAAAATGCTCGCAAGTGAGATAGGTAAAGCTTGTTCCGCCCTGCCTTATCTCGTAATCGCTCACTTCCACGCCCGCCATATCCGCAAACGCCAAACGGCAAAGCGTCAGCCGCTCGTCATCGGCAGACAGCGTTTTCCCCTTTTTATGCGGCGGGGTATGCGCGGGCATAACCAAAAGCTTATCCAAACCCAAGCTTTCCATCGCCGCTTGAACAAGACGGATATGCTCGGTATGCACAGGGTCGAACGACCCGCCGAAAATGCCTATTTTCATACCCCTTGCCTCCGTTTTTTAACATTATACTATATATTTTTATTTTTTTCAAGTTTAGAAAGGGAAAAATCCGTCAAAAATCAAAATATGAAAAAATCGGCTTTCTATTCGGATATACTTTTCACCTTTTTTATCACCGCACTCTTTACCCTTTGCCTGTTCCGTTATTTCGGTATCGAGCTTTGGATTGCCATATCTCTATCCCTCGTATGCGGCGTACTTGCCGCAATGGGCGTGGGCGCACTGTTGCAAAGCAAGCGCAAACGGCTTTTCCTCAAAAAATCGGACGAAACGCAAAAACGCAAACTCTTAACCCATCTCGCTCTGCTCTCCGACGAGGGACAAACGGCGTTTTTCCAAGCCGCGCTCTCCAAGGGCGAAGATGTCAAACGCTTCGGCAAGCTCCGCTTGCAGGCAAATTCCGGATTCTATTTCTTAAAATTCCGTTTTTCGCCCGTGACGAGCGACGAGATCGCCAGCATTTCCCGTCTGAAAACGGGCAAGGAAAAAATTTTGCTGTGCAACGAGATTGAAGAGGACGCTGCGCGGCTTTGCAAGCAACTGCAAATCCGTTTGCAAACGGGCGAAGATGTGTACGCCATGCTCAAAAGCGCGGACGCGCTTCCCGCGGCGTATTTAGGCGAAAGTTCGCCGCAAAACAAACGAAAATACCGCTTGCGCGTGTGCTTTGCCAAAAGCAACAGCAAACGTTTCCTCGTCGGCGGCGCGCTCGTTTTGCTCACCTCGCTTTTAACGCCTTTTCCCTATTATTATCTGCTTTTAGGCTCGCTTTTATTGCTTACCGCGTTGCTTATCCGTATCTTCGGTTATTCACAATAGGCAAACGCCTGCCCCAAACAAGATATCGTATCGCTTGCAAGCAGCGCGCGCTCGCCCTGCTCCTTTGCGGCGATTTCCGCCGCTTTCCCCGTAAGATACGCGCCGACCAACGCCCCGTCGAAGGCCGAAAGCCCTTGCGCGCACAAGCCCGCAATCACGCCCGATAAAACGTCGCCGCTCCCGCCCTTGGCTTGTCCCGAAGTACCGCTGACGTTCACCGCCAAGCGGTTTTCTCCCGCAAGCACGGACACCGCGCTTTTCAAAAGCACGCTTACGCCGTATTTTTGTGCAAAGGCACGCGGCGCGGACAATCCCTTTTCTATCACTTCGCTTACACGCGCTCCCGTCAGACGGGAAAACTCCTTACAATGCGGCGTCAACACGACGTCGCATTTTTTTGTGGCAAAAATCTCCGATAAACGCTCTCTTTCGTACGCAGCAAGCGAATTGAGCGCGTCCGCGTCCAAAACCAGCCTGCCCTTAAAGCGTTCCAGCAGGTATTTCGCGCCGAGCGCGACGTCTTGGCTCACGCCCGTACCCATACCGTACGCAATCGCGTCAAAATCGAGCAATTTTTCAAAATTTTCTTCGCTGAACGCAACCCTGCTCCCCTCGTTTAGAGGCGCAAGCAACGCTTCGGGCGCTTTGAGCGCGTAATAGGGCAAAATCGATTTGGGCACGAACAGCGCGGTATAGCCCGCACCCGAACGCAAGCACGCCGCCGTCGCAAGATACGCCGCACCCGTGTACGCTTCGCTGCCCGCGACGATTGCGGCTTTGCCGTAAGTCCCTTTATGCGTATTGCGTTTCCGTTTGGGCAACAGCTTGGAAACGCATTCCCTATCCGCCAAAACGGTGTAGGTGTTTTGGGGTAAACGAATACCGATATCCACGCGCGCAACCTCGCCCGAGCAATCGATTCCGTCGTGCAAATATACGCCTGCCTTAATTTCGCCGATACACAGCGTTTTATCGGCAACCACCGCGATTTTCGCTTCGCCGTTATCGCCGTTCACCCCCGAGGGGATATCCGCGGAAAGCACCTTGCCGCTCTTGCGTGCGTTGATTTTTTCAATCACGCCCTCGTATTCTTTCGTCACCTCGCCCTTAAAGCCCGTACCCAGCAGGCAATCGACAATCAACGCGTACGGCTCGCCAGAAAATTCCGTCAAAATTTCCCCGCCCAAGCGTTCGTATTTTTCCTTGTTACAAGCGCAATCCGCCGAAGCGCGCGCCGCAAAAAACAACGCCGCAACCTCGCGCCCGCGCTCCTTTAAGACACGCGCGCACACAAACCCGTCGCCGCCGTTGTTCCCGCCGCCGCAAACGCAAAGGATACTGCCCGTGGGCGCAAGCCTTTCCGCCTCGTCCGCAAGCGCAACACCCGCGCGTTCCATAAGGTCGAGCGAAGCAACGCCCAGCTCGTTTATCGTATATTCATCCGCTTCGCGCATTTGCGCGTTGGTCAAAATAAGCATCTTCCTCTCCCTACACGCGTACGGAAATTTCCGCCGCGGCAAAGCTTTGTTTTTTGCCCTCTATTTCGGCGAGCAAATTCCCCTGCTCGTCCACCGAAAGCAAGCGGGCAGGTATGCGTTTATCCGCTAAAACGAGCGTGATTTCCTCGCCCAGCCAGCCGATATACGCGCCGTATTTTTCCGCTACGCCCCTTTCCAAATTTTCTATCAAAACGCGTTCCACTTCCAAAATCGGAAAGCTTTTGCCCGCCTCCTTTTGCATCGTGGTCGCGATGTCGGCAATCTCGGGCGCAAGCGCGCCGTTTACGTTCAAGCCTATCCCTACGACGGACGAAGCGACGAAACGCCCCGAAAAGGTGTTTTCTATGAGTATTCCGCAAATTTTTCTGCCGTTTACGAAAATATCGTTGGGCCATTTGATTTTCGGCTTCAAGCCGAAAAACGCGAGCGTTTCACACACCGCCGCCGCCGCGTTTTGCATGATTTTGAACGCGTGCTCCGCCAAAAAATCCTCGTAAAAGGAAAGCTTAGAAAGATATATACCCCCCTCGTCAGACACGAACGAGCGTCCTTTCGTGCCTCTGCCGCCCGTTTGGCGTTTGGCGATTACGAGCAGCTCCCGTCCCTCCGCGCGCTTGGCTTTGGCGTAATCGTTGGTAGAGCCTATCTCTTCAAAGCGTTCGATTATCCCTTCATTCTTCGTCATCACAATCTCCAAGCGCGGACAGCGCCGCCTTTGCCGTTTCATAGTCAAAGCCCTTGCCCAGCAAATACCGATAGGCTTTTTGCAAGCTCTCCCGCGTGATTTCTTTGCCGCGCATATATTTGGTCACGATTGTTTTCGCCGTTTCCTCTTGCGCGCCGTTATCCAGCGATTGCATAGCCTCGTCGATTGCCTCCTTTGCAACGCCCTTGCTTTGCAGCTCCATTCGTATCAAGCGGCTGCCCTTGCGCTTTGCCGCAAAGGAAATATAGCTTTCCGCATACCCGCTATCGTCGATAAGCCCGTAATCTTTGAGCCTATCCACAACGTAATCGCACACCCCTGCAAGATACCCCTTTTTCAGCAAAAACTCGCGGATTTGCTTTTCCGTTTTTTGCGTGGCGGTGAGGTGAGTCAACGCCTTGTCCAAGGCGGTGTTCTTTTCGCTTTCAAGCTGTATCTCCGACAGCCGTTCCGCGGGCACGATTTGTCCGACTTTCAGCCTGTTTTTCACCGTGGCTTCCAAGGTCAAGCCGCAATAAAACCGCCCGTCGATATAAATATTGCACCGCGTTTTGTCTTTTACTTGCGGCGTGATTGCCGTGATTTCGTTCAAAAGCACTTCCCCCGAATAAACCGTTTTTTACATTGTAGCATACGCGCAAAAAAAAGTCAACCGTCCTTAAAAAAATACGCCCCATTTTGTTTACTTTCGCGCAAAAAAGTGATACAATATACTTATAAAGCTTTTACGGAGAAGGAAAATGAAATATCATACCGTCGATTTACAAGGCTACGAAGCCAAACTCCCCATCTTACCCTTGCCCAGCGGCATTTCCATTGCTTTTTTCAATTTGCACGGCAACAGCGAAATGACCGAACATTGTGCGAAAAAGCTCGCGCCGCTTCTCACCGATTGCGAAGTGCTGATTACCGCCGAATCCAAAGGCTTACAGCTTACGCATTGCGTAGCGAGAGAGCTTGGGCAGAAATTCTACGCCGTCGCGAGAAAGAGCAAAAAACTGTATATGCAGGACGGTATTGAAATCGTCATTCAGTCCTCTATCACGACGGGTGTCGAGCAAAAGCTCTACCTTTCCAAACACGACGCCGACCTTATCAAGGGCAAAAAAGTGGGTATCGTAGACGACGTAGTGTCCACGGGCGCGTCCCTTTCGGGCTTGGAACTGTTGGTGCAAAAGGCGGGCGGTATCATTCATAAAAAAGCGTTCGTACTCGCCGAAGCGGAAGCCGCGGACAGACCCGACGTGGTTTATCTTGCACAAATCCCCATTTTTACCGATTAGTAGACGAAAAATGCAAAAACAGGTAAGGATTTCCACCTTACCTGTTTATTTTTTTCAAAGAAATACTTGCAATTTCACGCGTGATAGTATATAATGTAGGTACTATGGTGTATTGTCCGTTCTTTTGGCATACGCTATTTGGGAGGTTTTATCCTTATGAGCAAAATTCAACGTGCAAACGAACGCAACGTCGTTTATAAAAAATCGGGCGGATTCTTGGGCAAGGTCGTCGCACTGCTCCTCGGCTTGCTACTCGGCATTATCGCCGCGCTCGGCGGGCTGGTCGGCGCGGGCTACACGATCGTTACGCAAGTTAAAATCGAGGACAACGTAAACACGATTAAAGGGCTTGCGGGCGTGGAATTTGATTACACAAAATACATAAACGGTGAATACGGACAAAAAACCGTGCTCGATTTGGTTGGAGACGTAATGGAAGTCGCCAACAGCTTTATGGCGGGCAGCGGCACGCTCGGCGCGCTCAACGATATTTCCCCTATGGTGAAGCCCTCTTTGGAATCGGTCGCACAAACGCTGCAATCGTACGGATCTAATCTGTCTATCGACGAGATTACAAATTCCCTGCTTTCTACGAATATGGCAGATATCGGCGGGTATATCATGGGCGATTTGATGGATTCCATGGTTCTTGCGGATTTGCTCGTGAATACGGGAAATTACACCCACGACCAGCTGATGAACGATACGGTAATGATGCTCGTTTGCTACGGCGTTAAGGGTGAAACCTACGATATCGTGAACGGCGAGGTGCAAATGCTCAACGGCGCAACGCCCACCTCTATCGGCTCGCTTATGAAAAACGGCTTTAACGCCAACCTCGAAGCAATGCCCCTCGATATGCTCTTTACGCCCAAGGACGACACTATGCGCGCCCTTGCGTACGGTCCTGCTTCGCATTACACGAAAAATATGACCACGGGCGAAGTCACGATGAACGAAACCGTGTTTATAATGAACGCAGACGGTAATCTGTACGACGACCAAGACAAAGCGTACGCAATCACCCAAGACGAAAACGGCTTAAACGTGATTACGGTAAACGAACAAACGTACTACGTTGCAACCGACGATCCCGCCAACCGCTTGTATTACGCATATAAAACGGTAGATACTACTACCGACCCCGTCACCTATTCCGACCCCTTGTTTTACGAAAAAGTCAAGCTTGGCGCGTTGATGGACGGCGACTCCGATTTCATTCACGACATTGAAATCGCGCCTATTTTACAAATCGATAACGATCAGGATAACCCCATTTTGATTGCGATTGCATTCGGCAACGATTATATCTTTGACGAGCACGGCAATATTCTCGGTACGTCCAAAACCATCGGCGAGCTTTTGGAAGAAGGTACACTGGACGACGCGATTTATTCCTTAGCTTTGGAGGATTTGATGACAAATCCCGATTTGGACGACGCGTTAATCCGTTCCCTTTTGTACGGTCCGTCCTATCAATATAGATATTACGGCAAAACGTCTCCCGAACCTATCGTTATGAACCAAGTCCTCTACACGATTGAAGAGGAAAGCGGCTTATTAAAGCTCTACGATCAAGGCGAAAACGATATTTCCGACACCATCTCTTCGGCGGAACACATAAACGGTACAGCCGTTTTGAAATTCATCTTTAAGGACGGCAGAACGGAATATCTCAAACCCGTCAGCGGCGGATACTACGGCGCGTATCTCACGGAAGAGTGCGCACACAACTTGGTCGTTCGCTATAAGCCGACCACCCTTTCGTCCTTGAAAGACGATCCCTCCTCTCTTTTCAATAATATCGAAGTCGGCACCGCGCTTGGCATTGAAAACAAATTGAGCGACAATCCCAGCCGAATCCTGCTCGCTCTTTCGTACGGCAAACGCGGCGTGGATTATGAGATTGACAACGAGGGCACAGCAAACGCGGCGGTGCGTATGCTCGGGAATGCGAAAAAGCGTACCCTCAAAGACCTCAAAGAAAGAAGCGACGAATTGATTAAGGAAATCACGATTGCCGACGCGGTCAACGTCACGGCGAAAACGCACCCCGTTTTAATCGCGCTTGCGTACGGCGACAGCGAAAATTACACGGTAAGCGGCGACACGATTATCCCCAACGATTACGCCGATATGCGTACAATCGACGAATTGAGCGGCAACAACAGCGAAACGCTGATTAACAGCATTTCCCTTTCCGACGCGCTTGCAATCAAACCCGATTCACAGCTTATTATGCGCGCAATCGCGCTCGGACAAAAGGGCGTACACTACACGATTGACGACGAGGGCACGACGAACGCAAAAATCCGTATGCTCCCCGCAAGCTATTCCTTTGAAGAAAAGGTTGCGGGCGAAGGCTATAAATTCTACGACCGCAACGGCAACGTCGTGGGCACGCACGAACAGACTACGGGCGTAAACGAATACACGGTTACGCTTGCAGACGGCACTACGCAATACGCCGTGTACAACGCGGAAACGGGCGTATACGATATTTATAAAGACGCGACGAAAGCGGAACGCGCGCTCACCAAAAAGACCACACTCGGCGATTTGAGCGCGAACGGTCAGGGCATTATCGACGGCGTAACGCTCATTGACGCGCTGAATATCACGCCCAATTCCTCTCGCGTTATGCTTTCGCTTGCCTACGGCAGAACGGACGTGGATTACAAGGTCGTGGAAGAAAACGGCGTTAAGACCGTCGTGCTTTTGAACGGCGCGAAGCCGCATACCATCGGCGAAATGCGTAATAAAGGCGACGATTTGATAAATATGATTTACCTTTCGGATATCGTAGACCTCGACCAAGAAAACAAGGTTTTGATGTACCTGCTTTACGGTAAAGAGGGCATTCACTATCACTACGACGCGGCTCAAAACAAGGATATTATGCTGCAAAAACGCGTTACGCTCGTAGACGTTGGCGACGGCGTATACCATATTTACAACGAATACGGCGACGTGCTTTTGTCCACGCAAGTCACCAAAGAAACCAACACCTACACGTTCGTTATGAACGGCGTGACCTATCAGCTTGCACAAGAGCCAGACCCCTCTATGCAAAATCTTGCAATCAAACCGCTTATGAAGGTGGATATTCGAAATGAAGAAGAAACGGTAATTTATTCCGACCAACCGCAATATTTCGTGGTGAATACGGACGGTACGCCCGCGATGTTCGACCATACGCACCTTGGCGATTTGCAAGGCGATACGCCCCTTTTGAAGCACCTCACCGACCGTTTGACGGTGAACGAGGTTTTGGGCAGCGACGTTTCCTCGCATAAAATCCTCAAACACCTTGGCGACACGCTGATTGCGGATATGCCCACAGCCATCAACGAATTGTCGGTCGGTCAAGTATTCGCGCAAGATATCTACGTCAACGGCGAAAGCGGCGAGGTTTCCCCGCTTTGGAAATATCTCCTCAAAGACAGCTCGGGCAACGTTAACCCCGACGCTTACAAGATCGGCGACGGCTTAGACGCTTTGACGAGCAATATGACGAGAAACATTCAAGGCGCGACCTTGGAAACCTTGGTTAAAGACGACATCGTTAAATTCTCTGACGAGCAAGATAAGACCGATTTCTTGACTGAAACCAAATATACCGATTTACGCCAAATGACGATTATTCAAATGCTCGAATTTATGATGCAAAATGCTTAAATTTTACCAAAAATAAAGCAAAATTGATTGACTATTTATAAAAAATAGGATATAATATCTCTACACGGCTTAAAAAGCCTTGTAACCTTGCATACGAAAGTATGCCGAATAAGACCAGGAGGTGAAAAATTATGGCTAAATACGAAATGCTCTATCTGATCAACAACGAATTGACGGACGAAGCAAAGGACGCCAAAATCGCGAAGTTTGAGGACGTCGTAAAATCGATGAACGGTGCGATCGTTTCCACGGACAAGTGGGGCACGAGAAAGACCGCGTATCCTATCAACTACAAGACCGAAGCGTACTACGTTCTCATGACGTTTGAAGCAGACGGGAAAGTCGTTGAAGAGCTGAAGCGTATTGCTGGTATCGACGCTGATATCGTAAGACGTTTGATTACGAAGCTCAACTAATAAGGGGAAATTTGTATGAACAAAGTATTTTTAATCGGAAACTTAACGCGCGATCCTGAGCTCACCGAAACGGCTTCGGGTGTTCCCGTTTGCCATTTCTCCATTGCCGTCAATAGAAACTACTCTTCGCAAGACGGCGAACGCCAGACGGATTTCTTTAACTGTACCGCTTGGCGCGCAATGGCAGAAACGATCGCTCGTTACACCAAAAAAGGCAAGAAGGTTGCCGTAGTAGGAAGCATTCAGCTCCGCAATTACGAGGATAATCAAGGCGTGAAACGCACGGCTGTCGATATTATCGCGCAGGACGTGGAATTCCTTTCGCCCAGAGAAGCAGGCGATTCGTTCGACGAAATCGACGAAGCCCCCCGCGCTTCTACGCAAAAGCGTAAGCCCGTATTGCAGGCAATGGATGACGATTCCGACATTCCCTTCTAATCATTAAGGGAAACACGATATTTATAAGGAGAAAACTGTTATGGAAGAAAAAGCACCTGTAAAAAAGGTATATAAAAAAGCACCCCGCAAAAAGGTTTGTGCATTCTGCCAAGAAAAAATCGACGCAATCGATTATAAGGACGTAAACCGTTTGAAGAAATACGTTTCCGAAGGCGGCAAAATCCTGCCCCGCAGAATGAGCGGTACGTGCGCGGCGCATCAAAGACTTCTTGCAACCGCTATCAAGCGCGCAAGAATCGCTGCTCTTCTCCCCTTCAAAGGCGAGTAATTAACACAAACTCAAAAAGCTATCCGAAAAGGATAGCTTTTTCTTTTACGTTTCCATAAGTCCTGCCGCACGCAACGCCGCAAGAATTTCGTTGATTTTTACCGCGTTGCTCGTCGGGGTCGCGTCCGTAGCAACAGCATCTGCAACCGCCGCCGCGGGCGTTACCACCCCCGGCTCGCCCTGTTCGCCTTGCGGACCTTGGGGTCCAGCAGGGCCTTGAATACCTTGTTCGCCTTGCGGGCCTTGGGGTCCAATGGGACCCTGCTCACCTTGCAAGCCTTGAATTCCCTGTTCGCCTTGCGGACCAACTGGACCTTGCGGCCCGCGCGGACCTACGACGTACGCCACGGTAGCCGCGGAAAAGCCGCAACCGTTACAGCCGCAACCGTTATTATTAAAATTATTACAACACATAGTTATCACCCTTTATACAATAGACGGCTTCTTTTACGAAGCTCTCTATATAGTATACGCTTGAAAGCGAAAAAAGTTATCCTATTCACTCCCCTACCCCGTTGACAAACGGAATAAAAAATCGTATAATAGGCTTATGGAAATCGTATTTATTATTTTAGCCATTCTTCTTTTATCGTTTTTCGTGGGGACTTACCTCATTTACCGTATGATTTTTTATTCCCCCATCAAAGGACAAAACGATATCCACAGCCTACCCAAGGGCGAAGCGTACGACAAAATCAGCGAGGCTACCTTGCAACAAATAGACCGCCTTGCCGCCCTGCCTTTCGAGGCGGTGTCCGTGCTTTCTCACGACGGCTTAAAGCTGATGGGGCAATACTATCACGTAACGGACGGCGCACCCGTCGCCATTTGCTTTCACGGCTACCGCTCCACCACCGTACGGGATATGAGCGGTATTCCCGATATCTGCAAAGCGGCGGGCTTAAATTATCTGCTCGTCGACCAACGCGCGCACGGCAACAGCGAGGGGAACACGTTGACCTTCGGGGTCAAGGAGCAGTACGACTGTCTGGCTTGGACGAAATACGCCTTAGAACGCTTCGGCGAAAAAACGCCCGTATTTCTATTCGGAATTTCTATGGGCGCGGCGACCGTTTTGCTCGCCTCCGCGTTGGATTTGCCCAACAACGTAAAAGGCATACTCGCGGATAGCCCCTACACCTCGCCCGCATACATAATCAAAAAAGTATGTAAGGATATGAAGCTTGCCCCTGCCCTCGTTTATCCGTTAATCGAGTGTAGCGCACGAATTTACGGCAAGTTTTCCCCTTCCTCGGCGTTGGTCACGGAAGCGGTGAAAAGCGCGAAAATACCCGTTTTATTGGTGCACGGCGAGGAGGATTCGCTCGTTCCAAAGGAAATGAGCGCGGAAATCGCCGCCGCCTGCCCCAAAGTCGAATACCACGTTTTCCCCAACGCCGAACACGGTATCAGCGGGGTCGTGGATAAAAAACGCTACGACGAATTATCTTCGCAATTTATCAAAAATCTCTTGTAAGAAAAAACCGACGAATATTTCGTCGGTTTGTTTTTATTCTTCTAATAATTTTGCGATATCGTCCGCGATTTCTCCCGCGCCGTTTTTGCTCTTGTCAAAGAATTTCACGGCTTCGCGAAGCTTTTGCATTTCTTCGTCGTTTTGTATCAAAAACTCGATTTTTTCGCGGATTTTCTTGGGTTTGTCAATAAAATACCCGCATTTTTTCTGGTCCACGAATAATTGTTTGCTTGCCTTTTCAATGGGCGAAGCATAATAATCGATAATCAAAGGCGTACCCATCATTACGCTATCGAGCATTGCGTTCGGTCCTGCCTTGGTCACAAAAATATCGCAAGACCCGTAAAGCTCCGGCGCGTCCTTGACAAAGCCAAACGTCAGCAGCGTGATATTCGGCTTGACTTGGTCTTTAATGCTTTCCAGCTCCGCTTTCAGCTTCTCGTTTCTACCCGCCAACACGCACACCGTCAAAGGCAGGTCGGATTTGAGTAGCTCGTTTGCCACCCGCTTGGTCATTGCCTTTGCATACGCCCCGTCGGCAATCACGACGGCGAATTTATCTTGTGGAATACCGAATTTTTCACGGTAAAACGCCTTGCTTTCGTTCGCCTCGATGACTTGCTTACGCGTAGGGAAAAACGCCTGTAAAATACGCTCTTTCGGGTATTTGAATCGAATGGCGTCCGCGGTCGCGTTGTCGCAATTCGTATACAGCTTATCCACACGGTTATCCCACCAGCCGTGTATCATATTGTCGGGACAATACAACACGACCTTGCACGAAGGTTTGACCTTTTTACGGTATACGATTGCCGCGTATAACACAAAGAAATGCGTACAAACGATCATATCGGGGTCGAGTTTTTCAAATTCTTTAACGGTCGCCCAAGTTTGACGGTGAAAGACCGTTTGGTGTACGAATTTCAAGGTATTTTTGGACGAGCCAAGCAAATACATACACCCCATTTGAAAGGCACTGTACCCCTTCCACGCGGAATGTTTTTTCACCTCGCTGACGAGGTATTTCTCAAACCGCTTCAAAAAGGGCTTTTCGCTGTCGCGAAGCGTATAATTTTGTATAATATCCAGCTGCTCGCCGTATCTTTCTTTTAATGCGTCCTCAATCGCCTGTGCCGTTACGATATGACCCATACCGGCCTCAATGTAGGTGATTACTACGCGTTTTTTCTTTTCGCTCATAATCATTTCCATAAACCCACCTGCAAACAATGCAAACGAGCATAATAAAAATTAAACTATACACATTATAGCACACTTTTTAGAATAATACAAATCTTTTTCGGAAAAACCTAAAAAAAATCTTTGCTTAACAAAAAAGGCGCGGCTTGTGACGGTCGTCACAAGCCGCGCAAAGCTATTATCTGTGAATTGCGTGGAAGCATACGCCCACCGTGTCCGGTCCGCAATGACTGCCCGCCGTGGGGTTGACCACGACGATTTCGGTATTCAAGTCCTCGCCAAACTCCGTTTTCAGCTGTTTTTCCAGCTCCAAAGCTTGATTGTACGCGTCCGAATGTCCGATTATCACGCGGTGGCTCTTGATATCGTCCTGCAAGGTGCGTACGCGCTCCATAAGAGCCTTCATAGCCCCTGCTCTGCCCTTGGCTTTTGCAACCGAGTTCATAATACCGTCCGAGTTCATATTCAAAATAGGACGAATCCCCAGCATTCCGCCCATCAGCGCGGAAAAGTTCCCCACGCGACCGCTACGCGCAAAGAATTTCAAGTCGTCCGCATAGAAATATACGGCGAATTTATCCACTTCCGTTTTCGCCCATTCGAGGATTTCTTCTAC
Organism: Candidatus Scatosoma sp.; assembly: GCA_045576335.1. Classification (GTDB taxonomy): domain Bacteria; phylum Bacillota; class Clostridia; order Christensenellales; family Borkfalkiaceae; genus Scatosoma. The sequence goes on from JAZNGH010000023.1 coordinate 52,399, forward strand.
ACTTGCTCCGTTTTTGGCAAGCTCGCCGATTTCTCTTACGATATTGTAGCTGCCGATTGTGATTGCCTTGGTATCCACCGTGTAGAGCTTACGGTCGGGATATTTCTCCGCGAGCTTTTCCCAAGCAATACGCATAGAGTTGAAGGTGCCGCTCATTGCCGCCGAGAAGTGAACGTATAAAATATCCTTGCCCTCTTTAAGCGTAGGCTCGAACGCTTCCATATATTTTGCAGGCGCGAGCGCGTAGGTTTTCGGAAGCAAGCCCCCGCGCAAGGTATTATAAAAGGCGGTATAATCGAACTCCTCAAAATCCACGTAAGGATAGACCTCTGCCCCGCCCTCTTTCGAATAGGGCATACTAATCAACTTATAACCGTATTCCGCCGCAACGGCAGGCGTGATATCCGTATCCGTGTCCGTAAATAATTGATACATACTTTTTTCTCCTTTTTATGAAAAATGTCATATATTTATATGATAAACTATTTTTCAAAGAAAAGCAAACGATATAAGGCAAAAAGTTGAAAATATTTATTTTTTTCAAACAAATTACGCCATATCCAAGCCCTACGAGCGTTACCAATGCTTTAAGCGACCTTTAATACTCTTTTTCCCTACCCTCTCTTTCTCGGCGGCTCGCGCGAGCTCCTAATAATTTATCATTTCGAGTGACTTTTACGGGCACACAGCAAAGCCCGCACGGCG
>JAZNGH010000024.1:0-8375 GCA_045576335.1 Candidatus Scatosoma sp.
GAATCGTAACTTCCGTCAAGCTGATACAACCTCTAAAAGCTGCACGACCAATCGTGGTCAATCCATTTCCAAAAGTTACGGTTTTCATACGAATACAACCATAGAAAGCTTCGCCAGCTATTGAAGTAACGCTATCGGGAACAATAACACTCTTAATATTTTCGCAATTATAAAAAGCTGAAGCCGCGATATATTTAACAGGTGTGGGTATGTTTTCCACACGAATATACGAAGGAATTACAATTTCCGTTGAATCACCAATAAAACCCGTAATCGTGACGGCATCATTTTTCGTCGTATAACTAAATTCAACGTCTAACGTTACATTTGGTAAGTTATTATAAATAGCAGGAACGGAAATTTTTGTAGACACTGTGTGGAAATTCACGGTCACGTAATTAGCGCCGTCAATCGTCATCACATCATTTTCGAGCGTGTAATCGCTAATATCCATAGTTGTATCGTCCGAAATCGTTATCTTTACGGATATCTTGTCCCTTGAAACAGTTTGCCCTGTTAATAGACGTCCACCCGTATACGTCGCGTCGATATCAACAATCGTTTGATACTTACCACATTCGCAATCATTGGTACAATAACGAATCGTGTCGGCGTCTTGTATTTCCCATTCGCCCCAATTGTGTCCTAATTTGTCCGTCCATTCTTGATAATAACGGTCATCACATTTAGAACAATCGTATAACGTATAGCCTAATGCTTCGCAAGTAGGGCTTACAACCGTTGGTTCATAATTATGACCTTCGGAATAAACAATTTCTTCTTGCGTTTCGCCGCAAGTGGCACAACTTCTTATATTTAATCCGTCATTTGTGCAAGATACCGTCGTTTCCTCGCGCCAATCACTCCATACGTGGATATGAGGGAGTGTAACTTCTGTTGTTCCCAATCCATTGAATACAATGCAAACATTTTCCGTATAATCGTCTTCATCAATTATAACAAATTCCAATCTACTAACTATACCCTTATCTATAGTGAGTGCAATGGAAGATATATACCATATTATTTCTTCATCTATAATAGTTATCGTTAAATTAGGGGCTATAAATTTATCCGTTTGATTTACATAAACAAAACTGCTATATCCGCCTATTATTTCATCCCAAATCATATCTTGTACAACAACGTTACGTACTGAATACGTCATCTCACCTTCTAATGCTATTTTTTTCCATTCTCCGTCATACAATCTGTAACGATAATCTATATCATATTCTCTTGCGCAATAAATTTCTTCATTACCGTAATCGTCAATTGCAACACCATGCATTTTTGTTCCGTCGAAATAATAAATAACCTCTGTTGTGTAATCGTCGCCAATGGACAATAACTTTGCGGTTATATTGTTGGAAACAAATAATGTATCAAAAGCTCTATTCCAATCCTCACGCGAAATAGGATAGGAAAATGTTTCTATCTTCGTTTGTGGACAAAACAGACACGTATAGGTCAACTCCCCGTCAGCAACAGCACTTGCATTCGCCGTCACTTCACCATCGTTCCAAGAATGACCATTGCTCTCAATGTTATCTATTTTTGTGTTTTTATATTCTTTACCGTCTATTACTATTGTTGCGGTGTATGTTTTTACGCCCATTTCCGTACAGGTAGCCGCTGTGGTAATTTCGTCCGTAATATTTGCATTAATTTGTCTTGTATGCGCGTTCTCCGTAATGCAAGACACTGTTGCCATTGCGGATTCATAGCCGTTCCAAGTCCATATAATATTTTCCGTATCATAGTTGTGACCATTCGCGGAAATTTCTTTTTGCGCAACTAAAATCTCTTTACATACAGAGCAATGAGAGCCTTCGGTTAAGCCCGATTTTTCACAAGTAGCCACAACCGCTGCATCGGTAACTTCGGTATGCCCGAAAGCTAAAAGCGTTTCATCTTTCGTTGAGGTATATATAATATCGTCAATTTTTACAGTAGCCGTGTAGGTCTTTACACCTGTTTCCGTACACGTAGCAACTGTAGTAATTTCGTCCGTAATGTTTGCGTTAATTTGTCTTGTATGGGTGCTATCTGTAATACAGGACAAGGTTGCCGTTGCCGATTCGTAACCGTTCCAAGCCCATACGATATTTCCCATATCGTATAAATGTTCACCTATATCAAGAAAATCCGTTTGGATTTCTTCGCACTTAGAACATTTACGTTGCTTTGTTCCTTGCGACATACAAGTCGAATGAGCGGACACTGACCACTCACCCCATTCGTGTTCACATTCACCGCAAGCGGACAAACCGCACACGCATATAAGCATAGCGGTAAGAGTGAGAATAAGAGTTAAAAATCTTTTCTTCATAGGACCTCCCCAATGATAAATGAATTTTTTGTTTTTACTTTTATCATAGATTATTTTAATCCGTGTAGAAAATATATAAAAACTTCATAGAATTTTTATTATAAAGTAATTCTCGCCATTTATTTTTGCTTGCGAATATAAATATACTTGACTTTTTCACATGAAAATACTAAAATAATTACATAGATTAAAATATTCTATGTAGAAAAGTGGCGAGCACGAAACTCGCCACTTTTACCATTTTTAGAATAATAATTTGCCAACGCGGTTCATCATTTCCGTTTTGTGTTCGAGCATAGAGTGCGCGTAGCGTTTTAAAGTTATCGTAGGATTTTTATGTCCTAAAATTTCCGATAGCGTTTTAATATCCATTCCGCACTCTAAAGCGCGCGTTGCAAACGTATGACGAAGAGAGTGAAAGCCTTTATGTGGCAGTTTGAGCCGTTTCAAAAGAAGTTCAAAACTCTTTTGATAAGAGCGAACCTGCGCACCATGTACGCGTTCTCCACAAACAACGTAATTTCCGCTTGAAGATTTTTTGTATTCTCTTAATCGCGAAAGCAGTTGCTTGGGTAAAGGAATAATACGTTCTGAAAAGTCCGTTTTTGGCGTGTCTATAACCTTAACGTATGTACCGTTTTCCCAACTATCGTGACAAGATTTAGAAACGGTTATAATGCCTTTTTGTAAATCAAAGTCGTCCCAAGTAAGAGATAGAAGTTCTCCAATACGCAAGCCCGTGTAAAGACAAAGCACTACGCCGAACAATTTGTTTTTCTTTTTTTCAAAGATAAATTGCTCGATTTTTCGTTGTTCTTCTTTAGAAAAGCAATCTACTTGCTTTTCACGCTGTTTAGGGCGCACGATAGCCATTGTAAACTCTTTGTCCGTTACGCCAAGTAATACTGCTCGACGCAAAGAAGATTTAAGCACGGATATAATACCGTTTACTGTGTTTGCGGATAAGCCTTTTCCCGATAAATCCACGGTAAAGCGTTGCAAAACGGTTGCCGTTAAATCGTTAAGTTCAAACTCTCCGAGCGCGGGGAGTATATGTAGTTCTATTTGCCTTTGATACTTTTTGTACGTTCTTATTTTCGTAGTGGGCTTGACGTACAAAGCAAGCCACTCGTTTAACCAATTTTTATATTTCAATAGTTTACCTCCGTTTGTGTTTTGCCGTCCCCGTTATAGGGGAACGGCTTAATTATTTTTAACCGTTTTTTTATTTCGGGATACGAAAACGGTCAAAACCCGTCCGCCGTTCCTATTTACATTTTACTATTTTTTTACCTTAATCGGCGGTTATCTCTATGTAATCAACGAGATTCTTTATTTTGTTTTTTATTCAGTTGTGATTTTTGCCTTTCGGCTTGCCATTCTTCAAATTCGCGCTTGCCTTCTTCGCTTTCAAATAACTTTTGTATTGCAGGCAACAACGCCCTTGCAAGCGAATCGATTTCAAAGTCAGGTATTCTCGTGTTGTTCTTACGCTTTCTTGCCATTTAGTCGATAAATTTTCCTCCTTAGCTTTTATTTAATAACAATATCAAGATGATATTTTGCACGAGCAAGAGAATAGGTGTAATCCAAAACATAAACTTGCGGAAACCGCCTTCCACGCACATATCTGCACGTTGTTTCTCAATTTCCTTTGCCGTCACTTTGAGTTCCTTTTTAATCTCTTGCGTCGTTTCGTCAACGGCTTTTCTCGCATACTCTTTCATATCATTTACTGAACGAGTAATCTCGCTTTTTATCGTTTGACTTATTTCCGCTTTGAATTGTCTTTCGTCCTGCAATATCTTCCGTAGTTCTCTCGTCTGATTGTCCGCGTGAAATATCAGTTCGTTCGCGCAATTCTCGCATTCTTTCCTTACGGCGTTCACTTTCTCCGTCAAGTCCGCGACGAGCATATTTTGCCGTTTCATCAAGTTCGCACAATTCTCGTTCGATATCGCCAACGCTTCTTTGAGCAGGGCGTTGTCCGTTTCTTCTTTCCGTACCACGTTCCGAGCCTGCAACTGCTCCAACGGTGTTGCCGCTTGTCCCGTGTCCGTTCTTGTCAATGACATTTAATACCTCCGTTTTTGTATAATTTTCTCCGAGCTTTGCCCCTCGAATGGGCTTTTTCTTCTTCGGGTGTAAATAGGAATATTCTGTCTTGCTCCTTGTAATCGTTATACCGTAAAGGGCAAGATGTGAAATAAATTCTTCTTCCGTAGTCGTTTGTTGTTTCGCTTCTTCGATAACTTCCCGTAATTCTTCTTTCCAACTTGTATCGCCTTTCAAAATAATATGCTTTTCTTCGGCTGTCCGTTTGTGCTCTGCTTTCTTACGAAAATCGATCTCCGAAAAGCCCATTTCCACTCCTAAACGGTTTGTTTCGTCTTTCATATCCGTATAATCTTTCCGTGTTATCCGCAATTTCTTTCCCGTAATGAGGCGGACGGCGTTCACGATAATATGACTATGTACCGTTTTTGTATCCGTATGGGTGGCGATTACACATTCACAATCGGGGAATAATCTTGCCGTCAATTCTTCGGCGTATAAATGTGCTTCTTGGGGGTATACTTTGTCTTTCCGGTCGCACGAAAGTTTGAAATGATAATATTTCCTTTCATCATATTTCTCGCCTTTGTTAAAGCGTCGCATTGTTTCCGTAAACTGCTTTGCATAATCTTCATCTACAAAAAGGTTTTGCACGGAAACGTATTCCGCCTTTTGAGGATTTGTAATATAAGCCATAACCTTTTGCGGTGTGCTTTTGCTCGATTGACATTTGAGTAGCGGCATTATCCACCTCCGAGAGAATTGGACAATTTTCTATACGCCTTTTTACATTCGTCCGCCACTTGTAATAATTCCCGTTCGGTGGTATACCCAAAGTAATTATTTTTTACGGCTTGGTTTAGGTTATTTCCGTGTCGCTTGAGTTCGGTCAACATCTCGTTCCCGTTTTCAATACACACGATAGGTTTGTCCGATAAAGCACGAATCAGATAATCCGTTCTGCTTTGTCCGCTTGCTTTAACCTTGCGGTCAATAAGTTCTTTTTCCTCTTCCGATACTCTGAAAGAATAGGAATACGGACGATTTCGTTTTACTTGTTTCTCTCTTTGTTCTATAAATTTTTCCTCCCATAATAAATTTTTCCGTAATCAAAAAGGGGTATTAGGGGAAAACATTTCCCCTAACGAGGACGAACGAAGTTCGGGCAAGTGGCGAGCCACTTGCGTACCTCGCTATCCGAAAAGTGCTTATACCACACCTGTCTGAATAAAGCGGAACAGCCCCCCGATCACGGCTTGTGTATTGTGCCTTTAAGCCAACGTTTTAAGTCTGTCGGCAGGACTTTGAGTAAACCATTTTTACCACCTCCGCAAATTGTTTTTTATATAAACTTCCAGCCGTTGCGTGTTGCAACGCGCGAGAAGGTTTACTGCCACAAGGATAACAATCCCTTACCTAATAGAGAAAAAACAAGCACGATACAAGCCCCTTTTTCAAAAATAATTTCAAAATTTTTCTAAAAATCCTTGACTTGTTCGCATATAAATGATATAATTATCTTGATAATGAACAAATCATTCTAAAAAAGAAAGTCTTTCAAAAGACTGTAATTTTATAGAGCTGTCATCTTATCACGATATTGAACAAAGAGTGTCGAAAAATAAAGCCTTCTTCGGCTTGTTCACTCTATACCGCTCTATTATATCACGATACTGAACACTTGTCAATAGTTTTTAAACAACTTTTTTAATTTTTTTAGGGGAATTTTTATGCGAGAGAAAAACAATTATCTTTTGGAACAACAAATAGCCTTTTCAAAGAACATTGAAATGTGTCGCGAAGTCTTATACGATTTACGTTATGCCGATATTACTGCCTATACGGGACTTGCGGAATCTACTATGATTTCCTACGATACAAGGGGTGTTTCTCCATATATTACGGTTGCAAAACGGATTGCGGATATGTATTGCACCTCTATTGAGCGTTTGTGTGCCGATGAGATTTATTTCGATATAGAAGAAGTCTTATCCTTGCAGGTTACTTTTATCAAGCGTTTGGGTGGTATTCCCGTCAGGCTTTACAAGGAAAAGTTGCTTACCGAGATAAACAAATATTATTCCCTTACAAGATATGAGATTTATAAAATAATAGAAAACTCTTTCCGTAAAATGATTTCCGATTTGCACCGCTTTGGAAAATATTTCACGATTGAAAAGGACGAGCAAATTATATCCAACTTTACAAGGAACTTTCATAATCTGCATACTTACGTAAAAGTCAATTACCGTAAAATAGGCAAGGCAACCGATATTTCCATAGGCAATCTTACAAGACTTGAACAAGGTAACGAGCCTATGCTTTCAGCGGTTATTAGAATTGCGGATTTCTTCGGCGTTTCTATTACTCAAATGATTTCGGATAACCCAAACTTTAATTACGAAAAGATACAAAAGGAAATATCAATTAAGAACACGATAGTGAATGTCAGGCCGTCTATTTCCGAAAGCAAAATACGGGAACAAAACAAGCAACGGACGGATATTCTTGATAAAGTACAAATGGAAAAAATTATTTCAAAATGGTTAAAAAAAGTAGACGCGTAAAATTAGAGAGAGGCAAGAACAAATTCTTGCCTCTCTCTAATTGTTTATTTTATATAAACGATAAATCCGAACCCCTCGCCTATTGGCATTGCAAGGTTCGGATTATTACCATTTGGTGTACCCGTTGGGGCTCGAACCCAAACTCGACGGCGTCGGAGGCCGTAATGTTATCCAATTACACTACGAGTACGTTTTATTCGTTTACGCTTATTTATTTTACTATTTTTAGGTCGCCTTTTGCAAGCGTTTCCGCCATACTTTTTACTCTTTTTCCAAAAAACTTTTCGTTTTTTTGTCAAAAACCCGCCCTTGCACCGTTTTTTGCGTTTTTTTACTTTGCTTTTTCACTCGCACTATGCTATAATATAAGACGAACGACCCTTCGGAGGAAAAAGCAAATGTCCAAAACGGTAGTAATCGGTATGAGCGGGGGCGTAGACAGCTCGGTAGCCGCACTTTTGTTGAAAGAGCAGGGCTATAACGTGATAGGGCTTTTTATGCAAAACTGGGAAGAAACGGACGAAAACGGCTGTTGCACGGCGGAGGACGATTTCGCCGACGTACGCCGCGTTTCCGCGCTTCTCGATATCCCCTATTACACCGTCAATTTCGCCAAAGAATATATGGACCGCGTATTCTCCTATTTCCTCGCCGAATACAAGGCGGGCAGAACGCCAAACCCCGACGTGCTCTGTAACCGCGAAATTAAATTCGGTCCTTTTTTGGAAGAAGCCAAACGCTTGGGCGCGGACTATATCGCCACGGGTCACTATTGCAAAATTTCCCACGAAAACGGCGTGCACCTCTTACAAAAAGCCAAAGACGAAAATAAGGACCAAACCTATTTCCTCAATCAGCTTTCCCAAGCCCAGCTTTCAAGCGTACTTTTCCCCTTGCAGGATATGGAAAAACCGCAGGTGCGGGAAATCGCGCTCCGTCACAACCTCGCCACCGCGAAAAAGAAGGACAGCACGGGTATTTGTTTTATCGGCGAACGCAACTTCAAAAAGTTCCTCGCCTCGTACCTGCCCGCCCAAAAAGGCAAAATTCTCGACCTTTCGGGAAAGCAGGTCGGCGAGCACGACGGGCTTATGTACTATACCCTCGGTCAACGCCGCGGTCTTGATTTGGGCGGTATCAAGGGCGAAGCGGACTGCGGGAGATGGTTCGTCGTGAAAAAGGATTTGCAAAACAACGTGTTGTACGTGTCCCACGGCGACGAATCCCCGCTTTACTCTAAATCATGCGAGGTATCGGGTTTTAATTGGATTCCCGAAAAGCCGACGAAGAAAGAGTTCCTTTGCAAAGCAAAATTCCGTTACCGCCAACCCGATCAAGACGTATGCGTACGGGTTTTGGAAAACGGGAATTTGCATATCGACTTCGCTGAAAAACAACGTGCCGTTACCGAAGGACAAAAG
>JAZNGH010000025.1:0-21677 GCA_045576335.1 Candidatus Scatosoma sp.
AGAATATCTACACGGCGATCAAAGTGGAAAAGGATATTTCCGAGTGTATCGTTCCGACGGAATACGAGGGCTTGGATCTTGTGCCGTCCTCGTCGCTTATGAGCTCGATTGAGTTTGACCTGTTCACCAAATGGCAGAGGGAGTTTATCCTGAAAAAATGCCTTGAACCCGTGCGCGCGCGGGGGTATTACGATTATATCCTGATCGATTCGCCACCGACCTTGGGGGGCTGGGTAATGAATATTATGTGCGCGTCCGATTGCGTGGTCATTCCCGTAGAAGCCAGCCCTTGGGGCTTGTTCGGGCTTGCGAATATGTTTGAATTTTGCAATCAAGCGAAATCGATTGCACCACAACTGGAAATTTTGGGTATCGCCATCACCAAAGCGGACGAAAGAAAAAAATATTTCAAACAGACGATGGAAACGCTGAAAGCGACGGACGGCGTGCGGTTGTTTGAAAACTATGTTCGCGTGGACAGCGCGGTGGAATGGGCACAGGATAACAGCAAGCCCGTAGTAGCGTATAAAAAGACGAGCCGTAGTGCCGTCGAGTATATAAATCTGACGAAGGAGATTATGAAGTATGCCAATCGGTAAAAATGCAATCAAGAGAGTGGAGAACAACGGGTATTCGAAAGTGAAAACGGATGCGCCCGATATGCAAAACAGCCACGTTATCGCAAACGTGGACGAGCAAGTTATGGAAAAAATCGTTACGCCCGTAGAAAAGGAAACGAAAAAACCTACGGCGAAAAAGACGCCGAAAAAAGCGGCTTGCAAAGCCGCTAAAAAGGACGGATTTATCCGCGTGGAAGTGGGCGGAGAAATGCCGTATTATTTGCTTTAAGAAAATTGCCGAAAGCAGTTCTGCTTTCGGGAAAATTTTTTTAATATTCCTTTTTTAATCCTAATAAATAATCCGCGCTAACGTCAAAAAACACGCTCAATTTTCTCAAAGCGTTATAATCGGGGAGGCGGTTTGCGTTCAACCAACCGCTAATCGTCGTTACGGGAATATCCGCTTGTTTGCTTAATTGCCGTTGATTGATGCCTTTTTCATTTAATAAATTTAATAAAATTTCCTTGAACATATTTATATTATACCACAAAAATACCTAAAAAGGTATTGACATACCTAAATAGGTATGCTATAATATAGGCGTACCTAAAAAGGTATAGTAAAAATTTGAGGTGTATAATATGACAAGAAAGAAGAACAAGGCAATCACGATAAACGAACTTTTTTGCGGAATGCCGTTTTTGCGGGAATATTTCAAAGAGCAAGAACGGATAATCAAAAAGTTTGGGGAAGGAACGGACAATAAAAATCCTACGATAGAAAGGTTAAAAGCGCGAAAGAGAGTGCTTTTAGATACAGCCAAGCGAATGAGGGGAGAAGATTTACAAATAATTTATTATTTGCATACCTTGTCGAGCGTTCGTACGTGTCACGTGCTGAATGCGTTAAAGAAAATAAAGGAAGCGGAAATTGCGTTTAACGTTTTATTACAACAAGACGATAAAGACGTAATGGCAGCCGAAAACGTTGAATAAAAATACGCCGTGCTTTTAGAGAGCACGGCGTAGCTTTATTGTAAGGTCGTTTTCTTGTATTGCGACGGGGTCATGCCCGTATATTTCTTGAATACCTTGGTAAAATAATTCGGACTTTCGAAATGCAGCTTATCCGAAATCACGGCGGCGGGGATATCCTCGCGGAGCAACGATTTTGCCTCCTGCACTTTCAGGCGGTTATAATACTGAATAATCGAGTAGCCGAGATTTTTCTTAAAAATATTATTGATATACGTCTTGGAATAAAAGGTCTTTTCGGAAATATGGTCAAGATTGATATGCCCGTAAAGATGCTCTTTCAAAATCACGACGATATCGTTGACGAGGCTGTTTTCAAATTCCACGCTGTTCATTACAAACTTAATTTCCGAATTGTCGTGGATATGCTGACGAATTAAGCGAATAAGCAACGCTTCGATATAGTTTTCAATGAGCTGTTGCGAGCCGAAGGTCGGCTTGTCCAAGGGCACGAGCTTCTTTTCAAAGGGGAAGCGGAACGCGTTTTTCGCTTCCGTGACGATATCGATAATCAGCTTTTTCATTTCCTTATCCAGCGTGGATTTGCCGTAGATAATACTCGCAAAATCCGATTTGCAGTTAAAGCAAACGAAAAACACCGTCGCGCTTTGATTGTTGAGAGAGGTGTGGAAATGCCGTTCGCCCGGCGCGAGCAAATAACAATCCCCTTGCTTTAAGAGCGCCTCTTCCTTGTCCGTATGAAAGCAAAGCGCGCCGTTATCCACGTACACGAATTCGTGAAAGAGGTGCGTTTCCTCGGGATAGGAAAAATCGGGAGGAAGCACCATGTGCTCAATCGTGACGAGGTTGGTAATCGTCAAAGCCTTTTTTACGTAATAGCTGTAATATTTTCTCATAGCTTACCCCTTTATACTATCATAACAAAAAACAAGCAGAAAATCAATAGACTTGACCATTTAGTTTTATTTTTTACCATTTTTGTTTTTTTTAATACATTGTCAAAGCGCCTAAATAATGATATAATTTTGTTAGACTATCATAGGAGAGTAGACGAAGATGAAAATTATCGTTGCATCCTTTCAATGTGAAGCGAACAGCAAAGCCAAGCTGCACCCTAAAAAACACGATTTCGAATATTTCAAGGGTGAAGATATCTTCAAGAAGCTTGCCGTAAAGGACGTTTTCGAAAAAAACGGCTTTGAGGTAGTGCCTTCCGTTTACGCGGTGGCGTTGCCGTCCGCGACGGTAGAAAAAGACGTGTACGATTATTACGCGGAGCAAATTTTGGATACCGTGCGCGCAAATCCCGATGCGGAGGGCGTATTCATTTTCTTCCACGGCAGTATGGAAGTGGAGGAAATCGGCAGCGGCGAGCTGTACTTGTTAAAAGAAATCCGCAAAATCGTTTCCAAAGATTGCTTGATTGCGCTCTCTTTGGACGCGCACGCAAATATTACGGACGAGCTTTGCTCGTACGCGGATATTATCAGCGGTTTTAAGACCGTACCCCATATCGACCAAGTGGAAACGCAGCTCCGTAGCGCGAACGCGCTCGTGCATTGCTTGAAAAATAATATCAAGCCGTACGCACAAATGGTGCGCGTACCCTTCCTTTTGAAAAACGATACCCTGCAAACGGCGTACGAGCCGCTCAAAGGCTTGATTGAAGAAACGCTTGCGCTCGAACAGCGCGACGATATATTCACGGCGAATTTGTTTTTGGGGCATTGCTGGATAGACGCTCCCAACACGAGCGCGTCCACCGTCGTTTGTGCAACGAGCGAAGAAACGGCAAAAAGCGTAGCCAAGGATTTGGCGAACAAGCTTTGGGCGACGCGCCGCTCCTATAAATTTCTTTGCGAAGCAGAGCTGCCCGAGGAGTGCGTAAAACGCGCGATTGAGGGCAAAGAAAGGCGTATCTTTATCACGGACAGCGGCGACAACACGACCGCGGGCGCGGAGGGCGATACGACGGGTATTTTGCGGTTGTTTTTGGCGGAAAATCCGACGAAAAAGACGTGCGTTGCGGGCATTACCGATTACGAGCTTGTCAATGCGCTTTGGGATAAAGCGGACGGCGAAGAGGTGTATGTAGCAAGCTTTGATAAAAAGGGCGTCGTAAAATCGCACGGCGATATTTTGGGTTGGACGAAAGAAATTATCGGCAGAAGCTTGACGGTTTCCTTCGGCAACGTAGACGCGGTGTTCACCGAATACAGAAGCGCGTTTATCGAAAAGGGCAATTTCGACAAGGCGAACGTGGATTTGCTCGGTTACGAAATCGTCGTGGTAAAGCTTGGGTATCTTTTCACGGAATTGAAACCGTATGCGGATAGGGAATTGTTCGCACTTTCGGACGGCGCAAGCTGTGTAGAGCTGGCTCGGCTTAATTTGCAAAAAATAATCCGTCCTATGTTCCCTTTGGACGAGTTTGAATTTGAAGCTTAAAATCACGTTCGCCGTCATACCGAGCGTAGGGCGTTGCCCCGAAGTCGAGCGTATCTCGTTACTCGTTCGGTTGGTATAATAAACAACGAAAAAAATATAAATTAAGGAGATAAAAAAATGGCTTATTACAACAAACAAGAAACGCAAAACAGAGTTGCGAAAGTGGTAAAGTTGCTCAACGATACGAATACCGATATCGCAATTATCTATTTTGACGAGCTCAACGTGGCAAACGGCTGGTACTTAACGGGCTGGTGCGGTCAGTTCGAAAAGGGTGCGGTTTTGGTTGGTCGCGACGGTACGACGATGCTGCTCGGCGGTCCTGAAAGCGAACCTTTTGCAAAACAGGACTCCGCAATCACGGACGTAAGATGCTTCCCCGTATTTATGGTACCCGACGAGGAATATCCCTTGGCGACCATCATCAGTTTCAGCGATTTGTTTGCGGAATTGACGGCAAAATTCCCCGTAAAAAAGGTTGGTCTTGTCGGTACGACGGATATGCCTTACGCGGTGCACGAGGATCTCGTAAAGGGCTTCGAGGGTTGCGAAATCGTCGATTTGACGGAGGATTATTTGAAATTCAGATACGTAAAGAGCGACTGGGAAGTGGAGCAGGCTCGCGCGGCTACTGTTCTTGCTTGCAAGGCGTACAAGGCAATGGCTGAAAAGGTGAAAGCAGGCAATAAGGAATACGAGGTTGCCGCGGCAGGTGAAGCGGTTTGCCGTGAAAACGGTGCGGACAGCTTCGCGTACAGAACCATCGTCGGCAGCGGTATCCGCTCCAACGCGGTCGTGCCTACGGCTACGAATAAAGTAATGGAAAACGGCGAAATGGTAATGCTCGGTATCGCGCCCCGTATCAACGGTTATGCGGGTACGTTCGGTCATACCGTTCCCGTAAGCGGCGAATACACCCCCGAACAGAGAAAGTGCCTTATCGATATGATTGAGGTTATGAAGCTGACGAAGAGTATGCTCAAAATCGGCAATACGGGTAGAGATATCGACGCGGTGGGCAGAAAGCTTTACGAAGAAGGCGGATATTTGAGATATCTCGTATGTCCGTTCGCGCACACCATGGGTCTTATGGAAGCGGAAGCGCCTTTCTTCGGTCCTAACGGCGACGTACCCCTTGAAAAGAATATGATTATCAACGTAGACGTTTCCTTCTTCGGGCATCCTACGCTTCACGGGCTTCGCGTGGAAACCTGCTACGTAATCACCGAAAACGGTGCAGAGCCTTTGTGCCCCGAGTTCGAAGAAGAATTATTTAACTATGTAAAATAAAAATCCGTATATGCGTCGCAATACGGCGTTGCGCTGGCGTTTTCCCTTGCTCGTTTACGCATTAGTAAACTCCCGTCGGGAAAGCCGCGCGCGCCTTGTCTTGCTCGCATCTACGAATTTTAAGAATAATTAAGGAGAAAATATTATGAAAAACGGTAAAAAGAACTGGGTATTTTGCGACGGTGATTTGCCTCCTCACGGCGACAATCCCGACTTCCTCGGTCACGAGGCACTTATGATTACGAACGTGTCCAAAAAGGACGCGCACATTCGTATCAAGGTTATTTTCGAGGATAAGCCCCCTTACGATAAGGTGACGATTGACTTGCCCGCGGAGCGCACGACGTGCTTGCGCCTCGATTATCCTATCGGCAAGGAAAAGTATCAAATTCCTTTCGGACAGTATGCGCTTCATATCATTTCCGACGTTCCCGTATGCGCTTGCTTCGGTCGTTTGGACGTAAGACAAAGCAATATGGCGTATTACAGCCTTTCGGGATACGCTTTCTAAAAAAATCGAAAAGCCGAGCTGAAAAGCTCGGCTTTTTTCATTTCTTGCGGTAAGCTTTGGGGGTTATCTTTTTGATATCCTTAAACGTCTTGATAAAATAACTCAAATCGTTAAAGCCACAGTCAAAGGCGATTTGCGTGATGCTCATATCCGTTCCGAGCAGCTTTCGCGCCGCCCGTTCTACGCGATAGGTGAGCAGATATTTTACGGGCGTCGTGCCCGTCATATTCTTGAAAAACGAGCAAAAATATTTGGTGGATAAATCCGCTTCGCGCGCCATATCGTCGAGCGTGATTTCCGAGGCGAAATTGTCGCGGATAAATTTGAGCACTTTTTTCAGCTTATAAATTTTCGCGGCGTCCTTATCCGCGTAATATTCCCGCGTAAAAAGCTCTTTTTGCTGCATAAGCCCGAAAAATTGCATCGCCAGCCCCAACGCCTGAAAGGTAAAGCCCTTTTTTTGCTCGTACATAGCCTGCATAAGCGCGCAAACGGCGGCTTTGGATTCCTCGTCCTCAATGCGTTCGGGCAGGGAAAAATGACGGGATAAAATATCGTCGATAAACAAATCGCATTGGTCGTTTCCCGTTTTTAAGAACGCGGGATTGAAAACCAAACATTCGTATTCGCAATTTTTGGGCGTTGCGCCGTGTATCACCTCGCTGTTGACGAAAAGTACGTCGCCCGCTTTGGCGGGAAAGTTCTTGTTGTCCAAGGTCACCGACAGCTCGCCTTTAATTACGTGGATAAGCTCTGTGAAAGTATGCCAATGGAACGCCATTTTATAGCGCGGGTGGCTCTTGTCCAGCCGATAAAATCCGAAAGGAAAATCGACCGTTCCGTGCTGTTTTATCTCGTTTAAGCTCATATTTTGCTCCGACAGGAAAATAATTATACTTTTTATTATTATATCACAAGTAATTTACTTTTTTCAAGTATATAATTATAAATAAGAAAACTTTTTTTGTGAGGTGGAGAAAATGTTAAAAGGTATTCCCAAAATCCTTTCGCCCGAGCTTTTGAAGATTCTCGCGGAGATGGGTCACGGCGACGAAATCGTGATCGCGGACGGGAATTTCCCCAGCGAAACGAACGGAAAGCGGGTCGTGCGCGCGGACGGTCACGGCGGCGTGGAAATTTTGAAGGCGGTGCTTTCGCTCATTCCGCTCGATACGTACGCCGACGAGAATTTTCTGTTGATGCAGACCAAGCCCGAAGAGCCTACGCCGACCATTTGGGCGGAATACGAGGCGGTTGCCAAAGCGGCGGACGATAACTTGCGTATGGGGCAGATAGAACGCTTTGCGTTTTACGAACGCGCGAAAAACGCGTACGCGGTGATCGCGACGGGCGAGAGCGCGATTTATGCGAACATTATCGTTAAAAAGGGTGTTATATGAGAACGGAAGAATTTGTGTTTAACGGGTATACGGCAACCGTGATTTTGCCCGAAAAGCCCAACGGGAAATGGATTTGGAAAACGGAATTTTTATACGCGTTCGATCAGGCGGAGGTCGCGCTTTGCGAAAGGGGATATACCCGCGTGTATTATCAAATCAGCGACAAATACGGCAGCTACAACGCCGTTCGCTTGATGCACGCCTTTCATTTGTTCGTGACGGAAAAATACGGCTTGGAGAAAAAGCCCTGCCTGTTCGGTTTTTCCCGCGGGGGCTTGTACGCGTTCAATTACGCGCTGTTTTATCCCGAGTACGTAAGCAAGGTGTATCTGGACGCGCCCGTTTTGGATATGAAAACTTGGCCGCCCGAGGGCAGCGTAGAGCGGGGGCAGGTATACGACGAATACGGTTTGAACGCGGAAACGTTCCAAACGTTCAAGGGCAATCCTATCGACAATTTAAGAGAATTTTTCTCTTTGGGTATTCCGCTTATGGTCGTGGCGGGCGCGGTGGATTCCGTCGTGCCTTTTGACAAGAACGCGGGAAAGCTGCTCGCCTATTGCGAGCAAAACGGCGTAAAAGTAAAGCAGGTGGTAAAGCCTTTGTGCGACCATCACCCGCACTCGCTACAAGACGTTACGCCGATTATTCAATTTATCGAAAATTAAAATTTGGAGGGAAATATTATGGCAAAATCAAGATACGTAGGGAGCTATCCCGTAATCGGTATTCGTCCTACAATCGACGGCAGAAGAGGACCGCTTAAAGTGCGTGAAAGCCTTGAAGTACAGACGATGAATATGGCGAAAAGCGCGGCGAAACTCATTCAAGAAAATGTGTTCTATTCCAACGGCGAGCCCGTGAAGGTTGTTATCGCGGACACGACGATTGGGCGCGTTGCGGAGGCGGCGGCTTGCGCGGACAAGTTCAAGAAAGAGGGCGTGGATATCACGATTACCGTAACGCCCTGCTGGTGCTACGGCTCGGAAACGATGGATATGGACCCGATGACGATCAAAGCGGTTTGGGGCTTTAACGGCACGGAACGCCCCGGCGCGGTTTACCTTGCGGCGGTTTTGGCGGGTCACGCACAAAAGGGCTTGCCTGCGTTCGGTATCTACGGCCACGACGTGCAGGACTTGGACGACACCTCTATCCCTTGCGACGTTGCGGAAAAGCTGTTGCGCTTCTCCCGTGCAGCGGTTGCGGTCGCGACTATGCGCGGTAAATCGTATTTGCAAATCGGCTCTATCTGTATGGGTATTGCAGGCTCTATCGTCAACGTCGAGCTGTTCGAGGAATACCTTGGGATGCGCGTGGAAAGCGTGGACGAAGTGGAAATTATCCGCCGAATGACGGAGGGTATTTACGACGAGAAAGAATATCAAAAGGCACTCGCTTGGGTAAAAGCGAAATGCAATCCCGACTTTGACAAAAACCCGCCCGAGCTCCAACGCACGGCAGAGCAAAAGGAAAAGGACTGGGAATTCACGGCGAAGATGGCGTGCATTATCAAGGATTTGATGAACGGCAATCCCAACCTTCCCGAAGGCGCGGAGGAAGAAGCGGTTGGTCACAACGCGATTGCGGCGGGCTTCCAAGGACAAAGACAGTGGACGGATTTTTATCCCAACTGTGATTTCCCCGAAAGTATTTTGAACTCCACGTTCGACTGGAATGGCGCGAGAGAACCGTACGTTTTGGCAACGGAGAACGATACCTTAAACGGCGTATGTATGCTGTTTATGAAATTGCTCACGGGCAGAGCACAAATCTTTGCGGACGTAAGAACGTACTGGTCGGGCGACGCAATCAAGCGCGTAACGGGCTATGAAATCGAGGGCAAGGCAAAGGAAGCGGACGGCTTTATCCACCTTATCAACTCGGGTGCGGCTTGCGTGGACGCTTGCGGCGAGGTCAAGGACGAGAACGGCAACGCCGTTATGAAGAAATGGTGGGAAATGACGGACAAGGATATCGATACCTGTATGGCAGCAACCACTTGGCCGTACGCCGACCTTGGGTATTTCAGAGGCGGCGGGTATTCCTCCCGTTTCGTAACGCGTGCGGAAATGCCTTGCACCATGATAAGACTGAATATGGTAAAAGGGCTTGGTCCCGTAATGCAGATTGCCGAGGGCTGGACGGTTTCCGTTCCCGATGAGGTCACGCATAAGCTTTGGAAGAGAACGGACTATACGTGGCCTTGCACTTGGTTTGCACCGCGTTGCAACGGCAAGGGCGCGTTCAAGACGGCGTACGACGTTATGAACAACTGGGGCGCAAACCACGGCGCAATTTCGTATGGACATATCGGCGCGGATTTGATCACTATGTGTTCTATGCTCCGTATCCCCGTATGTATGCACAACGTGGACGAGGACAAAATCTACCGTCCCGCGGCTTGGAATGCGTTCGGTATGGACAAGGAAGGGCAGGATTACAGAGCTTGTCAAGCGTACGGACCGCTTTACAAAACGATTAAATAAAAAAACGGCTCGCTTCTTTAAGAAGCGAGCTTTTTTAATTGACAAATGAAAACGGTTGTGCTACAATACATTCGTTTGAGGTGAAAGTATGGAAACGTTTGCGCCGATATTTTCGCAAATGATATTTTTGTTTGCGTTTATCATAATCGGATTTATTTTGGTAAAATGGAAATTTATTCCCGAAAATTCCTCGCAAGTATTGTCGCGCTTGGAAACGCTGTTGTTTATTCCCGCGCTGATGATGGGAATGTTTTTGCAAAATTGCACGGTAGAACGCATAGAAACTATGTGGAAGCTCCTCTTGTCGGGCTTTATCGTCGTTGCGGTTTTGATACCGCTTTCCTTCTTTTTGGCGAAGCTTTGCTATAAGGAAGCGTATTTGCAAAAGATAACGACGTACGGTTTGGCGTTTTCCAACTTTGCATATATGGGGAATGCAATCGTGGAGGCGGTTTTTCCCGCTATGTACGCCGATTATCTCGTGTTTTGTCTGCCGCTGTGGCTGTTGATTAACGCGTGGGGTATCCCCGTGCTCCTCATTTCCAACGCAAGCGGGAAAAGGGCGACGGTTAAGGATAGCTTGAAAAATCTCGTCAATCCTATGCTGATTGCGTCGGCAATCGGGATTGTGTTGGGACTTACGGGCTGGGGCAAGCTGTTGCCTACGCCGATTACGAACGTTATCACCGTTTCGGGGAATTGTATGTCGCCCGTTGCTATGCTTTTGACGGGTATGCTGCTTGGGAAGCTGGATATTTTGGCTTTGCTCAAAAAATGGCGTATTTACATAGTGTCGGCAATCAAACTGATTGCGTATCCGCTCCTGTTTATCGGCGTATTTTTGCTGTTGCCGAGAGGGGATTTTATCACGGAAACGTTTTTGAAATGCGCGCTTTGCGTGGCGGCAATGCCTATGGGCTTAAACGCAATCGTCGTGCCCGCGGGGTATGGGCAGGATTCGTCGGATGCGGCGGCAATGGCACTCGTGTCGCATATCCTATCCATAGTGACCATTCCTCTAATGTTTATGCTTTTACAAAATTTGGTACTTTGATTTTATCGAGGACGGGCGCGGTTTTCTTTGGAAAACCTCGCCCGTTTTTTCTTCACCAAACTTTCACGCATAAATTATCGTTAGTTGGGGCAATAACGCTAAAAAACCTTGACAAAAAGCGGGAATTATTATAAAATATATACATTATAATAGGGTTATTATGGGGTGAAAACGCCCTTATACACGAAAAGACAGATAAAAAATCTGTTCGGGAGGCTTTATGAAAAAATCAACCAAACGTATTTTATGCAGCGTACTTTCGCTCGCCATGGTTTCGACGCTCGTCGTCGAAAATATCTTGCGCCCGTACGCCAGCGAAAGCGAGGGGACGGTGACGAACGCAAGCGTTTCTTTTAAGGAAGTAACGGGCGTTACGGATACCTCCGCGCTCCGCGCGCAAAATTTTAATAATCAGGTGTTGGAGGCGGATGACGTCGCGCCCACTTACGAAACGCGAACGGTGATGGTCACGCTCAAAGGCGACTGTCTTGCGGAAGCGGCGGAAGAGGGTACGTCGGCGGCTACTTACGCACAAACCTTTTCGGGGCAAAAGACCCTTTCGGATATCCGCAAGGAGCAAAATGCGTTTTTGAAACAGCTCAAAGCCACGGGCATTTCCTTTAAGGAGGAAAGACGCTACAACACGCTTTTGAACGCGGTGGCAATCGAGGTGAACACCGAATACGCATCCCGTATCAAGGAAATGGCGAGCGTGGACAGCGTAGTCATCACGACGACGTACGCCGAGCCCGAAACGGTAGACGGAAAGCTGGACATTGAAAATCTTACCAACCTTACGAGCGTGTACGACACGGGTATTTACGACACCGACGATTACACGAGCGTAACGGAAACGGGCGATTTGGGCGAGGGTACGGTTATCGCGATTTTGGACACGGGCTTGGACTATACGCACGAAGCGTATCAACGCCAACCCCAAAATCCCATCTGGGACGCGGCAACGGTGCAAAATAAATTAAATACGCTCAATCTCCGCGCGGAAGAACACTCGAACGGGTTGGAGCTTGCCGACGTGTACGTCAGCTCTAAAGTACCGTTTGCGTACGACTATGCGGATAAAGACGCGGACGTATATCCCTCGTATTCCAACCACGGTACGCACGTTGCGGGTATTATCGGCGGCTACGCGGAAGCGGGCTATACGGATAAAGACGGCAACGCGGTCACGGACGCGGCGTTCCGCGGCGTCGTTCCCGACGCACAGCTCGTGATTTGTAAGGTATTTACGGACGATTTGGACGACGAAGACCTCGGCGGCGCGGAAGCGGAGGACATTATCGCCGCCTTGGAGGATTGCGTAATGCTCGGCGTAGACGTTATCAATATGTCGCTGGGTACTTCTTGCGGCTTCTCTACGACGAACGACGGCGACGACGAGGGCGAAATGCTCAACGCCGTATACGAAAACATCAAAAAAGAGGGGATCAGCCTCGTTTGCGCGGCGAGCAACGATTACAGCTCGGGCTACGGCGGCGTGTTTGGTACGAACCTCAAAAGCAACCCCGATTCCAGCACCGTAGGCTCGCCCTCCACCTTCGCTTCGGCGTTGTCGGTGGCAAGTATCAGCGGTCAGAAATCGCCGTATATGACGGCGGCGGCAGGCACGGAAAACGAATCGTACGTGTTCTTTGAAGAGGCACGCGACGAAAACGGCAGCCCTTACGAATTCGTGGAGCAAATGCTGGGCACGGAAAAAAATCAGCAGGGCAACTATGTCGTCAATGAAAAGGTGTTTGAATACGTGGTGATCGAAGGCACGGGCGCGCAAGGCGATTACAATTCCTCGCTCTTCAAAAACGCGAACGGCAGCTTTAACCGTATCGCGCTCGTACGCCGCGGCGATTCGACTTTCCAAGAAAAGGTACAAATCGCCAAAATGATGGGCGCGGTCGCGATTATCGTTTACAACAACGTTTCGGGGCTTATCCGAATGAACCTTGGCGAGGTCGAGAACCCCATTCCCGCTATCTCTATCGATATGGCGAGCGGGCTTTCCCTTGTTAAACTTGCAAAGGACGGCGAGAAGGGCGTCGTGGGTAAAATCACGATTAGCAGAAATACCGAAGCAGGTCCGTTTATGAGTGAATTCTCCTCTTGGGGACCTACGCACGATTTGAAATTGAAGCCCGAAATCACCGCGCACGGCGGGGAAATCACCTCTACCGTTCCCGGCGGTTACGGCGAGCAGAGCGGTACGAGTATGGCTTCGCCGAATATGGCGGGCGTAATGGCGGTCGTTCGCAACTACGTAAAATCGCTCGTAAACAGCGAGGACGAGGGTATCAAAACCAAGATTACCGAGCTGCTTTACACGAACGGCGCGTTGGATAACGTAAAGCTCAACCGTCTTGCAAATCAGCTGATTATGAGCACGGCGACGACGGTGCGCGATACGGGCGGCAGACCGTACTCGCCCAGAAAGCAGGGCGCGGGGCTTGGCAGTCTTTCCAACGTCATAGAAAAAACGACGGCGTTCCTTTCCGTGGACAGCGCGGAGGCGGATTACCGTCCCAAGCTGGAAATCGGGGACGACCCCGAAAAATCTGACACCATCTCGCACGAAAAGCTTACCTTTAAGGTGACCAACTTCGGCTCGTCTACGCTGTATTTCAAAACGGACTATCTGTTCTTTACGGAAACGGTTTCCCAAGACGGGCTTGCGGTGGCTGAGCAAGCGTATATGCTTGACGACGCGCCTGCAACTTGGTATAAAAACGGCACGGAAATTGCCAAAAACGCGGTGATTGCGGTGGCGGCAGGGGAAACGGTGGAAATCGGCGCGACGCTCCGTATGTCTGCTGACGAGCTTGAATATCTCAAAAACTTCCCCAACGGTATGTATTTGGAGGGCTTCCTCAAACTGTTGTCGGTGGACGAAAGCGGCAATGCGTATGCGGGGCAATGCGATTTGAGCGTGCCCTTCCTCGGCTTCCACGGCGACTGGGAAACGTCGCCTATGCTTGATTTCACGGCGTACGAAGTAGCGGAAGAGGCGAAAGACCCCGCTATTAAAGAGGAAGAAAAAATCCAAGCAAGCGTTTGGGCTACGCAGCCGTTCTCGACCTATTACAACGAAAAATATATCCTGCCTATGGGTGGTTACGTCTATCTTTTGGACGAAAACGACGACCCCATGTACGCGAACGAGGAGTATAACGCGATTTCCCGCTACAACGATTATTACGGCGAGGACAATTCCGAAAACTATATGACCTCTACGGGTATCAAGGCTGTATACGCGGGTCTGCTTCGTAACGCCCGCGTGGTGAAATATTCGCTTATGAACGTAGAAACGGGCGAATATCTCTTCACGGGCAAGGAAATTCCTCGCGTCGGTAAAGCGTACAGCGGCGGCGGCTCTGCCGTTCCCGCGAACGTGGAATTAGAGCTTTTCCCCGAGGAAGCGGGGTTGCTCGGTAACGGCAAGTATCAAATGGATTTCGAGTTCTATATGAACGACCCCGAGGTGTATCAAGTATTCGGCGACGACCCCTTGACGGCGGACGTGATTGAAAATGCGAACAACTGCAAGGACACCTATTCGTTTACCTTTACGGTCGATTACGAAGCACCCGTTTTGCAGGACGCGCGTATCCGTTTTTACGACTATAAAGAGGACGGCAAGGAAAAACAGCGTATCTATCTGGATTTGGACGTATTCGATAACCACTACGCACAGGCGATTATGCTTTGCTATCCCGTGTATAACGCGCAAAACGAGCTCGTTTTACAGCTTGCGACGGACTATCCCACGCCCGTTCGCAACCCGAATAAAAACGGCACGACGACCGTTTCTATCGAAATCACCGATATTTACGAAAAGTACGGCAGTCAGCTTTACGTACAGGTAGACGATTACGCGGTAAACAGCTGCTTGTATCAGCTTGACGTGGGCGAAATGAACAAGAGCGTATTGCCCAAGGGCGATAGCTTTGCGGTTGCGGAAAGCTCGCAAAATATCACGCTCGGCGTTTACGACACGCATAAGGTGTCTTTGATATACGAGGGCGCGGCGAATATTTCCAACTTCTCTTGGTCGACGGACGACCCCGAAAAGGTAGGGGTGAGAAATGGTGAAATCGTCGGTCTTGCGCCTACGAGCACACCCGTGACCGTTACGGTTGGCAACGGCGAGGTGTTCAAAAACATTAAGGTCACCGTAACGGATAGCGTGAAAACGCTCTCCACGCCCAAGCTCACCTTCGGGATTATAAAAACGGCTACGGACTCCTTGAAAAAGGCGACGGGCACGGTAGAGGTCAACGCGGGCGAAAGCTTTACGCTTACCTATACGAGCGACCCTTGGTATCACCCTATGACGGGGCTTTCCGTCGTTTGGTCAACGGACGATCCGAAGATTGCCAGCGTCGACCAAAACGGCAACGTAAAAACGCTCAAAAAGGGCACGACGACCATTTATGCAACGCTGTATAAAGACGGCAGACCTTTGCTTGACTCCGCGCTCGTAAGACTTCGTGTGGTCAACGAGTTCGATGTGAGCAATTATACGCTGACCAAATACAACGGCGTTGGGTACAATCAAGAAATCGACGTGGACGGTGACGGCAAGACGGAAAAAGTGCTCGTTATGCCTACCGATATGAACATTATGTATATCGGCGAGGATGCGTTTAAGGATAACGACAATATCGAGCGTATCGTCATTCCCTCGTCGGTGACGGAAATCCGCGAAAGCGCGTTTGAAAATTGTAGCGCGCTCAAAGAGGTATATTTCGTTTCCACCGAGCACCGCGTGCTGGACGATAAGGGCACGCAAACCTCGGGCGACGACGTGCTCAATGAAAAGCTCATTGACTGGTCGGATTTGTCTATCGTTTACGAACGCGCGTTCTATAACTGTACGAGCCTTGAAAAGGTAGACCTTTCCAATGTGAAAACGATTACGATTGCGACGGAATGCTTCGGCGGCTGCACCGCGCTCAAAGAGGTGGTGGATATGCCGAGTATCGGTACGATGCACCATAGAGCGTTTGCGCTTTGTACGTCGCTTCAAAGCGTGGATTTGAGCGGCTTGCACATGAGCGGCGACAACGTATTCGAGGGTTGCAGCGCGTTAAAGACGATCAAAACGGGCAAATTCACGGCAATCGGCAAAGAAATGTTCAAAAACTGTACGGGGCTCCGCTCCACCGTGGTCATTTCCACGCCCAAGCTCGGCGAGGGCGCGTTTGCGGGTTGTACAAACCTCGTTGGCGTGAAGTTCGACGCAAAGGGCGAAAGCTTGGAATTTGATATCGGCGCGCGCGCCTTTGAAAATTGCGGCACGACCGCGCTTGGCGGTTCGTTTACCGTCAACTTCAACGGGCAGACCATTCGTACAATCGGCAGCAACGCCTTTGCGGGTACTTCCGTTGCTACGCTTGCCATCAACGACAGCTTCGATATCGAGGCGTTCAGAGAGGGCGGACTTGCGTTCAATACGATTACCGTAACGCTGGAAAACGGCTATAACGGCACGAAGTATTCCGAAGCGGACGGTGTGATTTACAACAAGGCAGGTACGAGAATACTGCTTGTAAACACCTCCAAAACGGGCACGTTCGAAGTGCCCGCGTCGGTGACGGAAATCGGCGATTACGCGTTTGCGGCTAGCAAGCTTACGGGCGTGACCTTTGCAAACGCGGCAAACCTTACGAAAATCGGCACGGGTGCGTTCCGCGGGGCGAAATTGACTTCCGTCGCGCTTGGCGAAACAAGCTTGCAGGAGCTTCCCGCATACGCGTTCTACGGCACGAGCGTTTCGGCGATAGCTCTGCCCGCAAGCGTAAAGAGCGTAGGCGACTACGCGTTCGCGTCCTCCGCGATTTCCGCGTTTACGGCGGCGGGCTTGGAAAAGCTGGGCAACGGCGTGTTTGAAAATTGTGACAATATCAAGACGGTAACGACGGACGGAACGGGTATCGTCTTGGCGGCTACGCTCAAAGAAATGGGCGATTTCACCTTTGCGGATTGCTCCTCGCTCACGAGCGCGCGCTTGCCCGCTTTGGAAAAGCTGGGCGGCTACACCTTCTACGAGGCGAATAAATTGACGACGGCTTCGTTTGCCGACGACGCTACGGTGACGGGCAAATATACTTTCTATAACGCGGCAATCGAAAGCTTTGTTTTTGCGGCGGGGCAGACGGCGATAGACGAGGGCGTGTTCTACCGTAGCGAAAAATTGAAAACGGTTACGCTCCCTGAAAATATCGTCACGATCGGTGACGGTGCGTTTGCCGATTGCGAGAGCTTGACAAACGTCGTAAATCTTGAAAAAGCGGTGAATATCGGTATCAGCGCGTTCAGAAACACCAAGCTTATCGCCCTTTCGCTGGATAACGCGAAAATCGTCGGCGACGGCGCGTTCGAGAACGTAAAAGCCACGACGCTTTCTCTTCCCAAAGCAGAAAAAATCGGCGCGTACGCGTTCTACGGCAACGGCGCGAGCACGGTTGATTTGCCTGCTTCGGTAACCGTTATTGCAAACGGCGCGTTTGCGGCGGCAGAGGAATTGAAAGGCTTTAAACTGCTCGCGGATAACGCAATCTTTACCGTCACGGACGCGGATAACGACGGCTACGGCGTGCTGTACCGTTATATCGATAAGGAAGCGGGTGAATACGAGCTCGTTTGCTATCCCGCAAACCGTACGCAAGCGGCTACCGACGGCAAAAAGACCTATAAGGTTCAAGAGGGCACGCTGTATATCCTTTCTTCGGCGTTCCTCGGCTTGAACGAAGGGAGCTTGGACGCGGTCGTTTTGCCGTACAGCGTGAACGCAATCGGCGACGAAGCATTCTTCAATAGCGGTATCAAGGAATATATCTTCGAGAGTATTCAAGCACCCGTTTTGGAAACGGCTTACCGTCAAGAGGTCAGAGAGCGTATCGAAACGATTGCCGAGGCCAGAATGGACTCCGCATACTATAAGGGGTATTATTACACCAACTTCGAAACCTATCTCGTGGATTTCACCTCGTTCGGCACGGATACGAGTAAGCTCGTTATGCGCTACCCCGTCAATGGCGTAGGGTACGATAATTATATCTATACGCTGTATTTCGGTCAGCGTTACACGACGACGGTGGGTATGACCGACGCGGCTCGCGAGGTAGTAAGCGCGATTGAGGATCTTGAAAAAACGGATTTGCAGGCTTGGCTCGCGGACGGATTTGACGTGAACGAGGCAAATCTCGCGCTCGTGCTTGCCTACGACAAAAAAATCACGGCGGCGCGCACCGATTATACGGTTGTGGCAAACGACCAAGCACAGCTTGCCTTTATTCAGGGCAAGGAAGCTTCGCTTTCGGAAATGGAAGAAAAATTCCGTTTGGTGAAAGAGAAATTCGAGTTGCAGGCGGGGTTTGACAGATTACGCGTAGACAGCAAAAACAGTACGCACAAGACGAAATATAAGGTGGACGAATATTTTGATTTGACGGGCTTGAAGGTGCTTATCGAGTACGCAGACGGCACGCAGGTAGAAGCGGATTCGTCCAAGCTCAAACTTGCCGAGGATTACAATCGGAAGCTGCTCGCGACGGATAGGTCGGTGGTCGTGGAGTACGACGACGGCACGGTTAAAGCCACGCTCCGCGTGTATATCAACGTGGAAAGCGGCAACAATGCGGGCAATACTACGGATACGCCAACCACCTCCGAAGAGGAAACGGGCTGTAACGGCTCTATCGACGGGGCAGTCGGTATTGCGGCAATGCTTGCAATCGCAAGCGTAGCTATGCTGCTTCGCAAGAAGAAAGAAAATTAAAGTTACGCGGCGAGCCGTTTTGCTCGCCGCGTTTTATGTAATAAAAGTACAAAAAGAACAAATAAAAAATACATTGCGAAATTGTAAGGCTTGTGATAAAATACTCGTACGAAAATGAAAATCGGAGAGGAGAAATTATGCAAGGCAAATGGATATGGATAGACGATAAAAGCACCGAAAACACCTACGGTGAGTTTATAACGCGCATAAGCTATGCGGGAGGAGAGGCTTTTTTAGAGCTTTCCGCTGATACGGAATACGCGATTTTTCTAAACGGGGAGTTCGTGAACGCGGGGCAATACGCCGATTTTCCTTGGTATAAAATTCGCGATAGACACGATATTTCCGCGCACCTTCGCATGGGCGAAAACGAGCTGAAAATCGTCGTTTGGTATATGGGCGATAACAATTTTATTCACTATATCCACCGTCCCGCGTTACGCTTTGACGTGCTCGTGGACGGGAAAATAGTGGCTTGCTCGTCCCAAGACACGGCTTGCCGTCTTTATCCCGTGCTCGTGAGCGGCGAGGTCAAGAAAATCAACCGCCAGTCGGGGTATTCGTTCGTGTGGCGTTTGGGGGCAGAGGAGGCGTATCACAAGGCTACCGTGCTTACCGATATGCCACGGCAAACCTTTTTGCGCCCGATTGAGAATTTACAGCTATTGCCCAAAAAGGCGGCAAAACCGCTTGAAAAAGCGTACGATTTGGGCGAGGAAACGGTCGGGTATCCCTACGTCGTTTTACGCGCGGCAAAAGGCGCGCGCGTGTTTGTAAGCTTTGGCGAATGGCTGGACGAAAACGGAGAATTGCTTCGATATCGAAACGACGGCGCGTACGATTTTTCCTTTGAAATCGTGGGGAACGGCGAAAAAACGACGGTGTTCAATCCCTTGCGGAAATTAGGCTGTCGCTATCTTGCCGTAGAGGGCGATTGTGAGATTTTTGAAATCGGTTTGCTTCCCGTGCGATACCCCTTTGAAAGAAAGAAAAAAGCCTTTGATTGTTCAACGCGCGAACGCATATACGGTACTGCCGTCAAGACTTTGGAACTCAACGCGTTCGACCATTATTACGACTGTCCTTGGCGGGAACAGGCGTTTTGGGTGCTTGACAGCTGGTTGCAAATGCGCTACGGGTATTTCGCGTTCGAGGGTACGGCGTATCAACGGGCGGCGTTGAGGCTGATAGGGGAAGAACGACACCCCGACGGCTTGATTTCTATGGTCGTGCCCTCCTCGTCTATGGAGGTCATACCATCCTTTTCCCTTGCTTACGTATGGTCGCTTGCGGAATATACGCAATACAGCGACGATATATCTCTCGCGCAAGAGTATTTCGAAAAAGCCGTCGCGCTCGTGCGGCTGTATACGGATAGGGCGGAAAACGGGCTTATACCCTGCTTTGAAAACAGGTGGAATTTCTACGAATGGAACGAACGGCTTGCGGGGGATAGCGGAAAACGCTTTGACGCGGTGCTGTCGCTTATGACCGTGTTTTCGCTGCAAAAGCTTGGCCATCTTTGCGAAAGACTTGGAAAAAGCGAGGAAAGCGTTTATTGTAAAAATGCGGAACGGGCATTGAAAGAGGCGATTTTCGCGGCGTTTTACGATGAAGAGGACGGACTGTTTAAGACCTTTGAGGATGAAAAAGCGTATTCGGAGCTTGTCAACGCGCTCGCCGTGCTTTGCTACGTAGTGGAGGGCGAGAAGGCGGTGCGGATATGCGAAAAGCTTGTTTTGGGGCAAGGCTTGATAAAAGCCACACTGTCCATGACGGCGTTCAAATACGACGCGTTGTTGAAGACGGATAGGGAAAAATACGGGGCGTACGTTTTGCAGGATATAGACGAGAGTTTTTCGTATATGCTTTCGCAGGGTGCGACTTCGTTTTGGGAGACGCTCAAAGGCGCGGCGGATTTCAACGGCGCGGGCAGTCTTTGTCACGGTTGGAGCACATTGCCTGTCTATTATTATTCGCTTTTAGGCGTAGCAAAAGAATAACAAACGCAAACCTCCTGCCCGAATCTCGGGGCAGGAGGTTTGCATTATGCCTAAAAGGCATAAAAAAATTGAGCAAGCCCGCGATATACGATTCGCCAACGAACATATGTACCAGCTCAATTTCATAACCTTTCGGTTACGATATTATTATACGCTATACGTTGAAAAAAGTCAATAGAAAAATGCAAAAAAATTGAAAAAATATGAATCGGTTTCCCAATTCGTATACTGACAAGGTATTTGAACTAGTAAAAACGTCCACAATTCAATTTTTTTTGCAATCTCGTGGGCGTATGTACGTTCCCTTATCTTTCGCCATGGTTGTTGGTCGAGACGACACGATTCGAACTCACGACCTTCGCGTCCCGAACGCATCTGCATAAGTTTTTTGGGTGATTTTTAGGGGTTTTAAGGGCTTTCGTGTCCAGAAACGGTGCTTTCGTGTGCTCTTGTTAACACTGTTTCCACGTAGTCCAACTCTGTAGATGGTCAAAGATGTGGTCAAACGCAGTATTTTGCGCTGACCACATCTTTATTTTTTTTAAAACGATATACCCATGTACGAGTTTATTCTTTCAAAGGTAGTTTAGCATAGCTTCTCAAATAAGTCAAATCCTTTGCCGATTTTCTTTCCATAAACATCTTAAAGTGCAGTTTTGTTTTTCAATTCTGCACTTTAAAATTGCACTTTAAAAACACGCGCAAATTATTCCTTTCACTACGCAAAATTTGCTACGCAGTAAACAAAGAAAAGAAATTTTTTTATTTTTTGCCGCCATTACGCAGAGATTGAATATAAGCAACCTAATCCTGTAGGCGTGCTTGCAGGTGTAGAAGATAAGGGCTATACGAATAAAACAGTAACCTTTATTTGAAAAGACAAAGCGGTCGTTAGTCTTATGAAAGACGGCGTAGCAATAGCATATAAGTCGGGACAGAAATTGACGGCAAACGGCTCGTATGTTTTGAAATTCTCGAACTATGACGGCTATACCAAGACGTACACTTTCGTGGTTGATACTGTTGCGCCTATGGTAACGCTTGAAGTCGCAAAGAACGGAGAGTTTGTAAATGCTGGCGTAAAAGCGCATTTTGCAAAGGACGAAACGGCTGAAGTTTTCAAGGATGGAAAGTTGC
>JAZNGH010000026.1:0-32888 GCA_045576335.1 Candidatus Scatosoma sp.
GTCCACCTTATTGTCGAAATTACTCAACACCTTTTCTTTGCATTCCTCAAATTCATCTTTTGCCATATTTATTCTCCTGATAATAAAAAAGTGCGCCAACCGAAGTCAACGCACAAAAACGCAAACTCCGATTGTTGTCACACAAACAGCATCAAAGAGAAATCAATCCCCTAACACTTGGAATTTGCATTTTTACAAATTTCATAGTGTTAGGGTTAACAAAAAAGGGCATAATTATCCCTTGGAAAATCTTTCTCTTTTTTGCTTATTTAGTTTGTGTGACATATATAATATACCACAAATAAAAATTTTTATCAAGTGTTTTTGCGAAAAAATAAAACTCGGCTTATAAAAAGCCGAGTTTTTCGTCTAAAAATGCTTTTAGCGGATAAAATTCGTCATAATTTTGCGTTCCTTGACTGGCTCGACGCCTGCTTCCTTTCCAAGAGCCAAGCATTTCAACAGCCACGCCATATTGTTCCCCAAAATACGCATGGTCTGCAAGCCCTCCTCGTCTTGCGCCGCTTCCTCGGCGGTGTTGCCGTGGATTTCGTTCCAGTAATTGGAGCCAACGATGGGCATATTGTTGATCGTGAAATATTTATTGATTACGTCAAAGGTCGTCGAAGCCCCTGCTCTTCTACAGCTCACCACCGCCGCCGCGGGTTTATAGGCGAGCTGTTTGCCGCCGCTGTAAAAAACTCTGTCCATAAAGGATACGAGCGCGCCTGCCGCGGACGCGTAATACACGGGCGAGCCGAACACGTAGCCGTCGAACGCCGCCGCTTTCTCTACGAACTCGTTTACGCCGTCGTCAATCACGCATTTTTTGATTTTTTTACACGCCCAACAGCCCTTACAGCCGTTCGTCGCGTTTTGCCCAAGCCAATAAATCTCCGTTTGCACACCGTTTGCATTGAGTGCCTTTGCCACCTCCGCAAGCGCGGTGTACGTGCAACCCTTTTCGTGATAACTGCCGTTGATAAGTAAAACCTTCATAATTACTCTCCTAATTTATTTTTTAACCAAGATATATCGGTCACCCAGCCCTCTATGCGGTTTCTACGCAAATATTCCTCGTTCGCCTGCCCAAGCGCGGCGTGAAAATCCATTTGCGAGCACTCGTTGACCTTCATAAACCATTCCATAGCCTCCGCGCCCCTGCCCACAAGCTGTGTGCGCGAGATATGCACGACCTCGTGGCAATTTCTACACAGCGCGACCACCGTTTCCAGCTTCTGCAAAGCGCGGCTTTCGTCGTAGCTCCAACGCTCGTGCGCTTCCAGACGCTGTACCGCCCGTCCGCAAACACTGCACCTGCCCTTTGCGCGCCTGTACGCGTCGCGGCGCACGATATCCCACTCATTCGGCTTTAATACGCTTCGGAGATTAGAATACCAGCACTCCTCGGGCACCATTTCAAATTTCAATTTATAGTCTTTCATAGCATTTTTAAGCATTGTTTGAACGCGGTCGGCAGAGAAATGCTTTCCTCTATCTCGTCTAACGCGTACGCGTCGAACGGCGCGGCGTCCGTTTCCACCCAAACGCAAGTGATATCCCATTTGATATGTGTAAAAATATGCGTGTATTTCGCGCGTTTTTTCTCGGTGAACTCGTACACGCCCCACTCGTTTAACACGCTTTCCGCGCTTTCGCCGTGTGCAATCACGTGCGAGGGAAGCTCGTTCATGCCTTTGAGCACCCCCGTTTCCCGCCTACGGATACAAAACCCCTCGCGGGTCTGTATCAAAAAAACGAACACTTCTTCCTGCCGTTTGGCTTTCTTTTGCGGAAGCACGGGGAACAGACCTTGCGTGCCGTGGCGGTACGCCCCGCAAATTTCCGTCAGCGGACAATGCGCGCAATCGGGATTTTGCGGTTTACAAACGAGCGCGCCCAGCTCGAACAAACTCTGTGTGAAATCGGAGCACTTCTTCCCGCTTTCAGGATACGCCGCCGAAAGCTCTTGTTCTATGCGCTTGCGATAATTCAAATCGGAAATGGGCGAGCCGTTTTCAGCAAGCCTTGACACCACGCGAAGCACGTTTCCGTCCACCGCCGCCGTGCGCTGTCCAAACGCAATCGACGCAATCGCACCCGCGGTGTAATCGCCGATACCCGCAAGGGAGCGAAGCGCTGCTTTTTCTTGGGGAAATTCGCCGTTAAAGCGGTATAAAATATCCCGCGCTGCCTTTTGCATATTGCGTACGCGGCTGTAATAGCCCAAACCCTCCCAAAGCTTCAAAAGCCGTTCTTCCTCGCAAGCCGCCAAGGCTTGGATATCGGGGAGCGCGGCAATGAAACGCTCGTAATATTCCTTGACCGCTTCCACGCGCGTTTGTTGCAGCATAATTTCGGACACCCACACGTGATAGGGTGTGGGGTCGTTGCGCCAAGCAAGGTCGCGTTTATGCGTTTCATACCACGCAAGCAAGGGGGCAGGTATGCGTTCAAATGGAAAAATCGTTTGCATAAGTACTATTCTTTCGCGGCGAGCGAATTGAGCAAAATCACCGTTTCGGTGATGCTCGGCGCATCGGGAAAGACGATAGGCGTGGGCATAGAAAGCGAGGAATCGTCACCCACGTACGTGATATCCGCTTTGCCGTCGCCTTGGGTCGTGACGAGGCAATTCCCCACACCCACGAACGCCCCGGGATAACCGCTGAAAATGCTACGCATCAATTCCGCGCCGCTGATAATCTCCACGCTTTCCTTGCGGGCAATCAGCTCGAAGAAATCGCGGTATTCCTCTAAGTCGCCGTTTTTATTGCAGTCGGGTAAATCCTCCAAACCGTCCAAAACGAGAATGAGCCTCGGACAGCCCTTTTCCCGCGCGTGTAAATCGAGAATTTCTTTCACGCACGCTTTCGCTGCTTCCAAATCGGATTTCAACCGCACGAACGGCACGGTTATATCCAAACTCGACAAGCGCAACAGTTCGCCGTATTCCGTGCGCGGGGATAACACGAGAAAATTCGCTTCCGTTTTGTCGTACAGGCAGGAAAGGGTGATGAGCAAACGCTTGATGAACGCCGTTCTACGCCCGCCCGTTACGCAAGTATGGCGAAAATACGGTCTTTCGTGTTTTTGGGAAAGGACGGTGTTCCCCGCCATATCCCGACCGAGCGGCACGCCCGCGCGAAGCCGCTTCACGCCCTCTTCGTCTTTACAGTTTTCCGTCAAAGAGGAAATAAATTCTTCCGATCTCATACCCCTTGCGCCGCTCCTTTTGCTTTTGTAAATTTCCGTATATCCCTATTATACAAAAAATCCGCACGCTTGTCAAGTGCTGGAAAGGAAATGCGCGCCGCGGTTTTTACCGCGGCGCGCCCAGTTTTACTCGTATTTCACGAAATATTCGTCCTTATCAAAGAGGATATCCACCTGCTTTTCCTCGCCGTCGCGAAGCACCTTCAAGGTCATGGTATCGCCCTTTCTCACGGTCAACAGCAAATCGTTGAGCTGATACCGCCGCATAAGCGGCGTTTCCTTGCCGCCGAGCGTAATGGAGATCAATTTATCCCCCACTTTCAGCTTGCCGTTCGCCGCGCCCGCGTCCTCGTCGCTCAATACCGCCGAAATCACGACGTCCTCGGTGATCGTCAATTTATTATTCACTAACGCCGCCGTCGAAGCGTCGATATACGCCTCTACGCCCAGCCACGCGCGGAGCGCGTAACCGTTTTCGTCGTTGACCGCGTTCGCGAGTATATTATCCATAAGGTAGCGCACCTGCGTAATCGGCAGGGCATAGCCCATATTATCCGTTTCGTCCGCCACGCTCTTGGCGTTGGTGATACCGATAAGCTCCCCTTGCGCGTTGAAAAGCCCGCCGCCCGAGTTGCCGTGATTGATCGCCGCGTCCGTTCTCAATACCCGATAGGACACCGTTCTATTGCCGTCCGTCGAGGTCATGGCGATATTCTCCGAATCCACCGACACCACGCCGCTCGTAACCGAAATTCCCAAGCCGTTGGCGTTGCCGATAGCAAACGCTTTTTCGCCGATTGTCAGCGCGTCCGAATCCCCAAACTTCGCTTCGCTCGCCGCGCAATTTTTCAAATACTCGCTGCTGTCCACCTTCAAAATGGCGATATCGTAATCCATCGCGCCACCCACGTAGCTCGCTTTAATCCCGTCACCCGTGAAATCGCCCGCTTCCGTTTCGATATATCCGTCCCCGTCCGTATCGTCGCCCTTGGTAAAGCCCTCGCGCGCCCCGTAGGGGTAGACGTAAATGCAATTGGAAATGCCCGTGTTATATTCCGAATCGTACACGACGTGGTAATTCGTCACGATATACGCCGTAGCCGTCGTATCGTTTTCGCGAAGCTTGAAAATCACCCCGCTCCCCTCTGCCGCGGACACCAGCTTTTCCTTGCGGCTGGTGATACGGTTGCCCACGATAACTTCCTTTTCAAAGGCACAGCAAACGCCCACCACCGACGAGGTGTTTTCGGCGATTATTTCCGTAGCGTTGTCCTCTTGCACGGTAAAGCTCAAACCCAGCTCCTTCATAAAATCCAAAAGCGTGCCCTCGTAGCCCTCTTCGGAATTTTTCGCCGCCTCGTACATAGCTTCTATCGTCAAATCCTGCCCGTCCGCGCCGTCCTTGCCACGCAACCATTCCAGCCACGCCTGCTCGTCGCCCTCAAAACCGTTTTTGACCGCTATATCGTACGCATTGACGACCTCGCCGCTCTCGCAAGCGGCAAACGCCAGCGTCGAAACCGCCGCCGCCCCCGCAAGGATGAACGCCGCCGTTTTTTTCCATAATTTTTTCATATAAAACTCCTTTCCGAGCATTTACTATTTTTCTATATTATAGCCTATCTCTTTGTTAAGTATTTTAAGGTTTTGTGAAATTTTGGAGAATTTACAACCGCAAAAATCCTGCCGATACAGCCCGTAATCCTTGGACAGCGCAATGGATTTGTGATACCCGCCCTTTTTCTTAAAATCGGAAACGAGGTAGTTCAACGCATACCTGCCTGCCAGCTTTTGCCCGATTTCGTTGAGCCAGTCCGCGTTTTTATACGGGCTTAAAGACAGCGTGGTGCAAAA
This sequence comes from Candidatus Scatosoma sp., assembly GCA_045576335.1. Taxonomy (GTDB): domain Bacteria; phylum Bacillota; class Clostridia; order Christensenellales; family Borkfalkiaceae; genus Scatosoma. Next base: position 5,071 of record JAZNGH010000026.1, read on the forward strand.
CCATTCAAAGCCGTTCGCCTTGGCGATTTGTGCCGTTTTTTCAAGACGAAGCTCGTAACAAAGATAACATCTTTTGCCCCGTTCAGGCTCGTTCTCCAAGCCCTCCGACATAGCGATAAAGCGTTCGCTTTCGTAATCGCAATCGAGAAAGTCTGCCCAGCCCGTTTCCGTCAAGAAACGGATTTGCTCCGCTTTGCGCTTTTTATATTCCTCTTCGTCGTCGATATTCGGGTTGTAATAGAGCACGGTCAAAGCAAACTTGTCTTTGAGCCGTTCCAAGCACGCCGACGAGCAGGGCGCGCAACAGCTATGCAACAGCAGCCGCGTTCCCGTCGGGAGCGCGTCCGTCAAAGCAAGCATTTCGTTTTCGTAATTGCGTTTCATACCTATTATTATACCCGCTTTGCCGATTTTTGTCAACGCTCTTTTATCAAAAATCCGCGCAACGCCTTGACAAATCCGTAAAAATCCTTATAATTAAATTTGTATGAAATTATTGATACCCGTCGCGTTCGGTCAAGAACGCGCGACGAAACGACAACTGCAAACGCTGGGCTTTGAAAAAGCCCCCGCCGACAACGGCAGAATAGAGCTTAACGGCGACTGGGCGGATATCGCGCGGCTGAACGTGTTTTTGCGGAGCGGCGAACGCGTCCTCATCTGCCTTGCCCGCTTCCCTGCCCGCACCTTTGACGAGCTGTACGACGGCGTGTACGCAATCGAATGGGAAAATTGGCTTCGTATCGATTCCAAAATCCTTATGGACGGCAAAAGCGTGCAAAGCACGCTCGCCGCGGTCAAAGCTTCGGGCGGCGTAGCCAAAAAGGCAATCGTGCAAAGGCTTTCGGATAAGCTCCGCCAAGGCAGGCAGACGCTTTCGGAAACGGGCGCACGGTCGATTGTCGGTATTTCCCTGTTCAAGGACGAGGCAACCGTCACGCTGAACACCTCGGGCGAGGGCTTGCATAAGCGGGGCTACCGCTCGCTTGCGTACAGCGCACCGTTAAAGGAAACGCTTGCCGCGGGCATTATCGACGAATCCTTTTACAACCCCGACAACGATATCGAAAAGCCGTTTGCCGACCCCTTTTGCGGGAGCGGGACTTTGCCTATCGAGGCGGCAATGAAGGCTTTGCATATCGCCCCCGGGGCGAGCAGGAGCTTTGACTTCGAGCGTTGGGCTTGCACGCCAAAGGGGGTAGCCGACCGCGCGAGAGAGGAGGCCAACGACGACGTAAGACGGGATATAAAGCCGTGTATTTTCGGCTCGGATATCAACCCCGAAGCGATATCGATTGCCCGCTACCACGCCAAGCGCGCGGGCGTGGATAAATATATCCGTTTCGAAATCGCCGACGCGCGGAAGTTTACAAGCGAAAAGGGCTACGGCGTGCTGATTTCCAACCCGCCCTACGGGGAACGGCTTTTGGATACCGCCTCCGTGCAAACGCTTATGCGGGACTTGGGTGAACGCTTCCGCACCCTTTCCGAATGGAACGCGTATATCCTCACTTCCCTGCCCGATTTCGAACGGTATTTCGGCAAGCGCGCGGACAAAAAGAAAAAGCTGTACAACGCAAATCTTTTATGCGGGCTATATTCCTACTTCGGCAAACCTCCAAAGGATAAATAATTATGTTTGATTACACCAAGACTGCCGTCAACAAGATTTGGACGGACTTCAAAAAATTCTTTTATATTTGTAATATCGTAACGCAAATCGTTTACCTTACTTACCTTGCCTACGCGCTGATTGCACAAACGGGCAATCCTTGGGTGAACGGCATACTGCTCGCCCTTTCCCTTGCCTATTTCGTGTTCTTCCTCGTAATGACCACAGGCGAGAAAACCAAGGAGAAAAAGCGGGGCAAAAAAATCGGCGACCGCATCTTTAAGTACTTAAAACAGCTTATCGCGCTTTACAACCTCGCCGTGATCGTATACGGCTTTTACGGCGTGTACACCGCTTCCTCGCACGTCACGATTGCCTCTTTAATACAGCTCGTGCAAATCGTGTTTATGACGATCGGCTGGGTGCTGGGCTTGGTGTTCAACGTCGTGGAATTGATTGTGGAAAGCCGCGTGCATTTCCTTTTAGAGGGTTTGGAAGCCGATTATCAAGAGCTGACCAAGCCCGTGAAAACGGTGGGAAATTTCTTCAAAAAGGTCACGGGACAGGAAATCGAGCCTGAAAAGGAAAAATCTAAATCCCGTCTTTGGCTGGACGAAAAGGTGAAAGCGGGCAGAGAGGCAAAAAAACAGGCGAAAGCAGAGAAAAAGGCGCGCAAGACACAGCCCGCCGAAGCGGAAACGGCAATCACGCAAGAAAAAAAGCCGAGAAGATGGCTTTGCAAAAGGAAGGATAAATAAAGAATATGGAAGCTTTGAAAAAGGTGCGCGTTCTCAACGCAAACGCTATCAAATTTATCGCGGCGGCGTTGATGCTCGTGGATCATACGGGCTTGATGCTCTTCCCGAATATACTTATTTTCCGCATTATCGGACGACTGTCTATGCCCCTTTTTGCGTTTGCGATTTCCGAGGGCTGCCGCTACACCAAAAATAAGATTAAGCACCTTGCGTTGATGCTGGGGCTTGCCGTGGGCTGTCAGCTCGTCTACTTTATCTTTTCGGGCGACACCTATTTGAATATTCTGTTCACCTTTTCCCTTTCGGTAATTATCATTTACGCTATGCAATTTTTCAAAAAGACCCTTTTTGACGGGTCGAAACTGCTTGTCAAAATGGGCGCGGGCGCGGCATTTTTGGCGTCGGGTATAGGCGCGTATCTCTTTTGCAGGTTTTTCACCGTGGACTACGGCATTACGGGCGTGCTGTTACCCGTATTTGCCAGCATTTTAGACCTTCGTCAAATACCTGCCCCCGAGAAACTCTTAAAATTCGACGCTCTGCCTTGGCGGCTTTTGTGCTTTTTTATCGGGCTGTTATACTTTTTATACGTGCGCCGCACCAACCCTATCGCGCCGTTCACCTTGCTTTCTATGGTGTTCCTGCTTTTATACAACGGCGAAAAGGGCAAGCTGAAAACAAAGTATTTCTTCTATATTTTCTATCCCCTGCACCTCGCGCTGTTAGAGGGCGTGTATATGCTTCTTGTGTTTTTGTTATAACGGTAAAAAATCAAAACAGGCAAGCGTTTGCTTGCCTGTTTTTTCATTTGTCTTTCTTTTTCAACGACCGCCAAAGAACGGCGAAAACCGCAACGCCGAGAAGCGGGAAAAGAAGTCCTACAAGCATACCCGCGCGCATACCCAGCTGCTCCACGGTCAAGGAAAGCGTAGAGGCAAGCGACGAGGCGTTGGGCAGAGCCATTACCGTATCGGTGACGACGCCGACAAGCTGTGGCCCTATCGACGCGCCGAGGTCGCCGCCTGCCGCCATCATTGCGTAAATAAACACGCCGCCCGTAGGGAATTTATCGGAAGCGACAATCAAGCTCCCCGGCCAAAGCATAGACACGCAAAAGCCCGTAAAGGCGCAAGCCAGCAAGCCCACGAGCGGTACGTTGACAAACACGGCGATTGCATAGCACGCCGTCGCGCCCACCGCTCCCAAAAAGAGCACCTTGCCCACGTTTTTACCGTACTTGGAATACAGCGTACGCCCAAGTCCTAATGCCGCGCCGAACATTGCCACGCCGAAAATATCCCCCCAAACTTTGGGCAAGCCCACCGCTTGCTCCAAATAGCCCGAGCTCCATTGTGCCATAGTACATTCGCTCGCACCGCCAAGAAAGATTGCAAACACGCAAAGCCAAAGGTTTTTATCCTTGAAAAACGCGAGCGCACCCGAGGTCCTTTCAGGCGTTTGCATAGGCGGGATTTCCGCTCCTGCAAACAAAATCGCCGAGCACAACGGGATAAGCGCCAAAAACAGCGCAAGATAATACCAGTTTTCCGCGCCGAACGCGAGCTGGTACATCGTGCCGATTACAACCACCGCAACCACGCCCCAAGCGTATACGGAATGCAGCTTGCTCATTTCGTGGTCGGGATTTTCCGCGGGAATCGCGGCGATTACGGGGCTTAAAAGCACCTCGCAAAGCCCGCTGGACGCGGAGAATATAATCGTTCCTAACAGCAGTCCCAAGTACGCCGCTTGCGGGAAAAGCAGGGGCACGAGCGCGTAGATGATAAAACCGATTACCGCCAAAACGGGCGTGAATTTCACCGTTTTGGGGATATTGAATTTATGGGAGAAAAAGGAAAATACGAGGTCTATGAGAAGCTGTGTAACGAAGTTTACAAGTACGAGCGTTCCCAACAGCGTATACGAAAAGCCGTACAGCTCGCGAAAGGCGATAAAAAGCAACGGAGAGAGATTTCCTACTGCCGACATAGAGATATTTGCGGCGTAGCAGCCGTATTTCGTGCGTTTGTAATTTGGCATAAAAGCACCTACCTTTTACTGTTACGCGTATTATAGCACAACCTTATGAAAATAGCAAATAAAAGGCGGCGGAAAAAGCATTTTTCCGCCGCCTTTTTTTAGAGAGTAAATAGGTTATTCATTGTGTGCGTTTTCTTCGTCCGCCGCCTTTTTGACCGCACAGCTTTCGCCGTTCGTGCAGCCGCTGCAACCGTTACAGCCGCAACCGCAACCCGTTTTGCCCGTCTTTTTCCGCCAGAGCGAGAGCGCGATAACACCGATAACGATTACCGCCGCGACGACGATAATGATAATATCAATAGGTTTCATAGTATATCCTTATTTTTTGAGTAATTTTGCTTTTTTATCTTCGTTTTTGTTGTACAATACGATACCGACCGTCACCGCGATTACGATTGCCAACCAGATGAACGCCGTCCACCACCAGCTGCCGATGGTATAAATCATGCTCGCCGCGAGATAGGAAACGACAATCCAGAAAAGAAGCGTCCACTTGAATTTGCCCTTGCCGACCTCCGCTTTCGCCGTCGCCACCGCCGCAAAGCAGGGAATGGTGAGCATATTGAACGCGATAAAGGAGATGAGCGCGGGAATGGTGATGCCCGTGGCGTTAATCATAACGATAACCTCTTCAACGCCCTCCTCGTACAAGCCCGAAGCCTCAAACGACGCGAGCAAGCAAGCCGCCAAAGTGCCGAACGTCGCGATAACGTCCTCTTTTGCAATCAAGCCCGTAATCGCCGCAACCGCGAACACCCAGCCTGCCGCCGAAAGCTGACTGCCAAAGCCAAGCGGCGTGAAGAAGGGTTGAATGAGCTGACCGAGGGAAGCCAAAATGGAGGTGTCCATTGCTTCGCCTACGTACGCCCAGTTCCAACCGAAGTTGGACAAGAACCAAATGACGATACACGACGCTACGATAATGGTAAACGCTTTTTGAATAAAGTGCTTTGCTTTATCCCAAAGGTGGAGCATCAGATTTTTGAAGCCCGGCATGTGATAGAGCGGAAGCTCCATAATGAAGGGCGACGCTTCGCCGCGCATAGAGGTATTACGCATCACGAGCAGGGAAATGAGCGCGACAACGATACCGAGGAAATACATAGAATAAGTGATGATATCCGCGTTCCCCACGCCGAATTTTGCCACGATACCGCCCGAAATGGCAAGCAGAATGGGCAATTTTGCACCGCAAGAGAAGAACGGAATGACACGAACGGTTGCAACGCGTTCTCTCTCGTCCGCCATAGTACGGGTGTTAATCATTGCAGGAACGGAGCAACCGAAGCCCATAATCATAGGCATAAACGCTCTGCCCGAAACGCCGAAACGGCGGAAAATTCTGTCCAGCATAAACGCTACGCGTGCCATATATCCGCTGTCTTCCAAAATGGAAAAGAAGAGGAAAAGCACGAGGATTTGCGGGAGGAAGGAAAGCACTGCCGCCAAGCCGCCCCAAATACCGTCGCAAACAAGCCCTACCACCGCCTCGTGCGCTTCCAGCGCGGTCAAGCCCATTGCCAGCCATTCGCCGATTTGACTCGTTAGCAAATCAAGCGCGTTGAACAAAATCACACCCAGGGAATTCAAGCCGTCGGCAAAGAAGATTGCACCGGCGGGCGTTTCGCTCACCACCCCGCACCACTCGCCGAACGCGGGGATAATGCTGCCCAAATACAACAGATTTTCCGAGAAGGTCAAATGGAATATCGCAAAGAGAATGACGAGGAAGATGGGAATACCCGCCCACTTGTGGGTGAGCACCTTATCCGCCTTGTTGGACTTGGAAAGCTCGTCGTAATCGGGCTTCCTCGCGCGGGTCAAGGTAGAAGAGTAATGCGCCGTTATGTATTTATATCTCGCGTCGGCAATCTCCGCCTCCGTATCGATTTCTTTACCCTTGCCCTGCACGTTTTCGCGGATAAACGCTTGCACCGCCTTTTCTTCCGCGGGGTGATTTTTCACCTCGATTTCGTCCTTTTCCACGAGCTTTATCGCGTGGAAGAGGGGCGCGTCTACGCCTTTGAGTTTGAGCGCGATCTCCGCGTTTGCAATCGCAGAGCCGAGCAGACTGTCTTTGAGCACCGTTTCTCCCGTGCGCTTTGCAAGCACCGCGTCCATTGCGCGCGTCATCAACAGCTCGATATTCGTGCCTTTGAGCGCGGAAATTTCCACGACGGGAAGCCCCATGCGCTTTTCCAAAGCGCGAACGTCGATTTTGTCGCCGTTTTTGTCCAAAACGTCCGTCATATTCAGAGCGATTACCATAGGAACGTCCAACTCCATAAGCTGGGTGGTAAGATAAAGGTTTCTCTCCAAGTTGGTCGCGTCTACGATATTGATGATACAATCGGGGTTTTCGTCCAAGACGAAATTCCGCGCAATCACCTCTTCGGGCGTGTAGGGCGAAAGGGAATAAATCCCAGGGAGGTCAACGATATCTACGGGTTCGTTGCCCTTTTTGTAAGTCCCCTCGCGTTTATCCACCGTTACCCCCGGCCAGTTGCCAACGTGCGCCGTGCTGCCCGTGAGTGCGTTGAATAGGGTCGTTTTTCCCGAATTGGGATTACCTGCTAATGCAAATTTCAACATAATTTCTCTTTTCTCCTCTATTCCATTTCAACGTGTGCCGCTTCCGCTTTTCGAAGCGTCAATTCATAGCCGCGAATTGCGATTTCAATCGGGTCTCCCAAAGGGGCTTTCTTGCGAAGGTATACCTCCGCCCCCGGGGTAATACCCATATCAAACAGCCTACGACGAATCGCCCCTTCGCCGTTGACCGCCTTGATCGTTCCCTTTTCACCGATATCAAATTGTGATAAAAGTTTCATTCCGTTGCTCCTTATTCTTAACCTCGGTTAATTTTTATTGTGAAGAAAAAGCGGTTTTCACCGTTATTCCGTTTTATATTCTATCACCATTTTATGCGGTTGTCAAGCAAAAATAAACCTTGGTTAAGAAATTTTTTGAAAAAAGTGGAAATTTTTTTGCGCGCGTTACGATTTAAGAAAATCCTTCATTTTTTCGAAGGTTTCGTCGGAAACGAGGTGCTCCATGTGGCAGGCGTCCTCTTCCGCGCGGGGTGCGGATACGCCGAGCTTTTGCAAAAAATCGCGTATGATGCAATGTTTTTCGTAGACGGCTTCCGCGTAAGCCTTGCCTGCTTTGGAAAGATAGAGGTGCTTGCCCTCTTCGTAGATATACCCCTTTTCGCAAAGGAGCTTCATGGCTTTATTGACCGCCGCGCCCGAAACGCCCATACGCTTTGCCACGTCGATACGGTGCACCGTTTCTTGCGCGCGGGAAAGCATCAAGATACTTTCCAAATAGTCCTGTTCCGATTGATTGTATTTTGCATACGTCATAGCATTTCCCCCGTTAAAGTAGTAAATAAGTCTGATAATGTTTGGTTTTAGAAGCGAGCAGTTCAAGGCGCGGCGAAGGAGCGTACCGAGTAGTACGTGACTGAGCCGCAACGTAGAAATGTGAAGCTTATAAAATCAAACACGCGTCGCCAAAGCTGAAAAAACGATATTTATTCTTTACTGCGTGTTCGTAGACCCGCAAGATTTCTTCTCTGCCCGTCAGACACGCCACGAGCATAATCAGCGTGCTTTCGGGGAGGTGGAAGTTGGTGATAAGCGCGTCCACGCATTTCATTTTATAGGGCGGGTAAAGGAAAATTTCGGTGTTGCCGCTGCACGGGCGCACGAAGCCCCGTTCGTCCGCGACGCTTTCCAGCGTGCGAACGGAGGTCGTACCCACGGCAATCACCCGCCGTCCCTCGCGCTTCGCCGCGTTGATTTTTTCCGCCGCCTCCGCGCCGATTTCGTAGTATTCGGAGTGCATTTTGTGGTCGGTGATGATCTCTTCGCTGACGGGACGGAAGGTGCCCAAGCCCACGTGCAAAAGCACCTCGGCAATTTCCACGCCCTTGGCTTTTAATCTTTGCAGAAGCTCGTCCGTGAAATGCAAGCCCGCCGTAGGCGCGGCGGCAGAGCCGTCTATCTTGCTGTATACGGTGTTATACCGCGCTTGATTTTCCAGCTTTTCCTTGATATACGGCGGCAAGGGCATTGTGCCCACGCGGGATAAAACGTCCTCGAACGCGCCGTCAAAGTCAAATTCCACGATGCGTTCGCCCGTTTCGGTAATATCCTTGACGGTGAGCGAAAGCTCATCGCAAACGGTGAGCGTTACGCCGATTTTGCCCTTTTTCCCCGGCTTCATCAGCACTTCCCAAGTACGCAAGTCGTAGCGTTTTAACAAAAGCACTTCGACGAGCCCGCCGTGCGGGGTGCGCGCGTACATACGCGCGGGGATTACTTTGGTATTGTTGACGACGAGCAAATCGCCCGCCTGCAATTCGTCGTAAATATCCGAAAAAACTTTATCCGTGACCGTTTTGCTTTTACGCTCGTATACGAGCAGGCGCGAGGAATCGCGCGGCTCGGCGGGCGTTTGCGCGATGCGCTCCTCGGGCAAATCGTAATAAAAATCCTTTTTGGTGTATTGCACTTTTTCCATATCAGTCTTCTTCAAACATAGAAATCTGTTTTCTTGCCTTTGCGCTCGGCTCTATGCCCATGTGCGCGTAGCCGTCTTTTAAGCAAATTCTGCCGCGCGAGGTGCGTGCGATAAAGCCAAGCTGTAAAAGATAGGGCTCGTACACGTCCTCAATGGTGTTGGCGTCCTCACCCGTCGTCGCCGCAAGCGTTTCCAAGCCGGCAGGTCCGCCGCCGAACTTTTCAATGAGCGCGCGAAGCAGGCTTCTGTCCGTTTGGTCAAGCCCCAGTTCGTCGATTTCCAAGCGCGCAAGCGCGAAACGCGCGTCCTCGCGCGTAATCGTCGAATTGCCCTTCACCGCCGAAAAGTCGCGAACGCGTTTTAAGAGGCGGTTTGCGATACGGGGCGTGCCGCGACTGCGCCGCGCGATCTCTTCCGCCGCGCTTTCGGCAATGGATATTTCCAATGCGCGCGCCGAACGGGTGACGATTTCTTTCAGCTCCGCGGGGGTGTAGATTTCCAGACGGTTGATGATGCCGAAACGGTCGCGAAGCGGGGGCGCGAGCATACCCACGCGCGTGGTCGCGCCAACGAGCGTGAAGCGGTTGAGCGTGAAACGGATATTGCGCGCGGACGGGCCCTTGCCCACGATAATATCCAGCGCGTAATCCTCCATTGCGGAATACAAAATTTCCTCGACCGAACGGTTCAGACGGTGAATTTCGTCAATGAACAGCACGTCGCCCTCGTTGAGGTTGGTAAGTATAGCGGCGAGGTCGCCCGAACGCTCGATGGCAGGGCCGCTCGTCATTTTTATCGACGCGCCCATTTCGTTGGCGATAATATGCGACAGCGTGGTTTTGCCAAGCCCCGGAGGTCCGTACAAAAGCACGTGGTCGAGGGCTTCGCCGCGCGATTTCGCCGCGGCGATATATACGCCCAAGTTTTCCTTGACCTTTTGCTGTCCGACGTAATCGGACATGGTTTTGGGACGGAGAACGTTCTCTTCCGCGTCGTATTCCGTTTTCGTTCCGACGATCAAGCTCTCGTCGGCGTACTCGTTTTCAAACATAAAAATCTCCTATTTGATAAATCGGACTTGAAAGTTCAAATCAAAGAAATATCGCCCGCCCTGCTTATAAACGTGTGCATACGGATATCCTTTCTTCTCCGAGGCGTCGGGTCTATCAATTTTCGTATTGTTAAATAAATAAGATTTGAACGATTCGCCGTCTCTCGTATGAAACACTAAAACTTCTCCGTTCTCTTTTGCTACTATATACCCGCCGTTCACTTTATCCCTACCGTCCCACCGTTCGGAAGCGGTCATACCAGAAAAAGTTGCATATAAAAAATCTTTAATTGCCTTGGGATACAACCAATCGGGATTATGCGTCTTTAACGGATTTATTTTAATAAGTATATCGCAAATATCCGTAATTTTCGTTTTTTCTCCCTCTTCAAAATAATGAGCCAATATCATTGCGTTAAGAATAGCCTGCATATCGCCTCTTACCATTTCAAGATTATCTGCAAAAATCGAATGGTCGCGACCGTGAACAAGTTTGTTCCCTCTGCTTACAACTTCTATGCCGTGCGTTTTTATATAGGATATACGAGCCTCTTTATCTTTACCGCCTTGGTTTGTATATAAAGCGTTGATATTATCCATATCTGTATCCGTCATATTTAATAGTTCGTAGACGAACGCGGAGGCAGGAGCGGTATTAAATAATGTCGCTGGGGATTTTCCTTTTGCTTTAATAGAAAAACCCGCTTTCGAAACGAGTGCCATATTTGGGTCGCGCACTTCCATAACGATATCATTTTTTCCACCGTGCAGTCCAAATCGACTTATACTTTTTGCTTTAACTTGCTTTACTTGTGCATTTCTCATAAAGCCTTCCAAGTCAGGCGTTACCGAAAAAGCGCGCCCAGTTGCGGTATTGATACAATCCAATAAAGCTTCCGCGTTTCGCAAAAAATCCGTAGCGGCAATCCTTGTAACAAGTCTTTCTTCAAGGTAGATATCTACGGTTGCGCCCGTTCTATACTCTGAAATAACGTCTTTAACTTCCTCTCGGAAAATTTTGATTATTTCCAAATAAGAATGAATGTTTTTATTTAAGTTTTCATCTGCTGCATAAATTTTTCCTTCGCCTAAAAGCTTAAATAAAACGTATAATTCTGCCCATTCTCCTCTATTTGCGGTTATCATATTGTCCTCTCGCTCTTTTGTCGTAATGGTATTTTTGTTTAAGATTTTTTTGATTTCCAGCGCAATTTCCCTTATTACTGGCACGGTAACGCTATTGCCAAATTGCTTATATAAATGCACGTCTGCTACGGGTAATTTATAGTCGTCGGGAAAGCCTTGCAACCTCGCCCATTCGCGCGGTGTCATTTTTCTAATCCCTTCTTTATTGATTTCACCCTTTATATGCGTAGAAGGAATTAAAAGCTGTTGCCTTTTATCGATAATTAAATTACGTTCTCTGCCCATTCCCCCACAAACGATGGCGCCCGCCACTTCGTCCAAATCGCGTATCTCATAACCAAAACCGTTGCCCTTTTTCTCGTGACGTGCTTTATGCTTTCGTAAAGTTTCCATATAACAATCGCTTAAATAATATTTTGCGTCTACGGGCTGTTCTTCCATAATATCGCGAATACATTTTTCTTTTTTTTGACCCGTCGGAAATCGAAATTCCTCGGGTGCGATATCTTTTCTAAAAGCAACGATATATATCCGTTCCCGATTTTGCGGTACGCCAAAATTACGGCTATTCAAAATATCCTTAAATACTTTATAACCTATTTCTTCCAACGTTTTTATAATAATTGCAAGCGTTCTTCCTTTATCGTGTACGGTCAGACCTTTTACGTTTTCACAAAAAATAACCTTTGGCTTATGAAGCGCACAAATTCTTGCAACCTCAAAAAATAACGTGCCTCGCGATATTCCTTTATAATCGTCCTTAAATCCTTTTCTGCTTCCCGCCATACTAAAAGCTTGACAAGGAAATCCCGCCAGACATATATCAAAATCTGGTATATCTTCCTCGGGAATTTTGGTAATATCCCCTGCAACATCAAAATCGTCGCAAAAATTCGCCTTATAGGTTTTTTGAGCGTAATTATCCCACTCACTAACGAAAACAGTTTTTATTTGCTCTCTAAACGCCTGTTCAAAGCCCAAACGAATGCCGCCGATACCCGCGAATAAATCTATGCTTTTTATCATAGTATTTCTCCCGTTTTTATATACCGCCTTGCAACGCCTTGCGGATAACCTCTTCCACCGTCGTTGCGCCGTTCTCGCGGGCGCGTTTGACCGCTTGCGCGCTCTCGCTCTTGGTGAAGCCCAAGCCCATAAGCGCAGAAATAGCTTCCTCGTCCTGTGCGGATACGGGCGCGTTTGCCGCATTTACGGAAAAATCCGTGCCCGACGCGCTCATGACCTCCGCCGCGGAAATCTTGCCGTGCAATTCCAGCACGATTTTCTCCGCCGTCTTTTTGCCAAGCCCTTTGACCGCGCTCAAACGCTTGACGTCCGCCGTCGCAATCGCTTGCGTAAGCTCGTCCGCCGAAAGCCCCGTCAATACGGCAATGCCCAGCTTCGGTCCTACGCCCGACACGGACACGATTTTCAAAAACAGCTCCTTTTCGCGCGTGGAAGCGAACCCGAACAGCGTCACGCCGTCCTCTTTTACCTGTAAATAGGTGTACAGCTCCGCCGTTTCGCCTATCGTCAGCTTTCTGAATGCGCCGCCCGAGCAATAAATCTCGTAACCCACGCCGTTCACCTCTATTATCGCCGTTTCGGCGGTCAAGGTCAATACTTTACCTTTCAAATACGCTATCATTTTTCCGTTTCCTCACTTTCCTTTCGAAGGGCTTTTATTTTGGCTATCCGCGCCGCGCGCCGTCTTTCCGCCTCCGCAATCAGTTGCGCCGCCGCGTCGCCGCCCGTGTTCTTTCCTTTCGTTCTCGTCATATTTCCCACCGCGAACAGCTCGCCAAAACGGCTCGTGAACGCGTGACACAGCGCAACGCCCAAAGCGTCCGCCGCATCGTCGGGCTTGGGTACGGTTTTGAGCTTTAACAGCGAAGCTACCACCGTTTGTATCTGTTTTTTATCCGCTTTGCCGTAACCCGTCAACGCCTGTTTTATCTGCATAGGCGTATATTCGTAGAGCTTTCCGCAACGCTTGACGCAAGTCAACAGCGCGACGCCGCGGGCGTGGGCGACGGCGATACCCGTCGTGATGTTCTTGGAAAAGAAAAGCTCTTCCATGGCAATCTCGTCGGGGCGGTATTTATCCAAAAGGCGGGTCAAGCCCTCTTCCAGCATAGCAAGGCGCACGGGCAAGCCCTCTTCCTTGGGCGTAACGACTACGCCGCAATCCACGGCGCGGCAATTGCCGCGCGCGTCCTTTTCTATCACGCCATAACCCAGCGTTGCAAGCCCCGGGTCTATACCCAAAATAATCATCTTTCCCGACCTCTGCCGACTATTTATTCCATTATACCGTAAAGAGAGGAAAAAGTCAAGTTTCTCTAAATACTTTACCTTGGTTTATAAAATTTTTTCAAAAAACGCAAAAAAAGTTGACAGTAGGGCGTTGACAAATAAAAAAAGCGTGGTATACTCTTACTCGCGACGGGCGCAAAGCGGTATCCCTCACGCTGTTGCCCCCTTGGTCGGCGCGATACGCTTTTCACGGTTTTTATAAAATTTGGAGGAGAGAGTTATGAAAGCTGTTTTCGTCAAGTTATTGCGTTTGACCCGTTTGGACGTGCTTCTTTTGGGGCTCGTCGAAAAACTTGCGCTCGGTTTGATCAAGAAATTGACCGCGTGGGCTACCTCCGCGCGCGATTTCCTCGATCGGGTGCAATCCACCCGCGACGGCGACGAGCCGACAATCGCTTAAAAATAACCGACCGAGCGTTCGTTCACGCTCGGTCGGTACTTCGTTTAGTTTTCCTTGATTGCGCCGACGGGGCATCCGTCTTCGCACGCGCCGCAATCAACGCATTCGTCGCTGATTACGTAGATACCGTTGTCGCCCAAGGAAATCGCGCCTACGGGGCAGGTGTCCGCGCACGCGCCGCAAGCGACGCATTCATCCGTGATAACGTGTGCCATAATTATTACCTCCGATGATTTTTTCTTTATTATATCATATTTTTATAAATTAGTAAACAAATTCGCGGCACTCTTTTCTTGCTTTTCGCAAAAAATTTTTACCAAATCCGATTATCCCCGTAAACGGTTGACCGTTTCCACCAAGAGCCTCGCCGCGCAAAGCAGCTCTTCCTCCGTGTTGTTTTTGCCGAGGCTTATACGCACGCTCTCCTTTGCCTCCCGTTCCGTCAGTCCCATTGCCGTCAATACGTGGCTGGGCTTTACCGACGCGCTCGCGCAAGCAGACCCCGCCGCCATGTGTACGCCCTTTAAGTCCATTCCGTACAAAAGTGCGGTGTTTTCCACGCCCGCAAAACGCAAATTGAGCACGGACGGCAAAGCGTTTTCGCTATCACCGTTGCGCGTTACGCCGTCGAGAGCGGAAAGCTCTTTCATAAACAATTCGGACAAGCGGGCAAGCTTTTCCTTGTTCTCCTCCCGTTCCTTGCACGATTTTTCGTACGCCGCCGCAAGACCCACGATCGCGGGAACGTTGAGCGTTCCCCCGCGCAAGCCGCGCTCCTGTTCGCCGCCGCCTATCAGCTTTTCCACGCGCACGCCGTTTTTGATATACAGCGCACCCGCGCCCTTCGGTCCGTAAAATTTGTGTCCCGAAATACTTATCATATCCGCGCCCGTTTCTTTCACGTCGATTTTTTCGTAAGGCGCAAGCTGTACCGCGTCCGTGAGAAACAGCGCGCCGTGCGCGTGCGCGATTTCGCAAATTTCCTTGATCGGCTGCAAAACGCCCGTTTCGTTGTTCGCGCTCATCACGCAAACCAAAGCCGTGTGCTCGTCAATCGCCGCTTTTACGGCGTTGATCTCGACCCTGCCCCCCGCGTTTACGGGGAGATAGGCAATTTCAAAGCCCTCTTTTTCCAGCGTTTGCGCCGCGAACAATGCGGCGTGATGCTCGATAGCAGAAACGAGCACGCGGGTTTTACCCGCCTTGCGCTTGGCGCGCGCGCCGCCGAGAATTGCCCAGTTGTCCGCTTCCGTGCCACCCGAGGTGAAATAAATTTCGTTGGGTGAAGCGTTCAAAAGCGTTGCAAGGGTATCCCGCGCGAAATCGACCGCGCTCATAGCTTTACGGCCCAAGGCGTGGGGAGAATCGGCGTTGCCGAAATTTTCCGTGAAATACGGGAGCATTTTCTGCAAAACCCCGTTATCCAGCGGCGTCGTCGCCGCGTGATCTAAATAAATACTCTTTTCCATACCGTAATTATACGCTTTTTGCGCGGGATTGTCAATAAAAAGCCGTATTTCAACGGCTGTCAAAGCGGTTTTTTGAAAAATTTTCCTTTTTTCGGCAACTTTTTTTCAAAAACCCCTTGAAATTTCAATGAAGATATATTATAATAGTACAAACTTTTCGGGCGGAAGTAGTTTTCCCCGTCCGAGGGGTAATAAAAAATTTTAATCACAAAGGGGGATTATTATTATGAAGTATCAGGGAGAACGCATCCGCAACATTGCGGTGGTAGGTCACAGCGGCGAGGGTAAAACGACGCTTTGCGAGGCTATGCTTTTCAACGGCGGCGCAATCGACAGACAGGGTAAGGTTTTGGACGGCACGACCGTTTCCGATTTCGACGACCTTGAAAAAGCAAAAAAGATGTCTATCTACACCTCTTGCTCCTACCTCGTATGGAAAGACGTCAAGATAAACCTGCTCGATTTGCCCGGGTATTACGATTTTGAGGGCGAAAGAAACGAGGGCTTACGCGCGGCGGGCGGCGCATTGCTCGTTATCGGCGCAAACGGCGTTTTGCCTATCGGCGCGCAATCCATCGTCGATTATTGCTTGAAGCTGGGTAAACCCCTCATCATCTTTATCAACGGTATGGACAAAGAACACGCCGATTATCTCGGTACGGTGCAGGCGTTGCGCGCAAAGTATGCGGGTAAGCTCGCGCCCATTCAAATCCCTATTATGGAAAACGGGAAGATGCAAGGCTGTATCAACGCGCTCCAAGAACGCGCGTATCTGTTCAAGGAAAACGGACCGCAGGAAATTCCTATCCCCGACGATATGAAGGGTCAAGTAGAGGAAATGAAAGCCAGCCTTATGGAAACGGCGGCGGAAAACGACGAGTTCTTGCTCGATAAGTATTTCGAATCGGGCGAGCTGACCCGCGAGGAGACCATTCACGGTATTCGGCTTGGTATCGCTTCCGTCAATACCATTCCCGTTATGGCAGGCTCGGCACTTCAAAACCGCGGCGTCATCAACCTTTTGAACGAAATCGTGACCTATATGCCCCAAGCGCGCGAGCGTTTGAATACCATGGCGGACGATTTGCAAAACGACCGCGTTATCTCGCTTCGTACGGACGAGGACGCGCCCTTTGCCGCACAGGTGTTTAAGACCGTAATCGACCCCTTCTCGGGCAAACTCTCTTATATCAAGAGCTTCCGCGGGGTATTAAAGAGCGGTTCGACCGTTTGGAACGCCAACACCGAATGTGAAGAGCGTATCGGTCAGGTATATTTGCTCCGCGGCAAGAAAATGGAGCCGGTGGACGAGTTGGGTGCAGGTGATATCGGTGCGGTCAACAAGCTCGGTAACACGAATACGGGCGACACCTTATGCGATATGAACGCAAAAGTGCGCTTCACCCCTATCTATTTCCCCAAGCCCACGCTGTTTATGTCCGTGACCTCGGAAAAGAAAGGCGAAGAGGACAAAGTGTTTGCAGGGCTTACAAAATTGCGTGAAGAGGATTACACCTTCTCCGTAGAAAAGAACAGCGAAACGGGCGAGCTGCTCCTTGGCGGTCAGGGCGATATTCAGTTGGAAACGATCGTTAAAAAGGTCAAGGCGCGTTACGGCGTAGACGTGAAGCTTTCCACGCCGAAGGTTGCTTACCGCGAGACCATTCGCGGCAACGCCGAAGCGGAAGGCAAGCACAAGAAGCAATCGGGCGGACACGGTCAGTACGGACACGTTAAAATCCGTTTCTCGCCCTGCGAAGAGGATTTCCTCTTTGAAGAAGAGGTCGTGGGCGGTGCAGTACCCAAAAACTACTTCCCCGCCGTTGAAAAGGGCTTGCGCGAGTGTATGAGCGAAGGACCTTTGGCTGGCTATCCCGTAGTGGGTGTGAAGGCGGTGCTTTACGACGGAAGCTATCACGACGTGGACTCCAACGAGCTTTCGTTTAAGATGGCGGCTTCGATCGCTTATAAAGAAGGCTTGAAGAACGCAAAACCCGTGCTTTTAGAGCCGATTCACCGTTTGAAAATCTCCGTTCCCAGCGATTATCTCGGCGACGTTATGGGCGACATCAACAAACGCCGCGGACGCATTATGGGTACGGATGCAGAGGGCGACAATTCCATTATTACCGCGGAAATTCCCCTTGCGGAGATTATGGAATATACTATGGAGCTTCGCTCCCTTACCCGCGGCAGCGGCAAGTTCGTTTCCGAGTTCCTTGCGTACGAGGAAGTGCCGTTCGCGCTCGTGGATAAAATCGTAGCGGACGCGCGGAAAGAATAATCTTTTCGCGGGAAAGTAGAAAAGCTTTCGGAATTCCCCCTTCCGAAAGCTTTTCGTAATATCTTGACAATGATGAATTATAAAACTCTCTATGAAAAAAGCGCGGCGTTTTATAACGCCCGTCCAAAAGCCAAGCGCGCGTTGTACGTTACAAACCTCGCGCTGACGGCCGTATTTTTTCTTGCCTATATCGCCCTTATTCTATGGGCTTTGATAGGCAAATTTCCCGTTTGGGATTGCGTGAAAATTCTCGGTATTCCCGCCTTATGCTTGGTGCTCGTGATAATTTTGCGGCTTATGATCGACCGTCCGCGCCCGTACAGCGCAGCAGGCGCAAGCATTGAGCCGTTGTTTTATAAAAAAAGCAAGGACAAGGAAAGCTTCCCCAGCCGTCACCTTGCGTGCGCGTTCGTGATTGCCGCCGTATTTGCGCCCTATCTTCTTTGGGTGAGCTTGACG
Organism: Candidatus Scatosoma sp.; assembly: GCA_045576335.1. Classification (GTDB taxonomy): domain Bacteria; phylum Bacillota; class Clostridia; order Christensenellales; family Borkfalkiaceae; genus Scatosoma. The sequence continues at coordinate 23,133 of JAZNGH010000026.1, forward strand.
CTCGCGGCATTAGGTTTTTTACTTGGCTACGTCCGTTTCGCGCTCGGCGTCCATTATCCGTCCGACCTACTCGGCGGTGCGGGACTGGGTATGCTTTGCGGATTATTGTTACTCATATAAAAAAGCGGCTGATGCAGCCGCTTTTTTATATGAGTATTCCGTTGTCTACGAGCGTGTCCGCGAGCTTTGCCAGCCGCTGTGGCGAAAGCGTTTCCCCTCTCGCCTTTTCCTCTACCCCCGCTTCGGCGAGGATTTTTTTTGCTGTTTCACGGGAAACATTAAAGCAGTTAACGAGGTTGTTTTCCAGCGTTTTGCGCCTGTTCAAAAAGGCGCATTTGACCGCTTGGCGATAGGCTTTTTCGCTTTTCACCGCAACCCTGCCCCGCTCAAAAGTGATTTTCACAACGGCGGAGTCGACGTTGGGGCGAGGATAAAAAAGATTGCGCGAAACGCGTTTGACAATCTTCGCGCTGCCCTTTAAGGCAATCGCCGCCGTGATAGAGCCGTACTCTGCCGTGCCCTCTTGCGCGCAAAAACGCTCGGCGACCTCTTCCTGTACCATAATGGACAAGCCCTGCACCTTTTCGCTTTCCTCTAACAGCTTGGTGACGAGGGGCGTAGTGATATAATAGGGCAAATTGGCAACGACGGTGTATTCCCCGATCTCCGCTTCAAATTCTTTGAGGTTCATTTTATTAAAATCGCGGAAAATGACCTCGACGTTGTCCAAGCCCGACAGTGTTTCCGCCAAAACGGGTTGCAGCGTGCGGTCGATATCGAACGCGTAGACCCGTTTTGCCTGCTCGGCAATGGCGCGGGTGAGCGTACCTGCTCCGCAACCGATTTCCACCACCGTCGTGTCCTTATCAATACCCGAAGCGGTGACGATGGACGAAAGCAGGTTGGTGTCTGAAATAAAATTCTGTCCGAATTGTTTTTTGAATTGAAAGCCGTGCTTTTGCAGCACCGAACGCAAATCCTGCATACAACCTCTTAACTATCCGTTATATAATTTCTAATATACAGCGGTACGTTTACGCTTTGCGCGAGGCATTTGCAAGCCTCAACCTCTTCCTCGCCGATACAATCGACGATAGAAAAGCGGCAAGCGACGCCGTTTTTGCGGCAAAGCTTGGCAAATTCAATCATACCGTCAAAGCCTCTTACGCCAAATTGCGAACGGCAAATTTTTTGATACTTGTCCGAGCACGAGGCGTTGAGCGATACGTTGACGAAATCGATTTTGCCTTTGAGCTCGGGCACGATATCGCGCTTATTGATAAGATTGCCCTGACCGTTGGTATTCAAGCGGGTTTTTAAGCCCTTTTCGTGGAAATAATCGCAAAGCGCAAGCATCTCCGCGACCTTATAGGTAGGCTCGCCAAAACCACAGAACACCACTTCCTTAAAGCTGGTCAAATCGCCGAAGCCGTTTGCCGCCGCAATGACCTTTTCCACGGTGGGGTCGCCGTTTTTCAGCCATAAATAGTTGCCGTAATAGCTCGTGCGTTCGTTGCGCACGCAAAAATCACAGCCGTTGGAGCATTTGTTGGTCAAATTGACGTACAAATTCCCGTCCAAGGTATACAAATAAGTATCCTTGCGGTTTTCGTCCTTTTGCTGCTGCTTTTGATTGTTATTGTTCCCGCCCTGCTTTTTTTGTTTGTTCCCGTTTTGTTTTTGGGGTGTTTGCGCGGGCTGTTGCTTTTGCGCGTGTTGGACGGGCTGTTGCTGTTGCACGTTCTCGGTAGCAGGTTTATTTCCGCCGCCTTTACCGCGCTTTCTACGTCTACGGCGACCGCCGCCGTTTTGATTGTTGCCGCTTTGCGGCGTAAGATTTTTCGTTTCTTCCATAATTTTATACCATCTTAAAAAAGAGTTTTTCCGTATTCGTTTGGATTTGTTTTTGCAGTTCCTCTACGCAAACGCCTTTCAGCTCGGCAAGCCGTTCCACGACGAAGCGTACGTTTTTCGGCTCGTTGGGGAATACTCCGCGAAAGGGCGCGGGCGTGAGGTACGGGCAATCCGTTTCCGATAAAATGCGGTGGGCAGGTATGCGTTCAACGCTATCCCAGACCTTTTTTGCGTTCTTGAAGGTGCAAGGTCCGCCAAAGGAAAAGCAAAGTCCCAGTCTTTCGAAATCCTCCGTCATTTCGGGGGAATACGAATAGCAATGCATCAAGCCTCCGCGCCGAAGCAGCCCCGCGTTTTTTTGCAGAATTTCCAGCGTTTCCTTTGCGGCGTCGCGGCTGTGCAGTACGACGGGCAAGCCCGCTTTATCGGCAAGCAAAAGCTGTCTTTCAAACAGCTCCCGTTGCATTTCCTTGGGAGGATTGTCGTCGAAATGATAATCCAGACCTATCTCGCCCACGGCAACGCATTTTTCGTGGTTGCAAAGGCGTGCTATCTCGTCCAAATCGCCCTCTTTGTATTTGAACAGCTCGCTCGGGTGAAAGCCCGCGCAAAAATATACGTTTGCAAACTGCTCGGAAAGTGCGGCGGCTTTTTGAGAGGAGGTCAAATCGAAGCCCGAACACACGATACGCAAAACGCCGTTTGCTTCGGCTTTTTGAACGACCGCTTCTACCCCGCCGTTTTCTTCAAATTCGTCGCCCGTAAGGTGACAGTGCGCGTCGATATACATATCAGCCCAAAAGCGTGCCGCTTGCAACGTCCTTTTCGGGCACGATAAGCGCGAGGTTGCCGTTTTCGTCCTCTGCCGCCAAAATCATACCCTCGGAAAGGATACCGCAAACCTTTCTCGGCGCGAGGTTGGTGACGAACACGACCTTTTTCCCGACCATTTCTTCGGGGGAATAGTGCTTTGCAATACCCGAAACGACCGTGCGCGTTTCATCCCCGAATTTGACCGTTTCTTTCAAGAGCTTGTTGGATTTTTCCACCTTTTCGCAAGCGACGATCTCGCCTACGCGGAGCTGTACCTTTACAAAATCGTCAAAGGTGATTTCGGGGGCTTTTTCCTTTTCGGGCTCTTCCGTTTTTTGCTCGGCTTTTTGCGCTTCGGCGATTTGCGCCGCGCGGATTTTTTCAATCTCGGGCGCGAGCGTTTTGAAATCGATACGCGCAAACAGGGGCGGCAGAGCCTTCACCGTCACGCTTTCGCGTGCGCCGAACGAAGCGCAAGCTTCCAGCGTTCTGCTTTCGCCGCCGAACGAGGCGAGGATTTTTTCGCTCGTTTCGGGCATAAAGCTGTCCAGAAGGCTCGCGCCGATTTGGATCGCTTCGGCGAGGTTGTACAGCACGTCGTTAAGACGGGCTTTTTTGCTCTCGTCCTTGGCAAGTGCCCAAGGCATGGTTTCGTCGATATATTTATTCGCGCGGCGGAAGAGCGTGAAAATTTCCGAAATCGCGTCGGCGATACGAAGCTCGTCCGCTTTGGCGGTGACTTTCGCCGCAACGCCCGAAACGGTGGTCTTGAACTCCGCGTCGGGGTCTTGCCCGTTTTCTGTCAGGGATTTTTGCACCGTGCCGCCGAAATATTTATCTATCATGGCGACCGTACGGCTGACGAGGTTACCCAAAACGTTGGCAAGGTCGGTGTTGAAGCGTTCGGCAACCAGCTCCCACGTGATTTGACCGTCGTTATCAAAAGGCATTTCGTGCAGAACGAAATAGCGCACGGCGTCCACGCCGAAAAGCCGCGCCAAATCGTCCGCGTAAATGACGTTGCCCTTGGATTTGCTCATTTTGCCGTCGCCCATCAAAAGCCAAGGATGCCCGAATACCTGCTTGGGCAAGGGCTCGCCGAGTGCCATTAGGAAAATGGGCCAGTAAATGGTGTGGAAACGCAAAATGTCCTTGCCGATCAAGTGCAAATCGGCGGGCCAGTATTTTTTATAGTTTTCGCCGTGATCGCCGTCCACGTCGTAGCCGATACCCGTGATATAGTTGGTGAGCGCGTCCAGCCATACGTATACCACGTGGCGGGAATCGAACTCTACGGGCACGCCCCAAGTAAACGAGGTGCGCGATACGCAAAGGTCTTGCAGCCCTTTGAGCAAAAAGTTGTTCATCATCTCGTTTTTACGGGAAACGGGCTGGATAAATTCGGGGTGGGTGTTGATGTGCTCGATCAAACGGTCGGCGTATTTGCTCATTTTGAAGAAATACGCTTCTTCCTTGGCGGGCTTGACCTCTCTGCCGCAATCGGGGCATTTGCCCTCGACGAGCTGGCTTTCCGTCCAGAACGATTCGCAAGGCGTACAATACATACCCTCGTAGTAGCCTTTGTAGATATCCCCTTGGTCGTAGAACTTTTTGAAGATTTTGGACACCATTTTCACGTGGTCCTCGTCCGTCGTACGCATAAATTTATCGTAGGAAGTGCCGACGAGATCCCAAATGCCTTTGATATCGCCCGCGATATTATCGACGAACGCTTGGGGCGTTACGCCTGCCGCCGCCGCTTTCTCTTGAATTTTTTGACCGTGCTCGTCCGTACCCGTTTGGAAGAATACGTCGTAGCCTTGTTTACGCTTAAAACGCGCAATCGCGTCCGCAAGCACCGCTTCGTAGGTGTTGCCGATATGGGGCTTGCCCGAGGTGTACGCAATCGCCGTCGTGATATAATAGGGTTTGTTTGCCATAAAACGCTCCTTGTACTACTTAATTCCTTTGTATTATACAACTTTTCAAACAAAAAGTAAAACGTTTTGCGCCACCCGCGCGCGTTTTATCGCGCGCGGGTGGGGGATTGACGGTATTTTCTTGCAAAGCCGTGCATATATTTATGCTATGAATATCCTTTTTGCTACCGTTTTTATTCTTTCCGCGGCGATTTTGCTCTTTATCTCGCCCGACAGCTTTTTAACCGCGCTTTTAGAAGCCTCTTCCAAAAGCGCAACGCTTTGCGTTTCCCTGCTCGCCACCTATTCGGTGTGGCTGGGTCTTATGCAGGTTTGGGAGGACAGCGGCGTTTCCCGCGCGGTGTCCCGCCTCTTAAAGCCCGCCGCGAAAAAGCTGTTCAAAACGGACGACGAAGAAACGCTCAACGCCGTGGCAATGAACGCCTCCGTCAACCTCTTGGGCATTTCGGGCGCGGCGACCCCGTACGGAATCCGCGCGGCACTGCTCCTTGACAAATCCCCCCAAGCCGACCACGCCTCGGCTATGCTGTTCGTTATCAACGCCACGTCCATTCAGCTTTTGCCCACCTCGATTATCGGTATCCGTACCGCGCTAAAAAGCGTTGCGCCCGCGGATATCGTGCTTCCTACCCTCATTACCACCGCGTTTTCCACGCTCTTGGGCGTGCTTTTGGTATACGCGCTTATTCCGCCAAAACGCGCCAAGCGCGCCGCAAAAAACGGCGCGGTATTTCTTGAAAGAAGGGGGGCAGGTATTTGATGAATTACATTCTCGCGCTTTGCATACCCCTGCTTTTTCTGCTTTCTTTTGTGTTTGCGCTCTATAAAAAGGTACGCGTATTCGACAGCTTCACGACGGGCGTTAAAGGCGCAATACCCCTTATCACCTCCATTTTTCCCTATATCGCCGCCGTCACAATGCTGACCAAGCTTTTGGAGGTGAGCGGCTTGGAAACGCAAATCACGGGCTGGCTTGCGCCACTCTTTTCCGCCGTCGGCGTCCCGCAAGAAATCGCGCCGCTCGTCTTTATCAAGCCGCTTTCGGGGAACGGGTCTATCGTCGTGCTTTCGGAAATTTTCAGCCGCTACGGCGTGGATAGCTATATCGCCCGTTGCGCTTGCGTTGCCTACGGCTCTTCCGAAACGATTTTTTATATCGGCGCGGTGTATTTTGCAGGGTTAAAGAGAAAAAAACTCACACTCGCACTTTTTATTTCTCTGTTTTCTTACGTTTGTTCGGTCATTCTATGCTGCTTTTTATGTCAATTTATGTGAAAATTTTACAAAATAACACATAAGCCGTGTAAATATGTTCAAATGTAACATTTTTTGCAAAATCGTATTGCTTTTTAAGAAGAAAAAAATTTTTACATAATTTTCTTTACTTTTTTGTGTGGGCGTGATAAAATATACTTGTAAATCGGTTGGGGACAGCCGAGATAAAACAGCTCATCATTTTCCCCCTTATCATATAGGTAGACGCCTTGGGATTGCAAAATCCCGAGGCGTCTATCATTTTTATTACGTTTGTTCGTGTCCGCGCGATTGCATTGCGGAAACGATTTGTCCTACGCACTTTTCACATTCGGCGAGCGTTTCCGCTTCCACCATCACCCGCACGAGCGGCTCTGTGCCCGACGGTCGAACGAGGACGCGTCCGCTGCCTTGCAGGTCTTTTTCGGCCGCTTGGATTGCCGCAAGCACGTATTCGTCGTTTACCGCTGCTTTTTTATCCTTGACGCGTACGTTTTTAAGGACTTGCGGATACACACGCATAGGCGCGACAAGCGCGGAAAGCGGGCGTTTTTTATCCAGCATGGCTTCCATAATTTTCAGGCTGGTCAGCAAGCCGTCACCCGTCGTGGCATACTTGGAAAAAATGATATGTCCCGATTGCTCGCCGCCGAGCGAGTACCCACCGCTTGCCATACGCTCGTAGACGTATTTATCGCCGACGGGCGTTTTTTCGTAAGCAACGCCGAGTTCGTCCAACGCCTTGTACAAACCGAAGTTAGACATCACGGTCGTAACGACGGTGTTTTTCAAAAGCTCGCCCTTTTCTTTGAGGTAGCTGGCGTACAGATACAGGATTTGGTCGCCGTCCACGGCGTTGCCCTTTTCGTCCACGCACAGACAGCGGTCGGCGTCGCCGTCGTAGGCAAAACCGATATCCAAGCCCTTTTCCACGACGAATTTTTGTAAATTTTCAATATGCGTCGAGCCTACGCCCGCATTGATGTTCGTGCCGTCGGGTTCTACGCCCGTTACGAACGTCGTCGCGCCCAATGCGTCAAACACCGCTTTGGCGATATTCCACGCGCTGCCGTTGGCGCAATCCAAACCCACTTTAAGCCCCTTGAAGCTGTACACGCCGAGAGAGATGAGATAGCCTACGTAACGGTTTCTGCCCGCGACGTAATCCACCGTCCTGCCGATATTTGCGCGCTTGGCGCGCGGGAGCTGTTCGCCGTCGTTCATTTTGTCAAGGTCGGCTTCGATACGCGCTATCGTTTCCTCGTCCATTTTTTCGCCCTGTGCGTTGAAAAGCTTGATACCGTTGTCGTAAAAAGGGTTATGGCTGGCAGAAATCATAATCCCGCAATCAAAGCCGTCCGTGCGTACCACGTATGCGACGGACGGGGTTGTAGTGACGTGTAAAAGGTACGCATCCGCGCCCGAAGCGACAATCCCGCCCGCAAGCGCGTATTCAAACATATACCCCGAACGCCGCGTGTCCTTGCCGATTACAATACGGGCTTTTTCGCCCGTGTTTTTCTTTTGCTCGCTTAAATAGTAGCCTAAAAATCTGCCTATGCGAAAGGCGTGCTCCGCCGTCAGGTTCTCGTTGGCCTCGCCACGGAACCCGTCCGTTCCAAAATATTTACCCATTGTTATTTCCTCTTATTTCTCTTATTTTTTCGCCGCGCCGTTTCGGCTTTTTTATTATATGATTTCCGTTTGTTTTCCGTCTTGTTTGTAAATATGGTTTTCCTTGACCGTGCCACGCACACAGGACAGGGGGTAAATACGCGCGTTTTTGCCGACTATCGTGCCGGGGTTGAGCACACTGTTACAGCCCACTTCTACGAAATCGCCGAGCATTGCCCCCACTTTTTTCCTGCCCGTGTCTATGCTTTCGTTGCCGTCTTTTATAACGACGGGCGTTTTGTCCGACTTGACGTTGGACGTGATTGCACCCGCGCCCATATGCGCCTTGTAGCCCAAAATGCTGTCGCCTACGTAGTTGAAATGCGGCACTTGCGCGCCGTCGAATAAGACGGTGTTTTTCAACTCCACAGAGTTCCCAACCACACAGTTTTCGCCGATCAGTACGCCGCCGCGAATAAACGCGCAATGCCGAATTTCGCTGCCCGCGCCGATAATGCACGGCGGATTGATTTGCGCCGTGGGCGCAATCATCGCACTTTTTTCTACCCATACCCCGTCTGCAAGTTTCCTATAACGGGATTTGTCGAGCTTTTCCCCAAGCTCCAAGATTTGCGTTTTCAAACCCGATAACGCTTCCCAAGGATAGACAAAGCTCGACAAATAATCGCCTGCCTGCGTATGCGACAGGTCAAATAAATCCTTAATTTTGTACATTTAATTTCCTCTTATTTTATTATTTCCTTTGCGCGCCCCACTTTAACGGCGTAAAAAAGCGTTTGCGCGTAAATTCCTACCGTTTATTATATTCCTTTCAGAAAAAAATTGCTCAAACCGAGTTGCCCATTTCGTAGGCAATCAAGGTCAGTTCGGGACGGTTTAATACGTCCCCCTTTTCGTAAACGCCCTTGCCGTACAAAGTACCCTTTTCCTCGTAGCCGTCAATGCACTTGGCAAAGCCGTGGAAACAATCGAGCGTTATATCCAGCGTGTCGCGCTCGTCCTCCGCTGCCGTCGCAATATAATACAGTTCCTTATTCGCGATTTCCGTCCAACGGGCAACCGTGCGGTCAATTACGATTTTCAGTTGCGCGCAAATGGAATAGAAGTATACGGGGCTGGACAAAACGAGCACGTCGCAATCGATAATTTTTTGCAAAATCTCGCCCATATCGTCGTTGAACGCACACCTGCCCCCGTGGTCTTTACAAAAATAACAGCCCGTGCAGGGTGCGATTTTCTTTTCCGCAACGCGAATTTTTCCACCTCGTGACCCTTGTCGCGCGCGCCCTTTGCGAACTCGTCGCATAAAATATCCGAATTACCGCCCTTTCTCGGACTTCCCGAAAGTATCAATACCTTTTTCATTTTTTATCTCCTTTTACCAGTTTTTATTCGTATCTCTGCCCACAAGTTCGTCCAGCGTGATTTCATAAAAATCCGCTAATTTCATACAATCCGCAATGTTGGGTATATTGACCCCCTTTTCCCACGCGCTTATCGTTGATTGCGGAATTTTCGTTGCTTCCGCCAACTTCATTTGCGTTAAGTCACGCGATATCCTGTGTTCTTTCAGTGCTTCTTTTATCATATATTTACCAGTTTTTCTTTATATCACGCCCGATTAACTCATCTACGGTTATTTCGTAAAAATCCGCTAACGCAACACAATTTTCAATCGTTGGCGTACGCCGATTATCTTCCCACAAGCTAATCGTCGATTGATGAATGCCCGTTTTCTTTGCAAGGTCTGATTGCGTAAGTCCCCGCTTTTCTCTGTGGGACTTTAATTCTTTTCCGTAATTCATAATATGTTATCGCTTAATCCCAATAAGTAGTCGGAGCTTACGTCTAACACCTTACAAAGCTCGTAAAACATTTCTAACGACGGACTATATTCGCCCTTTTTCCATTTGGTAATATTCGATTCGTCCACGTTTAATTTTTCCGCGAGCTGTTTTTGCGTCATTCCGCACCCCTTTAACTCTATTACTAATCTTTCGCAAAATTTCATTGAGCTTCCTCCTAAATTGAGTTATACTCAATATTTTATGCTATTTATAGTCTTTTTCCTTGACAATTGGGGATATCCCAATTATAATATATATTATAATATAGTTGCAAGGAAAAAATATGTTTACTCAAACTTCGCTTGTTGTCACACGATATGAAAAACGCCCGTTGCGGGACGCAACGGGGGTGTTCTATATTCGCTTTACTTTTTTTTCACAAATAGCTTTGAGGGTGGCGGGGGTATCCATAA
>JAZNGH010000027.1:0-152063 GCA_045576335.1 Candidatus Scatosoma sp.
TTGGACTTGTCTTCCTAAGACCGCTTGGCCTCCCGACTTCGTATGTACGCAACGGCGGGGCTTTTTATTATATTTCAAGTAATTCGTCAATAGAAACGTTCAAGATTTGACAAAAGCAAACCAATTCGATATCGGTAACGAAGCGTTTTCCGCATTCAATCCTTTGCACGGCGTTTTTATCGATATCCAAACCCAAAAGCTGACACTTTTCCGCGAATATACGCTGTGACATTTTCGGTTTTGCATTCTTTCTTAAAAGATATAGCCGTTTTCCGCAAATATTATTTTTCCCATCGCTTGCTCTGTTTTTGAACATTTTTTAACCATTTCTTCCATTTTGACATTTTGTGCTTGACAAATATATTATAGTATGTTAAATTAGACAAAATGACATTTATAAAATGTCAAACGAAAAAAGAGGAGAAAAATATGACAAAAGATGAATTTGAAAAAGTCAAGAAAAGGGTATTAAGCTATTTTGATAACAGAGTGGACGAGTTTATTCTTTATATGCAAGAAACGAGAGTGATTGATAGGCAAAGATTAAATCCGACGACGTATTTGATATGGAAAAGTATGAGAGAAGAAGCAGTCGAAATTGCATACTTGAATGAAGACATAAACGAGTGTAGAAAACTAATGAAGTTAATGGGAAGGACGGAAAAATTAGAAAGGATTTTAGCAAAGAAAGAGGGATTGAGGAGATTTAGCAATATGGTACAAGAAAGAAATTGGGATAACCTTAAAGAAGAATATGGGGTATTATCCAGAGATGAAAACACTGTGTTTGAATTGGTTTATGATGAAATTACAAAAGAGTAAAGCTCCACCAAAGCCCCGCCGTTGCGTACATACGCAAAGGCGGGGCGCATTTCTGTCATTCTTAATGTAGCGTAAGAGCAATGAGGATTCTCTATTTTTTGTAAAACAAAACGATTTTACATAAATTTTACATTCGTTTTACTTTGGCTTGTCATTGTAAAATGCTTGGATATGTTATAATGGAAACATAACGAATACAACAGAGGAGAAAATATGGGTATTTTAACGGCAATTTTAATTTTGCTTGCAGGTTGCGGCGTATTTATCGCGGGTATGAATATGCTTGGCGACGGTTTGGAAAAGAGTGCGGGCGGGGGAATGAAACGCTTGCTTGGTAAAATCAGCGGCAACCGCTTTTCGGGCGTGGGTATCGGCGCGGGGGTAACGGCGATTATCCAAAGCTCGTCCGCGACCAGCGTTATGGTTATCGGCTTCGTAAACGCGGGGATTATGACCCTGTTTCAAGCGACGGCAATCATTATGGGCGCGAATATCGGTACGACGATTACGGGCGTAATCGTGGCGTTCTCGTCCTTGAAAATCGTAAAACAGGTCGTTGCGACGTTTGCGTTCGTCGGCGTTATGATGACCTTCTTCAAAAAGGACAAAATCAAACAAATCGGCGGTATCCTTTGCGGTTTTGGCTTGATTTTCGTGGGCTTGGACGTAATGGGCTCGGCGTTTGATAACTATCCCGAAATCAACGCCTTCTTTTCGGGTATCTTCAAAAGCATTGACTTTCCTTTGCTTCTCATTCTTTGCGGTATGGTATTTACCGCGCTTATCCAAAGCTCTTCCGCCGCGACGGGTATCTTTATTATGATGGTAGGACAGGGCGCGCTAGGTATTGACAACGCATTGTTTTTGGTGCTCGGTTCGAATATCGGTACTTGTATAACGGCAGTGCTCGCTTGTATCGGTGCAAACGTGAACGCGAAGCGCACGGCACTTATCCACCTCACCTTCAACGTAATCGGTACGATACTTTTTACGATTTTCCTTTGGATATTCAAGGATTTTGCCGTCGGACTTTTGCAGGGTATGATCCCCAACAATCCGGAAATGCAGCTTGCGTGGTTCCACGTCATTTTCAATATCACCACGACGCTGATTTTGCTTCCGTTTATCAAACAGCTCGTTGCCTTTGCCGAGCTTGTCATTAAAGACAAAAAGACAATCGAGGGCGAACAAAGACAGCTCAAATACGTGGACGAACGCCTGCTTAAAACGCCGCCCGTTGCGATTATGCAGGTGAAAAAGGAAATGGAATATATGATTTCGCTTGCGGGCGAAAATCTTGAAAAATCCTTCCTTGCCATGGCGGGAAACGCGGAAAGCTACGCCGCGACCGTCACGGAAAACGAGGAAATTATCGACTTTACGAATAAAGCGTTGACCAAATACCTCATCAAGCTTTCCTCGCTCGTAGAGGCGGGCGAAGAAAAGCGTATCGGCGCGTACTTCCACGTGCTCAACGACTTGGAGCGTATCGGCGACCACGCGGAGAATTTCTACGAAATCGGCGTGGAAATGCAAAGAAAAGAGCTTGCTTTTTCCAAGGAAGCGCAAGCGGAATTGCAGGGTATGCAAAATAAAGTCTTGCGTATGTTCGAGATTGCCCGCGAAGCGTTCGACAATACGGACAGCTCCTCTCTTGCCGAGCTGACCGTTCTCGAAAACGAGGTGGATATATTGAAGCGCGAGCTTTCCTCTCGGCACTACGCCCGTCTTGCCGAGGGGAATTGCAAGGTGGAATTAAGCCCGTACTATTCTTCCACGATTGCAGGGCTGGAAAGGGTTGCCGACCACCTTGTCAACGTCGGTTACAGTATTCTCAATCCCACGGGGTCACAATTGGAAGCACAATAGTCAATCTTTTTAGATTTTCCGCATATAATACAGAAGAAAGTATTATAAGGCGGTGGACGAATGGAATTATCGTTTTCGGAGCTTCGCTCGAAAGAGGTGATTAACACGGTAGACGGGAGAAAGCTGGGTAAGGTATGCGATATCGTGCTTTGCTATCCCGAAAACAGATGGATTGGTATCGTTGCGCCCAACGGCAGCTTGGGTTTTAAGAAGAACAGCGTTTTTATCGAGCTTCGCAATATCGTTAAAATCGGCGAGGATGTAATTTTGGTAAATATCGGCTTGCCCAAAAAGCAGGGCGGAAAGCGGGGTTTTCATACGCCGCCGCCCGAACCGCCCGAAAATAGACGAAGCTACGAAGAATATGAATAAACGCAATAAAAAGGAACGGTCGCGACCGTTCCTTTTATATTGACAAAAACTTACTTTTATGCTATAATATAGATAATTTCACCAAGATTTCACCTTTATTTGTTGTAAGTTTAACAATTTTAGGTTATAAATATAATGAAAAGGTTTGAATAAGGAGTTTTGTGATGAAAATTTTGATAGTAGACGACGAGGAGATGATTCGCGGCGTGCTCCGCGAGTATATTGAATTTGAGGGCAACGAAGCCTTTGAAGCGGCGGACGGAATGGAAGCGGTGAAGGCTTGCCGCGAAAACGATTACGACCTCGTGCTGATGGACGTAATGATGCCGCACCTCGACGGCTTTTCGGCGGTGAAAGAAATCCGAAAAAACAAAGATATTCCCGTCATTATGCTCTCTGCAAGAGGGGAGGAATACGACAAGCTTTTCGCGTTCGAAATCGGCGTAGACGATTACGTGACCAAGCCCTTTTCTCCCAAAGAAGTCATGGCGCGTATCAACGCCGTCACCAAACGCCGCACGCAAAAGCAAAACGGCAACGAAATTTTGCGTTTCGAGGGCTTGGAAATCGATATGGCGGGCAGAAACGTATACGTAGACGGCGTAAAAGCGGAGCTTACCCCCAAGGAATACGAATTGCTCTTTTACCTCGTGCGCAATAAAGGAATCGCGCTCACCCGCGAAAAGCTTTTGTACGACGTATGGGGCTTTGACTTTTACGGGGACGACCGCACCGTGGACACGCATATCAAGATGTTACGCGGCAACCTCAAAGACTATCGTAAATTTATCGTTACCCTTCGCGGTTTGGGGTATAAATTCGAGGAATAAATGACGAAAAAAGCGACGAAAACGGAAAAAAGACAAAGGCGGAACAACCGTAGGAGCAGCACGAGTATTTACTTTCTGCTCTGGTCGGTTTTTACCGCCTTATCTTTGTTAATCGTGCTTTTCGTCGGGTTAAGTCAATGGCTCGTCACCACGCAAACCTATAAACGGGAAGCGGCGCGGGAGTTGCAGAATAAAGGTCCGCAAATCCAAAAGGAAATCGAAGATATGCCCGTATCGGCGGGCGGCAGCACCAGCGCGCACCTTCGCTATCTTGCCGCCGTTTACGACGTGAATATTTTTATTCTTTCCGAACACGGGGATATCCTTTTCCCGCAATTTCCCGATTACGGTGGTGCAACGGACGCGCCCTTGGATTTCAAGGACGAGCTGAAAACGCTGCAAGACAAGCTTTCTGCCCAAGCGGGCGAATTTGCAATCTACGAAAGCACGGACGAATACGTTTACGGTGCGAAAATCTCTCTTTACGGCTCGCAAGCGTACGTATACGTAGCGAAATCGCTCAACCTCATCAACGCTTCCGCCGAACAGCTCGGCTTGCGCTTGTTTTTGACTTCCATTTTCGTATTCTTGCTCTCGTTTGCGGTCACGGGCGCGGTTTCGGGCTGGTTGACGAAGCCTATTACGGAGATAACGAAAAAAGCGGGACAGCTCGCCCGAGGCGATTTCAACGTGGACTTCCACGGCGTGGATTACGGCTCGGAGATGGTGGAGCTTGCGGATACCCTCAACTACGCCCGCGACGAACTTTCCAAGGTCGATACCATGCAAAAGGAACTGATCGCCAACGTTTCGCACGATTTCAAAACCCCGCTGACTATGATAAAAGCGTACGCGTCTATGATTATGGAAATTTCGGGGGATATCCCCGAAAAACGCAACCGCCACGCACAGGTAATCGTGGATGAAGCGGACCGTTTAGCTTCGCTGGTTGGCGACGTTTTGGAACTTTCGAAAATGCGTTCGGGCTTGGAAGCGTTACACACGGACGATTTCGATATGTCCGCGTATCTGCACGAGCTGCTGCTACGCTTTGATTATTTATGCGAAACGCAAGGCTATTGCTTTATTACGGAGATTGAGGACGGACTGTTCACTTGCGGCGACGAATTGAAATTAGGGCAGGTTTTGTATAATCTAATCGGCAACGCCATCAACTACACGGGCGAGGACAAAACGGTGCGCATAACGCTGAAAAAGCAAGGGGATAACGTTTTCCGCTTTGCCGTCACGGACACGGGTGCGGGAATTAAGACGGAGGATATCCCCACCATTTGGGAACGCTATTACCGCTCCTCCGAAACGCATAAACGCCCCGTCAAGGGCACGGGTTTAGGTCTTTCTATTGTCAAAGCGGTGTTGCAGCGTCACGGCTTTATGTTCGGCGTGGAAAGCGAATGGGGAAAGGGTAGCACTTTTTTCGTGGATTTCCCCTTGATTGACTTGACAAAGGAATAGGATATAGTTTATAATATAAATGCTTTGGGGCGGGGTGAAATTCCCCACCGGCAGTAAAAGTCTGCGAAGGAAACGCGTGCGTTTCCCCGAATCGGTGCAATTCCGATACCGACGGTATAGTCCGGAGGATAAAAGCTTGGGTGAAAAACCCTACTTTTTGCTACGAGTACGCCCCGACAATCGGGGCGTTTTTTTGCGCCCAAGAAAAAACGGATAGGGCAGGTATGCAAGCAATGCAAAATTTCAAAGAAACCTTAAAACAACGCTTTTCGGCGAAACGCCTTGCGCTAATGGCAATTTTCGTCGCGCTTTCCTTTGCGGTGAGCTTATTAAGCTTCCCCGTTTTTCCCTCTACGCCCGTTTTCTTTTTGGAACTTGACTTTGGCAACGTGTTTATTTTACTCATTTCCTTCTTGCTTGGACCTGTGGAAGGGGTAATCGTTTGCGTACTCAAAGAAACGCTCCGCATTTTTGCGGGTAGTACGGGCGGCGTGGGTGAGCTTGCGAATATGTTGATGACGAGCGCGTATATCCTCCTTCCCGCTATCGTTTATCAATACCGCAAGGGCATCAAAACGGTCGTGCTCGCTTTGGCGGGCGCGTGCGTGGTCGGTACGCTCGCTGCACTGCTCGTCAACCGTTTTATCACCTTTCCGCTCTTTGGCGAGCTGTTTTTGAAAACGGACGGCGTAGCCTTATTCAACAGCGCGTTTTGGCTGATCGTGGCGTTCAATTTGATTAAAACGGCGGCGATTTCCCTTTTGACCATGCTTTTATATAAGCGATTGTCGAATTTTCTTAAAAAAATGAAAGTGTAGTTTGACAAATCATTGCAAAATTTCAGGGAAAGTATTATAATAAGGATATGGCAATATTTATTTCAAATTCCCGCGAGGACACGCAAAGCCTCGCTTGCGGGTATGCAAAAACCTTACGCGCGGGGGATATCGTGCTTCTTGACGGCGATATGGGCGCGGGAAAAACGGTGTTCGCCAAGGGCGTAGCGCAAGGGCTGGGGATAGAAGAAGAGGTGACCAGCCCCACTTACGCGTATATGAACGATTACGACGGCAGACTTTTTCATTACGATTGCTACCGTATCGAAACGCCCGCGCAAGCGGAGAGCTTGGGACTTACCGACTATTTCGATATGGGCGGGATATGCCTGATTGAATGGTCGCAAAATATCGCGCCCTTGCTTCCCAAATACGCAAAACGGGTAACTATAAAAAAAATCGACGAAACCCGTCGTGAAATCGAATATTAAGGTGAAAGATGAACTATCTGGCAATAGACACGAGCGACGGCTTTTTAACGGTAATCGCGGAAAAAAACGGACGGACGGAAACGACCTTCGTTCCCGATTGCGCCATGCAGCATTCCGTCCTCGTAATGGATAAAATAGACGAAACGCTCAAAAGAGCCGACCTCACCCTTGCGGAGTGCGATTTTTTCGCGGCGGTCGTGGGGGCTGGCTCGTTTACGGGTATCCGTATCGGCGTTTCGGTCGTGAAGGGCTTTGCCCTTGCCTGCCAAAAGCCCACGCTTCCTATCACCTCTTTCGACGCGTTGGCATATAATAGGTTGAGCGAAAAATCCCTTTGCCTTGTTAACGCATTGCACGGTTATTACTACGCTTGCGCGTACGAGAACGGACAAATTACGCTCCCGCCCGCCTATCTTTCGGAGGAGGAGGTCGTCGCGCTTGCAAATACGGGCGGCTACGAGGTGCTCGCTTTCGAGCCGTTGCCGCTTGCACAAAAAACCCTCTTTTCTCTCGTCGATCCCGTAACGGGCTTGCAAAACGCGGCGAAAGCCCTTGCGGAAAAAGGGGCGTTCGGGGAGCTTAACGCGCTGTACGTTCGAAAAAGCTCTGCCGAGGAGAATTTACAAAAATGACCTTGCGGATATGTACGAGGGAGGATATTGCATTGCTGCTTGCGCTGGATAAAAGCGCGTTTTCCGATCCTTGGACGGAGCGTATGTGGCAAGAGCAATTTAACGAACGGGGCTTTTTCGGCTTTTGCGCGGAGGAAAACGGCGAGATTATCGGCTTCGTTTGCGGCTCGCTTTTGTTCGAGGACGGAGAGCTTTTGAAAATCGGCG
Organism: Candidatus Scatosoma sp.; assembly: GCA_045576335.1. Taxonomy (GTDB): domain Bacteria; phylum Bacillota; class Clostridia; order Christensenellales; family Borkfalkiaceae; genus Scatosoma. The sequence goes on from JAZNGH010000027.1 coordinate 7,476, forward strand.
TAAAAAGCGAACGCCGCGGCAACGGCGTCGGCGGCGCGTTGCTGGACGCCTTTTTGGAAAAAATACAATCGGAGGGCGGCGCACGCGTATTTTTAGAGGTTCGCGAGAGTAACGCGCCCGCGTTGCGGCTGTATGAAAGCCGCGGTTTTGTAAAAACGCGCGTACGGCAACGGTATTATGCAGACGGCGAAAACGCCTTGGAAATGAAAAAAGATTTTGCATAAAGGAGAATGGGGCTACGGACGAGATTTTATCCAAGGTTTCGTTTCTACAAAAGGGCAAGGGACGGGATATCGTCTTTTTGCACGGCTACCTTTCCAACAAAGAAGCTTTTTCGGCGCAAATCGCGTACTTTTCCCGCTTTTTCAGGGTAACGGCGATTGACTTTTTGGGCTTTGGAAACAGCGGCGCGTTACAAACGCCCTTTTCCGTAGGCGACTACGCGCTTTGGCTAAAAGCGGTGCTTGCCGCTTTGCGGATACAAAAACCGCATATTATCGCCCACTCGTTCGGCTGCCGCGTAGCGGTCAAGGCGGCGAGCGAAAATGGCGGACTTTTCGACAAAATCGTACTGACAGGCCCTGCCGGCATTATCTTAAAACGCGGCTTTTCCTACCGCGTACGGGTGGGCGCGTACCGCTTTATAAAACGGTTTGCGCCGCGCTATGCAGAAAGGCGGTTTGGGAGCAAGGAATACCGCTCCTTATCGCCGCTTATGAAGGAAAGCTATAAAAAAATCGTCAACGAGGACTTGCGCGAGGCGGCGAAAGGCGTGAAAAACGAAGTGCTGATCGTCGAGGGAACGCAAGACAAAACGACGACGATGGCGGAGGCGAAAATCTATCAAGCCGCTTTTCCCCGTTGCAAATTACGGGAGATAGAGGGCGGGCATTTCGCTTTTGCGGAAAACCCCTTGCTTTTTAATCTGATAACAGAGGAATTTTTATATGACGGAAACGCTACAAAGATTGATTGCGACGATTGTTTTGACGACGCTCTTTTGCTTTATGACGCTGAAAATGGCGGGGGCAATGCAACAGAGCGGCTATAAAAACAAGACCTTTTTGCGCTGGCTGGGCAGAGGGGATAATTTATATTTCAACCGCCTTTGCATTTTGACGCTGTGCTTGGCTTTGCCTACCTCCGTCACCGCGCTGTGTTTTTCCTTTTTGGGCAAAATCGCTGCGCTGTATATCTCCGCCGTACCTTTTTGCTGCTTCTTGATTGCGTTTATAACCGTCGATAAAAAATTCGCCTTGAAAGTGCCCTTTAAGCGTACGGGCAGAGTCACGCGCCTTATGCTCGTGTACGCCTTTTTCACCGCCTGCATAACCTATGCGTTTATCGCCTTGCTGTCCTTTTTGTCGGCGTGGAACGGCTCGCTTTTATACGGCGTAATCGCGTACGTACCCGTCGCGGTTTTGCCTATGCTCCTGCCCTTCCTTTTCTGCGCGGCAAACGCAACGACGGGCGTTTTTGAAAACGCGCGCAATAAAAAATTCGTAAAACGCGCGGGGCAGGTATTAAACGAAACGGAAATTATCCGCGTGGGCGTAGTGGGAAGCTACGGCAAAACGTCGGTAAAAAATATTTTGAAAGCTATGCTTTCCACACGCTATAAGGTCGTGGAAACGCCCGCCTCCTACAATACGCCTATCGGCGTTGCCAAGACGGTATTTACGGACGGCTTTGCGGAAAATCAAGTGCTTATTGCCGAAATGGGCGCGAGAAAAACGGGGGATATCGCCGAGCTTTGCGCGCTCGTAAAGCCCGACTACGCCGTATTCACGGGTGTTTGTCAGCAGCATATTTCCACCTTTGAAAGCTTGGAAAAGGTGTTTGCGGAAAAGAGTGAAATTATCAAAAGCGGTGCAAAGGTCGTTTGCGCCGAAAGCCTTAAAGAACGCGTGGAAAACGCGTTCGGGAAAGACGAGGACGGCGTGATTTTTGCCGTCGAAAGCGCGATTGAAAACTTGCGCTTGAACGCCACGGATACGCAATTTACGCTCCGTATCAAGGGCGAAAGCGTGGAGATTAAGACCAAGCTTTTGGGCAAAGCGGCGGCGGAAAATATCCTGCTCGCGGCAACGCTCGCTGTGGAAATGGGCGTGAGCTTGACGGATATCCAAAAGGCGGTTTGCACACTGGAAGCAATCCCGCACAGATTGCAACTCGTGGAAAATAACGGCGTGTATATTTTGGACGACGGCTACAACGCCAACCCCCGCGGCGCGTTCGAGGCAATCGCCGCCTTGGGACGGTTTACGGGCGGAAAGTGCGTGGTTACGCCGGGGATTGTCGAATGTGGCGTCTTGGAGGAGGAAATCAACGGCAAGCTGGGCGTACGGATTGCCGAAGAGGGGCTTGATTTGGTTATTCTCGTGGGCGAAACGCTCGTCGGCGCGGTGAAAAAAGGGTATATAGAGGGCGGCGGCGACGAAAGTAAGCTCGTTTGCGTTCGCAATCTGGAAGAAGCGAAAAGCGCGCTTTCGGGCTGGGTGCAAGCGGGTGACGCCGTACTCTTTCTTAACGACCTGCCCGACGTTTATTAAAATCGGTCAAAACGAAAACGGAAGAAACACCAAAGCGAAAGAATATTTTGCGGAGGTGTTTTTTTAATGAAGAAAGTGGCGGTACTCTTTGGCGGAAAATCTTGTGAAAACGAGATTTCCGTGTTGACGGGCGTGTTCGTGCTCAATTTGCTTGATTGCACGAAATATACGCCCGTTCCCGTTTATATACATACGGACGGGGGCGCGTATACCTCCCCGAAAATGACCGATTTGAGCGTCTTTCGCGACAAAAAATACGCGGGCTTTGAACGCGTGTTTTTCGACGGCGGCTGTTTATACGCTTGGCGAAAAAACCGCGTCAAACGCCTGACGAAAATCGACGTCGCGCTCAACTGCTGTCACGGCGGCTTGGGCGAGGGCGGCGGTGTTTCGGCAATGTTGGAATGGAATGGTATCCCGCTCGCTTCGCCCGATATACTCTCGTCGAGCGTGTTTATGGATAAGAGTATGACCAAAACGGTGATGCGTGCGCTGAATATCCCCACGGTGGATTATATCCGCGTCAACGAGGCGGACTATGAAAAGCGGGGCGCGTTTTTATTGAAAAGTATCGATTCGCGGCTCAAATACCCCGTTGTTATCAAGCCCGCACATTTAGGCTCGTCGATAGGGATTACGGTGGCGCACGACGAGAAGGAAGCCAAAGCGGCAATCGAGGCGGCGTTCGTTTTGGATACGCGGGTGGTAATTGAAAAGTTTTTAGAAGAGAAAAGGGATATCAACTGTGCCGCGTATACCCTCCACGGCGAGATTTGCGTTTCCGAGCCGGAGGAAGCGTTTGGCAAGGGCTTGTATTCCTTTGAGGAAAAATATATCTACCGCCAAACAGACGGCACTTTGGGGAAAGGCGGGGGCAGGTATGCGTTGACGGGGGAATTGCGGGATAAAATCCGCGCGTATACCAAAACCGTGTATAAGCGAATGAACTTAAAGGGCGTCGTTCGAATGGACTTTCTCGTCAGCGGGGAAAAGGCGTATCTTTGCGAGGTGAACACCGTCCCTGGCTCGCTTGCGTACTATCTGTTTTGCGAACGGGTAACGGACGCGCGCGCGTTCTTTTCCGACCTTTTAGAGGAAGCGTTGGAAACGGCGAAGCGCGAGGATAAAAAAATTCTCTCCACGGGCATACTCAAAAACGTAAAAGGCTATACGAAATGAAAAGACGGGGTAATTACCCCGTCTTTTTCATTGACAAATTTCCCAAACGAGAGTATAATGATAAAGGTAGGAGAAAACTATTATGGAAATCGTAAAATTATACCCCGAATGTAAAGACAACGTTTGGGGCGGAACGAAGCTCAAAGAAAAATACGGTAAACAAACGGATAAAACGCCGTGCGCGGAAAGCTGGGAGCTTTCTTTTCATAAGGACGGACAAACCCGTTTGGAAAACGGGGAAACGCTCGCAAGCGTAGTTGACGATAACGACCTTGGCGCAAACGCATTGGATTTCCCGTTCTTTCCCACGCTGATTAAATTTATCGACGCGAAAGCCGACCTTTCGGTGCAGGTACACCCCTCCGACAATTACGCTTTACAACACGAAAATTCCTTTGGGAAAACGGAAATGTGGTATATCGTGGAAGCGGACGAGGGTGCGGGGATATACCTTGGCTTTAATCGCGACGTGACGAAAGCCGAGTACGAGGCGGCAATCGCCGAAAACCGCCTTGGCGAGCTGCTCAATTTCTATAAGGTCAAGGCAGGCGAATGTTATTTTATCCCGTCTGGCACGATTCACGCAATTGCCGAGGGTTGTTTGATTTGTGAAATTCAGCAAAACAGCAATTTGACCTACCGCGTCTACGATTACGGCAGAAAGGGCGCGGACGGCAAGCCTCGCGAGCTGCACGTCGAAAAGGCGTTAAAGGTGACCGATCTTAAAAAATTCGAAAACAAGCCCTTGCGCGTGAACTTGGGCGCGGGCGAGCGTATCGGCGTAAGCAAATATTTCACGGTAACGAAAATCGCCGTAAACGGCGAAACGGCGCAATGCACGGACGGCAAAACCTTCCACGCGTTCACTTGCGTTTCGGGCGCGGGGAGCGTTGCGGACAAGCAAATGCGCGCTGGCGACAGCTTTTTCGTTCCCGCCGATTTCGGGAAATACGTATTGAAAGGAAATATGGAGGTCGTTATGACGGAAATTCGTAAATATTATATCGGTATAGATCTTGGCGGTACGTTCATCAAGGGCGGTATCGTGGACGATCAGGGCAACGTGCTCGTATCCGACAAAGTCCCCACCGAAAGTGAGTTTGGGGCAGGCAGGGTTGCGGCGAATATCGCGGGGCTTTGCCAAAAGCTGCTGAAAACAGCGAATATGACCGCGGGCGACGTAGAGGGTATCGGTATGGGCGTACCCGGTATGATTGACAGCAAAAACGGCGTGGTTATCTATTCCAACAACCTCGGCTGGGAGGATTTTGCAATCGTCGAGGAAACGCAAAAATTGACGGGTTTGCCCGTCAAAATCGCCAACGATGCCAACGTAGCCGCGCTTGGTGAAACCAAATTCGGTTGCGGCAAGGCGTATTCGAATACGATTTTGATAACGCTCGGTACGGGCGTAGGCGGTGGTATCGTCATTGACAATCAATTGTTCGAGGGCAACCGCTCGGCAGGCGCGGAGCTTGGACACTCGGTAATCGTTGCGGGCGGAGAGCAGTGCACTTGCGGCAGAAAGGGCTGCTTGGAGGCGTACGCTTCGGCGACCGCGCTCATTCGCGACACCAAGCGTGCAATGCAAGCGGATAAAACGAGTAAAATGTGGGCAATTGGCTCTTTGGATAACATCACGGGCAAAACGGCGTTCGATTATTACCAAACGGACGCGAGCGCGAAAGCCGTCGTGGATAATTATATCGAAAAGCTGGGCGTAGGGCTGACCAACCTTGCAAACGAATTTAGACCCGAAGCGATTATTTTGGGCGGCGGCGTTTGCGCACAGGGCGATACCCTCGTAAAGCCGTTGCAGGCGTTCTTGGATAAGGAAATTTTCGCGGGCGAAAAAGGTCCGCAGGTCAAGATACTGATTGCTTCGCTCGGGAATTCTGCGGGACTGTTGGGCGCGGCTGCGCTGTTAATGTGAGGAGAAATAATTATGACATACGTAGAAAATTTTGAAAAACTCGGCTTCGGCTTATTCGTCCATTTCGGCTTGTACAGTAAAGTGGGAAAGGGCGAATGGTATTTAGCGAATAATCCCACCGCCAACGCGGACAAATACAACGCGCTGACAAAATCCTTCCGTATTCGTAAGGACTGGGCGAAAAAGCTCGTTAAAACGGCGAAAACCGCGGGCTGTAAATACATAACGCTCACCACCCGCCACCACGACGGCTTTTCGCTGTACGACACCTGTGGCTTGAACGAGTTTGACGCACCACACTCCGCTTGCGGTCGCGACCTTATCAGGGAATTTGTGGACGCTTGTAACGAAGCGGGTATCGTACCTTTCTTCTATCATACGCTGCTTGACTGGTGGCATAAGGATTTCGACACCGATTTCCCCAAATATATCGATTATTTGATTAAGAGCGTAGAAATACTTTGCAAAAACTACGGCAAAATCGGCGGGCTTTGGTTTGACGGTATGTGGAGTAAATGGGACGAGGACTGGCAAGAGGATAGACTGTACGCGACCATTCGCAAATACCAGCCCGAAGCTATGATTATCAACAATACGGGACTTTCCGAATTAGGCAAGGTAGGTCATCCCGAGCTGGACAGCGTTACTTTTGAACGCGGCAAGCCCTGCTTTGTGGATAATTCCGACCGTCACCGTGCGGGAGAAATGTGTCAGGTGCTCAACGATCATTGGGGCTACGCAAAAGACGATTGCAATTATAAGCCTATGAAAGAGCTTATCGAAAATCTCGTCGATTGCCGTAAATATAATTGTAATTTCCTGCTCAATACGGGGCTTTGCGGCAACGGTGCAGTCAATCCTATGGACGCTTGTATGCTCGCCGAGGTGGGTAAATTTATAAAAGCGAATAAAAATTTCGTTTACGGCGTGAAATCGAGCGGTATTGAAGCGGAGGGAGCGGATATTCTCCGCGGCGACGACGGGTATTATTACGCGGTGATTAAGGACGTTGCTATGTCCGCCAACCCCAACGTACAGCGGGTAGGCGAGGAAAAAAAGGTCAAGGTGAACGCGAAAATCCTTTCGGCTACTTGGCTGGATAACGGCAAAAAAATCAAGACGAAAAACGGCGAATTTGCCGTCGTGCCCTTCTTCTACGGCACGAGCCATTCCGTCAGAGTGGCAAAGCTTAAATTAGACAAATAATTAAAAGGGAGAAATTTTATGATTTCATTACAAGACAAAGTAGTTATCATTACAGGCGGCGGCAGAGGTATCGGATTTGGACTTTCGACGGCTTTTGCCAAAGCGGGCGCGAAGCTCGTCATCACGGGCAGAACGGAAAGCACGTTGCTTGCGGCGAAAGAAAAGCTGGAAGCAGCGTACGGCGCACAGGTGCTTTGCGTGACGGCGGACGGCGCGGACGAAGCGGCGATCCAGAACGTAATCGACAAGACGGTAGAACGCTTTGGACGTATCGACGCAGTCGTGAATAACGCGCAAGCGTCGGCTTCGGGTAAAATGCTCGTTGACCACACCAAGGAAGATTTGGATCTTGCCATTTATTCAGGCTTGTACGCAACGTTCTTCTATATGCAAAAGGCATTCCCGTACTTAAAGGAAACCAAGGGCTGCGTAGTCAATTTCGCGAGCGGCGCGGGTTTGTTTGGCCGTATCGCACAATCCTCTTACGCGGCGGCGAAAGAGGGTATTCGCGGACTTTCGCGCGTAGCGGCAACCGAATGGGCTCCTTACGGCGTTCGCGTGAACGTGATTTGCCCGTTGGCTATGACGGAGGGCTTGCAGAAATTTAAGGAAGAATACCCCGAACGCTACGAGCAGACGATCAAAGGCGTACCTATGGGCAGATTTGCCGACCCTGAAAAGGACGTTGGTGGCGTATGCGTATTCCTTTGCTCGGACGAAGCGAGCTACGTAACGGGTGAAACGATCACCTTGCAAGGCGGTAGCGGATTAAGACCGTAAAGAGATACAATCCTTTTCTGTACAAAAACAAAAACACACCCTTTCAAAGGGTGTGTTTTTTGGCGCAGAGAAGAGGATTTGAACCTCCGGATACGTTCCCGCATCACACGATTTCCAAAGGCTTGAATAGCCGACGGAAAGAGTGTGATTTTTTTCGTGGGCAGGCGGAGCCTACCCTTAAACCGCGATATAAATAAGGTCAGGTGTCACGAGCCGACGTAGAAAATGCGTGCCGCGCGTCGTGTCTGGCGACGTTAAATAAACAAGAGGGAGGAACAACCGACGCGGGGCGCGTGCCTTTGACGTTGGGCGGTTGTTACGTAACACGGGCGCGCAAGTTTGAAAGCGACGGCGACCGACGGAAGGCGCAAGCAAGCCCCCCTTGATAGGGGGGGCTTTTCTCGGCTCAGGCTCACTCTGAAAGGCGAGCAAGGGGCGCGGCGTAAGCCGTGCGGGGTAGGAAAAATCCCGTCACGACTGTGACGGGCAGAGACACCGCGCGGGCGCATAGTTGCAAAGCAACTCTGCGGCGGTGAGGTGTGCCGCCGAAGGCGATAGACGCTGGGGAAACGGTCAGGCAGGGTTTAAGGCAAACTGCGCGCGCCGCGGTTTGCGTGTCCGTATATCCCACGCACGAGGGCGGGGCAGTCGCTATTTAATAGCCAAATGAATGTTGACCGCGAAAAGCCGCAGGGAGCGGTCGTGGAGTGGGTGTGTCGGTCGGTCGTTGCGGGTGTGGATGCGGGTGGCAGTGCCACCGCGCCCACCGCACGACGGCGAGAAACCGTCCACGCCGCCCACGTCGGCGCGGTCAACGCTTGGGCGAGAAAACCCCCAGCCGCCGCGCGCCGCATTTTTGAAGAATTTTTCGCTCGTCGAAAAATTCTTCACGCCGTTTTTTTAGAAAAATTCCCAAAGTTTGGGAATTTCAAAAATCCGACGTCGGAAGGAAAAAGCAAAAAACCGCCCCCAAAGCGGGGCGGCGTGCGCTCCATCGGCACGCATCGAAGCGCAGCCGAGGGGCAAAGGGGGTTAAATTTAGTTATCGCCGTAGTGCGTCCACGTGCGAATAATCTTGATTATCTTTTCTTCTTCGAAAATTTGATAGACGAGCCTATGTTGCAAATTTATTCTTCGTGAATAGGTTTCGTCAAGGTCGGTTAACTTTTCATAGGGCGGTTGCATAGGATCTTCTTCCAAAATGCTTAAAAATCGGAATACCTTGTTTGTCAAATGACTTGCTGCAACCTTTTTTAGGTCTTTCTCTGCATGCTTGGTAAAAACGATTTTATAGCTCATTTCAATTCCTTTCGCCAGTCAATCTCAACACATTCTTCAATAGGGGTATTTAAGCCTTCTATGAGAGATTCCTTCATACCAGGAATACTGTACAAATAGCACGTTTCTTCCAAGCCGCGTAAATATTCTTCGGAAACAATAGCTGCGTTTCCGTTTTTGGTGGTCACAATAATTTTTTCGTCATTGACTGCCGCGGCGTCTAAAAAGCCGAATAGGTTTTTACGTAACGTTGTTGCGTTGGTAGTAGTCATAATTCAAAGCCTCCTTTCTATATCAGTATGTACATTATAACGTACATTGTTCTATTTGTCAAGGGATTTTTGAAAAAAAGTACAAAAAAATCCCGTCAAAATCTTGACGGGGTCAAAAATGTACGTTGCCGTTATGTACGCCGTAATTATTATACGTTTTCGCGCCCGTTTCGTCCTCCAAGCCGAGCAAGTAATCGGAGGACACGTCAAAAAAAACCGCCATACGTGCCACCGTTTCTATATTTGGCTCCGTTCGACCGCATTCCCAATCGCAAACACTGCTGTTATTAGTTTGTAATACTTCGGCAAGCTCCTTTTGGCTCAAATTTTTGCATTTACGAAGCTCTTTTAGCCGTTCTCTAAATACCTTCATATAAAATATTTTAGGGGTTTTTCCTAAAAATAGTTGACATTAGGGAAAATCCCTATTATAATATAAAGCAAATAGGGAAAATCCCTAATTTCTCCCACAACAACAAAGCGAGTATAAACGCGAAGCGGGAACGGAAGCCCGCGGGGCGTGAATACATAAAGACACGCAAAAGGGCTTTTCGTGCTGTGGGAGGTACGAAAAGTCTTTTTGTTTTGGAGGTGCAAAGATGTTTTTCAGAAGAAAGAACAGAGAGGAAGAGGACGAAGAAGAAACGACGCTAAACGAGGAAGAGGACGAAGCGGACGAAGAGGAACGGGAGCTATTAAGCCGAGAGGACGTTTTAGAGCGTTTGCGCGAGTGCTGGGAAATACTTTCCCCCAGCAAAGGCGCACTTACCCCCGCGGGGAAGGAAGTTATCGAATTAAATTTTGCGTTAGCGCGGATTTGGTCGGAGGTGAACGCCGCGGAAGAGGTGCGAGAGTGCGAGGGCGCAATCGGCTTTCACTACGACGAGGACGAGGAAGAATGGGACTACAACGAAGGGGACTACCCCGACGACGAGAACGAAATACAATGCACGGAGATGAGAGAATGAAAAAGGACGAAATACGGTTGCCGATAGACAACACGGACGAGAACAAAAAAGGAAGGTAAAAGGGTATGGAACGGGCGCAAGTAGACGTAACAAGTTTAATAGAGGAGGCGATCAGAGCGAAGCAGGCGCAAGCCGCGGCGCGGTTTGCCACGGTCGAAGAAACGCCCGCGGGCGAGGTGTTGACGTGGAAGGTCACGCCCGAACAAATTGCCCGAATAAACGCGGGGGAGCGTGAGGCGTTGGACGAGTTCTATTTTGAGAATTTAACGCGCTTGCGGTTTTCCGCGTATAGGTTTTTACGTCATAACGGGTACGTAAAGGCGGTTGCATCCTACGAGGACTTATTGCAGCAAGTATATTGCGATTTACGGACGGGCTTATTAAAGTTGCGCCCGTATGACTACGCCATAACGCGGGCTGTGTTTCATTCCTTCGAGTATGCCGCGGTTGGTGGTATAGACGACGTCTACGTATATGAACGGAGGGGGCGAAAATGTCAAAAGCAAGTGAATTAAGGGTATTAAGATACGGGCGGAGCGTAGACGCGCCCGTAAACTACCGCCACCGCACGGGCGACGTCGAAGGCGACGGCGGGAGTATGTTGGACTTTTACGCGCACACGGAGAGCGCGGAAGAATTTTACCTTGACGGAGAGGACGAGCTGGCAAAGGCAAAATTCTTGAAAGGTTTTTCGGGGTATTTGCGGAAGGTATTTTCCGCACCCGAGCGTAAATTCTTAAACCGTTTAATGTCGGGGAAGGAAAAGCCGCACGAGGTGGGGCGCGCTTTGGGCGTGGACTGGTTCAAATATATGCAGTCATTGCAGCACAAGGCGTATAAGAACGTCAAGCCGCTTTTGAAGCTTGCCGAGTTTACGGGCTGGACGCGCGCGGAAGAGTTCACGGCAATCATTTTGCGGCGGTTGTCCTTGCTGAACGCTGGGGCGGAGCTGTCGGAGTTGTTGCCGAAAAGCTTTAACCGTGCGAAGGCGCGGGAGGCATTGAAGGCAACGGGCGCGGAGAATTACGCAGCGCACCGTATAGATAAACTATATTATTTGCGGAAATGGCGAAAAAACAATTTTGAGCGTTTTCTTGCGTCAAAGATGAAATACCGTGAAACGCATAGAGCAGAAGAAGCCGAACGTACGCGAGAGTGGCGTAAAGCTAATAAAGAAAGAAAACGAGAGTATAATAGGGCATACGATGCGGCGCACCGTGAAGAAATGCGCTCATACCAAAAAGCATATCAAGCGGCGCACCGTGAGGAGTTAAAGGCGTATCAAAAAGCATATCAAGCGGAATACCGCGCACGTAAGAAGGCAGAGAAGGAAGCGGCGAAGCTTGCCGCGGAAGCCGCCGCGCTGGCGGCGATTGCCGACGTGTTGGAGAACGTGGAAGGGGTGAACGTATGAACGGGCAAGAATGGACGCTCGGCGCGTGGCTTTGGGAATGGTACGAGATATACAAAAAGCCTAACCTTGCGCCGTATTCCCTACGGAACATAGAGCAAATGATACGGTTACATACGCCCGAAACGCTCAAACGGTTGCCGCTGTCCGAGCTGACCTCGTACACCGTGGAGCGGGAGCTTGTCAAGCTGGGCAGAACTCGAACGGCGGTATATACGCGGCAAGTGCTGTTTTCCGCGCTTGCCAAAGCGGAGCGGCTGGGCTTTGTGTCCCGTAACGTTATGGAAGGCGTAGATAAGGTACGTTATAAAAAACAACGTGGGAAGGCGTTGAGCCTTTCCGAGCAAGCGGAATTTTTGCAAAAGCTCGAACAGTCCCGCTATAAATGGCTTATGCTGTTTTACCTACACACGGGCGTTAGACGTACGGAAGGCTTAACGCTGGAATGGCGCGACGTGGACTATGACGGGCGGGTGATTTTAATCAGAGGCACAAAGACGGAAGAAAGTTTCCGATATATACCGCTGACCGAGGATGTGGCGGCGATTTTGGAGGGGCAACGCAAGCAAAACAAGCAAGAAAACTTGAAGCGAGGGCGCGGACAGTATCACGACGCGCCGCCCGCGGTGGTGTTTCCGTTCGGAAGGGAGCAAACGAGCCGCGCTTTTAAGGAGCTATGCCCCAACCACCATTTACACGACTTACGGCACACTTTTATAACACGGTGCGCCGAAAGCGGGGTAAACGTGACGGTATGCCAGCAAATAGTAGGGCATACGACGGCAGATATGACGCTAAACGTGTACACGCACGTTATGGACGAATTTAAGAGAAAGGAGATTGAAAAATTTACCATAAACCCGAAGTTTTGAGCGGGTTTTATAAGCGTACAAACAATAGCCTAAAAATCGTGTGACGGTAAAAACGCAAAAATAAAAAGCCCCCGTAAATTTACGGAAGCCTTTATTTTGCTGGCGCAGAGAAGAGGATTTGAACCTCCGGATACGTTCCCGCATCACACGATTTCCAATCGTGCTCCTTAAACCACTCAGACATCTCTGCAAATGGGCGTTCATTCAAACGCCTATTTATATTACTGTATTTTTTCAAAAAAGGCAAGCGTTTTTGACGCTCTTTCAAAAAAATCTTAAAAAATTCTTTCGTTTCATCTTTTTAAGTTTCTCTCTATACAAGCTTGATAGAAATCTTCTTCGGCATAAGCGTTCGCAAGATATTCAAATTCCGAAAATAAGTCCTCTGGAATACCGTTTTCTTTGCACCAGCTTTTTGCCCATTCTTGTAAAGCCCAAACGGTCAATTTGCTTTTCACGTATTGCAATTTCCTATATGCTATCCTGAATTTAACGATAATTTTATAATATTTCATCACGCGCTCCATAAAAATACACAGGTTGTGATCATATTATACATTCACAATTTGTGAAAATCAAGCAATTTTTTATTAAACGATTGTATTTTTTCACAATTTGTGATATTTTTTTATTAGAGGTGACTATATGAAAAATTATTTTGCGGAAAATTTTACGGATTTATTGCGGATTAAAAATCTTTCACAAAAAAGCTTTGCGGAAACGCTGGGCGTACAGGCAAGTACCGTCAATCAATGGGCAAAGGGGAAACGCGAGCCGTCTTTCGACCTCCTTATCCAAATATGCGAGGCGTTAGATACCGAGCCGAGCGAGTTGTTGGGCTATAAAAAAGCAATATCCAGACGATAAAAAAGGAACACTCAAAGTGTTCCTTTTTTATAACAATCACAAGCGTAGCCGTTTTTCAAAAAGCCCGTGTCCGAGCATTTTTTACAGGTAAATTGCGGGAGTAAATCCTCCTCGTGAATACCGAGCTCGGCAAGGATTTCCTTGCGTTCGCCCAGCAGAGCGTTTTGCTTTTCCAACAAAGCAGGCAATTTTTTCGGCTCGAAAACCTCCGCTTTTGCAAGCGATATTTCCATTGCGGAAAGCTCCGTCGTAATCTCCTTGAAACGCACCTTGCTATTCGCCTTGGCGATAAATTTATCCGCGCGCGTCTGTGCCTTTTCACGAAGCAGGGCGTAGTAGCGTTCTCTGTCCGATTTCGCGTTTGCCGCCTCGATAGAGGGGTTGACAAAAGTGCGTGAGGGGTAATTCCCCGCGCTTGAACGCGTACCTGCCCCCTTGTTTTCGTCGGGAATGTCTGACAACGCGAACACTTCTCCGTTTTTCCAGTCGGATAAAATTTTGTTCATATAGGGGATAGGATTTGCGCTCGCACAGCTCCGTTTGGCGGCTTCGAGTATCATCTCGTCGTTGAATTTCCAGTTCCGCCAAGTGGCGATAAGCGAAAGGTTGGTTGCCGTTTTTCGGATAGAGCCGCATACCTCGCGGATTTTTTCAAACAGTTTCAGCTCGTCGTTCTTTTCTTTCAAAAACGCTTTCACGCTCTCCTTGGTCACGACCCCGTTGGCAAACAGCTTGCCCACGATGGCGTTCATTGCGTCAAAGCCGCCGCGTTCCGTTTTCAAACAGTATAGAGCGATATCCAAAAGCGAGGTGTCTTCAAAACCGTAGGTGAACCATTTTTCGGTATATTCGTCGATATAAGTGGCGGGATTGCTCACCTTTACGCCCAGCTTTCGCGCAATGCGGAAGGTCAGGCTTGCGAGCATTTCTCTGTCCGCCAAATATGCGTCGATTTCCTTTGCGTCCGTTTTTCCGCGCTCGTACAAATCTTCAAGCGTCATATCGAGCGAATTAACGCTGCCGCGTTTGAGCTTTTTCGCCGCCGCCAAAACGCCGTCAAAGGTAAATCCCAGCGTTTCCGTCCATTTGCGATACAGCGAATAATCGTTTTCGTCGGGCGTGCGCTGATATCCGCCCATAGCGCTGATGATTGCGGTCAGTTCTCCCTCGTGCGCGTGGTAGTTGGAAAGCTCGCGCTCCACTTGCTCGTAGGTCGTACAACCCCCGTTTAACAATTTTTTCGCTTTATTGAAGATATAAGAGGGGGAAACCGCTTCGCCCTGCTTGTTGATGCAGTATTCTGCGATAAGCAAAAGTGCTTGCGGCTGCATAGCCGTTTCTTCGAGGAAGCGCATATATTTGAGATAATCGTTTGCGGAAACGAATTTGCCCACCTTTTGCATTTTGCGTTGCAATTCCTTGTTGAAATCGCCGTATTGCTCGTAGCGTATTTTTTTCGGTCTGCCGATAGCGGATTTTACGGGGAGATACTGTACGGCAAAGGGTTCTTTGGAAAGGATTTCCACGAGGTCGTAGTCCTCCCAAAAAGCAAACGCTTCGGCTATTTTTCCCTCGGTGGTTTTAAGTACCTCTGCCATAGATTTCAAGGTGAAATCGCTGTCTGTATTTTTACAAAGATAAAGCCCGTAAAGGTAAACCTTTACGGCGAACCCGTCTGCTTCGGGTAGATATTTTGTGATAAATTTGTTTTCCACGGCAACAAAATAATTTCCGTCGCAATCCTTGGAAAAAGAACAAAAAGCCATAACGCGTTTCCCCCCCCCCTGCCGATAAACTGTGTGTAAATTATGAAAAATTTTTTTCTTTCGTCAAAGTTTTCTTGATTTATTCGAAGAAATAGTGTATAATAAAATAGCACGATTATCCACGAAAGAAAGAAAGTAGGTCTATTATACCTTGTTTTGAATGGAAAAGCAAGCCGATTTTGATAGATTTCGGCAAAAAAAGATAAAAAAACGGATAGTGTAGATTATAGGTATGATTGTAAGCGCGGTATCTTTATGGAAAAAATTTAATTTGAAAACGCCGTTGGGCGCAAGCGAATGGGGGATTGAAGAAAAGAACGGCTTGCGTATCAGTCACGTTACCTTTTCCGGACACGCGGTCGAGGACGGCAGCGTGCGTATTTACGCGCGCTTAATGCGTCCCCTCACCAAGGGCGCAACGCCCGCCGTGCTGCTTCTCGGCGACGCGGGGAAGCCCGTGGACGAGGAACTGATGCACTATTTCACGGATAAGGGCTACACGGTACTTATGCCCGATTATTCGGGAAAGCTGGCTGGCGATAAGGACGGCGTTTTCCGCACGATTTATCCCGCTGGCTTGGAATACGGCAATTTGGAAAAAGCGCGCGGGCTCGTAGATATGGAGGGCTTGCTTGCGGATCAGACGACGTGGTTTGAATGGACGTACGTCGCGCTGTTTGCGCTTGAATATCTCAAAACCTTGAAGGATATAGGCAATATCGGCGTTGTCGGCGTGCGTACGGGTGGAGATATCGCGTGGCAGGTCATGCTTTCGCCCGATATCAAATGCGGCGTGCCCATCAACGCGGTAGGCTGGAAATCCTTTTCCGCCGTAGCCAAATTCGGCGAAAATCTTTCGCATAATTTAAGAGACGAACGCCACCGCTATATCGCGGCGGTAGAGGCACAGTCGTACGCGCCGTACGTCAAGTGTCCTACGCTTATGCTGTGCTCGCTTCGCGACGGTTGCTTTGATGCCGACCGCGCGTACGACACCTATTCGCGTATCGGCTGTCAGGACGACAACGCGCTTTGCTACTCGGTCGCAAGCGGTGCTTGCGTAGGTCCTAACGCGTTGATTAATATGGATTTATTCTTGGAAAAGACGCTCAAAGGCAGAGAAATATACATTCCCAACACGCTCAATGTCACCTTAAACGAAAGCACGGACGGTATGCAAATCACCGTCGATTGCGACAAAGAGGGTATTTTGGAGGAAGCGGGCGTGTTTTACGCGGAATCAGACGTAAAAACGCGTTGTGCCTACCGCGACTGGCGGCAAATTTACAAGGCGGACGGAAAATCGGTCAAGGACGGAACGATCGTCTGCTCCGTCAAGCCCTTTGCGGGTGCGACGGCGGTGTTCGTATACGCGTATGCAAAGTATATCAACGGCTTCCGCGTGATGTCTAAAATCACGGCGAAAAGACTGATAAAGCCTGATCCTTACGCGGTCAAGGGCAGATCGCTTTTCGTGGGAAAGGAAATGGACACGTTCAGCGTTGCCGAATATAAAGAATATTCCATTGGAGATATCTTCCTTGAACGCATTGCCGAGCCGAAAAAAATTACGGGCTACGGCGGCGTGCAGGGTGCGTATTCGGTGGGCGGTATTAAAACGTATAAAATCAGCTCGCCGACCTATATTCCCGACGAAAACGCCCTCTTGAAGCTGGACGCATACTTCCCGCAAGACGGAGAATTGAAAATCTCCGTGGAGGTGGGTGACGTAGAAAAGGATTACGAGCGATATAGCGCGATTATTCCCGTCAAGGGCGGCGGCAAGTGGAAACCTATCGTATTGAAATCGGGCGATTTTAAGGGTGAAAGCAGCGGTATGCCGCTTGGCAATTTTAACGAAGGCAGAGCTATGATTTTCGATTGCGAGGGCGAAGAAGAACAAGAGTTTGCCGTCACCAACGTACTTTGGTTGTAAAGAGGATACTATGTATCGATTGAACGACGTTTTAACGCTGAAAAAACAGCATCCGTGCGGCGGGCTTGAATGGGAAGTCGTACGCATAGGCGCGGATATTAAGCTCCGCTGTCTTACCTGTGGTAAATTCGTCAACCTCATGCGCGACGAATTGAAAAAGCGGGTGAAAAAAATCGCGCACGGAAAGGAAGGGAACGAGAATGAACAATGAAAAATTCACGGATACCGAATTATACGAATCCCGTTTCGGCTTTCGTGAAGCAAACTCGTCCTTTCGCTTTTACGTCGTGCTTTTGGCGATTTTGCTCTTCTTTATCGGCTTTCGCATCTATTTCGAAAACACCTTCGGCGGCGTAGTGGTAGACGGTCCGTCTATGCGTAACACGCTGCAATCGGGCGACGAGCTGTTGATGCAATACCTTAAAGAGGGCGAGAGAGCCTCGCGCGGCGACGTGATCGTCGTAGACGTACGAAAATACCGTCCCGGGGAAAAGACGCAATTTCTCATAAAACGCCTGATTGCGACGGAGGGGGATAAGGTATACTGCTCAAACGGGCAGGTATATATCCAATACGACGGCGAAACGGAGTTTGTGGCGTTAGACGAGCCGTACGCCCGTTACACGGACGCAAATGCGTACGATTTCGAAACCTACACCGTCGGCGAAGGCGAGATATTCTTCCTCGGCGACAATAGAAATTACAGCTGTGATAGCCGTTACCGCGATTATCCGAGCGGTTCGAGCTTATCCGACAGTCTTTATAAAGAAGAGGATATATACGGCGTCGTGCCTGCTTGGGCAATCGAAAACAAGGACGCTTTGAGCTTTCTATTTTTTGCACAACATATATCAGAATAAATCATTAAAATACAATCGTTATTTTCAAGGAGAACTTTTATGACTATTAAAATCACTTCGGACAGCACTTGCGATTTGAATCATCTCGTCAAGGAGCGCGATATCGGTATACTGCCCCTGCAAGTACATTTAGACGCAAAGTCCTACCGCGACGGCGTGGATATCACCCCGCAGGACATTTTTGCGTTTGTGGCAAGAACGAAAATTTTGCCCAAAACGAGCGCGCCCAGCGTTGCGGAATACGAAGAATTTTTCACCGAGCAGTTAAAGACGGCGGACGAGCTTATCCACTTTAATATCTCTTCCAAGAGTAGCGGCTCGCACAATTTTGCCTCTCTTGCGGCGGAGAGCTTTGGCGGCAAAGTCCACGTCATAGACAGCAAAGCCCTTTCTTCGGGGCAAGGCTTGCTCGTATTAAAGGCTTGCGATATGCGCGACGAGGGCAAATCGGCAAAAGAAATCGTGTCGGCTGTTGAGGAGATCAGAGATCGTATCAACACCTCTTTCGTTCCCGACCAGCTGGACTATTTGCATAAAGGCGGGCGTTGTTCGGGTATGACCATGTTCGTTGCCAACACCTTGAAAATTCATCCCAAAATCGTCATGAACGACGGTCAGCTCGTGCAGGGCGGTAAATATATGGGGAATATGGTGCGCTGTATCTCCCGCTACGTCGCCGATTTGAAAGAAATGTATCCTAATTACGATAAAACCCGTTGTTTCGTAACGCACTCGTCTGCCGAGCCTTCGCTCGTCGAAGCGGCGAAAGCCAAGGTCAAAGAGCTCTTTGACTTTGACGAAGTAATCGAAACGGTTGCAGGCTCTATCATCACCAGCCATTGCGGCAAGGGTACGCTTGGGGTGCTGTTCGTTTATAACAATTAACCTTGGAGAAAACTATGATTTCCGTTTACACCGACGCCGATTTCTTATCGGCGTATAAACAAAGAAACCGCATTTTGCATTTATTTTTAGCGGTCACGTTCGTCTACGTAGCGATTTGCGTGGGAATGTTGATTTTCCATATCTCGTTGCCCTACGCGGACGGCCGCGACGCCATTCCGCAAACGATTACTTACGTTTCGTCGGCATTGTACGTAATTTTCGCGTTCCCGTACATGGCAATCAAATTCAGCCGCGCCAACCGCTATTATAAAATGCTCACCTACGTTTGCGAGGGCTTAAAATCGGAAGAAACCAACTATTTTTACACCTTCCGCGAAAAAAGTCTGCAAAAGGACAATATCGACGTCGTAGGTTGCGTGTTTGAAACTTGGAGCAAAAAAAGAAGCGAGTGGATGGAACGCGAAGCGTATTTCGACCCCGAAAAGCCTATGCCCGACTTTGGCAGCGGCGATTTGGTGCATTATATTTGCCAAAGCAATTTCATCATTCAATACAAAATTTTAGAGCGCCACGCGTACGAGTTTACCGAGTACGACGAGGACGAAGAAACGGAAGAATAAACAAAAGAAAAGGAGAAAGAATATGAAAGCAGTTGTTACGGTAACAGGCAAAGACAAAACGGGCATCATTGCCAAAATCAGCGGTTTCCTTTCGGAGAAAGGCGCGAATATTGAGGATATTTCCCAAACCATTTTAGGCGAATACTTCGCTATGATTATGATCGTCGAACTTTCGGGCGCGAAAGAGGGACTTGCCCAGCTCGCCGAAGAATGTTCCGAGCTTGGCAAAAAAATCGGAATGGCGGTATATATGCAGCACGAAGACATCTTCAACGCTATGCACAGCATATAAGGAGCACGGGCTATGTTTACGAATAAAGACGTACTTGAAACGATCGCAATGGTTCAAGAGGAGCATTTGGATATCCGTACGATCACAATGGGCATTTCCCTGTTTTCTTGTATCCGTGACACCGCGGAGGAAACGGCGAAAAGGGTATACGACCTCGTGTGTAAAAAGGCGGAAAATATCGTCAAAACCGCTCGCGATTTGTCGGGCGAATACGGTATTCCCATCGTCAATAAACGCGTGTCCGTCACTCCCGTAAGCTTGATTACGGCAGCGTTCCCCAAGCAAGCCCCGCTCGTCGGCAAAGCCTTAGACGACGCGGCAAAAACGCTGGGAATCGATTTCCTCGGCGGGTATTCCGCGCTCGTGCATAAATCGACGGCGGATTACGAATATACGTTTATAAAGACCATTCCCGAGGTGCTTGCAACCACCGAACGCCTTTGCGCATCCGTCAACGTCGGTTCTACCAAATCGGGTATCAATATGGAAGCGGTCAAGCTGATGGGCGAGGTGTTCAAGGAAGCGGCGACGCTCACCAAGGACAAGGACGGTATCGGTGCGGCGAAGCTCGTGGCATTTTGTAACGCCGTCGAGGACAACCCGTTTATGGCGGGCGCGTTCCACGGCGTAGGAGAAGCGGATACGGTGGTAAACGTCGGCGTTTCCGGTCCTGGGGTTGTGAAGCACGCGTTAGAGCAAATCCCTAACGCCGATCTCACCGAGGTTGCGGAACTGATAAAACGCACGGCGTTCAAGATTACGAGAGCGGGTCAGCTCGTAGCCAAGGAAGCGGCAAAACGCTTAAACGCACAGTTCGGTATCGTCGATTTGTCGCTTGCACCCACGCCTGCAATGGGCGACTCCGTTGCACAAATTTTGGAGGAAATGGGTATCGAAACGGTAGGCGGTCACGGTACGACGGCGGCGCTTGCGCTGCTTAACGACGCGGTGAAAAAGGGCGGCGTTATGGCGTCCTCGCGCGTCGGCGGACTTTCGGGCGCGTTTATTCCCGTTTCGGAGGATATCGGTATGATTCGTGCCGCGGAAAAGGGCGCGATTACGCTGGACAAGCTGGAAGCAATGACTTGCGTTTGCAGCGTAGGCTTGGATATGATTGCAATTCCTGGCGATACGCCCGCAACGACGATTGCGGCAATGATCGCGGACGAGGCGGCAATCGGTATGATCAATAATAAGACGACGGCGGTGCGTATCATTCCCGCTATCGGCAAAAAGGTAGGCGACGAGGTCAGCTTTGGCGGGCTTTTGGGGCGCGCGCCCATTATGCCCGTTCACGAATGCGACTCCTCGCGTATCATCAACCGCGGGGGGAGTATACCTGCTCCTATTCACAGCTTCAAAAACTAAAAACGTTTTATACGCGTCGTAATACTTCGTCAAGCTTGCGTTTTTTCTCGGCTACGTACGCCTCTGTACGTGCCCGTCGAAAAAGCCTCGCTTTCCTTGTCTTACTCGCGTCTAAACCGTTTTTGCAATGACGAGTATTATAAAAACAATAAAGGAACTTGGTTATGGAAAGAAAAGAAATAGCAGAAAATCTCAAATGGCAAACGAGCGATATTTACAAAAGCGACGAGGAATGGGAAAACGAATTCCAAGCCGTTGAAGCGGCTTACGGCAATTACGATTTTTCCGCGTTTGACGGCAAGCTTGCCGACAAGCAAACGCTTTTATCTTGCTTAACGCTTACCGATACCGTTTCGCGTAGAATAGAAAAACTGTTCGTTTACGCGCATTTGCGCCACGACGAGGATGTTCGCGTGTCCTTTTACACGTCGGCAATGTCGCGCGTTAGCGCGCTCGCTTCCCGCGTATTCGCGCAATTTTCCTTTATCGAGCCACAGCTCACCGAGCTTCCCGAGCAAACGCTGCAAGCGTTTATCGCCGACCCCGATTTCAAGGACTACGATTACAAGCTCAAAAAAATCGCACAGAGCAAGGCGCACGTATTGAGCGCGGCGGAAGAAAAGCTACTCACGCTGGGCAGCGACGTTATGGGCGGTTTCCAAGACGTGTTTATGATGCTGGATAACGCCAACCTCAATCTCCCCAAAGCGCACTATAACGGCGAAGAGGTGCAGATGAGCCACGGTATGTACGGTGTGATTTTACATTCCGAAAACGCGGCGGAGAGAAAGGAATGGTTTGAAAAATATTACGAGGCGTATATCAAATTGATTGACGCGATTACGCAAGCGTATTACGGCAACGTCAAGAAAAACGTGTTTTATAAGACGGTGAGAAATTACGAAAGCTGTCTTGCAATGGCTTTGGACGGCGAGGACGTAAGCCCCAAGGTATACGATAACTTGATTGAAGCAACGCACGCGGCGTTACCCGCTATGCACGAATATATTTCCTTGCGCAAAAAAGTGTTGGAGCTTGACGAACAGCATATGTACGACATTTACGCGCCGATCGTTTCGGACGCGGAGCTTGCCCTTCCCTTTGAGGAAGCGTACGAGCTTGTCGTCGAAGGACTTGCGCCGCTTGGCAAGGACTATCAAGAGCTTTTAAGAAAGGGCAGAGCAGAACGCTGGATTGACGTTTGCGAAAACGAAGGCAAGCGTAGCGGCGCGTATAGCTCGGGTACGTACGACGCGCCTCACCCGTACGTGCTTTTGAACTATCAACGGACTATGAACGACGTGTTCACGATTGCACACGAAATGGGGCACGCGTTGCATACCTATAAATCGACGGCAAATCAGCCCTATTCCAAAGCGAGCTACACCATTTTCCTTGCGGAGATTGCCAGCACCGTCAACGAGGTGCTGCTCCTCAAACATTTGTACAAGCAAAGCAAGGATAACTCTTTCAAGAAATATCTGCTCGCTTATTATATGGATATGATTCGCGCGACGCTGTTCCGTCAAACGCAATTTGCGGAATTTGAACAGCTTGCCCACGCGAAAGCGGAAGCGGGCGAAGCGCTCACCAAAGAGAGCCTTTGCGAACTGTATTACGGCTTGAATAAGCAATACTACGGAGAGGGTATCGTGCACGATCCCCAAATCGCCTACGAATGGGCGAGAATACCCCATTTCTACAACGCGTTCTACGTGTACAAATACGCAACGGGTATCATTTCCGCAATCTCTATCGTCAAGCGCATTTTGACGGAGGGAGAAAGCGCGGTTGCGGATTATTTCCGCTTCCTGTCGTCGGGCGGGTGCGACGACCCCGTTTCTATCCTGCAAAAAGCGGGCGTAGACCTTACTACGAAAGCCCCGTTTGAAGCGGCTATGCAGGAATTTAAGAATACTTTGGATGAATTTAAGAGCTTACTTTAAGATAAAAGGGGAATATTATGTCAACGGCAGTCAACACAATGCCTTACAACCGCGACGCGGAAATGGCGCTTTTAGGGTGCTTTCTCATTGACAACGATATCGTTGCCGAGCTGGTGGAGAAGTTATCCGAGGACGATTTTTATCAGGAATCGCATAAATATATCATTCGCGCAATGCAAAAGGTCTTTAACGATAGAAAGCCCGTAGACCTCGTTACCGTTTCCGACCAGTTGGACGGAGAGGGTAGCTTGGAAAAAGCGGGCGGTATCGTGTATTTGACCGAGCTTGCGCAAATCACGCCCTCTGCCGCCAACTATAAATCCTATTACGATATCGTCGCGCGCGACAGTATCAATAGAAAGCTCATTCGTGCTTCGCGGAAAATCATTGAAACCTCTATGGAAGCGACGGACGGGCAAACGCCGCTTGCGTTTGCGGAAAAGACCATTTACGATATTTCCAAGCAAACGGAGCGTTCCGCGCTTTTGGGTATGGAAGAGGGGGATATTATCGGCGAGGTATTGCATAAATTCGAGCAGCTGCAATCAGACCCCGATTCCTTCAAGGGTATTCCCACGGGCTACAAACGCTTGGACAAAATGACGCACGGCTTACAGGCAGGCGCGCTTATCGTCCTTGCGGCGCGCCCCGGTATGGGTAAGACCTCGCTTGCAATGAATCTCGTGGAAAACGCTTCCCTTCGCGCGGGTAAGACCTGTGCCGTGTTCTCGTTGGAAATGCCGAGAAACGAAATCGTACAAAGACTCATTTGCTCGTACGCCAACGTGAGTATGAGCAGAGCACTTTCAGGCGAGCTTTCCGCCAAGGAATGGAAAAAGCTTATGCTTGCGGGGGACAAGCTGAAAAAGAGCAATATTTATATTGACGACTCCTCGCGCGTAACGCCCGCGGAAATCCTTTCCAAGTGCCGCCGCTTAAAGACGACGGCGGGCGGGGTAGATTTGATTATGATCGACTATATCCAGCTTATGTCGAGCGGGGATTCCAAAATGGCGGGCGCGGAAAACAGACAACAGGAAATCGCGTCCATCACGCGCGATTTGAAAATTATGGCAAAGGAGCTTGGCGTGCCCGTGATTGCACTTTCTCAGCTTCGCCGTATTCAATCCAAAGAGCCCCAGCTTTCCGACCTTCGTGAATCGGGTGCAATCGAGCAAGACGCGGATATTGTTATGTTCATCAACCGCCCCGAGGCGATCGCGACCAAAGAGGAAATTGACGCGGGCAAAATCGTCAAGGGCGCGGCAGAGCTTATTCTCGCCAAGCACCGTGGCGGCGAGCAGGGTCGCGTTTCCTTGAAATTTATCGGCGAATGTACCAAGTTCGTGGACGTGGACGAGCAAAACCGCGACGACGAGCCGCCGCAATACGGTACGCAACCTGCCGTGTACGAGGACGAGGACGAAGAATACGTTGCGCCTGAGGACGATTATATGCCTCCCGAGCCGCCTATGCGCAGAAGCGAATTAAAGCCCGCGGGCGGTGATTCCGACGACGAGCTTCCTTTTGAATAATATGATTACGCAAATCAAAACGATTACGCCCGAGAGCTTGCGCGAGGCGAAAAATATCGTAATGGACGGCGGCGTGGTGGCAATCCCGACGGAAACGGTGTACGGGCTTGGCGGCAACGCCTTTGACGATAACGCGGTCAAAAAAATCTTCGAGGTCAAGGGCAGACCCAACGACAATCCGTTGATTGCCCACGTACATAAAGAGTACGATTTATCCAAGATTGTCGATTACGACCCGCCGTACGCAAAAAAGCTCCGTGAAGCCTTTTTGCCTGGGCCTTTGACGCTCGTCTATCCCTCCAAGGGCAAGGTGAGCCCGTTCGTGTCTTGCGGCTTGGATACGCTCGCCGTTCGCGTTCCCTCGCACGAGGGCGCACAGGCGTTTTTGAAAGAGGTGGGTATTCCTATCGTCGCGCCCAGCGCGAATTTATCCCGACACGTCAGTCCCACTTCTGCAAAACACGTTTTTGACGATTTCAACGGCAAGATACCGCTCATTTTGGACGGCGGTAAATGCGAGGGCGGCATTGAAAGCACGGTGTGCGATTGTACGGGGGAGATACCCACGATTTTGCGCCCGGGGCTTGTCACCAAGGAAATGATAGAAAAGGTCGTCGGCGTTTGCGGGGAATATACCCCCAACTTAAAATCGGGCGAAAAGGTCAAGAGCCCGGGGGTACTGTATAAGCATTACGCACCCCGTTGCAAAACGTTGCTTTTTTCGGCTGAAAACGCAAAAAACGCAATTTTTGCGTATATGCGTGAATCCCTTGAAAATAAAGGGATTGCGGTACTTTGCGAAGAAAACGCGATTGAAGAATTTGAAAAAGTGGGTGCAAAATGCCTGAACCTCGGGAAAAATCAGGCGGAAATGGCAATGCGACTGTACGATTTGCTTCGCCAAGCGGAGCAGCTTTGCGAGGTGTTAATCGTGCTTGAACCAAGCAAAAAAGGCGGCGTAATGACGGGCGTTTTGAATCGTTTACGCAAGGCTTGCGCGTCGCAAGATATCCCGCACGAAAGCAAATAAAAACACGAAAGGAGAGGGGCAGGTACGAGATGAAACGCAAAACGATAAAAAAACTCGTGGTGTTCGTATGCACGGGCAATACTTGCCGTTCCCCTATGGCGGAGGCAATTTTTAGAAAAAGAGCGGAGGAAATGGGGCTTGTAAAGCTCAAAGTTTCGTCCGCTGGCATCAAAGCCAAGCCCAACGATTTGATGAACGAAAAATCGGCGCAAGTCCTTATGGAGAAAGGGATTGCGGTCGATTGCTTCAAGGCGAAAAAGGTGGATAAAAGGGCGTTGAAGCAGTCGCTTGCAATCGTGTGTATGACGGACGCGCAACGCGATTTATTGATGGAAATGCGCTGGCAGGTTTTGCGTGCAGAGGGCGAGGAAGAGATAGAAAACAACGTCTATTCCTTTTCCGAGCTTGCGGGCTACGAGGTGTTGGACCCGTACGGCAGGGATATCGATTGTTATCGGTACGTTTACGAGCTGCTCGCGGGGGGCATGTCTGCGTTGATTGAGAGGCTTTTGCCGATAGAAATTCAGAAAAAGCTCGTGGAAAAGCCCAAAACGAACGAGAAAAAAACGGCGGGGAAAACCGTCGCGAAAAATAATACGAAGCGGAAAAAACCGCAAAAAGGAGAAAATTTATGAAAATTGCAGTTGCTTGCGACCACGGTGGCTTGAATTTGAAAAAAGCCATGATTGCTTACGTGGAAAAGCTCGGTCACAAGGTCAAGGATTTTGGTACGTACACGACAGATTCTTGCGATTATCCCGATTTTGCCGCGGCGGCGGCAGAGGCCGTTGCGAGCGGTGAATGCGACCGTGGTATCGTCGTTTGCTCGTCGGGTATCGGCGTTTCTATCGTTGCAAACAAAGTGCCTAAAATTCGCTGTGCACATTGTCACGACTGGTACAGCGCGAAATACACCCGCTTGCATAACGACGCGAATATGCTTGCCTTTGGCGAAAAGGTCCTTGGCGAGGGTATGATGCAGGAGATTGTTTACACGTTTTTGACCACTGAATTCGAGGGCGGCGAACGCCACGAGCGTCGCATTGCCAAAATCAAGGCTCTGGAAGAGAAATATTGTAAATAAACGCGTACACGGGTAGGGCATATGAAAAGAATTGTTGCAATCGGCGGGGGTGAGCTTCGCGAAAGAACGACGTTGAAAATCGACGAATACATTGCGGGGCTTGCCAAAGCAAGAGCGGGAGATAGGCGCGCAAATGCGCTGTTCATTCCGACGGCAAGTCACGATTATATGCCCTATTATAATACCTTTCATAAGGTGTATACGGGCATTTTCGATATCAAGACGGACGTTGCGCTCACCGTTTTCAAAGAAGCGGATATGGACAAGATGCGCGCGAAATTTGAAAAAGCGGATATGATTTACGTCGGCGGCGGCGACACCGTTTTTATGATGGAGTCTTGGAAGAAAACGGGGCTTTTGCCGCTGATTGAGGACGCATACGAGCGCGGCGTGGTGCTTGCAGGGCTTTCCGCGGGCGCGATTTGCTGGTTTTCGGATATCTACACGGACTCTGCCAGCGCGAGCGGAGATATGGACGAAAAGTACGCAATGTACAAGGGCTTAAATTGGAAAAAAGGCGTAATTTCTCCGCATTATGGCGCAAGAATGCTTGACTTTGATAAAATTGTATGCTATAATTATGCACGTGCTTACGGGATAGAGGACGACGCGGCGATTGTGTTGGAGGACGGCGAAATTATCGGCAGTCTTTCAAGCGGCGGCAAGGCGTGGCTTTTGGAAAGTAAGGACGGACAATTACAAAAAACGGAAATACCTTTAATATAAGGTATTTCACAATTTGCGGACGTGGCGAAATTGGCAGACGCGCAGGTTTCAGGTTCCTGTGGGTAACTCCGTATGGGTTCAAGTCCCTTCGTCCGCACCATATTGAGCGAACTATTCTGCTGTAATCGCTCGAAACCCCTGGATTTTCCAGGGGTTTTTGCATCTCAGAAAGCGTGATTTTAATTTTCAAAAACACAACTGTAAAACTACTTTTTTGTGGTTTTGACAGGACTTGAACTCAACAGTCAATAAGGCAAAACAGGTTTATGTATAACTTAATCAAGCAAGAGCTGGATAGGGAAGAACTTGAAATGGAAAGGCTTGCGCAAAAACAAAACGGCGACCAAAGCGACGGCGACGAAACGCCCGACGATAGCGAAGATGAAGACGAATCGCAAGCGGAAAGAGAGAAATCCTTTGAGGGCGAAGAACCCGAAGACGAGGACGAAGCCGAAGGCATGGCAATGACGATGTGAGGTGATGAAAGGAAAAGGATAGATAAAAACAAATAAACGAAAGGGTGCGGATTGCGTATGGCAATTCGCTTTTTTGATATGTTCGCAGGGATATGCCATATTTGACTAAAAATTGGTATAGGAGATATATTCCAGCAGAGTGGATCAAGACGTTAGTGGCACAGCATGCTTAAGTAAAGGCAAAATTTATAAAGATATTGTAAGAGAATTGGCGAATTGCTTGCGCCAATCGTTAGGGCTAAGAGAGGTATTCTTTTTAAATGCTTTATAAAAATGGGAATAATCGCTGAATCCGCAGTCGGTGGCGATCTGTTCTGCCGTTTGCGTGGAATTTAACAGAAGTTTTTTGGCGTTTTCGAGGCGGATGGATAATAGATAGGAAAAGGGCGTGCTTCCATATTTCTCTTTAAATAAAAGGATAATGTAATTTTTGCTGAAATAAAATCGTTTGCACAGCATTGCAAGGGAAATGTCTTCGTTGGAATGTATGATCAGATATTCTGCGATTTCGTCGGCAACGGTCTTTTCTTTTTGACTTTTAAACAAAGCAGACAAAAGCGAGTAAAAAATTGCCTTTTGCACTACGTAACACTCTTTATGTTGAGAAACATAATGCATTTCTTCTATGAGAGATTTTAATTTTTCGTAATTAAAATTGCCACAGAGGGGAAGACAAGAATTGTTATCTTCCCATTCACCCCAAAAATGAACGTATAAGTATTGGGGGGCATTACTGGGAATTTTTCCTTCTTGAAAACCGCCTTTTCTTTGTATGTAATATTCGCCCGCTTTCACTTCAACGTCTTTGCCATCTTCTGAAAATCTTAAAATACCGTCGAAAACCAAGAGCAATACGTCGCAATTACAAAGACGTGTGATATGGTGTTCGTTTTCATAAAAATAGCACAGAGAGGCATTGTGATAAAGGATGGGTGAATTTAAATTGATACCGAACATAGTTTATCCTCCAAATATATTTTATCAAACAATTGTGATATTTGCAAGGTTTTTTGTGATAAAAGATATGGCTTATTGAAAAAGGATTTTGTATTATAAAATAAAAAGGAGTTTTTAGAAAATGAAAACTTGGAAGTATTTTGCGACAAACGAAATAGAACCTTGCGGTTGGATGAAAAGACAATTGGAGATCCAAGCGGAAGGATTAAGCGGGAACTTGGATAAAGTTTGGCGGGACGTGCGTGATAGCTCGTGGATCGGCGGAGATGCGGAAGGTTGGGAAAGAGTTCCCTATTGGTTGGACGGATTTATTCCGCTTGCATATTTATTGAAAAACGAAGATATGATTGTTCGGGCGAAAAAGTATATCGACGCTATTGTAGAAAAGCAAAGAGAGGATGGGTGGATCTGTCCTTGTAAAGAAGAAGATATTCCTACGTACGATACATGGGCGGTGCAATTGATATCCAAAACCCTTACCGTATATTACGAATGCTCGAAAGATGAACGTATTCCAAACGTTATCTATAAATTGTTGAAAAATTATTATGACTTGTTATCTTCAGGGAAGATCAAACTCTTCCATTGGGGGGCATCCAGATGGTTTGAATGCCTTATTGCGATTAATTTTATCTGGAAACGTACAGGGGAAGCGTGGCTTAAAGAGCTTGCGAAAATTTTGAAAGAGCAAGGAAACGATCCCGAAAAAATGGTTGCACTTTGGAAAACGCCGCTTGCGCACGCAAGGATCGAAACGCATATCGTCAGCATTGCCATGCTTTTGAAATACGAAGCGGTTTCCTATGAAATATTAGGCGAGGACTATAAAGATAAAGCGGAATATCTTTATAACGTTTTGAAAAATTACAACGGTACGGCTGTGGGATTGTTTACAGGAGACGAACATCTTGCCGGATTAAGTGCGAACAACGGTACGGAACTTTGCGCTGTCGTTGAGCAAATGTATTCGTTTGAGCAGTTGTTTGCTTATACGGGGGATATAAAGTGGTTGGAGAGATTGGAGGTTTTGGCGTTTAACGCATTACCTGCAACATTTAGCGATGATATGTGGGTACATCAATATTTACAGCAGTCCAATCAAATAAACTGTATCCGTTTTTCCTATCCTAATCATACCGTTTTTTCGACGAATCAATGGGAAGCACATTTGTTTGGTTTAGAGCCGCATTATGGCTGTTGTACGGCAAATCTTTCGCAGGGATTTCCGAAATTTGCACTCTCGGCATTTGCATATAGCGGAGATACAGTAATGAATACCTTGCCCGTTCCTACAAAGCTGACGGCAGAAAACTGTGAAGTGGAAATCATCACTGAGTATCCGTTTAAAAATCGGTTTTGTTATAAGCTGAAAGCCAAAAGGGATTTTACGTTTAAGATCCGTATTCCGTCTTTTGCTAAAAATCTTACCGTTGACGGAGAGGAAAGCGATTTGAGAATGCTTACGTTCCAATTAAAGGAAGGAGAAGAAAAAACGATATCCGTATCGTATAAGGCGGAAATCGAGCTTGTTGACCGTCCGCACGATTTGAAGAGTGTAAAACGCGGCTCATTAATTTTTACTTTGCCGATCGCTTACGAGAAAAAACAGTATGAATTCGAGCGAAACGGCGTAGAACGTAAATATCCTTATTGTGATTATGAATACATAGGGAAATCTGATTGGAATTACGGTTTTTCGGACGTGCAATTCGAATGTGAAGAACGTGAGATCAACGAGTATCCGTTCTCTTCAACGAACCCTGCCGTGGTAATAAAAGCAAAAATGAAGAAAATTCCTTGGGGGAAAGAACGTTTCTTTGAGTTTGTATGCGCGCAAGTTCCGTCTTCACGTGAGCCTATCGGCGTAGAAGAAGAGAAAGAATTGTATCCGTACGGGAACGCAAAGCTTCGTATGACGGAGATGCCGTTGATCGATTAAATTCTTCGTGTTAAGGTGATAAAATGGAAAAGGTATATAATTTTGAGTATGACGGAAACGAAGCGACGATTATCGTGCCTGAAAACGCAAACGGCGAATGGATTTGGAAAACGGAATTTTTGTATGCGTACGATCAAGCGGAACAGGCGTTGTTGAAAAAAGGGTATACTCGGGTTTATTATTCGGTCAGTGATCGTTTTGGAAGTCCTGAGGCGATTCGCTTGATGCATAATTTTTACCGTTATATTATTAAAGCATTTCAGTTAAAAGAAAAATGTCATTTATTCGGTTTTAGCCGAGGAGGGTTATATGCATTAATTTTGCGTTATTTTACCCCGAATACGTTGCTTCCGTCTATTTGGACGCACCTGTTTTGGATTTGAAATCATGGCCGCCTGCAGATAGCAATGACCAGAAAATGTTGTTTAAAGAGTATACGCTTAATAAAGATACTTTGCAACAGTTCAAAGGGAATCCCGTTGACAAATTACAAGAGTTTTTTGCTTTGAATATTCCGCTTATGGTTGTTGCGGGCGGTATAGATCAATCAGTTCCGTTATTTGAAAATGCGGGTGTTTTGTTGGAATATTCTGCGAATAAAAAAATTTTCGTGAACAGCATTATACAATTACAAGAGAAAGCGACCATTGGCGTGAAACAATAGAAGTTCCTTACGAAGAATTAGAAGACGAAAAAACGGGACGTTGTATCGCATTGACCGTTTGTTCTTCTGTAAAAGTGGATAAGGACGGAAGACTGCTTGTTTTAATGGGCAATAAATCGGAATATGTCCCCGAGTGAGTTCAAGTCAGTAATTAAAACTCAATTTGCAGCAGAATTGTACATAACACACATGCAGGCGCACCCGTTGAGGGTGCGTTTTTAACTTTAAGAAATATTAATATAGTGTAAATGATTGACTTTTGTTGTTGAAATTGGTAAAATATATATAATAGAAACTACCGTTTAGATATAAAACCAACGAAAGAGAAGGTAAAGGAGTACAATATTTTATGTCTATTGTAGAGTTTTGGAGCCAAATGACGGGCAATCCGTTGCTGTTTATTGCCGTAGTATTGACGCTTGGCGTTATCTTGGTAAACGGCTGGACGGACGCCCCGAACGCCATTGCGACCTGTGTGGTAACCAGATGTATGTCCGCGAGAGCGGCGATCCTGATGGCGGCTTTGTTCAATTTCCTCGGCGTTTTCATAATGACGAAAATCAGTAACGAGGTTGCCGTAACCATTACGAGTATGGTTAATTTCGGGGAAAATTCGTCTGAAACTATCATTATCGTTCTTTGTGCGGCAATGTTTTCTATCGTTATATGGGCGACGCTTGCGTGGGTATTCGGTATCCCCACCAGCGAAAGCCACGCACTTATTGCCGGACTTACGGGAGGCGCGATGGCTCTGACCGGTTTTAATGCAATCGTTTGGAGCGAATGGAGCAAGGTCTTAATCGGTATCGTCATTTCGGTCGTGTTGGGCTTTGGGCTGGCTTGGCTGATCGGCAAGCTCATTACGCAAATTTGTTATAATATGAACAGACCGAAAACGGAGCCGTTTTTCAAGGGCGCGCAAATTATCGGTTCTGCCGGAATGGCGTTTATGCACGGGGCACAGGACGGGCAAAAATTTATGGGGATTATTCTTCTTTGCGTATTTACCTTGCAGGGAGGAGGCTCGATAACGACCTTTGAAATCCCGACGTGGCTCATGATTGTTTGCTCGCTCGTTATGGCGGCGGGAACGGCGATGGGCGGAAAGAAGATTATTAAATCCGTCGGTATGGATATGGTCAAGCTCGAAAAGTATCAGGGCTTCTCTGCTGATATTGCATCTTCCATGGCGCTCGTATTTTGTTCGGTGTTCGGGCTTCCCGTTTCTACTACGCACGTAAAAACCACCTCGATTATGGGCGTGGGTGCGGTTAAGAGAGTGTCGGCGATTAACTTCGGTGTGGTCAAGGAAATGGTTATGACTTGGATACTTACTTTCCCGGGCTGCGGACTTCTTGCTTTCATAGTAACGAAGCTGTTTTTATTCATTTTTTAACGCAAAATTTTTCAATTAAGTAAAAAAGAGAAAAGGAGAAACATATAAAATGGCAAAAGGCGATAAATTTTATTTTGAAAACTTTGTGAGCAGTACGGATCTTTCCAAGAAAGCGGCGAATTATTTGGTCGAATGTCTTGAAAATTACGACGCGAACGAGATGGAACGAATGCTTGAAAATATGCACGAAATCGAGCATAGTGCGGATTTGAAAAAGCACGAAATGAACGAAGCTCTCGCAAAGGCGTTCGTGACGCCCGTTGACCGCGAGGATTTGGATATGTTGAGCCATCAGCTTGACGACGTGGTGGACTTGATTGAAGAAGTTTTGCAGAAGTTCTATATTTACGACATAAAGACAATCGACCCTCCTGCCGTCGATTTCGCAAAGAATATCGTAAAAGCCTGTGAGCTGCTCGGCAAAATTATGAACGAATTTGAGAATTTCAAGAAATCCAAAGAGCTCCGTCCTCTGATTATCGAGCTGAACGACGTGGAAGAAGAATGCGACAAGCTGTACTTGACTTCGATACGTGCGCTCACGAAAAAATCGACGGACGTTCTGGAAACGATTTCTTGGCGCAAGATATACGAAAGCCTTGAAGCATGTGCGGACGCTTGCGAGCACGTCAGCGAATGCGTCGGCTCGGTCATTATGAAGAATACTTAATTAGTGCAGACGCACCCGTTGAGGGTGCGTTTTTGCTTGCGGATTGAAAATAAAATATTCCCGAAAAAATAATTTGAGTAATATTTTAGGGGGTCAAAATAAGATTTTAGGTTTACATTATAAAAAAAATTATGTATAATGGAAACGTGCAATAACCAAAGGAAAGGGGAAATGAAAACTTATCTACGGCATAGAATTTTCAACGTAATCGACGTAAAGGAGCTTATTGCGCTCGAATATCTCGATTTTGAGGGGAAATATAAAAATTACGTGGAAAAGCACGATTTTTGGGAGCTTTGTTACGTGGAAAAAGGGGAAATCGGCTTTGTTTGCGAGGGGAAAACGCGCAAGCTTGCCGAGGGGGAAATCGTCCTCATAGAGCCAAACCGTTCACATTCTTATTTTTCCGAAAACGGCAATAAAAACAAGACTTTCGTTATCTGTTTTGCTTGCTCGTCGCAAGCCTTAAAGCCCCTTGGCGGCGCGTTTTTTACCGCGACGAAGGAGCAAATCGACTGCTTGGGGAAAATTATCGAAGAGTGCAAGCATACCTTTTACATGAACGACAGCGACCTTTTACAGAGCGTTCCCGCGCCTAATTTCGGGGGACAGCAGGCAATTTTGATACATTTGGAATATTTACTCATTTGTCTGTTAAGACGGCTGTCTGTAAGCGAGGACTTGGGCGTCGTATTTTTAAGGGAAGAGGAATTTTACGAGGACCTCGTAAAAATTATCATCCGCTTTTTTCAAGAGCACGTTGGCGAGAAATTATCGCTTGAAGATATTTGCAAAAAAGTCAATTATTCTCGTTCCTTTCTTTGTCGGACGTTTAAGGCACAAATGGGGGAAACCTTGTTTTCCTATTTCAATCGCTTAAAAATCGAAGAAGCCAAAAGAATGCTGAAAGAAACGGATTTTACCGTGGTGAGTATTTCGCGGGAATTGGGCTTTTCCGAAGTAAAATATTTCGGCTCGCTGTTTAAGAGATTGGTCGGCGTTTCCCCGATTGTATACAGAGCGCAGCACGCAAAAAAGAAATAGGGGGATAAAAAAATGGTTACGACGGTACTTGGCGAAATCGACGAAAACGAGCTTGGGGTGACCTCGTCGCACGAGCATATCTTTATCGATATGCGTAATTGCGTGGATATCATGGGCAACGAGCCGCCTTGCTTTTACGATCAAATGCGTATGGACAACCGCGCGGAGGTTTGGTCCGACCCGTACGCGATTTTGGATAACGCACTTTTAGGCGGTGTAGATGACGCCGTAAAAGAATTAGAATACTTCAAACAATGGGGCGGGCAGACGATCGTGGATTGTACGCTCGACGAAATCGGGCGCGACCCGCTCGCGCTCAAAGAGGTTTCCCGTCGAACGGGCGTGAATATAATCGTCGGTTGCGGGCATTACTATCACAAAGCGCATTATCCGTACGTGAAAGAGGCGAGCGTGGCGCAATTAGCCGACGAAATGAGGACGGATATCATAGAGGGAATACGCGGTACGAACGTAAAGGCGGGCATAATCGGTGAAATAGGCACGAGCGCGGTGATGAGCGCGGACGAAAAAAAGGTTCTTCACGCCGCGGGTATCGTCGGCGCGGAAACGGGCAAAGCCGTGCACGTACATACCGATTTATACACCGAAAACGGGTTTGAGGTCATCGATATCTTGACTGCTGAGGGTATGCGTCCCGAAAGAATTTGTATCGATCACGTGGACGTGTGGCTGCGACCTGATTATATCCGCGGACTTTTGGATAAGGGCGTATACGTTGAATTTGACAACTTTGGCAAGGAATTTTACGTCTGTGAAAAACGTAGGTTTGCGTACGATTTGGAACGGATA
This sequence comes from Candidatus Scatosoma sp., assembly GCA_045576335.1. Taxonomy (GTDB): domain Bacteria; phylum Bacillota; class Clostridia; order Christensenellales; family Borkfalkiaceae; genus Scatosoma. The sequence goes on from JAZNGH010000027.1 coordinate 42,759, forward strand.
AGACTTTTGAAGGCCTTGATAGACTTGGGCTATCAAAAACAGCTGCTCGTTTGCAATGATATCTGTTTGAAAACGATGTGGAAAACCTACGGCGGGCTGGGTTACGCGCATATTCTTCGCGGCGTAAAGCAAATAGTGTTGGAAAACGGTATAGACGAGAACACGTATCAGTCGTTGTTGACGGATAACGTGAAAAATTTTATAAAATAAGTAAGGAGAAAAAATATGAATTATCCCAAAATCGAAGGTAAAGAGTATATTCAAAGAGTGAACGCGTTGCGTGGCAAAATGTCGGAAACGGGCGTAGATCTCGTAGTCGGTTTTTCCAACCTTTTGGAAATCGGTATCGTGCGCTATTATTGCGGGTTTGCACCCGTCAACGAAAGCTCGGCAATCGTTATCCCGAGCGACGGACAGGTGATTGTTTGCAGCGGACAGGCTTCGTACGATTATTGCCTTGTGCAGAACGCGTTGCCGAATAGCCGTATCGCTATCCTGCCTGAAATCGGCGAGGTAAGCGGCTTTGAATACGACACCGAAGGACAGCTTGATTTCGAAGAGCTTTTCTTGCAGGTCAAAGCGGAGCACCCGAACGTGAAGAAAATCGGGTTTATCGGGCGTTTGATTTTCCCTGCAATTATTATGAACAAGCTCAAAAAGGTATTCGCAGGCGTGGAAATCGTGGACTTTGACGACGTGCATTACGAGCAGAGAATTCGCAAGAGCGCGGCGGAAATCGAGGTTTTGAAAACCAACTGGGCAATGGTAAGCAAGACGTTTGAAAACGTCGTGCCTAAAATTGAAGTGGGAATGACCGAACGCCATATCGAGGGTATGTTCGAGGCGGAAATGATGAGCCTTGGCGCGGAAAGCTACGTGCAGTCCTTTGCGCCGATGGTGGCGACGGGTCCGAAAAATTCGTATATCAGTATGTGCAGAAACACGCTCCGTAAAATTCAAGAAAGCGAGATCATCAACCTTGCCGCGGGCGTTTCCTACGAGGGCTATAACGGCATTATTTGCAGTCCGTTGGTTTTGGGCGCAATTCCGCAAAAAATCAAGGACGCGGTGCTTTGCGCGTACGACGCACTCAACTACGCTTCGGCGAGGATGAACGCGGGCACGCCTTGCGATATCGTGCTTAACGCGTATACCGAGTATCTTACAAAATACGGATATATCGATTATTGTCCTTACGGCAGCTTGCACAGTACGGGTATGCTGGAATGTGAAGCACCTACCTTTACGGTCGGGAATAAGCGCGTAATTGAGGAAAATATGGCGATTTGTATCGATGCGTATTTCAAGGGTATGGAATGGGGCTCGTTCCGTATCGAGGATTGCTACTTGATCGGTAAGGACGGCGCGAAGCGTATGACGACCTACAACGACAAGGCGATTCCAAAGCTTTTTAGAAAATAAGGAGAAAAATGATGGAAAAGGGAAAAAAGAACTGGGTATTTTGCGACGGATATTTACCGCCGCATGGCGACAATCCCGAATTTGAGGGACACGAGGCACTTATGCTGACCAACTTAAACGAAGAAAAGGCTACGATTGAGCTTGTGTTCGTGTTTGAGGACAGAGAGCCTGAAACGGGGATTTTTGTGACGCTTGACGGTATGAGAACGACTTGTATCCGTTTGGATAAACCGCTTGGCGACAAGGGTTTACTGCTCGGCGAGTCGGTGCAGTACACCGTGTGGGTAAAGAGCGATATGCCTATTTGCGCTTGCTTTGGGCGTTTGGACGTAAGACAAACGAATATGGCGTATTACAGCGTAGAGGGGTATTCCTTTTAATTGAGATACAATCGTAAAAAAACTGTTGAAGTTTGTGGCTTCAATAGGTTTTTTGTTTGCCGAATACTTGACTTAAAAAATAGGTTTTGCTATAATAATTATATATTCAAGCAATGAGGGGAATACTATATTTATGTCTGATGATATTTTGTATATCGGCGTGAACGATAAAAATTTAGACCTTTTCGAGGGGCAGTACGTCGTGGAAAACGGTATGGCGTACAATTCTTACGTGATCGTTGATGAACGGATTGCCGTATTGGATACGGTGGACGCGGCTTGCGGGGACGAATGGCTTAATAAGCTGAAAAACGCCTTGAACGGCAGACTGCCCGATTATTTAATCGTGCAGCATATGGAGCCTGACCATTCGGCGAATATACTTGCTTTTACGAAGATATATCCGAACGCGAAAATCGTGGCTTCCGCCAAGGCGTTCGTGATGATGAAAAACTTTTTCGGCGAGGATTTTGCGGAAAAGCAAATCGCCGTCACGGACGGGGATACGCTTTCGCTTGGAAAGCACGAGCTTGTCTTTATCGCCGCGCCTATGGTGCATTGGCCCGAGGTCATTATGACCTACGAACAGACGGAAAAGGTCTTGTTCTCAGCGGACGCGTTCGGAAAATTCGGGACGACGGACTCAGACGAGGACTGGGCTTGCGAAGCAAGACGGTATTACTTTGGTATCGTGGGTAAATACGGTGTGCAGGTGCAAAACGTGCTTAAAAAGCTTGCCGCTTTTGAGATAAAAACGATTTGTCCTTTGCACGGACCTATTCTCAAAGAGAATTTGGAGTATTACCTCCGTTTATACGATATTTGGTCGAGCTACGGCGTAGAGAGCGAGGGCGTAGTGATTGCGTATACCTCCGTTTACGGGAATACCAAAAAGGCGGTGGAACTGCTTGCGGAAAAATTGCGCGCTGTGGGCTGTGAAAAGGTCGTCATCAACGACCTTGCGCGATGCGATATGGCGGAGGCGGTAGAGGACGCATTCCGTTACGGAAAGCTCGTGTTGGCAACGACCACTTATAACGGGGAGATTTTCCCCTTTATGCGGGAGTTTTTGCAGCATTTGACGGAGCATAATTTCCAAAATAGAACGGTTGCTTTTATCGAGAACGGAAGCTGGGCACCTATGGCGACGCGGGTGATGCGCGGTATGCTGGAAAAATGTAAAAATCTCCGTTATACGGAGGCGACGGTGAAAATACTTTCCGCGTTAAACGAGGAAAGTCTTGCGCAAGTGGACGCGCTTGCAACAGAACTTGGTTAAAAAAGGAGGTAAAAATATGAGCAAATATATTTGCGAGGTATGCGGTTGGGTGTACGACGAAGAGGTCGGACTGCCTAATAAGGGCATTGCCGCGGGAACGAAATTTGCCGAGCTGCCCGAAGGCTTTGAATGTGAGCTTTGCGGTGTAGGCAAAGAAAATTTTACGGAAGAAAAATAATGCCGTTTCAGGATTTGAAACGACTAAACATAAGGAGAAAAACTATGGAAAATTATATCATTTGTAACTGTAAGCAGGTAAGCTATACCGATATCGAACACGCGCTTGAAAACCACAACAAAATGGAGGACGTGTTGGAGGTATTTGCGGACGTGCAGAGAATTACCCATTGCTCGACGGGTTGCGGCGGTTGTCACGACAAGGTGCTTAACGTGATTTCCGAAATTATGATGGGCTAACGAAAGAACTTTGAGAACCCGCGGGAACGGTCTATGCCGTTCCCGCGGGTTTATTTTCCGTACACGGCAAGCTCCGTTTGGATATTTTCGGGATAGTGCGCTTGGATACGGGTGTATTTGCCTTTTTTGCCGATTTCCAGCATTTTGCCAACGTGTGAATACCCCAAAAGGGCGGGCGGCAAATGTGTGACCAAATCGTCGATATTACGAACGACGGTAAACCTTTCCCACCGCCGTTTTACGGCGGGGGCTTTTATGCCCCAAAGCACGCGGGGACAGCCAAAACCGTAGCCCTCCAAGGTATGCCTTATATCGGGGCGGTGATACCACGCGTATTCGTGGCACAAAACGGCGATTGCCGCGCCGTGGGAATACCCGCTGATGACGATTTTTCGAAAGCGTTTATCCGCAATATCTTCCACGAGTTTCGGTTCAATCTCTTTCCACACCCGTAAAAAACCGCGGTGGGCAAACCAGACCGTTTTACCCATTCGTTTATAGGGCTTGGCGGGGAAATCGAGGTTTTGCTTCCAGTCGTTTTTTCCGTCCGAGGCTTGAAAAAACAGATACAGCGTATCGCCCAAGCGTTTGACGGCGTAGTTTGCCGAAACGCCCGTTTGTAAATAGGGTAAAGAAATGCACAGCGTGAATAATTGATAAAGCGTCATAAATCCTCCGCTATTATCATATTCAGCGTCAATCAGCAATCGTGCATTTTATATATCGCGGTTTCAAAGGGTCGAAAAAGTGGGCTTTTGGGCGTTGTTTCTCTATCGGGATAATTGCTTAAAAGCAGGTCAAGACTTTGGGGCAGAGGGAGCGTGCGCTCCTTTTCAAAATTACATATAATAAGCAGCGTTTGGTCAAGATATTTACGCGTGTAAGCGAAATACCCCTTGCCTTGCGTTTTATCGGCGAATACGCCGTAACGGAGCGCGGGCGTTTGTTTGCGGAGGGAAAGCAAGGCTTTATAAAACGCGAAAACGGATTTTTGCGCGCGCTTGTCCTTTTCCAAATTGATTTCGTCGCCGCGGGTGGGGGCTTTGAGCCACGGCGTGTCCGTGGTAAAGCCGTAATGCTTTTCCCCGTTCCAAGCCATAGGGCGGCGGGGATTGTCGCGGCTTCCGCGGTTGATTTTTTCAAACACGCGTTTGTCCTTTCGGTTCGCTTGGTAATAGTGGCGCGTTTCCACGTCGTTGAAATGGTCGATATCCGTAAAGCTTGAATTGACCGCCCCGTATTCTTGACCTTGATAAAGAAAAGGAATACCCTTTAAGAGGTATACCGCCGCGGCGAGCATTGTCGCCGCCTCGTACCGCCTTTCGCCGTCCAAGCCGAAGCGGGAAAGAAGGAAAGGCTGGTCGTGGTTGTCTGTGAAAAGGGTGTATAAAAGCTCGTTTTTGGCGGTGAAATATTGCCATTTGACGAGCACGGCTTTGAAGTCGTCAAGGGTAAACGAGTGGGGCAGGTATTTGTCCACGCCCCCAAATTGCGTGTGCTCGAACTGAAAAACGGTGGTCAGCTCGCCGCGATTTTTACCGCAAATATCGCAAATACTTTTTTCGTCCGATTTACATTCGCCGATAATAAAAAGGTCTTTGGTGCTTTCGCGGTCAAAAAGCTCGCGGATATATTCGTGCAGGTGTGCGCCGTCGTACATTTTATTCTTTTTGAAGTCCTTGGCAATAAAGTCCAAAACGTCGCAACGGAAGCCGTCTACGCCCTGTTCTACCCAAAAATCGATAATATCCCGCATTTCCTTGCGGACTTTTGGATTTGTCCAGTTCAAGTCGGGCTGTTCAACGGCAAAGGAATGGAGATAATATTCGTCCGTTTGCGCGTTGTATTCCCACGCGCTGCCGCCGAACACCGATTTCCAAGCGTTTAAGGGCTTATCCGCCCAAATATAATAATCGTGATAGGGATTATCGCGGGAGCTTCTTGCCTGTTCAAACCAAGGGTGCTTGGACGAGGTATGGTTGGCGACGAAATCCATAATCAGCTTTATGCCCCGCTCTTGCAGGGCTTTTTGCAGGGCTTTCCAGTCCGCAAACGAGCCGAACGCGGGGTCGATATCGCGATAATCGGCTACGTCGTAGCCGTTGTCGGCGTTGGGGCTTTTATAGCACGGGCAAAGCCATACGGCGTTGACGCCAAGCTCGGTCAAATGGTCGAGCTTTTTTATGATACCGCGCAAATCGCCTATTCCGTCGCCGTTGGAATCGTAAAAGCTACGGGGATAGATTTGATAAACTGTCCAGTCGAGAAAATTTTGTCTGTTCATACCGTTAGAATGTGCTTTTTTTTAATAATAATTTATTTAGAGATTGACAATGGGAAAATAAATGTGTTATAATATTGAAAAAGTGTGTAAAAGCACGAAAATATTATATAAGGAGAAAAATATAAATTATGGCAAACGTATGTGTCATTACGGGCGGCGGCAGCGGTATGGGATTAGAGGCTGCAAAATTTATGCCCAAGGACAAAGTTATCGTAATTTCGGGCAGAACGCTGTCCAAGCTTGAAAAGGGTGTGGAGGAATTGAAAGCGTTGGGCTTTGAAGCTTATGCAAAAGCTTGCGATACCTCTAACCGTGAGAGTGTAAAGGAGCTTGTGCAGTTTGCGTTGGAAAAGGGCGAAATTAAGAACGTAATCAACTCTGCCGGTGTTTCCCCTGCAATGAAGGGTACGCCTGAGGGTATCTTGCGTATTAACGCGCTGGGTACGGTGTACGTCAATCAGGAATTTTCCAAGGTGATGAAAGCGGGAAGCGTTATCGTGGACGTATCGTCTAACTCGGCGTATATCCTGCCCTCGTTCATTATCCCTAAAAAGGCGTATGCGCTTGCGGAAACGGATGAGGCGGCGTTCCTTAAAAAGCTCGTTAAGAGAAGCGGTATGGCAAAGGGCGAGTATCAACAAAAGGGCTTTGCGTATTCCCTTTCCAAGAATTTCGTCGTTTGGTATGCGAAAAAGTGCGCGTTTGAATACGGCGTAAAGGGTATTCGCGTGGTGTCGCTCAGCCCCGGCTTGATTGCGACGGATATGGGTAATTTGGAAAAAGAGGACGGCGGTATGCTCATTCCGTTCTCTGCCGAGGAAAGAATGGGTAAGCCCGAAGAGCTTGGCTATGCGCTCGCTACCGTTGCGGACGAGAGAAACGGCTACCTTGCGGGCGTGGACGTGCTTTGCGACGGCGGCAGCACGAACGGTATGAATGAGTTTAAGAAGAAAAAGAAGTAAAAAACGAGCAGGGAGCGGCGAAGCGTGGGCTTCGCCGCTTTTAAGGTGCAATATGCGGCTTCCGAACGACGAACAATTAAAGGTCATTGAAAATCTTGACGAGAATATTATTTTATTTGCAAGCGCGGGCACGGGCAAAACCTTTACCGTGGCAAATCGCGTGGCGAATATTATCAAAAGCGGCAGGGCGAAGCCGCAAGAGATTTTGTGCTTGACTTTTACCATCAAAGCTTGCGGAGAGATGCGGGAGGATATCACCCGCTATATCGGCGCGGAGGCGAAAGAGGTCGTCGTTAAGACCATTCACGGGTTTTGCTATCATTTGCTTGCCGAAGAGCATAAAAGGAGCGGAGAACGCTACAACGATTTACACGTTTGCGACGAGGTGGACGAGGAAGAGCTGTTGAGAAGTATTCTTTCCACGCGGTATTACGCTTGGCGCGGCGTGGTGGCGGTGTGCCCCGCTTGCGGGCGAGAGCATACGCAAAGAAATGAAACTTGCGAGGCTTGCGGCGAGGCGTTGGGCGGTGACTTGCCCCTTCACGCGTTCAAGATTTACGAAAAAAAGAACGCGCTTATGAATTTCGTGAGCGCGGTGAAGCATTGCCGCGAGGAAAATAACTTTTACTTGGGCGACGAATACGCGGATTTGGAAAAAACGGTGGCGTTTTTGCGGGAGCATAAACAGACCGTATTTGAGGACGGCGTTTCCTATTACGCAAAGTATATGGGGAAAGTCCCTGACGAGGAATTTGCATTGGCAATGCAGGCGTTTGGCGGCAGGCTCGTTTTGGAATACGACGAGCATTTGCGGCAAAGCAATCAGGTCGATTTCGACGATCTTGTGGTGCAGGTCAACGGGTTGTTGGGAAGAGAAGAGATAGCTACGCGTTGGACGAAAAGGTATAAATACGTAATCGTGGACGAGATGCAGGACACGAGCGTTTTGGAATACGAGGTTTTGAAAAAGATATTTGCCGCTAACAACGTAATGCTTTGTGGGGATTTTTTCCAAACCATTTACGAATGGCGCGGTTCGCGGCCAAGAGAGGTGTTGAGCGATTATATCGACCGCTTTAAGGCGAAATCGTATACGCTGTCCGAAAATTACCGTGCGACGAAAACGCTTGCGCGGGCGGGGTTTGGGTATTTGGAAAAGACCTATCCCGAGCTTTTGGGGAAATTTTGCCCTGCTACGATGCGTGTGAATAGCAGCGACGAGGGGGAAAAGATATTCTGTTACGCCTTTGATAACCGCAAGGAGGAGGCGAGGCAGATTTTCAAGTTCATAAAGCGGCGAAAGGACAAAGACCAAATATGCGTAATGGCGCGAACGAACAAGTATATCGCCGCGCTAGCGCGAGAGTTTGAAGAGATAAACGCCGCTTTGCCTGAAAGCGAGCAGGTGCGATTTTTTACGGTGGAGGAAAATTATCAATTTTTCAAAAAACCTGTCGTAAAGGATATTCTTGCCGTTATCAAGCTTCTGCTCAACGGGGACGATCGGGTGAGTATGGAGCGGCTCGCCGAGAAATATATCCGCGGCGTGGGCGGGCGAACGATTGAAACGCTACGGAGCTTTAACGGCTTGGGTGTGGCGATTACTTCCTTTATCGACGGCGCGTTACATACCTTTGGGGATACCTATTATCCCTTAATCAAAGCCTATCAAGAGGGGAATATCGTCGTTTACGACACGGAAACCACGGGCTTGGAACTTGCCAAGGACGAGATGGTGCAGCTGTCGGCGATACGGCTTGGAAAGGGCGGCGAGATCGTCGATACGTTGGATATGATGATTGAGCCGAGCGTGCCTATCGGTCAGGGCGCGTACGAAACGCACGGGTTTGACCTCGCGTATATCCGTTCCCACGACGGCGTGAGCGCGAAAACGGCGTTGGAGAAATTTTCCGCGTTTTGTAAGGGTTGCGTGCTCGTGGGACATAATTCCTTGCGCTTCGATTCGCCGCTCATACAAAGACAGCTTCGCGAAAACGGTTTGCCCGTGCTCTCTATCGTCGGGGAATACGATACTATGACGATTGCCAAGCAGTTCCATTCCAAGCTGCCCGATTTCAAGCTTGCGACGCTGTGTTTTTATTACGGAATCGTCAACGACGCCGCGCATAACGCGTTGGGAGATATCACCGCGACGGCGAAATGCTTGGTGAAAATGCTCGTGGGGGATATATTGCCCAGCGAGGAAGAACGGCGGGGCGTGTTTGCGCGGTATAAAGAGAAATTCGAGAAGTTTTACGCGTTCGTGCAGGAATTGCGCGGACTGCTCAAAAGAGGCGATACGGCGGGGCTTGCGGTTTTCGCGATTGAAAAAATGATGATGCAAAAACGATATAAAACGCACGCGGACAATTCGGCTATGCGGGATATCGTCGAGGGCTTGCGTGTGGGCGCGGGCGAGGGCGAGGGCGAGGGCGCGGAAGGCTTTTTGCGCGCGTATATCACGGACGCGACGCTTTCCAGTAGTCAGCTGGACGAGTTTTTGAAGAGAACGGACCGCGTGCCCGTAATCACGGTGCATCAGGCGAAAGGCTGTGAGTTTAATACCGTTTTGTTGGCGGGCGTGGACGAAAATAATTTTCCCAGCTTCGCGGCAAGACAAAGCGGGGAAGAGGAGGAGGAAAAGAAAGTCTTTTACGTGGCGATTACGCGGGCGAAAAGCAGACTGATTTTGACGCGGGCAATCTATAACGGCAGAAATGAAAGCAAGCCCAGCCCGTACGTGGCAGCTATCCCTGCCGAATATCTCGTTACCAACAGGATTTGGTCGGACGGTGAATAAAAAAAAGGAGCTACCGTGTAGCTCCTTTACTTTTGAAAACGATTATAAATGTTGATGCAAGCCCTTTTCCTTCGCGTGCTCGCGACGCGCGCTGCTCTTGCCTTCGGGGTTGATGTCGCCCGCTTTCAAAAGCGCGATTTTGGTGAGCATAGGTCCTATCAATTCGTAGATAAGCACGGCGAAAAGGGTGATATTCGCAATAATCACGCCCTCCGCACCAAGCTCTGCCGAGTTCATTGCCATATTCGCCATACCGAGGGCTACGCCCGCTTGGGGAAGCAGGGTCACGCCGAGGTATTTGACGATATTGTCGTCGCATTTGGAGAATTTCGCGCTGAAATATGCGCCGCTGTATTTACCTGCCGAGCGGGCAAGGATATATACCACGCCAACCAAAATGATGAGTACGTCGGCGAATACCGAAAGCTCCAACTCCGCGCCGCTCAATACGAAGAAAATGACGAACAGAGGTGCGGTCCAACGGTCCACTCTGTCCATAAGCTCTTCGGAAAAATCACAGATATTGCAAAAAATCGTGCCGAGCATCATACATACGAGCAACGAAGAAAAGCCGATATGAACGCCGCCGATTTCAAATTTCATCATAGAAAGTCCGATGGTCAAAAGTACGAACGCCACGGACACTGCAAGACGCTTGGAACGGGAGTGGAAGAAGCGTTCGCAGAAGCTGAACGCAAGACCCATAAGTCCGCCAAGTCCAAGCGAAAGTACGATTTCAAGGAGTGGCTCAACGATAATGGAAACGGGGTTGAGCGCGCCAACCTTTAAGGCTTTGGCTACGCCGAAGGAGATGGCGAAAAGTATCAGACCCACCGCGTCGTCCAACGCGACTACGGGCAGGAGAATATCCGTCAAAGGACCTTTGGCTTTATACTGTTTTACGACCATAAGTGTCGCCGCGGGGGCGGTTGCAGAGGCGATTGCGCCGAGGGTGATTGCCGCGGGCAGGGGGAGCTTGTCGGGAATAATCAAGTGTAAAACGATTAACGCCACATCTACGACGAGCGTCGTTATAACGGCTTGGAAAATGCCGACAATCGTCGCTTGTTTGCCGATTTTTTTGAGCTGGGAAAGGCGGAACTCGTTGCCGATAGAAAAGGCGATAAAGCCGAGGGCGACGTCGCTTAAAATTCCGACGCTTTCAATGTCCGCTTTGCTCGTAAAGCCCAAGCCCGACACGCCCAACGCGCCGAGAAAGTATGGGCCGACGAGAATACCCGCGATTAAATACGCGGTGACGGCGGGGAGCTTGGCGAGTTTTGCCAAACGGGACAGGAGCAACCCTGCTAAAAGTGCTATGGATAAGGATAATAACGCTTGCATAATTTTTTCCTTCTGTAATTAACTCGATAAACATTATACTACTTCCTTTTAGGAAAGGCAAATCAAAAGCGGGGCAAAATGAAAGTTTTGTGAAATTATTTTACTTGCTTTAATTTGCTTTAATTTGAAAAAGCCGTGACAAGCGATTGACAATTTTTTGCGTAAGCGGTATAATGTATACTATAAAGGAATAAAACAAACCCGCCTCAAAATCGGGCTCGGTTTATCCCTTATAATATAAGTGAATGTATAAATTTAAGGAGAAAGCTTTACAATGTACAAGATCGTCAGCAAAAAATCGCTCAATCCGACCGTGACGCAAATGGAAATTCTTGCGCCGTTCGTTGCGAAAAAAGCACTTCCCGGGCAGTTCATCATTTTACGCGTGGACGAAGACGGGGAAAGAATTCCCCTTACCATTGCGGGGTACGATAGGGAAAAGGGTACGGTTACCATCATTTTCCAAATCGTCGGTGGATCGACCGAAATGCTCAATCATAAAAACGAAGGGGACTATATTCCCGACTTCGTAGGACCTTTGGGCAGACCTACCCATACGGAAGGTTTGAAAAAAGTATGCGTCGTCGGCGGCGGTGTGGGTTGCGCTATCGCGTTACCCGTTGCGCGTGCTTTGCACGAGCAGGGGACGGAAGTTACGTCCATTATCGGTTTCCGTAACAAAGATCTCGTCATTTTGGAAGACGAGTTCAAGGCGGCTTCTTCCTCTTTCCATATGATGACGGATGACGGCTCGTACGGCAGACAGGGTAACGTGTGCGTGCCCTTGAAGGAGCTTTTGGAGGCGGGCGAAACCTTTGACGAGGTCATCACGATCGGACCGCTTATTATGATGAAATTCGTTTGCGCGACGACCAAAGAATACGGTGTTAAGACGATTGCGAGTATGAACCCCGTTATGATTGACGGTACGGGTATGTGCGGCGGCTGCCGTTTGACGGTCGGCGGGCAGATGAAGTTTGCGTGTGTGGACGGACCTGAATTTGACGGACACGAAATTGATTTTGACGAAGCAATGAGCCGTTCGCGCGCGTATGCGGATTTCGAAGCGCACGAAAGAGAAGATGCGTGCAACCTGTTCAAGCAGGAGGTGAAATAAGATGGCTAAATTTAATATGAATCCTTTGAAAAATCCTATGCCCGCGCAAGACCCTTGCGTTCGTAACGGTAACTTTGAAGAGGTTGCGCTTGGGTATACCGCGGAAATGGCAATCGACGAGGCAAAGCGTTGCATTGGTTGTAAAAACCGTCCGTGCGTGGCGGCTTGTCCCGTAAACATTAAAATTCCCGAATTTATCGCAAAGGTTGCGGAGGGGGATTTCGAAGCGGCATATCAAATCATTGCCGAGGATTCCGCGCTTCCCGCCGTTTGCGGCAGAGTTTGCCCGCAAGAAACGCAATGCGAGGGTAAATGTACGCGCGGTATCAAAGCGGGCTGTGAGGCGGTCGGTATCGGTAGATTAGAGCGCTTCGTTGCCGACTGGCACAATGCAAATACGACGGAAAAACCCGTACCTGCTCCCTCCAATGGGCATAAAGTGGCAATCGTTGGAAGCGGCCCTGCGGGGCTTACCTGTGCGGGCGATTTGGCAAAAATGGGCTATGAAGTCACCGTGTTCGAGGCGTTGCACGTGGCGGGCGGCGTGCTCGTGTACGGTATTCCCGAATTCCGTTTGCCCAAAGCTATCGTGCAAAAGGAAGTGGATAATCTCAAAGCGTTGGGCGTGAAGATCGAAACGAATATGGTTATCGGCCGCGTTATCACGATTGAAGAGCTTAAAGACGAGTACGGCTTTGAGGCGGTATTTATCGGCTCGGGCGCGGGCTTGCCTAAATTTATGAACATTCCCGGGGAAAGCCTCAAGGGCGTGTATTCAGCAAACGAATTTTTGACCCGTTCCAACCTTATGAAAGCGTACCGCACGGGCAGTCATACCCCCATTCAGCACGGTAAGAGCGTGGCGGTCGTAGGCGGCGGAAACGTGGCTATGGACGCGGCGAGAACGGCAAAGCGTTTGGGTGCGGAGGTACATATTATTTACCGTCGCGGCGAAGAGGAATTGCCCGCGCGTAGAGAGGAAATCGAGCACGCAAAGGAAGAGGGGATTATTTTCGATTTACTTACTAACCCTACCCGCATTTTGGCAACGAACGTAAGCGATTCCCGTGATCCCAAATACGGTTGGGTAGACGGTATCGAATGTATCCGTATGGAGCTTGGCGAGCCTGACGAAAGCGGCCGCCGTTCGCCCAAAGCGGTTGCAGGAAGCGAGTTCGTAATTCCCGTCGATTGCGTGATTATGTCGCTTGGTACTTCGCCTAATCCTTTGTTGAAGGCAACGACGCCTGGTTTGGAAACACTTCGTCGCGGCGAGATTGCCGTGGACGAGGTGGGTAAGACCTCTATCGAGGGCGTATATTGCGGCGGCGACGCGGCTACGGGCGCGGCGACCGTTATCAAGGCAATGGGCGCGGGTAAAATCGCGGCAAAAGCCATTGACGAGTATATTCAAAGCAAATAATCGTTACGATAGCTACGGCGCGGAAAATTCCGCGCCGTTTTATTGACTTATAAGGAAAAAAGTGCTACAATAGGGATATGTTTGAAACGGGTGAAAAAGAAACGAAAAAGGGGTTTGGTGCGTTTTTTGAGAAAAATTACGCCTATTTTTTCGCGCCCTTAATCGCGCTCGTTGCGTACATGGTAGTACTGTGTTGCTACGAGGTGTATCCCTTTGGTGAGAAATACACCGTTGCAAGCTACGACCTTTCCGCGCAAATTTGCCCGTTTATCGAGCACTTGTTCGACGTAATGGACGGGAAATCGTCGCTCTTTTATTCTTACGCAATCGTGGGCGGTGCGGATATTACGGGAACGTTTTTATATTTCTTTATCAGTCCGTTTTCCTTTATCTTTCTAATCCTCGGCGACGGTATGGTCGCACAGGCGAGCGGGTTTGTCGTTGCCTGTAAAATCGCAACGATTGCTTTCGTGGGGACTTGGTTTGCAAAAACGCAATTTAAGGGCATACCCGATTATCTTTGCGTTGCGGTGGGGCTTGCGTACGCCTATTGCGGGTATACCTTCGTTGCGAATACCTATATCAACTGGATGGATTTTTTAATCTATCTGCCATTTGCGGCGTGGGGCTTCCGCCGTTTCGTGAAAACGGGCTCGTTTTGGCTGTTTTCGCTGTTTATCGCGTGCTGTATTTATACCTGCTTTTCCATTGCGTGCTTTTCTATGTTCGTCGCGTTTCCCACGCTTATCTTTTACGGACTGTTATGCGTGGAAAAAGACAAACGGAATGCCTTTTTGACGCGGCTGTGCATTGCGTTTTTCGCGGCGATTTTAATGGCGTTGCCCGTGCTCGTGCCTGCTTTGGCGGCGTATCTTCGAAGCGGCAGAGGGGGCGGGCTTTTTGATAATTTGTGGTTTGGATTTCAGATGGACGGCACGCAAATCGGAGAGTTTTCCTCGTCGGCGTTTATCGACACTGCCGAACTTGCCGCCTATCGGAAATGGAGCTATATCCTCGCCGATTCGGCGTTCGTGTTTTTGACGGTGCTTTGGTTTTTCCGCAAGGGCTTGCGTGACCCGTTTGCGAAATTTATGCTGGCGGCGGGCGTGTTTACGCTGTTGCCCGTGGCGGTGGACGAAGTGACCTTGCTTATGAATATGGGCTCGTATATGTCGTACGCCTTGCGTTTTGGGTTTTTGAACGCGTTATACTTTTTGGCCGGCGCGTGCTTGGCACTCGAAGGACTTTGTTATACCTCGGGGCGCGCCTATGACGGCTCGTCGCTGTTTGCCGTGAAAACGTTTGCGGGCGGTAAGGCGTATTTGACGGATGAAAAGCAAAAGAATGGGGGCAGGTATGCGTTGAACGCTTGGGGGTGCGCGTTTATCGCGTTGGGTGTTGCTTGCGTTTGCTTTTTGCTTTGGTTTATCTCGTCGGGGCATTGGCAAGATTTTTGGGCGAGTATTCTCACCGATTCGGATATGCTCGAAGGCTTGGACAGTTTTTCGGGACGGTTTGCACATTCGCTCGGCGGGGCGGAGGTGATTTGCGTACCCTTTATCCTCGTGGGGATTCTGACGCTCGTTGGAGCGGGGTTGGTGCGTAATAAAAAGACGAGCTTGCGGCTCGTTTCGCTCGTTATGGTAGGCGTAGTGGGCGCACAGCTCCTCTTTTACAACGACCAACTCGTAATCGGCAACCGTTCGACGCAACATATGGATATCGGTACTTTTCAAAAGCTTGGCGAAAGATTGCTCTTGGAGGATGAGGAATATTTCCGCGTCAAGGATTATGGGGATAAGCTGACGGCGAACGCTACCTTTACGGCGGGCGTGGATTCGTTTAGCGTGTTCTCGTCCGTGATTGATGCGGATAATTTCGTGATTGGGGAGCTTTTCGGGTATAAGGGAAATTTCAAAAACAGCTTGAAGAGCGCGCACAGCGACGGGAAGTATAATAGGAGCGACGAGTTCGGCGATTCGTTTTTGGGGTATAAATATTATTTCGTCGCCGAAGGGGAAAAGTCGAAGATAGACGGTAATTCTAATTTGAAAAAATACGTCAAGCCGTTTATGGTGACGGACGAGGACGGAGAGCGCGTGCAGCTGGCTTTGGACGGGTATTACGTTTATGAAAACGAAATCGTGTTCCCGTCGGCGTATAAGGTCGCGAGCGGGGAATACCGTTTCGTTGCCGAAAATATTTCAAATTCCACCAACCGCGCGGAAAATCAGGCGGCGTTGTACGCGTTTTTGCGAGGAAAAACCTTGGAGGATATGCGCTTTGAAACGGGGAGTGCCAGCTCGCAATACGTGACGGTGGAAACGGCGCGGGAGCTTTCGGAGTATCTTTGGGGGAAAGCCGCGCAAATCGAGGTCGGCGCGGGGCGCATTGACGCGAGTGTTACGGCGGAGGCGGGCGAGTGTTTGTTTTTGAATTTCGTTGCTTCCAAGGGGTATCGCGTGTTCGTCAACGGCGTGGAACGGGAGCTTATCGATAACGATTTGAAATTTCTGTGCGTGGAGCTTGACGAGGGGGAAAATACCGTAGAATTTGTATACGAATCGCCCTATCCTTGGTACGCGTTGAGCGGCGCGGCGGTAGGGATAGCGGGACTTTGCGCGGTGGCGGTCGTGGAAAAGAAAACGAAATGGATAGATAAAGGCGCGGCGGTGATTGCTTGGGCGGGGGTATTGCTCGCGGCGGCGGTGATTGCGTTCTTTATGGTTTTCCCGACGGCGGTGGGAGCGGTGAAGCTCGCAAGGCTGTGGTTATAGAGTTTTTACGAAAAAAATAAAAAAAAGTTAAAAAAGTGTGAAAAAACGCTTGACTTAACGGGCAAGGGCGGGTATAATTATTTATGCTGTTGAGCGAGGGAAATCGTGATACGGCGGTACATATTGAGGCATAGCGCAGTTTGGTAGCGCGCTTGGTTAGGGACCAAGAGGTCGTGGGTTCAAGTCCCGTTGCCTCAACCAAAATAGGGCAAAAATGAGCAAAAATCGCTTGTTTTTGCCCTATTTTTATGCGTTTTTGCATTCCTATTTGCCATTTTATTTGGGAAATGAGGGGATATTTTGGGGATTTTTACCACAAATCAAGCTTTTTACCTTCTTTCAGAAGGTACTCGTCAGATAAATCCGTGTAAGCGTTTCCCAAAGCTCCGAGCGAGTGGCCGACAAACTCATCACGCGCCGCGTCGGCAACGCCAAATTCCTTACAACGAGAATAAAACGTCGTCCGAAAGTCGTAAAGCTTATGTCCTGGCAATATCTCACGAAGCTTTTCACGCATATAACGTAAGCAGGGAAAAGTAAATCCGTCTTTCAGGTATTCGCCGAGGCGTCGGCAGATTGGGATTTTTTTATATTCAATCTTTTTGTTCTTACGTTTCGAGTTAACGGCCACAATAAAATTGCCGTCGATTCGCGCTGTTTTGTATTCGTTTGGACGTAAGCCGGTGAAGAGAACAACGGCAAAGGCGGCTTGATAGGGCGAGCCTTCGAGTGCGGTCAAGAGGATTGTTTCGTCCTCTTTGGTGAGAGCTTCGCCGTGTTCTTGCTCATATTCGACGTTTTGAACGAGAGCTAACGGATTACGGTCAATGATATTGTGCAGAATAGCCGCTTTGAAAATGACGGATAACAGACCGTATATTTCTTCGGCCGTTTTTGATTTTCCTTGCTGGGCGATACGGTCAATCAGTTGTTGACATGCACCCGGGGTGATTCGCTTGATTTGTATTTCCTTGAAGTACGGCAAGATATGTAAACGTAGGCGCGCTTCATCACAGCGGTACGTTTGCGCCGTCACCTTCTTTTTGCGGAAATTTTCAAAAAAATACAACGCGAAGGCGGAGAAGGTGGACGGTACGTCCAGTAAGTCTGGATTTTCACGTTGCGCCGTTTTGAGTTTTTCCAAAAAGCGCGCTTTGGCTTTTTCAATCGTCTTTCCGCTTGCGCTGATATTGTAACCGTTTGCACGGTATCGAAACTCGTATGAATAACAACCGTGGCCACAATGGTGGTAGCGGACGGATACCGTTTTTTTATCGATCCGATATTTAGTTTTGAATTGTTTAGGCATTTGTTGTAACTCCTTTTCAGTAAATTCAACAAATTCCACGTTTTCACCCGACGTCCCCGCGTCGGGGTTTTCTTTTTGCGATTCGGGCGGTTCGTCACCTCCTTGGTTAGTGTTCTCGACGATCCGAAAAAGAGATCGTCGGTAGTCGGCGAGATCGTTTTGCGCGTCGTATGCGCTTAAAATCTCGTTCAGAAGCAATACGCCAGCGTTCAGCTCGGTGTAGGCGTTCTTAATGTGCAACAGGGTTTCATTGATTTTTCCGTAATTTTCGGAAAGCATAAGGTACAATCCTCCTATGTGTTAATAGGAAAAATTGTACCTTATTTTTTGCGAAATGCAACAAAAGGAAAATTGAGATCAATTTATCTTGATAAATTTATCTCAAAAAAGTTTTTGTATTTTTGGACGAGGACTATTCCTCGTCCTTTTTCGTGGTCAACAGGTTCTTATCGTCAGCGTTCAGAGGGGAAACGATTGAATGTCCAAGCTCCTTCTCGATATCCAAACGGGCCGCCTTTGTCGCTTTACCGCCGCGCTTTGCTACCGTACGGCTTTCTTCAAAGCCTTCGGGCTTCACTTGCTTGGAAATTACCGTCGTCGTCGCTTCGGCAAGCATAGTGAAAATCAATTCGAGGTCGGTCATATTATCCCGTAGGCTCTCTTTTTTCAAGCCTTTGAGCTGTTTATACTCTTTGACCGTGCGCCCGCTCCACGCCTTCGTCATCTCGTTGGTGAGAATTGCGTATTCAAGGTCGGTTTCGATGCCACGCTCCCGCCATTCGTCCGTGAGCTTCTTCCGTGTTTCGATGGAGCGCATACGCTGGTTGATCCATTCGTCGGAATAACCCTTTGCGCGGTAAAAATCCGCCCCGCGCTTGAACGCTTTTTCGGGATCGGCGATTTCGTCGAGCCGTTCGCTTCCCACTTGCGCCAGCCACATTTTGAACGGCTCGGCTTTGGGAGAGGGGATTGATTGCACGAGGCGCAATACGCCTTTCGTTGTTGCGGCTTGAATTTTCCGTTTTTTGCCGTCCAAGCCGAGCATTTCAACGGGGGTACAAATTGTACCCCACTTGTCAGCCAGCTCCTGATCGCGGGCTCGCATTTTTTTCACGTACTGTTTCGGATTCGCGCTGTCGGTTAAGACGGACACGACGTCGACGACGGAAAAATACCATTCTTCTTCGTCCGCATTCCATACCGTGCGGACGGTTTTTTCATTAAAAAGCTTTAATTTCGTTTCCATAGTGTTTATCCAAAAAGTGAAACACATCCACGACTGACGGTGTAAAAGCACGCATCACTTGATAAAGTGTTTGTTATTCCCAGCTCAAAAAGGCTTATCTTTACCGTATAATGTCTACCGCTCGTAACGTTGCCTAATTCTTCGTAGTGCGTTTTGATGATTGCACCACTACGGTCGTGAAGCTCAATTTTTAATTCCAGGTCTTGAATATCGACTTTGGGGGTGATATTCAATTCGATACTGGTAAGAGAACCCAAGGAGCTATCTATATCCAAATCGTTAATTGTGGCTTTTCGCTCAAAGATACCCGTATTTGTATTGTTATTCGTGTTTACTTGGTTTTGAATAATATTAAAACCAACTAAAGCAAGAACGGCGAGAATTACCAAGCCTATCAATAGTTTTACGAAACACCCCGAACAACAAGATTTTTTTTCTGACATATTAAGATCTCCTAAAATTTAATTCAAATATATTCCAGGAGCCACGCTGTAATAAACGGTACCTGAATAAACGCTAAACTCACACGTTTTGATTACTTTACCTTCAGTAATGGAATTATCAGGAAGAATAGAATTGACAACATATTGCTGTCCTTCTATAACGTCGCCCACAGTGATTATTTGAGAATCCAACAAAAAACCCGTGCTGGTAGAAAGCTTGGCTTGTACTTTTAATCCTTCAATATCGTTTTTTGGCACAAAGCGTATGGAAACGCTCCTATAATCGTTTGCGTATACAAAATCAACGTTTGTAAGATCGCTATTTTTTGCATCGCGAGAGCGCGTATATTGTTCTTCATAAGATTGTTCTAACGTTGAATTGTCGATAGGTGAACAGCTAAAAGCAGCAAAACAAAAAATTGCAAGTAAAAAAAATATCATTAGTTTTTTCAAGATTTTCATATTATCTCTCCTAAAATTTAATCGATAGTAGTTATGCCTTGCGGCGGTTAGAAGGGCGGGCTGACGTTTCTTGTGGGAACGGCATTCCGTTTTCTTCTTGGGAAAGCTCAATGAGCTTTTTCATATAATGCAACCCACGATGGCGAAGGTCCGTAGGGAGCTTGCGAAATAAATTTAATAATTCTTGTTCTTCGGGAACTTCGGATTTTATTTTATCAGGATAGAAAAGTTGAGAAAGTCCCAGCAAATAATCCGTAGAAACATCAAAATAAGCAGCCAAACGAATAAGAATGGGGGTGTCTGGTGTTGCTTTTCCGAGCTCCCATTTTGATACAGTTGTTTGGTCGATATTCATTAAATCCGCTAATTGAGTTTGTGTTAAACCTTTTTCTTGGCGTAATTTTTTTATCGTATTCATATCGTCCTCCTTAACAAATTATAGGGCAGGACGATATTTTTTTCAATAATTTAGGAATTTTTTTCATAAATAGGCTTGACATTCCTAATTCATTGTGATAGAATAGCGTTGGATAGGAATTTAATTCCTAAAAACGAAGTATAATTCAACAAAACAAAAAACGCACGAAATCGAGGGCAAAGAATGAGCGTAGACGCAAACTGGCAACAAAAAACACCCTCCGAAAGGGAGAGTGCAAAAAAGTTCTTGAGGAAACGATTTGAGGGGCTCATTTCAGAAGAAATACTATTCGAGTTTGTAGAAGTGATTTCTCAAGAGTATGTACGGAGAATAAAAATCAACGTGCTTGAGGAGCGAGAAGGGAGAATTAAATTCTCTTGCAATCTTTCGCCCGAAGAAATGCGGGAACGGCAAGGAGAGGTTCGGCTGCAGTTGCCGCCAACACGGTTGGGTGACGACGGTATGTACAATGTTGTTTTGCAAACAAAATACGCGCGTTACAATGAAAGCTTTATGCCGAAACGCATAGAGGACGAAAAGTGGATTTATTTTGCTTTCCCTTGAAAATATTTTTGCAGAGCATCGTTAATTTCCAAAGTGCTTAATTCGTTATTAATTAAAATGCAAAGATTTTCGTATGTTTCAAAAGCCTCGTGTAAAGAAAGAGGCGGCAAGTCTTTTCCAAGATGAACGATTTTGTTTCCGTAAATACGGAGAATGGTTGTACAGATTTGCGTATAAAAACTACCGTTCATAAGTTGGATACGCTGATAAAGATTTTTAGAATCGATTTCGTTTTCGGGGATTTTTTTAATCCTCAAGAGATAGTCCCAAACGAGAGCCTCTAAAGCCATACGTAAGGCAACGCCTGCCAAATCGGGGAGATGAAAACCTTGAGCACTTAAAGCATCGCGATAGTATTTGAGGGCTTTTGTGGATAGATTTTGAATTCTTTTAGGTATTTTATCTATAAAAGGTGCGGCAAGTTGAGAGCGTTCTCTTCTGAAAAGACGACGTTCAAAAGATTGAAGATATCCACAGCTTGGGCATTCATAAATTTCTACGTTTAAGAATTTGTATTGTATAGCCTCTACTGGTTTGTTAATTTTGATATTACAATTAGCGCAATGGACCATATTGAGAAACCTCGTAAGAAAATAAAGATTGATAAATAATTATATCATAAAACTTAAAGAAAATCAAATAATTTGCCCGCATTTTGCAGGCGTAGGAGGAGATTATGGGAATGAAAAACTTATTACGGAAATATTACGAGCTTATAGAAATGTGTATAGATTTTTATAATAGCGACGAGGTTTCAGAAAATCTAAAATTAAAGTGCCTTGAAATGGCGGCTGATGTGAACTGTTCTCTTACGTGTAAACTTCAAGTCCTTTGGTCGCAAGAAAAAACAAAATTAGAAAAACAGGTAGATAAATGCAAAGCCGTTTCGGAAACGTTGAAAAAAGAAAAAACGGAGCAAGCTTGAAGCTCGTCCGTTTTCCCGTTTAATGTAATTGTTTAATCCATATTGCGGCGAATATCGTCTAATACGTCGTGAATATCGGCTTCACCGATATTTTTAATCGAACAATTACCGTTCGCTGCCAAAAAAGCGCAATCTTCGGAACATTCGACTTTTTTTTCGGCAGTAGAAAGTAATGGACAAAATTTCATTTGTTTTTCCTCCTTTGTGGTATTTGCGTTGTTTTAATTCTGGCGCATACAGAATTTCACACCCTTTTATTCTACACACCATTATACCACAAAGCGGGGAGAAAACCAAACAAACAGGAGCAAAAAAATGGAGATTGTAGAAGAAGGACAAGAGAGATACTTGGTCGAATACACAGACGAGAACGGGTACGATGAACGAAGACTGTTTGACGACTTAAAATCAGCATTTGAATTTTGCGCAACGCTGGAAAGTTTCAGTTTTTACAAAATCAAGCGTTGCTTCGTAGGTGAGGAGTAAATTCAGACTGTCGGAATTTTGGAATAAAAAAGGAAGGTAAAGAATGAAAGGGGAATGGAAAGTTACATGTAATATATTCAATGGCGAAAAACAATACGCGGTCTACCGTTTGCGAAACGTAGAAGAGGTTGATCATAGCGGAAATCGAGAATTTGCTACGTCCTATATGAATGATAAGGCAGAAGCGGAAGAAAAGGCGCGAAAATTCAATGCCGAAGAAAAAGAAATCCGCGGGGCGTGCGGTCAAGAAGAATACTGCTGCTGTTATAATCAAGCGAAAGATTGTTGCGAAAACGCTGATTGTGAGCATTTTTTGCCCCTAAACGATTTTTCGGAAGAGGCGCATAAGGCAGAGTTTGAAAGATAAAAATTCAGACAGTCGGAATTTTGGAAGGGGAATATGAAAAAGACGATAAACGATTATTCAAAAGAAGAAATCATTGCGGCAATAAAATTTTTGGATAAGCATTACGGCTTGGCTTGCGGTGGGAATGTTCGGAGCTATATCGAAAGAGCGTTGTTCGAGCTTGCGACGGAAAAGGCTCAAAAGAAAGTAAAAAAAGCTTTGGCTGTCGTGGAAGAAAAAGAAAAAGCTTTGAACGAATGGATAAAGGATATCAAACAAAAATATGGGGGAGACGTAAAGTTTATAAATCTTCTCCCTGACGAACTTCAAAAGTGGAGTGAACTTAACGAAAATTATGTAAAAGCCGTTTCAAGGTTAAACAGAGCTTGGGAAAAAGAAGATAAACTCTACAAGGACCTCTAAAAGGCTTTCCGTTAATTTTTTTGAATACGGTCGCCAAACAAAACTGACAGTTGCCAAATACAAATTGATGGCGCACAAACTGATAGGTTTGAACAACATTCCCAAGGCGGTCAAGCTGGAAAAGGCTTTGCCGTCTATATGCTTCAAGTGTAACTTGCCCGACGGGGCGTGAAGGGTTCAATTCCCTCGTGAAGCACACATACCTTTTAGCTGTTCTCGATCGTAGTGGTCGAGAACGGTATAAAAGGTAACAGGAAACTACCAAGCGCAAGCTTGGAAAAAATAAAAGGTAGGTGTAACAAATGAATATTGTACAGGTGGTGCGAACGGTGAAACTCGTTCTAATCGGCGCGGCTTTAATTGCCGTAGTGGTGGCGAATATAGTAATGTTCGTCGGTGGCTTTTGGGGCAACAAAGACACGGTAACGTCGTGCTTTGAAAAAGCGGATCGCAAAGCGGCGAAGAAAGCGGCGCGAGAAGCTCGGAAGGCGGCAAAGAGCAGCGAGGTGGCGAGATGAAAGGCAGAGAGTTTTTATTTCGCGGCAAGTCGAGAAACGGTAAATGGCACGAGGGCGATTTGCTTCGCGTGCGAATCAACGAGGAAGGCTACGATCCTATCGACGACTACTTTTGCGTAGAGTACGTAGACGACAACGATTGCGTTGGATTTGTCTTGCGCGACCTTCAAACAGCGGGTATGCCGTATGGTTCTATGTTTGATCAAAGATTTTTCACGGCATACGTAGAAGTAATCGGTAATCGTTGGGATACGACGGCAGAGGAACTGTCTAGGCTTTTGAAGAATCGGAAGAGCGCGGGGGTGACTGGCAATGCGTGAAAGAGAGTTGCAAACCCGTAATCAAGTAATCGCGGAAAAGAATTTCGGATTTTTCAAATACCGTTACGCGCTTTCCGAAACGAAAAAGACGGAGTTTTTGCAGGACTGTCAGGCGGTGCTGGAAGGCGACCACGCGACGAAGCTGGAAGAAATGAAGCTTTCGTTGCGGATAGCCAAGCTCAAAGAGAGCGGCGGCTGGAAGGAAGTAATCAATCCCGAGGACGGAATGACCTTTCTTTATACGTCCTTTGAGGCGTTCAGCGAATACGCGTTCGGATTCGGCGCAACGAAAACGAGCAATCTTTTGAGCTTGTCCCAGTTTGTGTATTGGGACGAAAGGACGGGCTGTTTGCTGTTCAAGTCGTCAAAGTACGCGGAAATGAACAAAAGCCAGCTTCTTGAAATTGCGCCGTTATCAGAAGAGAACAGGGAGTTTTTCCGCTCTGATATCAGAGTGCGGGATATGCGAATTTGTAAGAAGTACATAAGCGACGGGAAGTCGGATTTTTACGAAAAGCGGTACGACGACGATTTTGAGCTACTCGCCAGCGCGAAGGCTTGGCAAGAGCAATCGGAGCGAAAGAAAGAGCTGGAAACGGCGAAGAGCGTAGACGCGGAGCTGGAAAGCGCATCGTGTCCGGACGAAGAAATTTATCCTGGTGAAAAAGCGCGTCTAGACGAAGAAATCTTTTCGGGAGAAGCGTCTGAAATTCCGACGTCGGAATTTGAAGAGGCAATCGAAGAGCCGAAACAACGGTTTTCATCGCGTGAGGACGTGCGAAAATTCCTTGCGACATACGAGAGCTGGGAAAAGCATTATTACGGTCATACGTTTTTCGACGGGATATGGAAATACGTGTTTAAGAACGGCGTAGCGTTGTACGCGGCGACGTGCAAAATGTGCACGAACGCGGAGAGCGAATCGGAGAAGGGCTTGCTGTTTTTCTTCCTTGCTCGGAACGCCTACACGCAAAGGGCAATCAAAATATCGAAGGCAAAACTGGAAATATGGTTACGCTTGAACGAACAAAAATTATTAAGTTTATAAGGAGCAGAAAATGACGTTTGTTGAAACGCTGATAATCGTAATCGTAGCGATCGGGCTGGAAGGCTCGCTCGTGTTCGGTGGGATAAAGTTTTTTTTGCGGAAACGCGGAAAGGCTGCACAGATGCAGCGTTTCAAATACGTCGTTGGCTTATACCGTGACAATTACCCTGAACAGCTTGCGTGCTTGAAGTACGCAAAGGACGAGGAATCGGCAGAGGAATGTGCCAAAAAACTACTTGGGGAACGGTGCGGGCATAAGGTGGTCGTTTGTATGATGAACGTGATCACGGGGGCTATGGTGGAGATACTGTACGTTCGAGAAAACCCGCCTTCGGAATTTTACGAATAACAAAAATAAGGAGCAACAAAATGAACGGAACGAACTACGTAAACGTAACGTACGCGGCTTCGGTCGCGGTATTGATTTTTTTCGCATTGTTGATTATTTTGGCAATTATTCTTGCGATAAAGGAGAGCTGTGCGTACCGAAAGCAAGAACAGGAGCAAGAAGAGGACTACGACGAATTTGATTTTTACGATAAAAAAGAAGTTATTGACGTGTATCGTGAATTGCGTGATAGGCATTACGAACGGGTTGGTGATTATAATAAGCTTCTTGATCAATACCAGGATACGAAGCGCAAATGCGCGTATTACGAAAGCGAGTATCACCGAATGAGCGGCGAACTGAAAGAGAAGGACGAAAAAATCCGTTGGCTTTTGGATATGCGGCAAAACCAAGAATACGCAATGGAGAGGGGAACAGTTGAAAACCACTTTGAGAATAGCGGGAACGCATCAAACGGTGAGCAATCCGAAAATAGGACAGACGTTGGTATTTGACGGCGCGGGAAGCGTCTTGAATACCACGTTGCGCCGTACGTCGAAAAACCGTTATGAGATATTCGTAATTCGTGTAGGTGAGCTTGAAAAGGCTATTTATTACGGCTTTGGAACGGTAATCGGTGCGTTGCAAAAAGTCTACGATACGAGCGGCTCGTTGCTACCTTTTGTGCAAGAGAACACGGGGGCGTGATATGGAAGATAAGCGTATAGAAGATATGTATGAACGCCTGACGAAAGAGCAAGAGCTTATGTTTTCCTTTATGGACGAGCTTGAAGAAAAGGGAAACAAAGGAACGCTTGGCTGGGAATTTGGCAAAAAAGCAGAGGACGTTGGCGACCAAATAACAGCTTGGGGCGCGATTGAAGCTTTGCTGTCCGATGCGCTGGCTCTTATCCAGGCATCATTTCTTAACGATTAAAACGCGTAAGCGGTTTAATGTAGTCTCCTATATAATGCGGGCGACGATTTCACAAAAAATACTTTTCATTATATTCCCCGAAATCGTCGCTCTGCATAGGAGAAAAATATCGTCAAAATAACCCGAAAGGGAAAAAAGGAGAAATAAAAAATGGCAGGTAAAAAGGCAAAAGGCAAGGGTTTGAGCAACAAGGCGAAGAAATGGATCGTCGGTATCGCGATTGCAATACTGGTCATCATTTTGTGTTCGTTTGGCGCACAGCTGAATAAGCTTGACAAGACGAACGAGCTGAACCCGACGTTTGGTTACGAGCAGGGCTTGTTATCGACTGATGACGGCGGCGAAGTGAAGGGCACGACGGCAATCCGTTCAAAGGATTTGATTTCCGTGGACGAGTTTAAGTGCGATCTTATAACGGAGGCTTCGATTACGTACAGACTTTTTTGGTATGATGAAAATGAAGAGTTCATTTCCGCTTCGGAAGAATTGACGGCAGATTTCACGGAAGCAGCACCCGAAGGCGCGAAATTTGTAAAAATTATGATTACGCCCGTAAACGATCCCGAAGTAAGCGCGACGGAGATCGCGGGCTATGCTGGCGAATTGACGGTATCTTGGGCAAAATAACGAGTTAAGGACGCGGGCGGGGGCGTACCCTGCCCGCGATTAAAGCGTGAGGTGAATGATTATGGCGAAAAAGAAAAGTTGGCTCGTTGTAGTTCTTTGCGTTTTAGCGGCAATGTTTTTCGTGCCGAATATCATCAAATGGACGACGAAAGAGCCTACGACGGACGAGATAGTGGGGACGGATAGCTGGTTGACGATAATCGAAACGGATATAGAATGGGAAGAGGACGCCCGTTCAATCAATCTTTTGAGCGGCACGATAAAAACGAATGAAGAGGTTGACGCGGTATTCGTGAACGTAAACGGCGTTGGTACGCAATACTTACAGCATACCTCGCGTTTGGTGCAGACGGAGAGCGCGAACTATTACGAGTATACTCTTCCTGCACAAAGGGGCTTACTCGCGACGTGCTTTGGTGGTGATACGGTGATTACGATTGACGTATACGTGGAATACGCGGAGCGGTCGTACAAAATCGATACGCAAAAAATCACGGTCAAATCGGCGTGGACGGACGCCTACTAATAAGGGGGGGAAAGAAGGCAATGAAAGGAAATACTTTGCTGGTCATCATTATAGCGGTGCTTGCGACGCTCATTTTCGCTCCCAGCCTTATCAATCTAAAAAAGGATAAAGAGGAAACGCCCGAATACGTTACGGTGATTGAATCGGACTTTGAATGGGAGCAGGAAGCTTCCACGCTCAATCTTTTGCAAGGCAATATCAAGGCAAGTGCAGAGGTGGAAAAAATCTACGTAAACGTTGCGGGTGTGGGCGTGCTGGATTTGGAATACACGGCAAGCATCGTCAGCACGGAAACGCGCACGTACGTTGCACACGCAATTACGCCGATGGAAAATCTGTTCGATATCACGTTTGAAAAGGATATTGAATTGACGGCGGATATTTACATTGAATATAACGGAAAGGCTTTGAAGGTGGACACGCAAACGGTGCAGCTCAAAGCCGCCACGGAAACGGTGGTCGCATATAACGAAGACG
This sequence comes from Candidatus Scatosoma sp., assembly GCA_045576335.1. Lineage (GTDB taxonomy): Bacteria > Bacillota > Clostridia > Christensenellales > Borkfalkiaceae > Scatosoma. The sequence goes on from JAZNGH010000027.1 coordinate 70,367, forward strand.
AATTGCCGCGGTTACCGTTTATACAATAAACACAAGGGAGGCGGTTAAGTTATGCAACGAACGCGTAAAGGATTGTATATTATAGCTTTGGGGGTTATCTCGGTAATGCTTTGCATTATCGGGCTTTTTGGCGTTTTCAACAAGGAGGAACGCGTGCGTGCAAGTGCTGCCGAAAACACTACTGAATATTTATATTTCGGCTCGGGCGCATCGGCAATGGTGGGCGATTCCACGGACCTTTTTAAGCTTCGTTTTCCGTTGTACGTGAGCGAAAACGCTTTTACGAGCGACGCGACAGAACTTATGCTGTATGGCTTTGATGGCGATTCTGACACTCTAATCGATTTGGAGGAGAGCGATTTTGGCATTGAAAAAGTAATGCAATACAATAACGAAACGGGCGAAGGTAAAATTGTGGAGGGAGTGTTTCACGGGGATATAGCTTACATTCCGCAAGAAAAAATTACCTTTAACGAGGAAGGGCTAGCCGAGCTTTGGGTGGTCTTTTACGCGCCGTTTCAGTTGGAATTTCGAGCGCGCGCTCAAACATTTGACGGTTGTTATGCAACCAGCGACGCGCGAAGCGTCGTATACGTTTGGCAAAAGAGCTATGAGGCGGGCATATTCGAGGATGAGATGTATGCTGAATTTTTGCCAACCGTAGAAGAAATGCTTGAATTTTATAGCGACAGCGATATCAAGTTTAAGATAGGCAAAACTATGCTGTTAAACGAAAGACGCGGCTTGACGTTAAATATTTGTATACCCGATGAATACTTGGAATTATTAAAAGCTCCCATCGATATAGAAGGTGGCATCACGGCAGCGGGAACGGGAACAATGACGGAATATTATTTGTGTATTACGCGTGCCCGTACGCTGGACGGTTACAGTGCGGCTTCGGGAAGCGAGCTGTTGACGGGTGACGGGTATGAAAATTATCTTTTTGCATATGACGTTGATTCCCGTTTGGATAAAGAATCCTTGCAAAAGCTCCCCGAATTTTCCAAGAACGTAGGCACTATTTCTATTCCGATGACGAACGATGCAACGACGGAATATTACTATTACGCCCGAATAATTAAACGCGTGAGGGTGTCGGAATACAACGCCTTCCGTCCCTGGTACAATACAACGACAGACTACCGCTATGTGCAAGATAAAACGACAGGAACTTTGCAAGAATCGCAAAAGGATATAGCGGTGAGTATGCTTGCAAGGGAAAGTCTTGGCTTGACCGACGTGGAGCGTACGTACTTGCAGGAAATGGCGGGGCTTGCAACATCGGGGGACGTAGAAGTAGTATTGACTTATGAAGGCTTGAAAGACCCCAACGATCCCGCGTCTATGGAAGAAAAGCAGTTTACCTTTATGGTAAACGCGGCGTACGTGCAGCTTCGCTCTTTCGCGTTATCCACGTTAAGAAATATAGACGATGACCTATTTGCGTTTAACGATATATCCAGCTTTAACGTCGTTTATAAATCGAAGTATTCCGAAGGGGAAACGATATACGAAATGGGCAATCGTATCTTATTGACGGCGTATGGCTATTCTTATTCTGAAACGCCGATTGATGGGAAATATTATCTTGACGTTGAATATAACGATTATAGCTATAAGGATTTATCCATACGTGTTAAAAATAACGACCCTGAAAATCCTCTGATAATGGATTGCTACACAAGCGAAGTTACGACGGATAGCACGGCAGGAACAAGGACTATTACGTTTAATTTCCAGACCATACAAAACAATTTACATAACTCGCTTAAATGGATATTTCAACTCTCCAAGGATTCCATTACCGTTAATAATACGGGAGTGTACGCCAACACGGTGACGGTGTACGTTACGGACGAACAAGTAAAAGTAAGTTATCCGTATAGAAGCTATGGCGATAACATACTTAAAAACCTTTCGATAGTAGCGCAAGCGGAAATTATACCTGACTTTGAATGTGATACGACGATAAAATACAAGTCCATTGAATGGGACGGCGAGCAATTCGTAGAAACGGAAGTCACGTCCGAGCCTTTCAAGGTAATGTATACGGAAATTATGCTTTACGATACCTGGGAGAATTTCAAAAACTCGTCACATTACGCCGAGGTTTTAGAAGCCGTTTCTCCTGCAATCTTGAACGGCGTGGTGTATTACGAGCCGTACCGTGTTGACTGTCCGGCGACGCGCAACGAGGAAGACGAGCTGACGGGTGTTTGCGAAATCACGGTATATTACAAATATCATACGCTTTTTCAAATCGAAAACAATTACGACGATACGGTATATTTCAAAGCCTTAAATCAAACGTCGTTATTTTACGAGCCGACGTACTTATATCCGACGTCGAATATTCCAAGCGGATATCGAGTGGAAGAGATACGGTCCACGTCGGATAACGTGACGATTAAAAAGGACGAGAGCGCGCCTGACGATTATACCAAAACGACGATTGAGGTGAACACGAGCGCGGACCAGAAGCTTATAATCCCCGTAACGGTACGCCTGACGGATAAATGGCACGTGCAGATAGAGTATTTTGAAACGTACAAAGAAACGCCGTTTGCGTTGAAAAAAACGACGACTACGGACGTTTCCGTGAAGGATTATCCCGATATTCGAGCGTTGCAAAAATCGGACGTGCAGAAAATATTAGGTCTTAAAACGTTGATAGCAGGCGGAATCGTGGACGTAGACGAATTATCACGGGAAGATATTACCTTTGACGGCGTATCGACGTATAGCGTGAAATTGACGTACGGCAAAGCAAGCCTTCGTTCAATCGATTATAACGGCAATACGCGAGAAATTCAAATTCCCTTGACGCGATACGTAGACTGGATCGCTGGAATGGGGAACGATGACTGGACGATCTTAATGCTGAACACGAAGGACAAGCAGTATTTCAAATATTCCAACGAAGTGGAACGCGACGAGCTATACGGCTTTTTCTCTACGGCGATTTTTGAAGAACAAGTCAGCGATCTCAATTATTATTTCAAAAATAACACGGGCAATGGCTGTATGACGATTTTCGAGCAATGCGAAGTGAAAGGCTCTGCCGTATACGCATTTTTCAATGACGTAAGAACGGGCGGTACAATCTTCTCCGTGCTCGGTCACGTGGGAATGGTGTTCTGTGAGCTGGTAAACGACGAAAACCATATCCAGCAATCGTACTTCTTCTATTTGGACGGCTCATCGGAATATCCTTACTTATCCAACGGCGGCGCGGACGATGCGTTCGACGACGATAACGCGATGGAGAACACGGGGCAGGATATCGTTGACGGTGTGCAAAATGCCATTGACCAGTTTTTCGGGAACGTAGGCGACGATCCGTTCGTTAAGTTTATGCGAATTTGCGGCGGGGTGCTGGTAGTAGTTGCCGTGTTTGGCGTGGGTGTTTGGGTGTTGAACAAGCTGGGCGTAATAGACGTATTCCGAAAAGGGAGCAAGCCGAAGTCCAAAAAACCGAAAAAGAAATCAACGACGAAGGTGATTAAATCGTGAGTACAAAAAAGAGCAAGAAGAACGGGGCGAGCAAAAAGCCCGCCCCGAAGAAGCAACCCACCAAGACAAACAAAAAGCCCGCTGCGGCAAAGCCCGCAACGGGAAAGCAAAGAGATCTCGTACAAGTAAGATTGAAAAGGCACAAGGATAAAAATCGTGGACACCACCATATTATACTTGAAGATTTTGAGGATAAACACGTTTCCGTTGGTTTAACCACGAAAAAAACGAAAGGTAAAAATTCCACGCGTAAAAATTATCCTTGTGAAGTAGATCCTTTGGGAAAAGGGAAAGATTCCTTTATGCGTCGCCAAGGCACGGTTGATTTGATGTCAAATTATGATACGCGTGAGCAAAAAGGAAAAATGTCGCCGAAGGATTATGCGAAAGCAAAGGAATACGGCGACAAAGCAAAGAACAAATATATCGAAAAACAAAAAAAGTAATGACGTGCCAACTCAATCGAGTATAAGCCAGGATCTCAAAGAAATCAAGTCATTACTTTGATTAGTATAACGCATAAATGATATTAAGTCAAGCAAAAATGCAAACAAAATCAAAAAAATTTTACGAACCGCCTAAAATCAAGCGGATTATAGAAATTGAGAGGGTCTGATGATGAAGAAGGTATTGATAAAAACGCTTTGCGCGCTACTGTACGTCGTCACGTTCTTGGCAATCGGATATGCAATTCATATAGGGCAAATGGTATTTTGATGGAAGAAACGAAGGCAAAAAGTAACGAAAACTTAATAGAAAAGGAGCGTTTAAGCCGCGCGGACGTATACGATATCGTTTCAATGATTTTAATTGGCGTGAGTCTACTGTTCAGCTTTTTTCAATTCCTGCCCGTTGCAACGCGGTTTGTGCAGGCGGTGATTGATTTAGGGGTTTCGTTTGCGTACTATTTCACGGAAAACGTGTTATTGATAACGGGTTTAGTCACGCCAACGATTGGGACAATACCTGACGGCATCGAAGCCGTGCTGCCTTTTGACTGGGAAGAAATGCAGGCGAAGCTGGAAACGTATTTCGTCTTATTCGCGCAAAAGGAAAATTTGGAAGCGTATTTGTTGAAAGTGTTATACGATTTCTTGGATTTTCTGATTGTCGTATGCAATATTTTGCCGATGGTGATTGCGGGGATTGCAGTTTTCGTGCTGGTATACACGTCGGAAAATAACAATTACGACGAAAAAACCAAGCCGCGCAAGGTATACGAGAAGCTGGAAGAAAAGGTACTGCACCCGACGATTGGTTTTGTACGGGGTTATCTTTTACATATCAAGGGCAGAAAAATCGAAAAAGCCCTTAAATGGATATGGCTATACAATCTCAACGTCGTTACCATCGGGCTGGAAGTGCTTGCGTATTTATTCTATTTTTCCGTATCGTTTTTTGAAATTCATTCCTTTTACGCGCTGATCGTGCGTGTGGCGTTCGATTTGACCGTGCCGATTGCGTTTATTCCGTGGTGGCTTTGGATTATCTTCGGATATAACGTATTCAATAAAATGCGGCGAAAAATAGGAATGGGTTTACTATACGCCTATCAAGCGGCAAACAAACTGTTTTTGGAATTGTATTTAGGCGCGCTGTTTTTGGTGGGCAAGCAACGCGCGAAGAAAACGACGATTATCACGGATATGGCGTTGAACCAGGAAGTGATATTCCGAGAGCAAGCTTATGAGCGTTTAGCGACGCGGGACAAGCAGTTTCCGTTTTTCCCTTGGCAAAGCTTGGAGCTGTTTATTATGGCGGGGGTTGAATCGCACGACCTTCCTACGTTGGCGAGTATTCGGGAATTTTTCAATAAACTGCGCCAACGCTTTGATAGGGAGCAAAATCAAAGGTACACGAGCGAGAGCAAAAAAAACGCTTTGATTTTTTTGCGAAAAAAGTACGGTTACACGTGGGACGATTTTTTATTCGGGTACGATTACGAAAAGCACGGCTTGACGTATAACGACCACTTAACGAATATTGACGTGTTCGAAGCGATTGAAGCGTACGCACAGCTTTTCTACATATACGCTGCGCCGACGAGCTTGCTGTTCGGCAATTACGCAATCCGTACGGATATATTGTGGGATGACAAAGGGAACTTCCCCGTGATGGACGCGGATATGCTGTCGCGTTCGCCCGAAACGATGGAAGAGGATTCGCAACAATCGCACGTCGCGCGTATGGACTGTTTCCGCCTTTTGAAGGTAATGAACCCCGAGGACCCGTACAAGGACGGCTTCGAGGTGGGCGTTCTGAATATGATGGAAATGGCAAAGGAACGCGGCAACCAAAACTCTAACGCGGGCGTAAAAGCGGGGGACGGTAGCGTAAACGCGAAAAACGACGGCTTTGAAATGAATATCAAAATGCAAGGTCACGCGTCCACGATAGACAATTATACGTTTTTCCGCTTGCTTTTGGACGACCAGCGTCCCGATTCTTTGTCTGCCGAAAACAAGGATTTGTGTACGGTTATCAAGATTAAAACGGTAGACGACGCAAGAATCGTAATGCCGTTTTCATTGCCTGACGAGCTTATCTATCGTTTGGCGACGAGTATTCACGACAAGATTTATTATAAGCTTCGTCATTTACGCGGGGACGCGAATAATACGTTGCTTGTCTATCTGATGAAAAAATTGTACGGATTTATCTTCCGTCATTACGATCGGATAAGCAAAGAATTTGGCGTATACGTCGCGCATTTGAATATATGGGACGCGATGCAGGACGAGCAGTTGACGGATAAAGGGAAGTATTATATTTGTGCCAAACAAACGTATGCAAACCGTTTTGCGACGGACGGAATTAAGCAGTTCTATCATAAAAAAGCGTTGAATAGCGAATACGGGTTAAACGATTTCCCGACGTTCGAAGGCAAGCATATAACCGTTTCGGAAATGGAAGAAAGCGAAAGTATTTTCTACGGGAAGCTCATCGATGCGTTCTACAAAACGGAGATGAAAAAGAATATGCTGCAAGCGGCGCGGAATAAAGCGAAAAAAAGCAATTCCAGACAGAGCGTAGCGAAATAAGGGGGACGGGGGATATCCCCCCGTAATAGCCCAAAAACCAGGCTCAAAACGAGCAAATGAGCAGGGTGCGCAAAAAGCACGGTACGAGCGGGCGAGATGACGACTTATCCGGAAGAGATAAGGCGCGGGAAGGCAAAACCAACAAACGAGCGTTGTCCGAGAAAAAGGCGGGGTGTGTATCGTGGAATGGGTGTGCCGATCGATCGGCGCGGGTATGGATGCGGTTGGCAGTGCCACCGCGCCTACCGCGCTGGCGGCGGGAATCCTGCCACGGACGCACCGTCGCCGCGGACAACGCTGATGTGCCCCGAAAATCCCCAGCCGCCGCGCGCCGCACTCCCGTTGAAAAATTTTTTCGCTTGTCGAAAAATTTTTCACGCGGGTTTTCAGAAAAATTCCCAAAATTTGGGATTTTCAAAATTTTCAAGAGGTGACGTCAATGCAAGAAACGATTGTATTTCGTCCGATAAAGGGGACGGAGCATCTGACGGTGACGGCGTTAATGGTAATGAAAGTAATCGTCGGAGAGCTTGGCGATCGCACGGATCGGGTTGATTATCATTTGATTATGGACCGTACGGGCATCGACGAGTGGAACAAAGTCAAATACGCCGTTCGCACGCTTTGCGATGCAGGCGTGCTAAAAAAGAGCGACGGGCGGTTGCAGGTAGTAAAGAAATTTGTGGTATAATCCCTTACGCGAGGGATAAGTGAACGTTTTTACGGGGAATAGAAATGAACACACAGGCTTTTGTAAAACCAAATATCGGACACGTAGCCGTACCGTATGACAATCTTCACGGACGTTCCTTTTTTGGCGCAGTTTGCGTGTCGCTTATCGAATTGTATGGGCGAGCAGAAGAAGCCTTTAAGTGGGGGTATTCTGTCTTTAAGAACAAGCTGAATATATCCAAATCGACGGTGTTTCGTCACGTGAAGAAGCTTCGTGCGGACGAAAGCTTCGAGATTAAGCGTATAGGCGAGAAATCGAGCGAAGCGCGCTACGTAGGCGAATTTTGCAAGAAAAAGCACTTGCGCGTGCCGTACTGGTTTTTCACGGAAGAGCTTTTGTTTCAATTCCAGAACAAAAAAACGGGTGCAACGTGGACGAAAGAACGCACGTTAAAACCTTCTGAAATCAAGCTTTTGTCGTTGGTTTATACGCATTTTAGGAAAGGCGAATCGACGATGGGCACATATCACAAGTTTGCCTCAATGCTGAAAATGGAAGTAGAAACGGTTTGTCGCGCCGTGAGAGCCTTAATCGCTTGCGATTTGATTAAACAGAAGGTATGCGCGAAGAACGGTACGGAAAACGTCTTGAAAATGAATAAGGCGACGTTTAACGACTACGCCAAGGCGCATAAAAAGCGCGTTAAAATGTCCGACGTCGGAAATTCCAAGGCGGAATCGCCGCAAAAAATGCAGGAAAAGAAGCAGATAGAGGACGCAAACGCGCGAGCCGAACGGGAACGTTACTACGCGCTTTTGCGTGAAAGAGCAGAAGAACGTGCAGCGTTTTATTTGGATAAGGCGCGCGAAAATGCACGTTTTAAGGAAATCGATCGTAAGCTCAACGCAATGGAGCTTTCGCTGGCGAAAGCCGAGATAGGCGAGCTGTCCAAGCTTCCAGCGTTGAAGGAAGAGCAGAAACGGTTGCGAATCGAGCGCGTACATATATTGACGGAAATGGGTATGACGTTGGATATGATTACACCGCAATACGTTTGCAAAAAGTGCTCGGATACGGGTTTTTTGGAAGGCGGTAAGGCTTGCGATTGCTATAAGCCGCCAAGAGGTGAGCCGTGATGGCGCGGGCGTGTAGGTGTAGGCGAATTGGATAGAAAAAAGAAAAGCGCGGGTATCGCGCTATTTGTCGTGTAGAAAAAATGAAAATCGGGATTTCGCTCGGCGCCGAAAATGAGCCGAGCGGTTTTTATCGGAAAACCGTTGATATTTTGAGAATTTAGCGTCTTATTATATCAATTCAAAAAATCAATAGTCCGTATACATATTATATACGGATAATACTTTTATTTATAAACTTATAACGCGCGCGTACGAAAGGTACGCATTTCGCGCGTTGTGCCTACGGCGAGAAGGTACGATTGAGAACGAACGCCGATGCGGCGTTCAGAGCGGCGCAACGTGCGCCGAAAAGGAATGATTTGAACGGCGCGACGGGGGCGGGCCTGCCGTTCGGTTGACCGAGAAGAAAAGGCTGGTAAAAGGTAATGCGCAAGCCCTGGTGAAAACGGTATGCCTTGTTTGCACGTCCTCCTGGTGAAAGTCGGCCACAGAAGCGCTCGGGAGCGGGCCACATTTCTCCTGGTGAAAAGCCGGCCATATTTCTCCCAGGAGAGAGTTGTAAAAAAATGTTGACTTTCTGTCAACTTTTTTTCAAAAAGCAATAAAAAATAGTTGACAAACAGTCAACTTTTGAGTATAATAGTATTGTAATCAGTTGGAGGTACATAAAAAATGCCAATTACGCCTAAAGAGTTGGTGAAGTCGTTACAAAAAAACGGTTTCGAAATAGTTAGCCAAAAAGGGTCACACGTAAAGCTATACAATAAAAAGACAAATAAGACAGTGATTGTTCCAATGCACAGCAAGGATATTCCACTGGGAACGGAAAAAGCGATATTAAAACAAGCGGGGCTGAAATAAGCCCCGCCAAAAAAGGAGAACACTATGAAAAAAATTTATCCAGCAATTTTTCACGAAGAAGAAAATTCTTATTGGGTCGAGTTTCCCGACCTTGAGGGCTGCATCACGCAAGGGGAAACGTTGGAAGAAGCCTTTTCTATGGCAAAAGAAGCGTTGGCGTTGTATTTAGACGGAATGAAAGAACTTCCTCCTGTAACAAAAATGCAAAATGTGTCCGTAAAAGAGGGGGAAACGGTTATGCTCGTGGAAGCCGACGACGCGGACGATATCGTTTATATCAAAACGACGCAAATTCCTCAATATATCGAAAACGGCTTGGAAACGAAAGGACTGACTAAAAGCCAAGCGGCTTTTATCTTGGACGTTGACCGTTCGTATTTTACGCATATTGAGAACGGAAAGCGTGTGCCTTCGGTAGACATGGCAAAGAGAATTGCATTGCTTTTGGGGTTTGATTGGCGCGTATTTTATCCTGACGCCGACAAAGTTTGATTTCCCCAATTTTTCCCCACAAAGAAGAAAAACCGCCCATGGCGGTAAAACGTGAAATTTATCGTAAATTATTGGGGATATAGTAGGGGAGAATTTTTCCTGAAATCCTTATAAATAAAGGGGTGTCGCGTTTTTTTGATAGGGTTCAAGTCCCGTTGCCTCAACCAAAAATACGGCATACCCAAAAGGGTGTGCTGTATTTTTACTTTCGGCAACGGCTCGCGTAAAGCACGTATTACCGTGGGTTCACGCGAGGAGCGAGAAACGGAAAGGTTCAAATAAGGGCGAAGGCTATCGAGCGACGACGCCCTGCCCCTTTGGGGCAGATAACCGTTGCCTCAACCACGGAAAAAGTCTTGAAACAAAAGGGTTTCGGGACTTTTTTCTTTTTATCGTACCCGCCCCACGTATTTAACCCAGATCTAAAAATAAAAAAAGAACGGGTAAACCCGTTCTAACGTTAACCGACTTACGAGATATTTCATCTCTGCACATTATTATACGCTATATTTTGAGAAAAGTCAATAGGAAAATGCAAAAAGAATCCAAAAAATCTTACGAAGCGCCTAAAATCAAGCGGATTATAGAAATAGAGAGGGTTTACGGTGAAGAAGGTATTGATAAACGTTTTGTTAAAATATTTACATTTTCCCGCTTGCAAAAAGCAAAGAGCTATGCTATAATAGATATAACAAGATATAAAGGAGCTTTATTATGAGCAGTTTTGAAAATTTACGTATCGTAGATAACTTTTATCAGACGTCTTTGTTTTTTCCTATGCCTACGGTGATTATCAGCACCCTTTGCGAGGACGGAACGACGAATCTCGGTCCTTATTCCTTGGTGCAGCCTTATTACGTGGCGGGGAAGGATTATTACGCTATGTTGTTATCTTGCCGCAATTCCTCTAACACCGCGCAAAACATTTTACGCGAGGGCAAATGTGCAATCAATTTCATTGACGACAATCCCAAAACCTTCAAGGAAGCCGTAAAGCTGTCTTGGCCGGGGGATAAACCCAGCGAAAAAATGCCCAAATGTAAATTCAAGCTGGAAAAGAGCTTGATTGAAGAGGAAACGGGCGAGCTTCGTCCGCAAGTTTTGACGGATGCAATCGAAGTCATTGAATGTACTTGGGTGCGAGAGCTTGACGGAGCGGACAAGGACGTAGCGGGCGAGTTAAACGGCTACGAGCCGCCGTACCACGATTTCAACGGCATTACGAGCAAGTTCGGCGCGCATTTCATTTTGAAAATCGATAAAATCCTTATGAAGAAAAAATACAGCGACGCCATCATTCGTGGGGTGAAAGCGAGCGATTTTCCCGCTTTGCCCGTGGATTACGGTTATCGCGATAGTAAAAATTTCTGGTTCCACAGAAAGACCAAAATGCGCGCGGAGCTGTTGCAGGTGCGCCAAGCGTCTTTGGCTTCCGTGCGCTACGCGGCAGACAGAGCGGACGACAAGGTTAAATTCACGGACGAGGCGTTGCAGACGGTGCTTGGTGTGCCCAGAGTGTTTTTGCCGCTCGTGTTAAAGGGTTGCGTGCAATGGGCAAAGGAAAACGGCGTTGCGCTCGTCACCGCGGAGCATATGAAAATTATCAACGACAAGCGTGCGCAAGAAAAAAAGAAGAATAAGTAAAACGCTATGAATGGAAAACGAAACACAGCCCTTATTTTGGCGGGGGTGTTCATCGCGCTCGGTGTGGGAATGCTGGGGGCTTGTACGCCGCAAAAATCGGAAACACAAATCAAGGTAGAGGCGCAATTAGAAAGCAAGAAAAAGCTCGTTTTTGGCGAAAACGGGCAGTTTAAGGCTTTGGTCGTTGCGGACGTGCACGCCGTGGGGACTTTGCCTGAAAACGTGCAAACGAATATTCGTACGCTCGTGGACAGAGAAAATCCCGACCTCGTAATTTTTACGGGCGATAACACCATTTGTTCAAACGAGGAGCAGCTTCGCGCGGCGTTAGATTCTATGGTGGGCTATATCGAGGATAAGCAAATCGCTTGGTGTCACGTGTACGGAAATCACGATCACGAGGGCGGTATGAGCAAGGAGGAAATGCAGCCCATTTTTGAAAGCTACGATTATTGCGTGTCCAAGTGGGGCGATACCGCGATTTCGGGCGTAGGGAACTACGTTTTGCCCGTGTATAAGCGGGACGGGGAAATCGGCTCGTTGGTGTGGTGTCTGGATTCGGGGAATTATTTGAGTGAAGAGGATAAGGCGAGCTTATTGCCCGTTGAAAGCCCCGACTTTCTCGGTATGCCCAACTCGCCCTACGATTATATCAAAGCCGACCAAATTCATTGGTATTATTCTACGTCCTTGCTTTTTGAAGAGTATTTTCAAAAGAAGATACCATCCTTAATGGCGTTCCATATCCCTTTACAGGAAACCTATTACGCGTGGCAAAACCGTTTAGGACTGTCGAATTGGACGGGGGAAAAGAACGAGACAGTCGGCGCGTCGCTCGTCAATTCGGGCTTGTTCTATTCGTTGACGGAGCGCGGGGACGTGAAAGCGGTGGTCAACGGGCACGACCATATCAACGATTTTATGGTGGAATACAAAGGGATCAAGCTTTGTTATTCGCCTAACGTGAGCACGCTCACCTACCACGACGAACGAATGATGGGCGGACGGGTGTTCATAATGGACGAACAAACGCCCGACGTGATAAGTACGCGCGTGCAATATTTATTTCGAACGGTGTAAAAAAGCGATTTTATAGCCTTGACATTATAAAATATGCGTGCTATAATAAAAAGTGAAAGAATAAAGGAGCGAAATTATGGATTTCTTAGGCTTTCTTCTCTATTATTTGGAAATTCTCTTGTATACGCTGGGGCTTTTGATCGTTTGCGGGCTCGTGGCGGAGCTGTTAAGACGGCTGTTCAGCTATTTAATCGGCAGCTCGCTGGGGTACAAAGCCATTATTGCGACGGCTTGGATCGGTACGCCCGTGCACGAAATCGGGCACGCGTTGATGTGTCTTATTTTTGGGCATAAGATCGTGGATATGAAGCTGTATCAATTCGATCCCGATTCGGGAACGCTCGGCTACGTACAGCATACGCATAACCCTCGCAATCTCTATCAGAAGCTGGGCAATTTATTTATCGGTATGGGCCCTATTTTCAGCGGGATCGGCGTGATTACGCTCGTGCTGTTTTTGTGCTTCCCTAGCGCGTTCGATACCTTTTTCTCACAGGCGTTCGGTGCAATCAGCGGCGGCGGAAATATTTTAGATGCGCTTTCGCAAGTGGTGACCTTACCCTTAAATATGATTACGGGCGGGGAAGAATGGTGGATGAAGCTTATCGGCTTTATCGTGATTTTCTCTGTGACTATGCACGTAACGTTAAGCCCCGCGGATATTAAAAACAGTCTTGGCGGGTTGGGACTGTACCTGCTTTTGGCGCTTGCGTTTGCGGGTATTTCTATGATTTTCGGCATAGGCTTTGTGACCGACGTAAGAGAAGCGTTGCAGGTGTTTGCGCTTTATTGCGGCGTGTTGTATATGGTATTCTATATCTTTGCGGCAATTATTTTAGCCCTTTCGGCAATCATTTTTATCCTTAAACGCGTTTTCGTCAGAAGATAAATTTTTGATAAAAACTATGCGCGGCACGCAAAAGCGTGCCGCGCAATTTTTATTCATTGGAAAGCATTTGTTCAAGCTTTTGATAAAACGCCAAGCGTTTTTTGCTGTTTTCTTCCGCTTCGGAAAAGAGCTTTTCGGCGATTTCGGGTCGGGATTTTTTAAGCGAAGCAAAGCGGTTTTCGCCTATAAGGAACTCTTGAAAATCGGCAGTGACCGTTTTACTGTCCAAGGTGAACGGGGCTTCCTTTCTCGGGTCGAAGCGATAGAGCGGGAAGTAGCCGCTTTCCACCGCCCGTCTTTCCTCCTCCATACATTTGCTCATATGCACGCCGTGCGAAATGCAAGGGGAGTAGGCAATAATCAGCGACGGACCGTCGTAGCTTTCCGCTTCGGTGAGCGCGTTCAAAAACTGTTGCTTATTTGCGCCTATGGACACTTGTGCAACGTATACGCTTCCGTACGTCATTGCCATTAGTCCAAGCTCCTTTTTACGCGACCGTTTTCCCGCGGTGGCAAACCGCGCGACCGCACCCAAGGGGGTGGCTTTGGAGGCTTGACCACCCGTGTTGGAGTACACCTCCGAATCGAGTACCAAAATATTGACGTTGTTTTGCGTGGAAAGTACGTGATCCAAACCGCCGTAACCGATATCGTACGCCCAGCCGTCACCGCCGATAATCCAAATGGAGCGGTTTTCCTTTTCCTGCACCTCGCAAGCAAGGCGCATACCCAGCCCAAATTCGGCGTTGTCCTCAAAAAGCGAATTTGCCCAAGCAGGGCCTTTGCCTTGGTGGTTTACCGTGTAAGGGCAAGTAGGGGCAGAGCCGCCGTAAATGGAGGAACAGCCCGTAGCGTTGGCAATTATCATTCTGTCGCCGAAAAGCTGGGTTAAAACCTTGATATACGGCGTTTCGCCGCAACCTGAACAGGCGTAAGAAAATTCAAAAAGGGGTTGACGGAATTGACTGCCCTTGACAGTGGTCGGCTTGAAAATGCTTGTGTCGGCAAGCGTTGCGTTTTGCGCGTATTCCCAATTTTTTCCCTCGGCGGGCATCAATTCGTTTGCGGGGCGCATCACGAGTGCTTTTTCCTTGGCGGGACAAACGTTGGCGCAAACTCCGCACCCCATACAATCGTGCGCCGCGACCTGCACGCGGAAACGCGCTTCCTTCACGCCGTTGGCGGGAACGGTGACGAAGCTTTCGGGCGCGTTGTCAAGACCTGCAACGGCAAAGGGGCGGATACACGCGTGCGGGCAGACGAAGGAGCATTGATTGCATTGTATGCAATTTTGCGGTATCCATTGCGGGAGCAAAAGGGCTACGCCGTGCTTTTCCAGCCGCGTCGTGGAGGTAGGTACGCTGCCGTCGGGTTGAAACGCCGAGGTGGGGAGGGTGTCGCCGCGAAGGGATAAAACGGGCAAGATAAAATCTTGAAAATAAGGCTCTTGCGCTCTTTCGAGGGGCGGTGCGCCGTCCGTTGCCGTCAACCAAGAGTGCGGGTATTCTATTTTTTTGATTGCGTCTTGCGTTTTGTCCACGGCGGAAACGTTCATTGCGACCACCGCTTCACCCTTGCGGGCAAATTTTTCCCTCAGCTCCTCTTTGAGGTGCGCGGTGGCTTGTTCGTAGGGCATAATTTGTGGGTTAAGATAGAAAAACGCTGCCTGCATAATCGTACTCGTTCTGCCGCTCAACCCCACTTCGTTTGCAATCTTCGTTGCGTCAATCACGAAAAGGGAGATGTCCTTTTTGGCAAGCTCGCGCTTATAAGACGGGGGCAGGTATGCGTTTAAGCTCTCTATATCGGTATGCGGGCAGTTGAGAAGAAATACGCCCTTTTCTTTCAGTGCGCCAAGCATATCGTAGCGCGCGGGGTAAGAGGGGTTGTGGCAAGCCACGAAATCGGCTTCGTCAATCAAATACGCCGAGCGTATGGGCGTGTGTCCGAAACGCAAATGCGAAACGGTAATACCGCCCGATTTTCTGGAATCGTAACAAAAGTACGCCTGTACGAAAAGGTTGGTATAATCGCCGATAATTTTTACGGAATTTTTATTCGCGCCCACCGTGCCGTCCGAGCCAAGCCCGAAAAATTTACAGGAAACGCAATCCTTGGGTGCGACGGAGTATTTCTCGTTAAGGGCAAGCGAGGTGTTTGTGCGGTCGTCTGTAATCCCGACGGTGAAATGGTTTTTAGGGCTTTGGCTTTGCAGATTTTTGAAAACGGCGTACGCCATTGCAGGGGTAAATTCTTTCAACCCAAGACCGTATCTGCCGCCGATAACGTGGATATCCATTCTGCCGCGTTCGAAAAGAGCGCTTTGCACGTCGAGATAGAGCGGTTCGCCAAGCGAGCCTGCTTCCTTCGTTCGATCCAAGACGGCGATATTTTTGCAGGTCTTTGGAAGTGCGGCAACGAATGCGTCCGCGGCAAAGGGGCGGTAAAGCCGCACCTTAATTACGCCCGTTTTGTGGCCTTGGCTGTTCATCTTATCCACCGTTTCCTCTACGGTTTGACCGCCGCTGCCGATAATCACTACGACGCTTTCGGCGTCCGTTGCGCCGTAATAATCGAAGAGCTTGTATGTCCTGCCCGTAAGTGCGGCGACTTTATTCATATTTTCTTGTACGATAGCGGGCAGGGCGAGATAGTGCGCGTTTGCCGCTTCGCGGTTTTGGAAGTAAATATCGGGATTTTGTGCTGTACCGCGCTGGATAGGTCGATCGGGGTCGAGCGCGCGGGCGCGGAATGCTTCTATATCGTCGCGGTCTATCAAGGAGCACATTTCGTCGTAGTCCAGCGTTTGAATTTTATTCACCTCGTGCGAGGTGCGGAAGCCGTCGAAGAAATGCAGGAAGGGTACGCTTGCTTTGAGGGTGGACAGGTGTGCGACGAGCGCAAGGTCGTGAACCTCCTGCACGGACGCGGAAGCAAGCATAGCAAAGCCCGTTTGACGGCAAGCCATTACGTCCTGATGATCGCCGAAAATGCTCAACGCGTGCGTGGCGATTGCCCGCGCGCTGACGTGGAATACGGTGGGGAGCAGCTCGCCCGCGATTTTGTACATATTTGGCTGCATAAGCAATAGACCTTGGCTGCAAGTGTAGGTAGTGGCGAGCGCGCCACAGGTGAGCGCGCCGTGCAACGCGCCTGCTGCGCCCGCTTCCGATTGCATTTCCACGACCTTGGGAACGACGCCAAACATATTCTGTTTTTGTGCCGTAGACCATTCGTCGGCAAGCTCCGCCATAGGCGAAGAGGGGGTGATGGGGTATATGACCGCAAGCTCCGAAAAAGCGTAGGAAACGTGCGCGGCTGCCGCGTTTCCGTCTATCGTCATGGTTTTCATAGGATAAGTATGTTCGTTTTATAAAGAAAAAAACCTTTCCCCAGCGGAAAGGTTTTTTATGATATAGCTTATTCGAAATATCCGTGATAGCGCAATTTATGCTTGCCCTTGGGGAAGAGGTGTTTATACAAATCAATAAAATAATCGTCCGTCATACTCGCGATATAATCGACGACGATTAAATTTTTCTCCGTTTCCTCGTAAGGCAGGGTGCGGCGGCTTTGATAATAGGGCGCGTTTAAGTAATCGATATGGTGAGAAAAGACGGGTGAGCTTTTTTTGCTTTCTTGTAAGTCAAGAAGCAGTTTTTCGTAAATGTCCCGCATCATAGTGTTCAGCGTTTTGTCGGCGCGCAATACCCGTTCGTGACGGTAGATATTCTCGTAGTTGGCGGTTTTTGCCTTTTTGAGGGCGTTAAAATGCGTTTGGTCCATTTTGATATACGGCTTTCCGTAGCTATTCTGAATGATATTCACCATTAAATTGTTGACGATTTCGGCGTTGATTTTGCCGATACCGTAATCCTCAAATTCTTCCGCACGAAGTAGACGGCTCTTCTCCGCGTCGTGGCGGTCCTTGCCAAGATAAGCAATGATATCCGAAATGCGTACCACACATCCCTCCAAGGTGGATGGCGTGAGCTTTTTGACGTGTTCGCCGTCTATATAGCATTTTTCTATTTGCTCGTCAAAGTCCGCAAAACCGCAAAGCGGGGCAGGCAGGTATTCGTCCAATTCCAATTCGCCGTTGTGCGCGGCGATTCCGTCCAGCGTTTGCAGGGAAATATTTAAGGGAAAAATACTA
Organism: Candidatus Scatosoma sp.; assembly: GCA_045576335.1. GTDB lineage: Bacteria > Bacillota > Clostridia > Christensenellales > Borkfalkiaceae > Scatosoma. The sequence continues at coordinate 87,855 of JAZNGH010000027.1, forward strand.
TCGAGAACGCGCACGGAATGGATATTGTGCGCAAACCTACGTCCCGTGTGCTCGGCGTAAAGCTCGTCTAAAAACCGTTCGCCTGTGTGCCCGAACGGGGTATGCCCGATATCGTGTCCGAGGGCAATCGCTTCGATTAAATCCAAGTTGAGATGTAACGCTTTTCCGATTGTGCGCGCTATGCGCGAAACGAGCTGGACGTGTAGGCTTCGGTGGGTGATGTCGTCGTTTTTATATAGGGAAAAAACCTGCGTTTTGTCCGAATAACGGTTGTAATAGGGGCAGTTGAGGATTTTATCGATATCCCGCACGAACGCCGTGCGCCATACGGTGGCGTTATCGTGCGTACCCGTTTTACGGCGCACGACCTTGCTTTCGTCGAATGCGACTTTGGCAAAGCTTCCGCTTTCCCTTTCGTCTTCCATTCGTTTTATCAGTTTTTCCGATACGTTTTCATAGTATGCCATAGCCTTATTATAGCATAAAAAAATGAAAAAATAAAGCAAATGTGTCGTTCAACGCTTGAAAATGTTTGCGGGGCGTGCTATAATGAAAAAAAAGGAGACTTGATTTATGAAAACAGCATATTTATTAAAGGACTACGAAAGCGTGGGGATTAAAAAGGAGATTCAGCCCTTTGAGGACGGCGTGCGGACGAACGCGGAAAAGGGGCAATACGAGTGGTGGTATTTTGACACCAAGCTTGCGGGCGGCGGAAGCCTCGTGATCGTCTTTTTCACCAAGCCTATGACCTCGTTCAAGGCGAAATTCGAGCCGTACGTGCTTTTTGATTTGACCCTTCCAAACGGGCAAGGGGATATACATAAAGCTTTCTATCCCAAAGAGGGGGATTATTCGTTCTCCAAGGACGGTTGCGATATCCGTATCGGGGAGTGCACCTTTAAGGGGGACTTGAAAAATTATACCATTTACTGCAAGGACGAGAAAACGGAAGCGACGGTGAAGCTTGCAGGGAGCGTTCCCGCATGGCGGCCGTACGCGGGGCAAATCCGTTTTGGGGAAAAGGATTATTTCGCTTGGCTGCCCTCCGTTCCCGAGGGAAAGGTGGAAGCCACCGTTACGCACGAGGGCGAAACGCGCACGTTTGAGGGAACGGGCTATCACGACCATAACTGGGGCAATAAATTGATGTTTTTCCTTATGCACCACTGGTATTGGGGCAGGGCGAAAATCGGCGATTACGTCGTCGTTACCTCGTATATTACGGCGAATAAACAGCACGGCTACAACGAAACGCCTATCTTTATGATTGCGAAAAACGGCGAAATCGTGGCGGACGACGCGCTGAATTGTTTGAACTATACCGAAACGGATTACGAATACGACGAGGCGACGAAAAAGCACGTTGCCAAAACGCTCGTTTACGATTATAAAGAGGGGGATAAACGGTTTGTAATCACCTATAAAAAAGAGGAAAGTATCGAGCGCAAGGATATGAAAGAGGAAACGACCAAGCTGCAATACGCGCTCATTTGGTTGTTGGGGCTTCGCGGTTCTTACCACCGTATGGGCGGCACGGCGACCTTGGAATATTACGAGAGCGGCGGGCTTGTGGAAAGGGTGGAAGCTCCTGCCATTTGGGAGCAAATGTATTTCGGTAAGGATAGATTGAGATAAAAAAACAGCGGACGGGACGTCCGCTGTTTTCTTATTCGAGAAGATTATTCTTCGTCGGGTTTGTTTTCGTCTGCCGTAGCTTCCGTTGCTTGCGCTACGTCTTCGGCAAGCGTTTGGGGAGCTTCTTCAACAGCTTCCACAGCTTCGGTTGCCGCTTCTGCGTTTTCTTCGGCAGCTTCCGCTTCACGGCGTGCTTTAAGCTCTGCCGTCATCTGTGCAACCTTTTTCTTGTCAAGGTTGTAAACGAACGCGATAGAAACGAACATAACGATTGCCGCGAAGGTGTACAACGCTGCAACGAGCCATTTCATTCTTTCCGCAACTTCGAAGGGCTGATTTGCTTCCAGCTCGCCGATATAACCGAGCCAACCCATAATCAAAACGACGAGGGACGGGCCAAGGCCTTGCGCTAATTTACGGAAGAAGGAGTGCAACGCATAAACCGTACCCTCTTCTTTCGTGCCGTTTTTCCATTCGTTGTAGTCGATCGCGTCTGCCATAAGTGCCCAGCTTACACAGGTGTAGAAGCCAAGACCAAGACCGAAGAATACTTGCGCTACTACGTAGCCGACCAAGCCCGCGGTACCGTTGCCAAGGGGCAGGAAGAGCAATAACGCACCGAATACGCTAACCGCCGCACCTACGGCGCAAGCTTCTTTTTTACCCCATCTGTCTACAATCTTTTTAATGAAAGGCATAAACAGGAACATAGGCAAATAACCGATTAACATAACGATACCGGAAATTTGAGCGTTTCCAAAATAAGCTTGGAAAAGAACGGTGGTCGCCGAGGAAGAGCCTTGCATGCCGATAAACATTGCCATAGCCGCAAGCGTTGCGCCTACTGCCGCGGGGTTTTTTACAAAGTTCTTCATTGCTTTCCAAACGTTGAATTTTTGTGTTTTTTCGCTAATCGTGACGCTGTTTTCTTCTACGCGAATGGTCGTAGTTTTAAGCATAGCGATAAAGCAAACCAAACCGATTGCACCCATAATAAGAGCGGCTACGAATACCACTTCACCTTTAAGGGTGTTGCTTGCGTCGTAGCAGAGAATGGGAAGAAGGACCATAGGAAGAATGTTACCGACCATAGAGCCGATCGAACGCCAAGTAGAAAGCTGTGAACGTTCGCTGCCGTCCGTCGTGATTACGGACATCATAGAGCCGTAGGGTACGTTAGCAATGGTGTAGAACGCGTCCCAAAGGATATAGCCGAGCACGAACAAGATACATCTTAATACGAGCGGCGCGTTGGGCAGGGGCAGGAAGAAGAATAAGCCAGAGAACAGCAAACCGAGTGCGCCTATGAAAATATAGGTCTTGAATTTGCCGTGCTTATACTTGCGCTTGTCTGCGTCGAAGAGCGAGCCGAGCAGGGGGTCGTTGATTGCGTCCCAAATTTGGACGACCAACAACAGGGTTGCGTACAGGGTTTCGCCGAGTGCCATGAATTGCGTCCAGAACACGAACATAATCGTGCTTTTGAGCGCGAAACTCATATTGCAGCCGAGGTCACCCGCGGCGTACGAGAGCTTGTCCCTCATACCGAAGGGACGGGGTTGGGTAACGGGTTGTTTCATAAAATCCTCCTCATCTCTTTTTTTGAAAGCGTCGCGACCATTTTACGACACTTTGATGATGATATTGTCTACATTATATACGAAAATATTGATTATGTCAATTCATTTAACTGATTTTTAATGATTTTATCTTATTTTCAAACAAAAACTGTAAAAAGTTTTCATTTATGAAAAAGAAAACGGGTTTATTTCTTGACATAAACCGTTTTATCGGTTATAATATTATGTGGGTTTATGCGGAGAAAAAAGCGTAAACCGTACGGGTAAATTCAAAAAAATATAAATTTTAGGAGGATAAAAATGAGAGAATTGCTCAATTTTAACGAGGGCTGGAAATTCTATAAGGGCGTGGCGGAGGTTTCCGCCGTGCAAGGCGAGGGGGAAGCGGTCGTTTTGCCCCATACTTGGAACGCCACCGACGGACAGGACGGGGGGAACGATTATTTCCGCGGCTCGTGTCTGTATCTCAAAAAAGTAAATAAGTCCGACCTTCCCAAGGGAAATAAATACTATTTGGAAATTAACGGTGCAAATTCGTCTGCTTGGGTATATCTCAACGGTGAAAAGCTTGCAAGCCACGACGGTGGGTATTCGACTTGGCGCGTTGATTTGACGGCTGGGCTGAAAGAGGAAAACGAGCTTGCAATCGTCGTGGACAACGCACCCAACGACAGAGTATATCCGCAAGTAGCGGACTTTACCTTCTACGGCGGCTTGTACCGTAACGTGAACGTAATCGCCGTAGACGATACGCATTTCGATTTGGATTATTTCGGCGGGAAAGGGCTTGTAATTACGCCCGTAATGGACGGCGCGAACGCAAAGGTGTGCGTGGAAACGTACGTGAGCAATTTGCAAGAGGGCGACGAAATTGAAATTACGCTTTGCGATAAAGAGGGGAACGTCGTTGCTTCAAACAAGTCTGCGGAAACGAAAGAGGAATTTGTCATTGAAAACGCGCATCTTTGGAACGGACGCAAAGACCCATATCTGTATAGCGCGAAAGCGGCAATCGTTCGCGGCGGCGTAGAGCTTGACGCGGTTTCTTCGCGCTTTGGCTGCCGTAGCTTTTCCGTTGACCCCGAACGCGGCTTTATCCTCAACGGGGAAGAGTATCCGCTTCGCGGTGTGTCCCGTCATCAGGACAGACTGGGTATCGGTAACGCGTTGCTGCCTTGTCACCACGAAGAAGATATCGATTTGATTATGGAAGTTGGCGCGACGACCATTCGTCTTGCACATTATCAGCACGACCAGTATTTCTACGACCTTTGCGACGAAAAGGGTTTGGTGATTTGGGCGGAAATCCCGTATATTTCCCAGCATATGCCTACGGGAAGAGAAAATACGATTTCGCAAATGAAAGAATTGATCGTGCAAAATTACAACCACGCGTCTATCGTCGTTTGGGGACTTTCTAACGAGATTACGATGCGCGGGGCGAACGATCCCGATTTGCTTGAAAATCACAAAATCCTCAATGACCTCGTACACGGTATGGACAAAACGCGTTTGACGACGATGGCTTGCGTGTCTATGTGCGATATGAACGAGCCGTACGTGCAAATCCCCGACGTCGTTTCCTACAACCATTATTTCGGTTGGTACGGCGGCGATACCTCTATGAACGGACCTTGGTTTGATAAATTCCACGAAAAATTCCCCAACAAGCCGATTGGCGTGAGCGAGTACGGCTGTGAGGCGTTGAACTGGCATACCTCCAACCCCGTGCAGGGCGATTATACGGAGGAATATCAGGCGTATTATCACGAAGAGCTTATCAAACAGCTGTTCACCCGTAAATATATTTGGGCGACGCACGTATGGAATATGTTTGACTTCGGCGCGGACGCGCGCGCGGAGGGCGGCGAAAACGGTCAAAACCATAAAGGTCTTATGACGATGGACAGAAAGTACAAAAAGGATTCGTTCTATGCGTATAAGGCTTGGCTTTCGGACGAGCCGTTCGTACACCTTTGCGGTAAGCGGTATATCGACCGCGTAGAGGACGTGACGAAGGTGACCGTATATTCCAACCAACCCGAGGTCGAGCTGTTCGTCAACGGCGAAAGCATCGGAAAAAAGACGAGCGACGTGCATTTCTTCTACTTTGACGTTAAAAACGTGGGCGAAAGCACGATCGTTGCCAAGGCGGGCGAGCTTTCCGACGAGGGTAAAATCCGCAAGGTCGATAAAATGAACGACGAGTATATCCTCAAAGAAAAGGGCGCTATCCTCAACTGGTTTGACGTGACCGCTCCCGAGGGCAGATTCTCGCTCAACGATAAAATGTCGGATATTATGAGTAGCTTCTGGGGCAAGCTCTGGTTTGCGAAAATGGCTATGAAAATCAAAAAGGCGTTGACGGGCGGCGACAAAAAGGCTATGGGCGGCTTTGAGATTAACGAGGGCATGATGCAGATGATGGGCGGCTTCACCGTGTTGCGTATGACCAACCTTATGGGTAATATGAATATCACTTGGACGAAGGAAGAACTGTTGAAGATGAACAAACAGCTGAACAAAATTCGCAAGCCCAAGCATTTGAAAAAATAACGATTACCGCCGCGCGACCAAGGGGCGCGCGGCGGTTTTTTAAGCTTTAATCGCTTGTTTTTTATCGATAAAGAGGTGCGTTTATGAAGCAAAAGAATATAGAAAAGGAAGAAAACAGAGAAATTTCCAAGGCGACGCTTGCCCGAATGCCGTTGTATCTGCATTTCTTGCAAGAAGAAAATTCCAAGGGCGCGCAATACATTTCTTCGACGGTGATTGCACAAAATATTTCCGTATCGTCGGTGCTTGTACGAAAGGACCTTGCAATGGTATCCTCCGAAGCGGGACGGCCGCGGTTGGGCTTTGCCGTCAGCCGTTTAATCGTCGATATTGAGAAATTTTTAGGCTACGACAACCTCTCTGACGCAATTATCGTCGGGGCGGGCGGGCTTGGTCGGGCGTTTTTGGGCTACGAGGGCTTCAAAAATAACGGGCTGAACGTCGTTGCGGCGTTTGACGTGGACGAAAAGCTCGTCGGGAAACGCGTGGCGGGCAAGGAGATTTTGCCGCTTAACGAGCTGGAACGCTTCGTTTCCGAGCGTAATATTAGGCTTGGAATCGTTACCGTACCCAAGCTTGCGGCACAAGCGGTCGTCAATAAAATGGTGGAGGCAGGTATTCAGGCAATCTGGAATTTCGCCCCCGCTCCCTTGCGTGTACCTAAAAATATCGTGCTCAAAACGGAGGATTTGGCTGCTTCGTTGGCTATGCTTGCGGGAAAATTGTACAGACGAGGCGAGAGTTAGTATCCGCTCCGTTTTTTCAGCGTTCCTTTTTCAAACGCAGCGGCGCGGTGGAGGAGGAATATGAAAGAAAACGAAAAAAACGAACGGGGCTTTCAGGCATTGTTGGATAAGGTGCGCGCTGCGCAAGCGGCGTTTTCTACCTATTCGCAAGAGCGTGTGGACGAGATTTTTAAGGCGGCGGCGTTGAAAGCGAATGCGGCGAGGTTAGAGCTTGCGCAAGCGGCGGTCGAGGAAACGGGAATGGGGGTTTTTGAAGATAAAGTACTCAAAAACCACTACGCCGCCGAATATATTTATAACCGATACAAAAACGAAAAAACTTGTGGGGTAATCGAATGCGACGAGGCGGGCGGTTATACCCGTATCGCCGAATCGATAGGTGTTGCGGCGGCAATCGTGCCGACGACAAACCCCACTTCGACGGCAATCTTCAAAGCCCTGATTTGCCTGAAAACGCGCAACGGGCTTATTTTATCGCCCCATCCGCGCGCGAAAAGGTGCACGGTGAAAGCGGCGAAAATCATTTTGGAAGCGGCGGTGGAGGCGGGAGCGCCCGAAAATATTATCGGATGGGTTGACGAGCCGAGCGTGGAGGCTTCGGCTTGGCTGATGCGGGAGGCGGATATCATTCTTGCTACGGGCGGTCCTGCTATGGTGAAAGCGGCGTACTCGTCGGGAAAGCCCGCAATCGGCGTAGGTGCAGGTAATACGCCCGCTGTAATCGACGAAAGCGCGAATATTCGCCTTGCAGTAGCTTCCGTGCTCCATTCCAAGACCTTTGACAACGGTATGATTTGTGCTTCCGAGCAATCGGTAATCGTGGCAAAAGAGATTTACGACGAATTTAGGAGAGAATTGCAAGCACAAGGCGCGTACTTTTTAAGCGAAGCAGAAACGGAGAAAATGCGAGAGATTACTTTTGGCGGCGGGAGCTTGAACGCCAAAATCGTCGGGCAAACGGCGGCGTATATTGCCGCGCTTGGCGGCATACAGGTACGAGATGAAACGAAAATACTCGTAGGGGAAGTGTCGTCGACGGGAGAGGACGAGCCTTTTGCAAGGGAAAAGCTTTCTCCAGTTTTGGCAATGTATAAAGCAGAGAATTTCGAGGACGCTTTGGATAAAGCGGACGCGCTCGTGCACGGCGGCGGTATGGGGCATACTGCCGCGATATATATTGACGAAAACAAAGCGAGCGAGCGTTTGCACCGTTTTTGCGAGCGAATGAAAACCTGCCGTATACTCGTGAATACGCCCGCCGCGCAAGGCGGGATAGGCGATTTGTATAATTTTCGTCTTACGCCGTCGCTTACGCTTGGTTGCGGCTCTTGGGGCGGCAACAGCGTTTGCGAAAACGTCGGTATCAAAGAATTGTTGAATATCAAGACGGTTGCCGAGCGTAGAGAAAATATGCTGTGGCTTCGCGTGCCCGAAAAGGTGTATTTTAAGCGCGGGTGTCTTTCCACCGCGTTGCAAGAGCTTGGCGAGCAGCAGCACAAACGCCGTGCGTTCGTGGTAACGGATAAATTTTTATACGAAAGCGGGCTTGCGGGGCGCGTGACCACGGAGCTGGATAAGCTTGGTATCACGCATACCGTCTTTTTCGACGTTTCACCCGACCCCACGCTTGCTTGCGCGAAAGAGGGAGCAAAGCGTATGACGGCGTTTGCACCCGACGTGATTATTGCCATCGGCGGCGGTTCACCTATGGACGCGGCGAAAATTATGTGGGTATTATACGAGCACCCCGAAACGCGCTTTGAAAACCTTGCTATGCGTTTTATGGATATCCGTAAACGCGCCTACGGCTTTCCCGAAATGGGCAAAAAAGCGACCTTCGTCGCTGTACCCACGACGGCGGGAACGGGTAGCGAGGTGACGCCGTTTGCCGTCATTACCGACGAGGAAACGGGCGCGAAATACCCGCTTGCCGATTACGCGCTTATGCCGAATATGGCGATTTGCGACGTGGATTTGATGATGGATATTCCGCCGCGCTTGACGGCGTATGCGGGTTTTGACGCGCTTTCGCACGCCATAGAGGCGGTGGCGTCCTTAATGGCTTCCGATTTTACCAACGGGTTTGCGTTCGAGGCGATTACTATGCTCGTCAAATACCTGCCCCTTGCCTTTGCGGAGGGACGGGCGAATATGCAAGCGCGGGAAAAGGTGGCGAACGCCGCTACGATGGCGGGTATCGCGTTTGCAAACGCCTTTTTGGGTGTGTGCCATTCTATGGCGCATAAGCTGGGCGCGTATTGGCATTTACCACACGGTATGGCAAACTCGCTGTTGCTTATACAGGTAATGCGCTTTAACGCTTCCGCTTCGCCCTTGAAGATGGGGACGTTCCCGCAATATGCCTATCCCGACTGTCTTGCAAGGTATGCGGAAATTGCGAAAAGGTTGGGACTGGTGGGGGAATCGAACGAGCAGTCGTTTGAAAATCTCGTTGTAAAAATCAAGGATTTACAAGCGTTTTTAGGCTTGCCCAAAACCATTCGCGAGGCAATCGGGGATAAGGGTACGGAAGAGGCGTTTTTGGCTTCTCTCGATCAAATGAGTCGCGACGCGTTCGACGATCAATGTACGGGCGCAAATCCGAGATATCCGCTCGTTTCCGAAATAAAAGAGATGTATTTACGCGCATATTACGGCGAAAAGAGGGTGTGAAGCATTGACAAAATTTTTCGTTTGCGGTATAATGATAAAGTGAAAAGATTTATCCCAAGGAGAACGCAAACGAATGAGAGGTTTGGAAACGGCAGTCGTAAAGCTTCGTCACGAGGTATTTAAGGAGGTTGCGCGGGTTGCTTTTGAGGAAGAACCGCAAAAGGTCAACGACGCAATCGAAGCGATACCCTATAAAATCACCCCAACGGAAGAGCCTAAATATAGAGAGAGTATTTACCGTGAACGGGCGATTGCCGCCGAGCAGGTGCGCCTTGCGATGGGTATGTCTTTGCGCCCCGCGGATAAGCCCGTGCATATCACGGCGGGGATAGACCAGAGTGATATTTCGGATAAATATTACGAGCCGCCTTTGATGCAGGTCATTCCGTCTGCTTGTGACAAATGCCCCGACAACGTGTACGAGGTGAGCGATCAATGCCGTAGCTGCGTTGCAAAGGCTTGTACGGCGGTTTGTCCAAAAAACGCGATAACTGTCGTCGAGGGTAAAACGGTGATCGATCAAGCCAAGTGCATACGCTGTGGAAAATGCAAAAAGGCTTGTCCGTACGACGCAATCGCGCACAAGGAAAGACCTTGCTCTAAGGCTTGCGGTGTGAAAGCGATTACCGCTGACGAGCTTGGCAGAGCGAAAATCGACAACGATAAATGTGTGGGCTGCGGACAATGTATGGTGAGCTGTCCGTTCGGAGCGATTGCCGATAAATCACAGATATTCCAGCTCATTCGCGCAATCAAAAAGGGTGATTACGTCGTTGCCGAGGTCGCGCCCGCGATTATGGGGCAGTTCGGCGAGGGGATTACGCCCGCGATTATCAAGGGCGCGTTACTGGATATAGGATTCAAAGAGGTGCACGAGGTGGCGAGCGGCGCGGACGTTGCCGCGGCGACCGAGGCGCACCAGTACGTAGACGAGGTGGTTTCGGGAAAGCTTCCTTTCCTTCTCACCTCTTGTTGTCCTGCTTGGGCAATGCTCGCAAAAAAACAGTTTCCGCAACTGATTGACAAGGTATCGCAATCGCTTACCCCTATGGTTGCGACGGCGCGAAGAATTAAGCAGCGTACGCCGCAGGCGCGCGTGGTCTTTATCGGACCTTGTGCGGCGAAAAAGCTGGAAGCGTCGCGTGTGTCTGTGCGTAGCGACGTGGATTTTGTCATTACCTTTGAGGAGCTTGCGGGTATATTTGACGCAAAAAATATCGATTTTTCCAAATACCAAGGCGAACGCTCCATTCACGAGGCGACGGGTGCGGGGCGTGGCTACGCGATTGCGGGCGGCGTGGCTTCGGCGATTGAAAAATGTGTGAAGGAATATTATCCTGACGTAGAGGTCAAAATCGAACACGCCGAGGGGTTGGAGGAATGTAAAAAAATGTTACTCCTTGCAAAGCTTGGCAAAAAGAACGGCTGTTTGATTGAGGGAATGGGTTGCCCTGGGGGGTGCGTTGCAGGCGCGGGTACGAACGTGTCCATTGAAAAGGCGACGGCGGAGGTCAAAAAATTCGTGGAAAATTCCACGAAACCGTTACCCGACAAAGATTTATACGAAATAGATTTGCCTTAAAGAGTTGCAAAATACAAACGATTGTGTTATACTGAAATTATGGTAGATTTCGGCAAATTCAACGGAAAACGACTGTGTGTGGCGGTTAGCGGCGGCGTCGATTCGACGGCGCTGTTGCACTATTTGAAAAACCTTGAAAAAGAACACGGTTTTTCACTTTTTGCCGTGCATTGCGAGCACGGGATACGGGGCGAGGACAGCGTTGGCGATATGCATTTCGTGGAAAAGCTGTGTGCGGATTTAAGTGTTCCGCTCTTCATTTTTCGAGGGAATTGCCCTGAAAAAGCAAAAAGGGAAAAGTGCAGTTTGGAAACGGCAGCGCGTAATTTCCGAAAAGATTGCTTTGAAAGCTTAATCCAAGAAAATAAAACCGATTTTATCGCTACGGCACATCACGTGTCCGACGAGGCGGAAACGGTGCTGTTCCGCATTGCCCGCGGCAGCGCGCTTTCGGGGGTGGCGGGTATGCGCGAGCATAGCGGATATTTAATTCGTCCGTTTTTGGAATGGACAAAAGCGGATATACGCGCCTATGCAAGTGAAAACGGGATAGCTTATCGCGAGGATAAGACGAATTTTGAACAGGACGCCACCCGTAACAAGCTACGCTTGTCGGTGTTGCCGTTGCTGGAAGAGGCGGTGTCGGGCGCGCAAGAAAATATTGCCCGCTTTGCCCGACTTGCCGCGGAGGACGACGATTATTTGTACGCGGAAAGCAAGAAGCTGCTCAAACAGGAAACGCAACAGGGGCGCACTCTGTTCACTGTGGCGTTTTGCGAGGTCAAGCCGTTGTTTTACCGCGCTTGCCTTACGGCTATGAAGGAGTTGGGCGTAAGCAAGGATTACGCGTGCGTGCATTTGGAAAGTGCGTATGCGTTGCAAAAGGGAACGCGAGGTGCGCGGCTCAACTTGAAAAAAGGCGTGATTGCCCAAAAGACGGAAAAGGGCGTTTCGTTTTTCTTGCAAACGGAGCAAAAAGGCTTTGAAAAAAGCACCGAACAAGAATTTAATGAACAGGGATTTGACGGGGGCAGGTATGCGGTGAAGTTACAAGATACCCTGCCGCAAGCGCAAGCTTTGCCGTGGAAAACGCTCCGTCTTGATATGGACGCTATCCCCAAGAACGCGGTGTTCCGTTTTCGAAAAGAGGGGGATTGGATACGGACGCTCGGGGGTATGAGCAAGAGCTTAAAAAAGCTTTTTAATGAGAAAAAAATCCCCGTCGAAGAGCGGGAGTATTTGCCCTTGATTGCAAGCGGGGAGAGCGGCGAGGTTTACGCCGTTTGCGGCGTGGAGATTGCGGAGTGCGTTAAGGTGACCGAAAATACGCTTCGCGAGCGATATATTATTTTACGAAAGAATTAAAAAAGGAGATATACTATGGAAGAAATGCACAAGGACGTCGAGTACGTGATGCTCACGGAAAAACAGATTGCAAAAAAGGTGAAAGCGGTTGCAAAACAGCTGGATAAGCTGTACAAGGACAGAAAACCCGTGGTGGTTTGTATATTGAAAGGCAGTGTGGTGTTCTTTTCCGATTTGATACGCCACATGAAAACGCCGCTTACGATTGATTTTATGAGCGTTTCTTCTTACGGCAACGGCACGAAATCTACGGGTGAATTGACGATAAAAAAGGACCTTTCGACGGATATTAAGGGTCGCGACGTATTGATAGTCGAGGATATTATCGATTCGGGGAATACGCTGTATAATTTGAAAAAGCTGCTCAATTCCCGCTCGCCGTCGAGCGTGAATATCGTAACGCTGCTCGACAAGCCCGAGCGTAGAGAAGTGCCTATGGAGCCCGAGTATACCTGCTTTGTTATTGAGGACGAGTTCGTCGTTGGGTATGGGTTGGACTATGCGGAGGAATACAGAAATCTTCCCTACGTCGGCGTATTGAAGCGTTCGGTATACGAAAATTGATAACGTAAGCGGGACTTTAATAAGTCCCGCTTTTTCGTGCGCGAATATAAACGCCACCCTTTTTCAAGGGACAATCGTGCGCCTTTGCCATTTGTGATACGCTCGTTACCTGATACCCCGCCCTTTTCAAATCGGGAAGCAGGCGTTTGAGCGCGGTTACCGTTTCGTTATGCCCGTCGTGCATTAAAACGATTGCGCCCGAAAACTTTTTTTGCATAACCTCATTATAAATATCGTCAGCGGAAACGCCCGTCCAATCCCGTGTGTCAATCGACCAGTTGATTACGGGTACTTCGACGGCGGTCTTTATATCGTCGCTACAAAGCCCGAACGGCGGGCGAAAGAGATGTCGCGGCTTACCGTCTATACGGGCGAGAATATCGTCCGTTTTTTCTATTTCCCATTGCAGCTTGTCTTTGGGGAGCTTGGTCATATCCAAATGCGAAAAAGAGTGATTGCCCAGCTCCCAGCCCAGCGCGTACGCCGCCTTGGCGGTGTGTAGCGTTGCGTTGTTGAAAAAATAACCGTTGCAAAAGAGTGTGGCGGTGGCTTTGCAGTCGGGGTTTTCTTCGTTAAAAGAAGCGAATACGGCGAGAATTCGCTCCAAGGACGGCGTGGGCGCGTCGTCAAAGGTAAAAGAAATAAGCTTTTTTGTCAAATCGATATGCGAAACGTCCGTTTTCGACAAATCCCAAAAAGGCGAATCCGTTTCTTCCACGGGCAAAGGCGTGAGCGTGTGTAAGGGCGGCGAGAGAGAGGAGTTTTGCTCGCTTGCGCGGGGCAGGTATGCGTTGAAACGGCAGCTCGTCAAAAAAGGCAGGACGAAAAGCAATAAGCATAAGCGTTTGAAAGGGGGTAAGCGTTGCATAATAGTAGTATTCGTTTTTGGTTTGTTAAATATTTAGCTAATTCAAAAAACGGTTGACTTTCCTTTATATTTATAGTATACTATAAAGGAATAGATATGATAATATGCAAGAGGGAATAATAGTGGAAGAACAACGCATAATCGAAGTATGTAAGCTCTTTAATATAAAAGGGGAATACAAAAGTTACGAATTGATAAACAGTGGGCATATCAATACGACCTACCGCGTGTATTTTTTTCGTAACGGCGAAATCAAGGACTATATTTTACAGCGTGTAAATACCTACGTTTTCAAAGACCCCGTAGCGGTTATGGAAAATATATCTTCGGTGACGGAGTACATTCGCGCCAAGATAAAGGCGACTGGAGTGACGGCAAAACGTCACGTTTTGCATTATGCTACGGCGAGCGACGGGAAATATTACGCCTATACGCCCGACGGGGATTTTTGGAGATGCTGCCGTTTTATCGACGGGTCGGTGTCCTTTATGCAAACGGACGATTTGCAGGTTATCGAGGAATCGGGCAGAGCGTTTGGGGAATTTCAGGTATACCTTTCCGATTTTTCGGTAAAGGATTTACATATCGTTATACCGCATTTCCACAACACGATTGCACGTTATGACGCGCTTCGCGAGGCTATGCAAAAGGACGAGGTCGGCAGGCTTGCGGAGGTTCAGGACGTTGTAGAGGGGTATTTGGCTTTGGAAACGCTTGCGACCAAGCCCTATCGCTTGCAACGCGAGGGCGTATTACCCTTGCGCGTTACGCATAACGACACCAAGACGAGCAACGTCTTGTTTGACGAAACCACGCACGAGCATTTGTCCGTAATCGATTTGGATACGGTAATGCCGGGGCTGGTGGCGTTCGATTTCGGGGACGCGATTCGTGTGGCGGCGTCCACCGTGGACGAGGACGAAGAGGACCTTTCAAAGGTTGCCGTGGATTTGGAGAAATACGAAGCGTTTACGCGCGGGTTTGTGGGCGCGTTGCACGGCAAGCTCACCAAAGCGGAATACGATTCGCTCGCGCTTGGCGCGTTGGCAATGACGGCAGAATGCGGCGCGCGGTTTTTGACCGATTATCTGAACGGGGATAAGTATTTCCGTATCCATTACCCCGATCAAAATCTTGCAAGGGCAAAATGCCATTTGACCTTGGCGCGGGATATGGAGCAAAAGCTGGAAAAAATGCAAGAAATCGTAAATAAATACTGTTAATAAAATCGGCGGGGCTTCCCGCCGATTTAGTTAAGTCAATATAATCCGAATTCGATTTTAAGTGGCTAACTTTTGTTGATTTTGAGAAGTGCCATTACGATTACGCCCAAATTGCCGCCGAGCACCAAGCCGATTGCTACACCAAGCCAAAACATTCCCTACCTCCTTTCGCGGCGGCTGCCGCCGTTTTTTATTATAGCCCAAAAAATAAAGTATATACCAAAGGCTTTGTCACCTTTTGCGCGGCGGTTGGGTATAATAAAGGGGGAGGGGCTTATGCGGATTTGTTTCGTTTGTCAAGGAAGCTTGCGAGATTATACGGAAGCGTGTACGCAAAAGGACTGTGAAAGGGAAGAGGTCGATTTGATTTTCTTCGGCTTCAACGGTATGGGAGAGGTGAGCTACGAAAGAGAACTAAAAGGGGAAACGAGCTTGTTTGAGGAAGCGGCGCGCTTGTCCAAGGAACGAAATTGCGTGGTCGTGTGCGGTTGTATCACGGACACGCGCGGGCACAAACGCAAATCTGCCGTTGTAGCGCAAAAAGGGCGGCTTTCGGGTGTTTCTGATATGACGAACGTCGTGGACGGCGAGGTGAACAGCGGCGCGTCGCTTCGCGTGTACGAAACGCAAATCGGGCGTATGGGCGTAATCGTGGGGGAGGATTTGGACTTTCCCGAGGTCGTCAAGGCTCTTGCGGTATGCGGGAGCGATTTTATCGTTTGCCCGTTTGGGAAAGCAGACGAGGTACGCGCGGCGTTGCTTCGGGCGGGCGCGTATTGCTACGGCGTGCCCATTCTTTTTTGCGCGGACGGGTATTGCACGATTGCCGACGTTTCGGGAGAAATCGTCTTTGCTTCTCCGCAAAGTCCCGCCTCGTTGGAGTTTACGCCGATAAAAGAATACCACCTCGTGGAAACGAGGCGGCGTGGCTTTCATAGACCGAAAAAAATCGGTATGTGAGGGGGCAGGTATGCGTTGAAGCTTAAAAACCTGCATTTTTGATGTCGCGGTCTACGCTACGCTTGACGTCGCGTTCCGCGATTGCTTGTTTTTTGTCGTAGGTATGCTTACCGCGGCAAAGCGCGATTTCCATTTTCACGAGCGCATCCTTAAAATACAGTTTGAGCGGTACGAGGGTATAGCCTTGTCGGTTGATTTTACCCGCGATTTTGGCAAGCTCGCTCTTGTGCAAGAGCAGCTTGCGGTCGCGCCGCGTATCGCGCGTGCTGAACGCGTCCGATTTATCATATAACGCGATATGCATATTTTTGACGGAGGCTTGCCCGTCGCGAAGAAAGCAAAAGCTGTCGTTCATATTCACGTTACCAAGACGAAGGGATTTGATTTCATTGCCTTCAAGCACGATTCCCGCTTCGTATTTTTCTTCAATGAAATATTCAAAGGAAGCGGATTTGTTGGTTGCGATAATTTTCATAAATCATTCACCTACGGTTATTTTTTCAAGTAATCTAAATTCCGTTCTACGGCGATAGAAATCCACGTCGCTGACCTTAACGCGTAAGCAATCGCCTATCGTGTAGCTTTCGTTTTTGCCGCTTAATAGGAAACGGTCGGGGTTGAATTTATATTCGCCGAACAGCGTTTCTATGGGAATAAAGCCCTCAATCGTGTTGGGCAGCTCGGCAAAAATGCCGAACGAGGTCACGCCCGATACGACGGCTTCGTATTCTTCGCCGATTTTTTCGCTCATATACATAGTTTTATACAAATCGTCCACGTCCCGTTCGGCGTCCGTTGCTCTACGCTCGCGGTCGGAGGACTGCTCTGCCGCGCGGTCTACGAAGTCCGTGTATTTTTCTACGGCTTCGGCGTATTTTCCGTGAATGACCTCTTTTATGATGCGGTGGATACAGAGGTCGGGATAGCGGCGGATAGGGGACGTGAAATGGCAATAGCAATCGCTTGCAAGTCCGAAATGCCCCAAATTTTCCGACGAATAGCGCGCCTTTTGCATGGAGCGGAGCATCACGCGGTTGAGCACGGGATAAACGGGCATATTCTTCGCGCTTTTGAGCAGATTTTGATAATCGTACGGCCGTATCTCGTCGGCGTTAAATCTTGCCGTCAAGCCCAACGTTTGGGCAAAGGCGCGGAAGGTCGTTGCTTTTTCCTCGCTGGGTTTTTCGTGGATGCGGTAGACGAACGGAGCTTCGATAGAATGCATATATTCCGCCACCGTTTCGTTGGCAAGCACCATAAAGGCTTCAATGATTTGATAGGAAAATTTCCGTTCGTAATCGGGAATAGAAATTTCGTTCGTCTTTTTATCAAAGAGGATTTTCGCTTCCTTGATATCGAGCGTAATGCTTCCTTTCTTTTCTCTTTTTTTCTGTAAAATGCGGGTCAATTCCGCAAAGAGCCGTACCGTGTCCGCAACGAGCGGGAATTTTTCTATCGTTTCTTTGTCGCCGTCAAGGATAGCGGAAACTTGCGTATACGTCATTTTATGCGCGGAACGGATAACGCCTTCGACGATTTCGCTGTTTACGACTTTGCCGTTTTTATCCACGGTCATAAGACAGGACAGCGTGAGGCGATCCTCGCTCTCGTTCAACGAGCAAATGCCGTTAGAAAGCGCGCGGGGGAGCATGGGCAATACGCAATCGGGAAAGTATACGCTCGTACCGCGTTCAAACGCTTCTTCGTCGAGCGGGGAGCGGGGAAGCACGTAGTGCGAAACGTCGGCGATATGCACGCCGAGAAGATATTTATCCCCGATTTTCTCCAAGGAGATTGCGTCGTCGATGTCGCGTGTGTCCTCGCCGTCAATCGTGACGATCAATTTATCGCGAAAATCTCGGCGGTTTTGCAAATCGGTTTCCGTAATACCTCGCTTTTCCTGTCTTCTCGCTTCCTTTTCCACGCGTTCGGGAAATTCCTCGCGAAGGTCGTACGAACGGATAATAGACAGCTCTTCGGCGAAAAAATCGTCCTCCTCGCCGAGTACCTCCACAATTTCGCCGCCAGGGGCTTTGCCGTAGGGGTACGCCGTAATTTTTGCAACGGCTTTTACGCCGTTTTGGATATGCGAGCAGTTGGAAAGGGGAATATAAATCTCCGTGGAAAATTTCTTTTCGTCGGGAAAGAGATAACCCGCCCGTTTATCGCGGCGGAAAGTACCGACGACTTTGGTATACCCGCGCGAAAGGATTTTGACGACGCTCACCTCGTCGCGTTCGCCGTCCGCGTAATCGTAGACGCGTTCGCAAAGCACGCTGTCGCCGTGCAAAGCACCGTGTAAGCGTTTGCGAGGGATAAAGAAGTCGTCAGGATACTTTTCTTTATCGTCGGGAATGAGAAAACCAAAGCCGCGCTCGTTGCCGCTAATCACGCCTTTGATTAAGCCCAAATCTTCACTCGTTCCATACCTGCCCCCGTCATTTTTATAAAGCTTGCCGTCCTCGCAAAGCTCGTCGAGAATGGGCAGTAGACGGTTTTTTTCGCGATAGGGAATGGATAAGGCTTTGCAAATCTCGTTGATATTCTTTCCCGATAACGTTTTATCGAGAAAACGCTCGTATATGCGTTCTTTTACGCTCATAGGGTCACCTCCGTTATGTAATGAAAGAAAAACGGCGGCTTGTAATAAGCCGCCGACGGATTTTTCTTAAACTTACGCCCAGAGCGTTTCAAGCTGCAAAACGTAGAACGCGATAGCGAATACGACGAGGACAGCAAGGCAAATCCAAGTCCATTTCTTCATTTTCGCTTCAATCGATTTACCCTTGTTCTTGCCGAAGAAAGTTTCGCTCGAACCGCCGAGTGCGTCGATACCGCTGGAATTACTCGGTTGCAAAAGCACGAGCACGATCGCCGTGATCGCCGCAAGGGCCATAAGAACAATCATCGTAAGGCTTAACCCAAAATAGAGCACGTAAGACGCGTCGTTTGAGGTGGGTACAAGCAATGCACTAATCAAATTTAACATTGTGTTTCAATCCTTTTTATCTTTTTCTTCCAAAATACTTATTGATTATAGCATACTTGGAAAAATATCGCAACTGTTTTTTAACGGATTTCCGAAAAATTTTATCTTTTGCGTGGAAAATCGGCGAAAGAATGTTTCGCCGATTTTTGAAAGTTTATTTTATGAGGCTCTTGCCCGTCATTTCCTTGGGCTGGGGCAGGTTCATAATATCCAACAGCGTAGGCGCAAGATCCGCCAAAACGCCGTCCTCGCGAAGCGTCGCGTTTTTATGCGCTTCGGAAACCAAAATCACGGGAACGGGGAAGGTGGTGTGCTGGGTGAACGCCGTTTCGCCGTCGTCGGCAATCATTTGATCGGCGTTGCCGTGGTCAGCCGTGACGATTGCTGCGCCGCCCATAGCTAAAATCTTGTCCGTGACCTTTTTCACGCACTCGTCCACCGCGTGTACCGCTTTTACCGCCGCTTCCATAACGCCCGTGTGACCGACCATATCGCAATTTGCAAAGTTGAGAATTACGACGTCGTATTCGCCCTTGTCAAGCTCTTCGAGTACCTTTTCGGTGACGGGATACGCGCTCATTTCAGGTTGTAAATCGTAGGTCGCAACCTTCGGCGAGGGGATAACGATACGCGTTTCGCCCTCTACGGGAGCTTCAAGCTTCGCGTTGAAGAAGAAGGTTACGTGTGCATATTTTTCCGTTTCGGCGATATGAAGCTGTTTCAAGCCGAGCGAGGAAATATATTGCGGCAGGGTGTTGGTGATTTCGTCGGGCGGGAACGCAACGCCTACGTTTTCAAACGAGGAATCGTACACCGCGAAACCGACGTAATAGGGGGCAAGGAAGCCCGTTTTTCTTTCAAAACCGAGTGTCGCACCCGTCTTTGCGTCCACGAACGGGAATTTTTCTTGCGAGAACATACGGGAAATTTGGCGTGCTCTGTCGGGACGGAAATTGAAGCAAACGATACTGTCGCCTTTTTCGATTAAAGCGACGGGTTTTCCGTTTTCGGTAAGGTTGGTGGGCAGGATAAATTCGTCCGTAACGCCCTGCTTATAGGAGGCGTTCGCCGCGGCTTCCGCCGTGCCCTCAAACTGTACGCCCGTGCCGAGTGTGAGCATATCGTACGCCTTTTCTTCACGGTCCCAGTTGTTGTCGCGGTCCATTGCGTAATATCTGCCCGAAACGGAAGCGATTTTACCGAAGTTGAGCTCGTCAAGCTTGGCTTGTAAATCCTTCAAAAATCCTGCACCCGAAGTGGGAGCAACGTCGCGGCCGTCGGTGAACGCGTGGATATACACGTTTTCCAAACCCTCGTTTTTCGCCATTTCAACGAGCGCGTATAAATGCTCGGTGTGGCTGTGTACGCCGCCCGTGGAAACGAGCCCGTAAAGGTGGAGCTTTTTACCGTTGTTTTTCGCGGCGTGCATTGCGCCGAGCAACGTTTCATTCTTGAAAAACGCGCCGTTTCGAATATCCTTGGTGATTTTGGTAAGGTCTTGGTATACGATACGACCCGCACCGATGTTCAAATGCCCGACTTCGCTGTTTCCCATTTGTCCGTCGGGAAGTCCTACGGACATACCGCTCGCGCCAAGCTGTGCGGAGGGGTAGTTCGCTTTGAGTTCGTTCACGTATTTGCTACCGTCCGCAATAATAGCGTTCCCGTTTTTAGACGGATTGATACCGTAACCGTCCATAATGATGATGGCATAAGGTTTTTTCATTATATTCTCCTAAATCGTCAAAATTTTAGGGCAAAGTACTGCTCAACGCATACCTGCCCCTTTAATTTTTTTATTTTTTACTTGTCGAAATTCACGATAGCCGCGAAATCGGGGGCTTTGAGGGAAGCGCCGCCGATAAGACCGCCGTCGATTTCTTCTTTCGCCATAAGCTCTTTGCAGTTGCCCGCGTTCATACTGCCGCCGTATTGAATGCGCACGGCTTGCGCGCATTTCGGGCAGAACATTTCCCCAAGCGTTTTACGGATAAAGCCGATGGTTTCATTTGCTTGGTCTGCCGTTGCGGTTTTGCCCGTACCGATCGCCCAAACGGGTTCGTAAGCGATAACTACGTCTTTGATTTCTTCAATATTCTTCAAGCCCTCGTGGATTTGCGTTGCAAGCACTTCCTCTGTCTTGCCCGTTTCTCTCTCCTCCAAGGATTCGCCGATACAAACGATAGGGGTAAGCCCCGCTTTGAGTGCGGTGAGCGTTCTCTTGTTTACCGTTTCGTCCGTTTCGCCGAAATACTGACGGCGTTCGCTGTGACCGATGATAACGTATTTTACGCCGTATTCAAGAAGCATAGCCGCGGAAATTTCGCCCGTGTACGCGCCTTTTTCTGCAAAGTGTACGTTTTCCGCGCCGAGTTGAATATTCGTGCCTTTCAAAGCTTCGCTTACCGCGGGGATATCGATAGCGGGAACGCATACGACTACGTCGCAATTTGCATCCTTTACAAGGGGAGCGATTGCGTTTACAAGCGCGACACCCTCGGAAGCGGTGTTGTTCATTTTCCAGTTACCTGCAATAATAGGTTTTCTCATAAGTCTATTCTCCTTATATTCGTAAATTATTTATCGTTCAAGCAAGCGATACCAGGGAGTACCTTGCCTTCGAAAAGTTCGAGGGAAGCACCGCCGCCCGTCGAGATGTGGCTCATCTTATCCGCAAAGCCGAGTACCTGTACCGCCGCCGCGGAGTCGCCGCCGCCGATGATTGTCGTTGCTTTGCCGTGTACGTCTGCAAGCGCCTGTGCAACTGCTTTCGTACCTTCTGCAAGAATGGGGTTTTCGAATACGCCCATAGGACCGTTCCAAATAACCGATTTCGCGCTTGCTACCGCGGCAGCAAAAAGCTTTTTCGTTTCAGGGCCGATATCAAGACCCATCATATCGTCGGGAATGGCGTTCGAAGGAACGACCGTCGTTTCGATAGGCGCGTCGATAGGGTTGGGGAACGCGTACGCCGCAACCGTATCTACGGGCAGGAGGATATTCTTGCCGAGGGAAGCCGCTTTTGCAAGCATTTCTTTGCAATATTCGATTTTTTCTTCGTCTACGAGGGAAGTACCGATTTTGCCGCCCTGTGCCTTGATAAAGGTGTAAGCCATACCGCCGCCGATTACGAGCGTATCGCATTTTTCAAGCAGGTTGGAGATAACGTTGAGCTTGTCCGCAACCTTTGCGCCGCCGAGGATTGCCACAAACGGTCTTTCGGGGTTTTCAAGCGTGTCTGCCATAACGGAAAGCTCTTTTTCGATCAAGAAGCCGCAAACCGCCGTCTTAACCAAGCCTTCTTCTACGATACCTGCCGTGGAAGCGTGGGAGCGGTGCGCCGTACCGAACGCGTCGTTCACGTATACTTCGCAATAGCTTGCGAGAGCCTGCATAAATTCGGGGAATTTCTTTTCTTCGCCCTTGTGGAAGCGGAGGTTTTCCAAGAGTACGCATTCGCCCTCTTTGCAAGCCGCAACCTTTGCTTTCGCGTCGTCGCCGATTACGTCGGAGGCGAACGTGACTTTGCCGTCTAAAAGCTCGTTCAATCTTGCTGCAACGGGCGCAAGCGTGAGTTTTTTGACGTCCTTCTTTGCTTTTTCAAGCGCTTCTTGCGTAGCCGCTGCCTGTTCGTTTTCGGGAAGCGCGGCAATCTTTGCTTTTTCTTTCTTGTTGAGTTCGAGCTTGTCGTCGAATACGTTGTGGGGCTTGCCCATATGCGAGCAAAGTACGACTTTCGCGCCCTGCTCCATTAAATACTTAACGGTGGGCAACGCGCCTATAATACGGTTTTCGTCGGTAATCACGCCGTCTTTCATAGGTACGTTGAAATCACAACGCACGAGGACTTTTTTGCCTTTTACGTCAACGTCTTTTACGGTTTTCTTGTTCATAAAATGGAAATCTCCTTAACTTAAATTTTTTCGTACGTATATATAATACCCATTTTTTTTGCTTTTGTCAACTTTTTACAAAAATAATCGAAAAAAAGATTTTGTTTTACGGGAAATTTCCTCAAAAAGTTGACTATCGTCAAGCAAATGTGATATAATATCGTGTAGAAAGAAAAAAGGCGGTGTTACGAATGAGTAGAGCAGACGAGATTTTTGCACGGAATATGCAGGATATTATGGATAACGGGTTTTGGGATACCGAGCTTCCCGTACGTCCGCGTTGGGAGGACGGTACGCCCGCGCATACGGTTAAAAAGTTCGGGATTGTCAATCGTTATAATCTGCAAGAGGAATTTCCTATTTTGACCATTCGCCGTACGGCGTTCAAATCGTGCGTGGACGAGCTGCTTTGGATTTGGCAGAAAAAGAGCAATAATATCCACGATTTGAACTCGCATATTTGGGACAGCTGGGCAGACGAAACGGGCAGTATCGGCAAGGCGTACGGCTATCAGCTCGGCGTGAAGCATCAATATAAAGAGGGCGAATTCGACCAAGTGGACAGAGTGCTGTTCGATCTTAAAAACAATCCCGCAAGCCGTCGTATTATGACGAATATCTACAATTTCCAAGACTTGCACGAAATGAATTTGTACCCTTGCGCGTATTCTATGACCTTTAACGTGTCGGGCGACACGCTCAACGGGATATTAAATCAACGCTCCAACGATATGTTGACGGCGAATAACTGGAACGTCGTACAGTACGCGGTGCTTTTGATTATGCTTGCACAGGTTTCGGGTTTGAAGGCGGGTGAGCTGGTGCACGTGATTGCCGACGCGCATATTTACGATCGGCATATTCCGCTCGTAAAAGAAGTGCTTGCAAAGCCCCGTCACGCCGCCCCGAAGCTTATCGTAGACCCGAACGTGACGAATTTCTACGACTTCACGGTGGACAGCTTCCAGCTCGTTGACTACGAGTACGAGAAGTTGGATAAGAAAATCCCCGTTGCCATTTAAGAGGTGCGTTATGATAAAAGCCATCGTACACGCCGATAGAGAATGGGGGATAGGGAAAGACAACGATATGATGTTTTCGTTGCCCAAGGATATGAAATTTTTTCGCGAAACGACCTCGGGGCACGTCGTCGTTATGGGCGG
Organism: Candidatus Scatosoma sp.; assembly: GCA_045576335.1. Classification (GTDB taxonomy): domain Bacteria; phylum Bacillota; class Clostridia; order Christensenellales; family Borkfalkiaceae; genus Scatosoma. The sequence goes on from JAZNGH010000027.1 coordinate 111,655, forward strand.
AAATACCTTGCGCTCCTTCCCTAATCAAAAGCCCTTAAAAAACAGGCTGAATATCGTGCTTTCAAGGGGGCAGGTACGCGACGACTGTATAATCGTTCGTTCCTACGACGAGCTGAAAGCAGAGATGAAAAAGCACGAAAATGGGGACGTATACGTGATTGGCGGCGGCGCGGTGTATAAAGAGCTTTTGCCCTATTGTCACGAGGTGCTCGTGACCAAGGTGGATGCGGTGGGCGGGGCGACGGTGTTTTTTCCTAATCTGGACACGGACGAACGCTTCATTTGCGTGGACGAGGGAGAGGACACGGAGGATAACGGATATACCATTCGTTTCACCCGTTATCAGAATAAGTTGCCGAAAATTTTATAAAAAAAGCAAAAACACCCCCGCGTTTTCGTTGCAATACGCGGGGAAAAGTATTAAAATAATAGGGTTGTAAATTTACTTGGTTTAGGAGATAGTACGAATGTTAAGAGAAGATTTGAGAAACGTCGCCATTATCGCGCACGTTGACCACGGTAAAACGACGCTCGTCAACGAAATGCTGGCGCAGGGCGGGGCGTTCCGTGAAAATCAGCAAGTGCAGGACAGAGTAATGGATTCGGGCGATTTGGAAAAGGAGCGCGGGATTACCATACTCGCAAAAAATACCTCCGCACATTATAAAGGGGTAAAAATCAATATCGTCGACACCCCGGGGCACGCCGATTTCTCGGGCGAGGTCGAACGCGTTTTGAAAATGGTAAACGGCGCGCTTATCCTCGTCGATTCAGCGGAAGGACCGCTCCCGCAAACCCGTTTCGTTATGCAAAAGGCGCTTGCGCTTGGTTTGAAAATGATTATCGTTATCAATAAAGTAGACAGACCGGACGCACGAATTGCCGAGGTTGTGGAGGAAATGCAGCTTTTGATGATGGAGCTGGACGCTACGGACGAGCAGCTGGAAAGCCCGATCGTCTATTGTTGCGGCCGTCAGGGCACGGCGTCTTTGACACCCGATAAACAGGAGGAAAACCTCAATCCCCTCTTTGATACCATTTTGCAAACGATTCCGCCTATGGATATGGACACGGAAGGCGCGGGACAGCTGTTGGTTTCGTGCATCGACTACAACGAGTTTGTGGGGCGTATCGGTATCGGTAGAATTGAACGGGGCGTCATTCGCGCAAATGAGCCTGTTTCCGTTTGTAACTTCAACGACAACAAGGTAAGGACGAATTGCAAAATTGCCAACCTTTATCAAATCGAGGGGTTGGAAAGGGTATCCGTGCCCACGGCACAGGCAGGGGATATCGTCGTCTTTTCGGGAATTGACGGATTGAATATCGGCGATACCGTGTGTGAGCCGACGGCGGTTGAGCCGGTGCAGTTCGTGAAAATCGAAGAACCTACGGTGGAGATGACTTTCTCTGTAAACGACAGTCCGTTTGCGGGTAAAGAAGGTAAATTTGTAACTTCCCGTCAGCTTCGCGACCGTTTGTATAAAGAGCTTCTCCGCGACGTGTCCTTGCGCGTCAACGATACTGATTACGCGGACAGCTTCCGCGTTTGTGGCAGAGGGGAAATGCATCTCTCCATTCTCATTGAAACTATGCGCCGCGAGGGCTACGAGTTCCAAGTTTCCACGCCTAAGGTATTATATAAAGAAATTGACGGCGTTCGTCACGAGCCGATTGAGCTGTTCGTTGCGGACGTGCCCGAGGATATGACGGGACCCGTGTTCTCGGCAATGGGAAACAGAAAGGGGAATTTGTTGCAAATGACGGCAATCGGCAGCCGTATGCGCCTTGAATTTACCGTACCCTCTCGCGGGTTGTTCGGTTATAAGAGCGAATTTTTGACGGACACCAAGGGACAAGGGATTATGAATACGATCTTCTATTCCTACGAGCCGTATAAAGGCGATATGCAGCGTAGAAACACAGGTTCGCTCGTGGCGTTTGAAACGGGTGAAGCGGTGGCTTACGGTCTGTTCAACGCACAGGGCAGAGGGAATTTGTTTATCACTCCCGGAACGCCCGTATATCAGGGTATGGTCGTGGGGTACACCAACCTTGCCGACGATATCAACGTCAACGTTTGCAAGACGAAACACTTAACCAACACCCGTTCGTCTAGCAGTGACGACGCGTTGACGCTTATTCCCGTTTCTAAAATGAGCTTGGAGGAATGCTTGGAGTTCATCGCCGACGACGAGTTGTTGGAAGTAACGCCCAAGAGCTTGCGCATCAGAAAGCGTATTTTGGATAGCGAGCTTCGCGCAAAAGCGAGGGCAAAAGAGAAGAATAAATGATGAAAGCGTATTTGTTTGATTTGGACGGAACGCTCGTCGATTCTATGACCAACGGCTGGGTAAAAATGTTCGAGAGCTTTTTACGAAAGCGTCGCCTGCCTTTTTCGGTCGAAGTGATTAAAAACGTGATTGCCTTGGGAATGACGGGCGCGGCGGCGTATATGCGCGATTATTTCTCGCTCGCGGAGAGCGTGGAAGATATCGTTTCGGAATTTGTCGGCTCGATTAGAGAGAAATACGAAACGGCCATTCCCGCAAAACCCAGCGTGGGGGAAACGTTAAAGGCGTTGAAAGCGCGCGGCGCAAGCCTAAACGTGCTCACGGCAAGCCCGCACATTTTTTTAGACCCTTGTATGAAACGGCTGGGGTTATACGATTGCTTTGACAATCTTTGGTCGTTGGAGGATTTCCCTACGACCAAGGCAGACCCGCAAATTTACAAGCTGGCGGCGGCGCGCTTGGGAAGGGAAATCGAGGAGTGCGCTATGGTGGACGACAGCATTGCCGTCGTGCGCGCGGCAAAAAAGAGCGGTATTTATACAATCGGTGTTTTCGACGAATTTTCTTCGGCTTTTGAAAAGGAAATGCTGGCTTTAAGCGATAAATATATTTACGATTTTAAGGATTTATTGAAATAAACGACCCGCAAAAAGCGGGTCCGTTTTTTATTTAGGAAGGGGGGCAGGTATGCGTTGAAATAAAAAATATGCAACTTTTTTTCAAAAAAGTATTGCATTTTTTGGAAAACTGTGATATAATACAGCAAAGTTGCGAATATAATGCAACGACAAAAAACGATTTTTCGGAGGTTTTTGAATATGAAAAAAATCAAAAGAATTACGTGTGCGTTATGCGCGTTGGTGATGAGTAGCTCGGCGATTGTTCTTTCCGCTTGCGGTGATACGGGCGCAAATAACGACGAGGCGAAAACGGTTATGAATTTGTCGCTCAATCCCGAAGTGGAATTCGTTTTGGATGGAAACGACAAGGTCATCAGTGTAAACGCGCTCAACGAAGAAGGGAATTTGATTATCAGCGCGGAAGCGTTCGCAAACGTTGAGGGCAAGAGCGCGGAGGAGGCGGCAAAGCTGTTCGTGCAAGTATCCAAGGATACGGGCTTCCTCGTTTCGGGAAGCTTAAAAACGGAGGAAAACGAGGTTGAGGTTTCTGTTTCGGGTAGCGAAGCGGACGTGCGCGCATTGTACGAAAGCGTAGCTACGGATATCCAAGCGTATTACGACGAGTTGGGCATTGAAGCAAAAATAGAAAAGGCGGCGGATTTGACCAAGGAGCACCTTGAAGAGCTTGTAGAAGAATGTACGCCCTATTTGACGGAAGCGGAAATTGAGGCAATGGAATACGCGGAGCTTGTGAAAACGCTCGCCGAATCGAGAAAGGAAACGGCGGAATTCTATTCGCAAGAGATCAAGACGGCGTATTACGAAGCGAAAGCCCGTGTCGTGGAAGAGGCAAAGGTGGAAACGCTCAAAGCGAAATTGAATGCCGTGGGAGCGATAGCGGTAGAAGCGGCGAATACGTTGTATAATAGCGCGGTGGAGCAAATCGAGAGCGTACGCTTGAACTATCTCATTAAAGAAGATAGCATTTATCAAAAGGCGTTGGCGAGCTTCCGTGAAAAGAAGATAGAATACCTCAATTACAGAAATTACGTGTCGCAACAGGAAACGATAACGACGGAGCAGGCAAACCGTCTTGCGGAGCTTGATCAGCTCTTGGAAACGGCGGAAACGGCGTTGGAGGATGCAGGGGAAACAGCGAACGCACTTTTGGATTCGTTGAAGGTCGAGCTGACGAACGCTTACAATAGCGTGATTACCTTGATTGAAAGCAATTCCGTTAAAGCGGAAAATTATCTCACGGAAATCGAAGAGGCGAAAACGACCGCGCTTGCAAACGCAGACGAGGATTTCGAAGAAAACTACGCGGCGTACAAGGCGGCGGCGAAGAATAAGTGGGCTTCTATGCACGCAGAGCTCGTGGAGGGCTACGACGCTTCCGCAAATTAAACGTAAAGCACGCAAAAGCCCCCCCCGAGCGGTCTGCTCGGGGGCTTTTCTTACGCGTACGCGTATATATAAATAGAGGAAGTAAAAGTATCATAAAACGGAAATATTCCTATTTTCCAAAAAAAGTTAAAAAAATTTCAAAAAAATTCGTTCAAACGCTTGACAGCCACTTGAAAATTTGGTATTATAAGTAGGCTGTGTAAAAACGCGGTGTATGGGTTGATGCGGGAAGTTACTGAAATTTCAAGGCAAAAGCCGTCTTGACAGATAATTTCCGTTGACAAAAGTGGGACTGGATTCCTGCGACTAACCGAGGCTTTGCGTAAGAACGCTCGGGCAAAAACGTGAGTGTTTTTATTTTGCGGGTGACCTCGATACACACGGGTGAGTTGACACGGTAAATAAAATGTTAGTATAAACGGTAAAAGGAGTAACACAAAATGGCAGTTCAAAAAATCAGAATTAAGTTAGCGGCGTACGACCACGAACTCGTTGACGAAGCGGCAAGCCGCATCGTTGAAACGATGAAGAAGAGCGGAGCAAAAATCTCCGGTCCTATTCCCCTTCCTACGGAAAGAGAAATTATCACGATTCTTCGTTCCCCGCACAAGTACAAGGATTCTCGCGAGCAGTTCGAAATGAGAACGTACAAGAGAATTATCGATATCTATTCCCCCAACGCGAAACTGCTTGATTCCATTCACCTCCCTGCAGGCGTGGATATCAAGATTAAGCTTTGATCGGGAATAATCAAAATTTGCCGAGAAATACTTTCAAAGGTATTCGAGAATAAAAAAATTTTAAGGAGTGAACTTTATCAATGAATAAAGCAATCATCGGACGCAAAGTGGGTATGACCCAAATCTTTGCAGCAGACGGAAAAATGATTCCCGTCACGGTAGTGGAGGCAGGTCCTTGCCCCGTAGTGCAGGTAAAGACGGTTGAAAACGACGGCTATTGTGCGTTGAAACTCGGCTTTATCGAAACGAGCGAAAAGGCTCTTACCAAGCCCGAGCTCGGACAGTTCAAGAAAGCGGGCGTTAAACCCCACAAGGTCTTGAAGGAAATCAGAGTAGCAAATGCAGAAACGTATACGGTTGGTACGGAAATCAAAGCCAACGTTTTCGCGGCAGGCGAAAAGGTAGACGTATCGGGCGTGACGAAAGGTCACGGTTTCACGGGTGTTATCAAGCGTTGGAATCAACAGAGATTGAAGATGACGCACGGTACCGGCCCCGTACACAGAGAGCCCGGTTCTATGGGTCCCATCAGCTCCCCGTCGAGAGTATTCAAGAATAAACACCTCGCGGGTCAGTACGGTGTGGAAAACGTTACGATCCAAAACCTTGAAATCGTAAAGGTTGACGTGGAAAGAAACGCGCTCCTCATCAAAGGTGCTATTCCCGGACCGAAAGGCAGCATCGTTACCGTTTCGGACAGCGTTAAGAGCAAATAAGGAGAGTGACAGACAATGGCGGCTATTAAAGTATTGAATATGAGCGGCGCGGAAGTCGGCGAAATCGAACTCAACGATAACGTATTCGGCGTCGAATATAAAGAATCTTTGATTCATCAGGCAGTCGTTACCCGTCTTGCAAACGAAAGACAGGGAACCAAATCCACCCTCACGAGAACGGAAGTTCGCGGCGGCGGTATCAAGCCTTGGAGACAAAAGGGCACGGGTCGTGCTCGTCAGGGCTCTATCCGCGCTCCGCAATGGATTAAGGGCGGCGTAGTATTCGCACCCAAATCCCGTGATTTTTCCAAGAAGATGAACGACAAGGCAAAGAAAGTTGCGCTTATGTCCGCGCTTTCCAAGAAGGTTGCCGACGGCGAGTTTATCGTAGTGGACGAGCTTAAAGCGGAAAACGGCAAGACCAAGGTTATGGCGGCGTTCGCAAACGCGCTCAACCTCAACAAGACGGCACTCGTCGTTATGGATAACGAGGACGTAAACGTAATCCGCGCGGCTGCAAACCTTCCCAAGCTTTCCACGCTTCCCCTCGCGCAATTAAGCACCTACGAAGTAGTTGCGAACGCGAAAGTGGTTATGACGAAAGCGGCGGTTGAGAAATTTCAGGAGGTGAACGCATAATGTTTGCTGAAGATATTATCTTGAAGCCCGTCCTCACCGAGAAAGGTTACGACGGTATCGCATCTAAAAAATACACCTTCTACGTAAAGAAGGACGCAAACAAGACCCAAATCAAGCTTGCTGTAGAAAAGCTTTTCGGCGTTAAGGTTGAAAAGGTGAACACCATCAACTATAAAGGTAAGCTTAAAAGAATGGGCAGAAACGAAGGGTACACGCCCGATCGCAAGAAAGCGATCGTTACCTTGAAGGAAGATAGCAAGGCTATCGAATTCTTCGAGTCGTTGACCTAATAGGAGGAGAAAGAAATGGCTATTAAAACGTATAAACCCACCTCCGCAGGTCGCCGTTTCGTAACGGTACTTACGAACGACGATTTGACGAAAGGTGCAAAGCCCGAAAGATCGCTTATGCACGACCAGCGTCACAGCGGCGGCCGTAACAATATGGGTAGAATTACCACCAGACATATCGGTGGCGGCAACCGTAGAAAATATCGTATTATCGACTTCAAAAGACAGAAAGACGATATTCCCGCAACGGTACAGAGCATTCAGTACGATCCCAACAGAAGTGCGCATATTGCGCTCCTCGTATACGCAGACGGCGTTAAGAGCTATATCCTTGCTCCCGTAGGTCTGAACGTAGGGGATAAGGTTATGAGCGGCGTAAACGCGGACATCAAGGTCGGCAACGCGCTTCCCCTTGAAAATATCCCCGTAGGTACGATGGTACACAATATCGAGCTTACGCCGGGTAAAGGCGGTCAGATTGCAAGAAGTGCAGGGATCTCCGCACAAATCATGGCTGTCGAAGGCAAGTATGCGACGATTCGTATGCCGAGCGGCGAAATGAGATATATTCTTCTCAAATGCCGCGCGACGATCGGTCAAGTCGGCAACGTCGACCACGAGCTCGTATCGCTTGGTAAAGCAGGTAAAGCAAGATATCTTGGTTTGAGACCTGAAGTAAGAGGTTCGGTAATGAACCCCGTTGACCACCCTCACGGCGGTGGTGAAGGTAAGTCTCCGATCGGTCACGCCGGTCCTTTGACGCCTTGGGGTAAGCCTGCTCTCGGTTACAAAACCAGAAAGAAGAAGAATGCAACAAACAAGTTCATTCTCAAAAGAATTAACTAATCGGAGGGTTGAAAAATGTCAAGAAGCGTTAAGAAAGGACCTTATGTCGAAGCGAAGCTTTTGAGCAGAATTCAAGCTATGAACGAATCGAACGAAAAGAAGGTTATCAAGACCTGGTCGAGAGCATCTACCATTTTCCCCGATTTCGTTGGACACACGATTGCCGTATACGACGGACGCAAGCACGTGCCCGTATACGTGACGGAGGATATGATCGGCTGCAAGCTCGGTGAGTTTGCTCCCACGAGAACGTTCCACGGTCATACGGCTAAAACGACGGGTGGCAAATAAGGAGATAAGATAATATGGCAACGAATATGAAGAAAAAAACGGAAAGGGTGGCAGCAAACAAAGAAAAACGCCCTTACGCAGTCGCCAAATATATCAGAGTTTCCCCCTACAAGGTGAGAACGGTTCTCGCTTTGATTCGCGGAAAGAGCTATAAAGAAGCAAAAGCAATTCTTGATTACAGCGTAAACGGCAGTGCGTTGGCTGTTAAGAAGGTATTGATGAGCGCGGCGGCAAATGCAGAACACAATATGGGTATGGACAAGAACGATCTGTACGTTGCGGAATGCTTTGCAGACGGCGGTCAGATGCTTAAAAGAATGCAACCCGTATCCAAGGGCAGAGGGCACGCAATCTTAAAGAGAACGAGCCACATCACCGTAATTTTGGACGTTAAGAAATTGGAAGGAGAAGTATAACAATGGGACAAAAAGTTAATCCTCACGGTTTGAGAGTCGGCGTTATCACGGGTTGGAATACCACCTGGTATGCAGATAAAAAAGAATTCTCCAAATTCCTTAAAGAAGACAACGTAATCCGTACGTTCTTGAAAAAGAAGTACTATGCGGCAGCGGTAAGCAAAATCCTTATCGAGAGAGCGGCAACGAGACTCGTGGTAACCATTTACACGGCTCGTCCCGGCGTTATTATCGGTAAAGGCGGCGCGGAAATCGAGGTTATCAAGAAAGACCTTGCAAAGCTTACGAACGGCAAAGCAATCAGCATCAACATCACGGAAGTGAGAAAGCCCGATTGCGACGCACAGCTCGTAGCAGAGGGCGTTGCGGCACAGCTTGAAAAGCGTATGTCTTTCAGACGTTGTATGAAGCAGGCTATCGGCCGTTCTATGAGAGCGGGCGTAAAAGGCATCAAAATGATGGTCAGCGGCCGTCTTGACGGTGCTGAAATCGCAAGAAGCGAGCATTATCACGAGGGTTCTATTCCCCTTCAAACGCTTCGTGCGGATATCGATTACGGTTTTGCGGAAGCGCACACGACCTTCGGTATGATCGGCGTTAAGTGCTGGATTTACAAGGGCGAGGTTATCAAAGCTGCCAAGAAAGCCGTAGAAGGAGGCGAACAGTAATGTTAATTCCCAAAAGAGTAAAAAGACGTAGACAGCATCGCGGTACTATGAAGGGTAAGGCTACGAAGGGTAACGTAATCGCTTACGGCGAATACGGTTTGGTATCCGAAGAGCTTGGCTGGATTAAATCCAACCAAATCGAAGCAGCCCGTATCGCTATGACGAGATTTATCAAGCGTGGCGGTAAAGTATGGATCGACATCTTCCCCCACAAGCCTATCACGAAGAAGCCCGCTGAAACGCGTATGGGTTCCGGTAAAGGTTCGGTTGAATATTGGGTAGCCGTTGTTAAACCTGGCCGCGTAATGTTCGAAATGGCAGGCGTAAGCGAAGAAGTGGCAAGAGAGGCAATGCGTCTTGCGGCGCACAAGCTTCCCGTAAAGTGCAAGTTTGTTAAGAAAGAAGTCGTTGCGGAAGCTCCCGAAACGGCAGAAGGCGGTGAACAATAATGAAAGCGAAAGAAGTAAAAGAAATGACGAGCGAAGAGCTTGTAGCAAAGCTCGCGGAGCTTAAAAGCGAACTTTTCAATCTTCGTTTCCGTCTGGCGTCCGGTCAGCTTGAAAACCCCGTTTCCATCAGAACCTGCAAGAGAGATATCGCTCGCGTAAACACGGAAATCCGTGCGAGAGAGCTCAAAGCGTAACATTGGAGGACAGCATTATGGAAAGAAATTTGAGAAAAGAAAGAGTCGGGCTTGTTGTATCCGATAAAATGGATAAGACGGTAGTCGTGCTCATCAGCGATAAGAGCAAGCACCCGCTTTACAAAAAGACCATTACGAAGAGCAAGCGTATCAAAGCACACGACGAAAACAACGAATGCGGCGTAGGCGATAAGGTACGTATCGTCGAGACGAGAAAGCTCAGCAAGGACAAGAACTGGCGCGTTGCTGAAATCGTCGAAAAAGCGAAGTAATTAAAGGAGAGTAATAAGTTATGATACAACCTCAATCGAGATTGAAAGCAGCCGATAACAGCGGCGCAAAAGAATTGATGTGCATCAGAGTGCTTGGCGGCTCCTTCCGTAAGACGGGCAACATCGGCGACGTAATCGTAGCGTCCGTAAAGACGGCTACGCCCGGCGGCGCGGTTAAGAAAGGTGACGTCGTTAAAGCAGTCATCGTAAGAAGCGCAAAAGGCATCAGAAGAGCGGACGGTACTTTCGTTAAATTTGACGAAAATGCAGCCGTAATTATCGATAACCAGAAACAACCCAAGGGTACGCGTATCTTTGGGCCGATCGCGAGGGAATTGAGAGATAAAGATTATATGAAAATTATCTCCCTTGCTCCCGAAGTTCTGTAATTTGTCAGGAGGACTAAAACAATGAACGTAAAAGTAAATGATAACGTACTTGTAATTGCCGGTAAAGACAAAGGCGTACAGGGAAAAGTCCTTGCCACGTCCCCCAAGGCAAATACGGTAGTCGTTGAGGGTGTTCGCATTCAGAAAAAGCACGAAAAGGCAAGAAAAGCGAACGAAACGAGCAAGATCGTGGAAGTTCCCGGTCCCATCGACGCGTCTAACGTAAAAGTAGTCTGCCCTACCTGTGGTAAGGCTGTTAGAGTAAAGCACGCGGTCGTAGACGGTAAGAAAGTGAGAGTATGCGCTTGCGGCGCGGTTCTCGACAAAGCGTATTCCAAGAAGGCAGCGGCAAAAGCGGCAGCAGCGGCGGAAGAAGCTCCCAAGAAGAGAACGAGAAAGCGCGCGGCGAAGGCTACCACCGAAACCACGGAAAACAATTAACGAGGTAAGTTGAGATGGCAGAAAAAGTATATAAGAGCAGAGTAAAAGAAAAGTACGAAAAAGAAGTCGTACCTTATCTGATGAAAAAGTTTGGATATAAATCCGTTATGCAATGCCCGAAGCTCGTTAAGATTGTTATCAACACGGGTTTAGGCGACATCAAAGACAACGCGAAATCTATCCAGATGACGGAAAACGAAATCAAGATGATTTCCGGTCAGCAGCCTATCCTCACGAAGGCGAAAAAATCCGTTGCAAACTTCAAAGTAAGAGAAGGACAAACGGTTGGTATCAAAGTTACCCTTCGTGGCGACAGAATGTACAGCTTCTATGACAAGTTCGTATCCATCGCGCTTCCCAGACTCCGCGACTTCCGCGGTGTATCGGATAAAGCGTTCGACGGACGCGGCAACTACTCGGTGGGCTTGAAAGAGCAATTGATCTTCCCCGAAATCACCTACGATCAGGTGGAAAAGATCAGAGGTATGGACGTAGCAATCGTCACCACCGCGAACACGGACGAAGAGGCAAGAGAGTTGCTCCGCGCACTCGGTATGCCTTTCAAGAAGTAAGGAGAAACGAACATGGCAAAGAAGTCAATGATAAATAAACAGCAAAAGACGCCCAAGTTCTCTACGAGAGCTTACACGAGATGCACGATTTGCGGAAGACCTCACGCGGTTTTAAGAAAGTACGGTGTATGCCGTATCTGTTTCCGTAACCTTGCGTACAAGGGAGAAATTCCCGGCGTTAAAAAGTCGAGCTGGTAATAGGAGGTAAGAGAAATGACAGATCCTATCGCAGATATGCTTACAAGAATTAGAAACGCAATCACGGCGAAGAAGGAAACGGTGGAAATCCCCGCTTCCAACGAAAAGAAAGCTATTGCCGAAATCCTCGCTGACGAGGGTTGGGTAAAGGACGTTAAAATCGTTGAAGACGGTTATAACGGCAAGATTGCTATTACGCTTAAATACAACGAAAAGAAATGTGTTATCAGCGGTTTGCAGAGAGTATCCAAGCCCGGCTTGCGTACCTATGCAGGCGTTGCGAACATGCCCAGAGTCCTTGGCGGCTTCGGAACGGTTATCCTTTCCACCAACAAGGGTATTATGACGGGTAAAAAAGCAAAGGCAGCCAACGTTGGCGGCGAAGTCCTTTGCTACGTTTGGTAAGGGAGGTGCAGGCAAATGTCGAGAATCGGTAAAATGCCCATCGCAATCCCTGCGGGCGTAACGGTAGATTTCAAAGACGGTATCGTTACCGTTAAAGGACCCAAGGGTACTTTGACGAGAGAAATCGTCGGTAACATCGGTATCGAAACGGAAGGCACGAACCTCGTGTTGAAGGCGTTGGACGATGCCGCGGATACGAATGCAAAGCACGGTCTTTACAGAGCCCTTTTGAACGGTATGGTTACGGGCGTAACCAACGGTTTCGTAAAGGCTTTGGAAGTAAAAGGTGTAGGTTGGAAAGCAGCCGTTCAGGGCAACAAGCTCGTCCTTAACGTTGGTTTCTCCCACCCCGTAGAAGTAGTCGCACCCGAAGGCATCAAGTTTGAATGCCCCACTTTGACGGACGTCAACGTTTGCGGTATCAGCAAAGAGCTCGTTGGTCAGATCGCGGCGAACATCAGAGCAATCAGAGTTCCCGAACCTTACCACGGATACGGTATTCGCTATAAGGGCGAGAACGTAGAGCACAAAGAAGGTAAGACTTCCGGTAAAGGCAAGAAATAAGGAGCGTTAAAGTATGATTACGAAAATTGATAAAAATGCAGTCAGACAAAGACGCCACGCACGCGTCAGAAAGACGGTGGTCGGTACGGCGGAAGCACCCCGTATGAACGTTTACAGAAGCCTTAACCACATTTACGTACAGGTAATTGACGACAGAGCAGGCAACGAAAAGGGCGGCGTTACGATCGCGGCTGCGTCCACTATGGACAAAGCGGTAAAGGAAAAGATCGCAGGGCTGAACAAGACGGATGCGGCGAAAGTCGTTGGCGCGGTTGCTGCTGAAAGAGCGATGGCAAAAGGCGTTCAGACGGTAGTATTCGACAGAGGTGGCTATCTTTACACGGGTCGTGTAAAGGCAGTTGCGGACGGCGCGAGAGAAGCCGGACTTAAATTTTAAGGAGTGGGCATTATGGCAGACGAAAAGAGAGAAAGAAGACCGCAAAGAAGACAAGCGGAAGACGACGGTCTTATTAAGAAACTTATTGAAGTCAATCGCGTAACGAAGGTTGTAAAGGGCGGTAAAAATATGCGCTTTGCGGCACTCGTTATCGTCGGCGACGGCAACGGTAAGATCGGTGTTGCTACGGGTAAAGCGAAAGAAGTTCCCGAAGCAATCGAAAAGGCTACTTTGAGAGCGAAAAAGAATATGGTTTCCGTTTCCATCGTTGATGGCACCATTCCTCATCAAGTTATCGGCGTATTCGGCCGCGGCAGAGTGCTTATGATGCCCGCCAGCGAAGGTACCGGTGTTATCGCGGGCGGTCCCGTCCGTGCGGTTATGGAAGCCGTAGGTATCAAGAATATCAGAACGAAATCGCACGGCAGCCAAAACTCGGGTAACTGTGTAAAAGCAGCAATCGAGGGTTTGAAAGAGCTGAAGTCGGTTGAACAGGTTGCAGCACTTCGCGGTAAAACCGTAGAAGAAATCCGCAGCTAAGAAACGGAGGAACAAGAATATGGCAAAGATTAAAGTTACGCTCGTTAAGAGCACGATTGGGCAGGTCGAAGCAAACAAAGCTACGGTTCAAGCGCTCGGTCTTAAAAAAATCCGTTCTTCCAAAGAACTTGACGACACTCCCGCAATCCGCGGTATGGTGGAAAAGGTTAAGCACCTCGTCAAAGTAGAAAACGTTTAAGGAGATTTATTATGAGAATAGATACCCTTTCTCCCGCGGAGGGAGCAACCAAAGCGGTAAAAAGACTTGGCCGCGGTATTGGTTCGGGCACGGGTAAGACGTCCGGTAAAGGCCACAAAGGTCAATGGGCGCGTAGCGGTGGCGGTGTTCGTCCTGGTTTTGAAGGCGGTCAGATGCCTATTGCACGTCGTGTACCGAAGAGAGGTTTCAACCATAACGGTAAAAAGGAATACGTGATTATCAACGTAGAAGCACTTGCAGATATCCCTGCAGGTACGTTGGTTGATTACGGCTTCGTTATGGAAAACGGTCTTGCAAAAGCCGTTAAAAATAACTGCGGACTTAAAGTTCTCGGTAAGGGCGAACTCAACGTTGCGCTCACCGTAAAAGCGGCTAAATTCTCCGCTTCCGCAAAGGCAGCTATCGAAGCAGCCAAGGGAACGGCGGAGACCCTTTAACGAATAAAACCGTACGACGGAAAACTGCTGAAAAAGTAGTTTTCCGTAGTTCGCGTTATTTCTCTCCTGTGCGAAAGCACGTTCGCCTCTTTGTGAATTGTCCGTAGGCGTTCGCGAAGGGTTAGAAAAAAGAAAAACGGAGAAAAAAATGTTACAGACAATTATCAATGCATTTAAGGTCAAGGAAATTCGGCATAAGGTGTATATGATGCTCCTTTTGCTTTTGATTTTCCGTATCGGCTGTTTTATTCCGGTACCTGGCTTGGACAGAAGCACTTTCTCTGCAGTAGTGGAAGGCAACGACTTTTTAACGCTGATGAGCAGCATCACGGGTGGCGCGCTTGCACAAGGCACGCTGTTCGCGCTCGGTATCGGACCGTACATCAACGCTTCGATTATTATGCAGCTTTTGAGCGTTGGTATTCCTGCCCTTGAAAGACTTTCCAAGCAAGGCGAAGAAGGTCGTAAAAAGATTGCGCAATATACGCGTTACGTCACGATTCTTCTTGCGATTATTCAATCTATCGGTATTATTATCGGCTTCGGTAGCCAACAATCGGCAATCCAGACTTGGCTGTTTGGTCAAGAGTATTTCGGTTCTGCCGTAGCACTCGCAATTGCGGGCGTATTTATGACAATCGTGTACACGGCAGGTGCGCTTATCGTTATGTGGCTCGGTGAAAGAATTACCGACTACGGCGTAGGCAACGGTCAGTCTATGATTATCTTCGTGGGTATTTTGGCAACGGCAGGCAACTTAATCGTTGCAAAATTCCAACAAGTATTCACGGGCGACACGAAAGCAATTTGGGAGCTGGTAGCGTTTGCGCTCGTAAGCGCGGTCATCTTCTTTGCAATCGTATACGTTGATCTTTCCGAAAGAAAGGTTCCCGTACAGTATGCAAAGCAGATTAAAGGCAGAAAGATGTACGGCGGTCAATCGTCTGCAATTCCCATCAGAATTTCGGGCGGTGGCGTTATGCCTCTCATCTTTGCGTTCTCCATTTTGAGCTTCCCTCAAATGATCGCAAGTATGGTAGATCCCAACGCGGAAGGCTGGTTTACCAAGTTCTGGAATAGCTGGATGTCTGCCTCGGCAGAATTTCCGCAGGTTATCGTATACACGCTCGTATTGTGTTTGCTCATTTTCGCGTTCTCGTTCTTCTACGCGCAAATGCAGTTCAATCCCGAAGACGTTTCCAAGAGTATTCAGCAGAACGGCGGCTTCATTCAGGGTATTCGTCCTGGTAAAGCGACGGAGGCATATCTGAAAAAGATATCCAACCGTATCACGTTGTTCGGCGCGATTTATCTGTCGTTGCTTGCGTTTATTCCTTCCGTTGCATTCTCGTGGGCTTCGCTTGATCTCGTCAACGTATTCTCGACGACGGGTATCTTGATTGTAGTTTCCTGTGCAATGGAATTTGAAAAGCAGCTGCAAGCGCAACTGATGATGAAGAATTACAAAGGATTTTTGAAATAAGCAAAACCGCCTTTTCGGCGTTCCGTTGAATACGGAACGCCGAAAGGAAAAACGGAGCGACGCATAAGCGAACGCTCGCCGCGTACGTAATTTTTCAAAGGAGCGTTTTATGAACATTATATTACTCGGCGCGCCCGGTGCAGGGAAAGGTACTTTGGCTTCGCAAATCGTAGACAAATACAACCTGCCGCATATTTCTACGGGCGATATATTCAGAGAAAATATCAAAAATCAAACGGAAATCGGTTTACTTGCGAAATCGTATATCGATAAAGGACAGCTCGTTCCTGACGAGGTGACCTGCAAAATCGTAGAGGACCGCATTTCCCGAGCAGACTGTAAAGACGGTTATATGCTGGACGGCTTTCCCCGTAACACCGTACAAGCCGACGTGCTTTCCAAGATTACGAATATCGATTTGGTTGTCAATATCAACGTTGACTTCTCGCTTTTGATGGACCGTATCTGTGGTAGACGCGTTTGTAAGGCTTGCGGCGAAAGCACGCATATCAAGTGGCTGAACGGCTCGACGAGCTGTCCCCGTTGCGGCGGCGAGCTTTCCCAGAGAAAGGACGACAACCCCGAAACGGTACAAAGCCGTTTGGACGTGTACGAATCGCAAACGTCTCCGCTCATTGCGTACTATGAAAAGAAGGGCGTGCTCTTCAACGTAGACGGCAGTACGACCCCCGAAGCAACGTTCTTAGCAGTTCAAAAGAAGCTGGACGAATTTTGTAAATAAGGATTATGGTTTACGTCAAAAGCGAAAAAGAGATTGATTTGATGCGCGAGCCGTGTAAAATCGTTCGTGATACGCTCGGCTTTGTGGAATCGAAAATCGTTGCGGGTATGAGCACAAAAGAAATCGACGAGCTTGTCGAACGGTATATCCGCGCTTCTGGCGCGTACCCTTCGTGTCTTGGCTACGGCGGTTTTCCTGCTTCAGCTTGCGTTTCGGTAAACGAAACGGTCGTGCACGGAATTCCCGATTCGCAAATCATTCTCAAAGAGGGCGATATCGTCAGCGTAGATTTGTGCGCATATAAAAACGGCTATCACGGCGACGCTTGCCGTACCTTCAAAGTTGGTAAGGTTTCGCCCGAAATCGAGCAGCTCGTTCGCGTGACCGAGGAATGTTTTTTCAAGGGCATTGAGGGTTTGCGGGCAGGGACGCCGCTTTACGATATCGGTTATCGCGTGCAACAACACGCGGAGGCGCACGGTTACGGCGTTATACGCTCGTACACGGGGCACGGTATCGGTAAAGAAATGCACGAGGACCCGTCCGTTCCAAACTATGGAAAAAAAGGAACGGGAATGCGGTTGAGGGCAGGCACGGTGCTTTGCGTAGAGCCTATGATTGCGCTGGGAAATTGGCGCGTTCGTATTTTAGACGACGAGTGGACGGCGGTAACGGTAGACGGCAAATGTGCGGCGCATTACGAAAACACCTTGGTGGTGCGCGAGGACGGCGTGGAAATACTCACGCTATAAGATTATAAAAAATTCGGAGGAATTATCGTGTCCAAAGACGACGTAATCGAAACGGAAGGGAAAGTAATCGAAGCGTTGCCCAACGCAACGTTTAAGGTGCAGCTTTCCAACGGTCACATTATCACGGCGTATATTTCCGGTAAGCTTCGTATGAACTATATTAGAATCATCGAGGGTGATACGGTAAAATTGGAAATGAGCCCGTACGATCTGACGAAAGGCAGAATTACGTGGCGTAGCAAGTCGTAAAAGCGACGAAAGATTTAATTAACAAGGAGAAAATTATCATGAAAGTTAGACCTTCTGTAAAACCTATGTGCGATAAGTGCAAAGTTATCAAAAGAAACGGTAGAGTAATGGTTATCTGCTCCAAGAGCAAGAGCCACAAGCAAAGACAAGGCTAAAAAAATTTGCAAATAATTACCAAAAAACAGTTGACAGCCCTTGACGGGATATGATATAATCTTATTATGCCGTAATTTGGGAGATGATGCTGTTTGGAGGCAAATTTCTCAAAAATACAATCGTAAGCAGGCTGAATTTCCGTAAAAATTGCGGAAATCCAGTTTTGTTGCGTGTATTCACGCGTATACGCGTATGCGTATGGACGTGGACAGGCTGAATGCTTCAAAAATAATACAGTACGCCGCGACGGCATTTTCCACTGCCAAAGCTCGCGTATTCGTTAGGAATAGATCAATAAAGAACAAAAAAGAGTAAAAAAAACGGAGGACAGAAATCAATGGCACGTATTGCCGGTGTAGATTTACCCAGAGAAAAAAGAGTGGAAATCGGGCTTACCTATATTTATGGTATCGGTCTGACGACTTCCAAGAAAATTCTCGCGGAAACGGGTATCAATCCCGATACGAGAGTAAAAGATCTCGACGAGAACGACGTTTCCAAATTGAGAGAATATATCGATCATAATTTGAGAGTAGAAGGTGAACTTCGTAGCGAAGTTTCCCTCAACATTAAACGCCTTATGGAAATCGGATGCTAGCGCGGTATCCGTCACAGAAAGGGGTTGCCCGTACGCGGACAGAGCACGAAGAGAAACGCTCGTACGCGTAAAGGTCCTGCACGCGCGATTGCAGGCAAGAAGAAGTAAGCAGGAGGACGATAGACAATGGCAGAAATGAAAAAGAAAGTCGTTTCCCGTAAGCGCAAAGAAATTAAGAAAGTAGATAAAGGACAAGTTCATATTCAGTCCACGTTCAACAACACGATCGTAACGGTTACGGATATGAACGGTAACGCAATTTCCCAGTCCAGCGCGGGTGCGCTTGGCTACAAAGGCAGCAGAAAGGGTACGCCGTTTGCGGCACAGATGGCTGCTGAAACGGCGGCGAAGGTTGCAAAAGAGCACGGGCTTCGTACGGTTGAGGTATATGTGAAAGGTCCTGGTGCAGGTAGAGAATCCGCGATTCGCGCGCTTTCCGCTTGCGAGTTGGAAATCACTATGATTACCGACGTTTCCCCCATTCCTCACAACGGTTGCAGACCCCCGAAGCGTCGTAGAGTTTAATCAGGAGGCAAAGAGTAAATTATGGCAAGATATAGAGAAGCAAAGTGTAAGCTTTGCAGAAGAGAAGGTGCAAAATTGTTCCTCAAAGGGGACAAGTGCTATATGGAGAAATGCCCGTTCAACAAGCGTCCGGTTGCTCCCGGTCAGCACGGTGCGGACAGAAAGAAGGTTTCCGAATACGGATTGCAGCTTCGTGAAAAGCAGAAGACCAAGAGAATTTACGGCGTTCAGGAAGGTCAGTTCCGTAAGTATTACGAAATGGCAGACCGTATGAAGGGCGTAACGGGTGAAAATATGCTTTCGCTTTTGGAAAGACGTTTGGACAACGTAGTGTTCAGAATGGGGCTTGCTCCTTCCAGAACGCTTGCACGTCAAATCGTCAGCCACGCGCATTTGTCCGTAAACGGCAAGACGGTTACGATTCCTTCGTATATCGTAAAAGCGGGCGACGTAATCGTCGTTAAGGAAAACAGAAAGGGCAACAAATATTTCACCGCCCTCAAAGAGACGAAAGCAAACAACAGCCTTGTAAAATGGGTTGAGTTTGACAGAGAAAAACTCGAAGGAAAAGTATTGGCTCTTCCCACTAGAGAAGACATCGACAGCCAGATTGCGGAGCATATGATTGTCGAATTGTACTCCAAATAATTGAAAAATATAAGGAGGTAACACAATGATCGAAATGGATATGCCCAAACTCGAAGTGCTTGAAAACGACGATTTTTATGCAAAGGTCGTTTGCGAGCCTTTGGAAAAAGGTTTCGGTCTTACAATAGGAAACTGTTTACGGAGAATTCTCCTTGCGGCTCTGCCCGGTGCAGCAGTAGAAGGAATTAAATTCCCCGACGGTAGCGTAAAACACGAGTTTTCCGCGGTAGCGGGTATCAAAGAGGACGTTACGGAGATTATTCTCAACCTCAAAACGCTTGCAATCAAAACGAAAGTGATTGATAAGGATTATGAAAAGGTTCTGCACATCACGAAAGAGGGTCCTGCCGTTTTGACGGGTAAAGACCTCAACATAGATGCAGAAATCGAAGTAATCAACGGCGATCAGTACGTTTGCACGATTGACGAAGGCGCGAAGCTGGACGTGGAAATCACGATCGGCAGAGGCAGAGGTTACAGACCTGCAAAAGAGAATAAGAAAGCAATCGTCGATTATATCGCGGTTGACTCCATCTACACCCCCGTACAGAGAGTAAACTACACGGTTGAGCCTACGCGCGTAGGTCAAGCGGTAGACTACGACAAGCTGACGTTGGAGGTTTGGACGGACGGTACGTTCTCGGGCAAGGAAATCATTTCTTTGGCGGCGAAAATCATGCAGGACCATATCAACCTGTTCGTGAATTTGAGCGAAACGATTAAAGGAATGGATATTCTCGTCAAGACGGAAGACGACAAGCAACAACAAATTCTCAAAATGGCAATTGAAGAAATGGACCTTTCCGTTCGTTCGTACAACTGCTTGAAGAGAGCGAATATTCACACGGTCGAAGACCTTACCAAGAAGACGGAGGACGATATGTTGAAGGTGAGAAACCTCGGCAGAAAATCGCTTGACGAAGTCATTCAGAAATTGGATTCTTACGGCCTTGCATTAAGACAACAGGAGGATTAAAATTATGCCCGGTAAATTGGGAAGAACGTCCAAAGAAAGAAACGCGCTTTTGAGAGGTCTTGCGTCGCAACTTCTTTGGTATGGTAAAATCGAAACGACCGCTGCAAAGGCAAAAGAGCTTCGTTCCTACGTTGAAAAGCTCATCACCAAAGCGGTAAATACCTATGACGATAATATCGAATTCGAAGTAACGAAGAAAGACGCAAAGGGTAAGGAAATCACCGTAACCAACGTAAAAGATGGCGCAAAGAAGCTTGCGGCTCGTCGTGCGATTATGGCAAAAACTTACGATTTGCAGGAAGTAAAAGCTTTCACTGAAAAGAAGAGCGATTTCAAGGCGAGAACGGCTGATATTCAACACCCCTTGATGGATAAGCTTTTCAACGAAATCGCGCCTAAATACGCGGCTCGTAAGGAAGAGCTTGGTCAAGGTGGCGGTTACACGAGAATTTATCTTCTCGGCGAACGTCGCGGCGACGCTGCACAGAAAGCGATTATCGAATTGGTTTAATCGTTAAAACGAAACCAAAAACACCTATGCCGAAGCATAGGTGTTTTCGTTTATTTTTGCATAAAATAACCCCGTTGGCAAGAGCCAACGGGGGAAGTTGTTTTAATCGTTTACGACGCGAATAACACCGAATGCAAGCGCACCGGGACCGGTGTGGCAAGCGATACTCAACGACAACTCGTCGCAAGAAAGGAAGGGGATATTCGGGAAGATTTTTTTCATATCCTCCTCAAAAGCCTTGGCTTCTTCGTGGTTTTCGTTGTGTGCCACTACAAGTCTGATTTCGCCTTTATCCAAAGCGTCTTTATAAACGCCGTTCAAGTCGTTGAGTACGGCAGCCTTCATAATATCCTTGGCTTTTTGTACCGTTCTGGGTACGGCAAATTTATCTAATTTACCGCAAGACAGGTGCAAAACGGGGCGCAATTTAAGAAGCGAACCGATTGCCGCTGCCGCGGGGGAAATACGCCCGCCGCGTTTGAGATATTCCATCGTTTCCAAAGAAAGATAAAGGGAATATTCCTTTGCGTTTTCTTCCAAAAAGGCACGGATTTCCTCTGCCGATTTACCTTGGTCGCGCAATTTCACCGCGTCGTACGCGCTGGATTTCAAGCATACCGCAATGCGGAGATTGTTTACGACGAATACCTTGCCAGCGAATTCTTCTTCGTTCGCCAACGAAAGCGCGGTTGCGTAAGAAGCACTCAAATTAGAAGAAGTAGGGATATGCACGATTTGGTCGTAATCTTTTAAGATATTGCGCCAAAACTCCGATACTTCGCCCGTGCTGGGTTGAGAAGTCGTAATGTTTGCTTTTGCTTTGAGCTGCGTATAAAAATCTTCGCGCGAAAGGTCAACGCTTTCAAGCAGGACTTCGCCGTTGATGACGAAAGGCATGGGCAAAACGAAAAGCCCTAACTCATCACTCTCGTGGGGCATCATACCGCTGTTCGTGTCGGTCGTGATTGCTATTTTCTTCGTATTATTCATAGAAACTCCTATTTCAAAAAGGGGAACGCGGGAAAAAAGTAGTAGCCGCAAATTCCAAAATATATTTATGTTACTACACTATAATAATAACAGATTTTGTTTATTTTGTCAACGAAAGTTAATCAATATGTCGAAAAATTCTTAAATCAATCCACGGCATGGGAAAAATCTTATTTGCGAAAGGGAATTTTACGGCGTAGTTTGTTTACAAACGCGAGGCTTTATGGTATAATAAATACACGCTCCAACGAGCACACGAAAGGAAAAAACGTTATGAAATCGTTAAAAGAACTGTATCGAATAGGTAAAGGTCCGTCATCGTCGCATACGATTGCTCCCGAACGGGCTTGCCGTCTGTTTTTGGAGGAAAACACCGAGGCGGATGCTTTCGTCGTTACGCTGTACGGCTCGCTCGCCAAGACGGGTGAGGGACACGGTACGAACCGCGTTATCGAGAGCGTTTTGAACCCTGTAAAGCTCGTTTACGACGCGGAAACGCAAACACCGCATCCAAACACGATGGATTTGAGCGCGTTGAAAAATGGGTGCGAAATCGCGCGTATGCGCGTGTATAGCGTCGGGGGCGGCGCGATTAAAATCGAGGGCAGAGCGGATAGCGAGGGGGCAGAGGTCTATCCATTGCGGTTTTTGACGGAAATTCGTGAATATTGCGCCAAGAAAAATATGCGCCTCTACGATTATGTTTATGAGTGTGAGGGAAGAGAAATTCGTGCATACTTAAAAACGGTTTGGCAGGCGATGAAAGAAGCGGTTTCACGAGGTGTAGAGCAAACGGGAGTATTGCCGGGCGGTTTGGAGGTGGAACGCCGCGCCAAGGTTTTATATAAAGGGGTTGCACCCGAGGAAGGCGCGGAAACGCGGGAAAATCGTCTTGTTTGCGCGTATGCGTTTGCTGTGGGCGAGGAAAACGCCGCGGGCGGAACGATTGTTACCGCGCCCACTTGCGGGGCTTGCGGGGTCGTGCCTGCCGTGCTCAAATACGCGCAAGAGCGGCGGGGCTACACGGACGAACAAATCGTTGACGCTTTGGCAACGGCGGGCTTGATAGGGAATTTGATTAAGACGAACGCGTCCATTTCGGGGGCGGAATGTGGTTGTCAGGCGGAAATCGGCAGCGCGTGCTGTATGGCAACGGCGGCTTTGAGCGAGTTGCGTTCGTTGTCCCTGGGACAGATTGAATACGCCGCCGAGATTGCGATGGAGCATCACTTGGGCTTGACCTGTGACCCTATATGCGGGTTGGTACAAATTCCTTGTATTGAGCGTAACGCGGTGGCGGCAATGCGGGCAATCAACGCGTCTTCGCTTGCGTACTTTCTTTCGGATAGCAGAAAAATCTCGTTTGACCTCGTCGTGCAAACTATGTACGAAACGGGCAAGGATTTGAAAAAGTCTTACCGCGAAACGGCGGAAGGCGGACTTGCCAAGCTGTACAAAAAGTGAAAACGGGCGGGGCAGGGTTGCGTTGAACGCTAAAAAACGGTCAAACGTTACGAGGTTTTTAGACGAAAAAAGTTAAAGAAAAAAAAGTTGAAAAATTTTATAAAAAATACGCAAAACAACGAGAAAAACGCTTGACAAAAACGAAGAAATAGAGTATTATATACAAGCATTGTTTGAGTGCGTATGGTTTATGGCCCAATAGCTCAGTTGGTTAGAGCGCCAGCCTGTCACGCTGGAGGTCGACGGTTCGAGCCCGTTTTGGGTCGCCATAAACGCCTTGGTAGCTCAGTCGGTAGAGCAGCAGACTGAAAATCTGCCTGTCGGTGGTTCGATTCCGCCCCAAGGCACCAACAAACGGAATTCCCCTTTTTAAGGGGAATCCGATTGTTAAAGCTTTGCTGATCGTGCTTGCGCGTCTTGTGAGAGAAGCAAATGCACCACGTGCCGGTGTAGCTCAATTGGCAGAGCAGCTGATTTGTAATCAGCAGGTTGTGGGTTCGAGTCCAATCACCGGCTCCACAACAGACAATACAATAAATGGGCAGATTCCAGAGCGGCCAAATGGATCAGACTGTAAATCTGACGTCTTCGACTTCGGTGGTTCGAATCCACCTCTGCCCACCAAAATGAAACACCCCTTCGGATTCGTACCGGTCAAGTGCGAATGGAAGAGGTGATTTCACTTTTTTGCCTTTATTTTCAAAGGATTTAGCGTTTTTTGATTTTTATTTTATTTGGAAACTTATAATCAAAAAAGTTTAAAATAGAAATCAAAAACGAAAAAGAAATTGTTTTTGACCATCGTGTTTAATACAAAAATCCGTCGGGTTCTTTTTGTTTTTGAAAGAATTCGGCTTCTTTTTTATTTGGACTTAAATACTTGTTGTTTTTGTGTGGACGGCTTTTTCGCGCGGCTTTATTTGTCTGTCTTTCTTGTCGGTTTGGTTGTTTCGGCGTGCGCTTGTATCGGCGAGCGAAGCGAGCCGACTTGTATTATACAAGCGCACGCCGTAGTGCCAAGGACCTAAAAATTTTTATAATTTGGTGTTTCTTGCCTTGCTTTTAATCTTAAATTGTGCTATAATAAAAAATGGAAGATTATATAGAGGTGACATTGTGAACGTAATTAGCTTATTTAGCGGTTGTGGTGGTCTTGATTTGGGCTTTGAGAGAGCAGGTTTTAATATACCTGTCGCAAATGAGTACGACCCTACTATATGGAAAACTTTTAAAGTAAATCATCCTAAAACACGCTTAATTGAGGGGGATATTAGAAAAATATCGGCAGAAGATTTCCCCGATGAAATCGACGGTATAATTGGCGGCCCCCCCTGTCAATCTTGGTCAGAAGCAGGCTCTTTACGTGGGATTGACGATTTGCGCGGACAGCTATTTTATGAATATATAAGAATTTTAAGAGAAAAGCAACCTAAATTTTTTCTTGCGGAAAACGTTAGCGGTATGTTGGCGAATCGACATTCGGAAGCCGTTAAAAATATTATTGCTATGTTTGAAGAATGTGGCTATGATGTTTCCGTCACTTTGGTAAATGCCAAAGATTATGGCGTAGCGCAAGAAAGAAAAAGAGTTTTTTATATCGGATTTAGAAAAGATTTAAAAATTCAATTCAAGTTTCCCGAAGGCTCCACAAAGGATAATAGCAAAAAAATTACCTTGCGCGATGTTATATGGGATTTGCAATTTACTGCCGTTCCTGCTGGGAATAAGAATTATCATAATCTAAATGCGGAAAATAATAATGAATATTTTACGGGCGCATATTCCCCTATATTTATGAGTAGAAATCGCGTAAAATCTTGGGATGAACAGGCGTTCACGGTACAGGCCTCTGGTCGTCAATGCCAAATACATCCACAAGCCCCGAAAATGACTTTTATTTCCCACAACAAGCGAGAATTTGTTAAGGGTAAAGAGCATTTATATCGAAGGATGACAATTAGAGAAATCGCGAGAGTTCAAGGATTTCCCGATTCGTTCAAATTTATTTACACATATACGGACAATGCATATAAAATGATAGGTAACGCCGTACCAGTAAATCTTGCGTATGAGGTTGCCGTTGCTATTAAAAATGTATTGGAAAATGCATAGGAGAAAATAATATGAGTGAACAAAGTAATAACCAAGGTCGTGCGTATGAATATATTTGTATAATGACTTTATGCGAGGAGATACAAAAAATTCGTCCTGCCATGATTCTTTTGAATAGTGCTTATACGGCAAATAAAAATGCTTGGGAGAGTATTTCTATGCCACTTCAGCAAATATTAACGGAGAGCGCAAAAGCGGCTACCGCTACTATATTTGATATGGAACCTATGATTTTGGAACAAGGCGAAGATATGGTCGTTTTGAAGTTCCAAACCGATAAAGAAGGTAAAGAAGGCGACGTTAGAGATATAGTTATAGCACGTAAAGATGTTCAATGGGAAATCGGATTGAGTATTAAACATAATCATTTCGCCGTAAAACATAGCCGTTTGGGCAGAGGGTTGGATTTTGGTGATAAATGGTTTGGTATCCCTTGTTCCGCTACATACTGGGCTGATATAAAACCGATTTTTGATTATTTAACCGAACAAAAGGCTCTTGATAAAAAATGGAGCGAATTGCCGTCGAAGGATTTACAAGTCTATGTGCCTTTATTGCAAGCATTTATGGATGAAATCGCTCGTAGCAATAAAGAAAATGCAAATGTTCCGCAAAAAATGGTAGAATATTTGCTTGGCGAGTTTGATTTCTATAAAGTTATAAGCATTGATAGCAAACGTTTAACGCAAATTCAAACTTATAATTTACACGGAACGCTTAATCAAGCAAGTAGAGTGATTAAGCCTAAAATTCAAGTTCCCGTGGCGTGTTTGCCTACACGTATAGTAAGTTTTGCGTTTAAACCCGACAGTACTAACACGGTAGAATTATATATGGACGGCGGTTGGCAATTCAGTTTCCGTATTCATAATGCAGCTACCAAGGTTGAGCCGAGTTTGAAATTCGATATTCAAATCGTTGGTATGCCTACTACAATTATTTCAATAAATTGTAAGTGGTATTAAAAAGAATTAATAAAAAATGTCAATTATAGTCATAAAACGTATAGCCAATTTTTATTAGTAAAGAATAATCCCCTAAAATATTACACATAATATATAAATATTTAGTATTAAGAGGGGGAAATATGAGAATAAATGGAGTAATTGCAATGTTAAAAAAGAAATCCCCTAAAATCGTTCAAATTAATGATATATTACAATGGTATGAAAATGGTGAATTGGAATTATCGCCTAAATATCAAAGAAATAGTGTGTGGAATGAAAAAGCAAAATCTTATTTGATTGATACTATAATTCGTGGTTTACCAATTCCACCTATTTTTATGAGACAACAAATAGATGTAGCAACCAAAAAAACATATCGCGAAATTATTGACGGTCAACAACGATTACGTGCAATAACAGAATATATTGAAAATAAATATCCAATTTCTAAAACACATAATGAATTATATGGTGGCAAATGTTATAGAGATTTAGACGATGAGATGAAAGCACAGATATTGGAATATGAAATATTTGTAGAAGTAATTAATGAAAAAGAAGACCCCGTCATATATGACATGTTTGCGCGACTTAATACAAATAACTGTGTACTAAATCGCCAAGAATTAAGAAATTCACGTTATTGGGGTGAGTTTAAGGTTGCAGCTTATAATTTAGCTGCGGAGTATAGAGATTTGTTTTACGATAACAAAATTTTTAATGATAAGCAATTTTCAAGAATGGACGATGTTGAATTGGTTTCTATTTTATTAAATATATTTATTGGTGGAATAGATACAGACACGCCCAGCTCTATAGATAAATTATACGCAAAATATGATAAAGACTTTGCTGACCTTGAAACGATAAAAGAAAAGTTTGATAAAGTTATGTATGAAATCGCAAAAATATACGATTATCTCAATGGAAACATAAAATGTTTTACTAGTAAAGTTTATTTTTATACTTTATTTGCTGCTATTGCACATCAATTATATAGTGTGGTAGGTGTTAATGCTTACCGCTTGCCTCAATTTGATTCAAGTCAAATAGATGCGAATCGAGATTTTTTACTTGCAAAGATAGTTCAATTTGAAAATGATTTTGAAGATTGTGTAGTTAACAAGAATGAAGACGCTACATTGTTTTTAGCATTTGCAACTTTTGATAGAAATCATCGGACTAGAACAACCAATAAGTCTGAGCGACTTCAAAGAGTAGAATTTTTATCGAATTTCTTGACGGGAGAAATTAATGGATAATGACTGAAAATGATGAATTAAAAGCATTTATACAAAGTTGTAATGCGAATTTATTGTCATCATCAGCATTACCAATTTTGTATGAGGCTAGTTTTTTAAAAATATATGTCAAATTTGAAGTCTTTCTATCTAAAATGTTTGAAAGTTATTGTATTGGTCAGTTGAATAGTAAAGGGTATTGTCCGCAAAGGAAATTAGCTTTTTCAGATGAGGAACATTTAAGAGCTGTGCTGAAAGGCGATAAAAGTTATGTTGATTATCTTAAAAAAATAGAATCTGTATCAAAATTTATTTTTATTGATAATCCCTTTAATGTGATTTTCGATGTTGCAGACAATTCAACTATAATGGGACAAATGATGGCGTTGCGAAATTATATTGCCCACGAAAGTAATGAGGCTAAAACTAAATATATAAATACATGTTTAGGCGGACGAAATTTTATAGAGCCTTCTTTGTTTTTGATTAATAAAAACAAAAAAACTGCAAAATCAAATTATACAATTTACATAGAAAAAATAACACAAATTTCTGATTTAATTTTAGAAAAACCATTAGTTTAACTTATTTAAGGTTCGATTTAGGTTACTCTTACTCCACCAAAACACGACTTTTATGTAAAAATTAACGCATAAAGTCGTGTTTTTTTTGCTTTTTTAAGACAAAGGTAAATTTGTTCCTATATAAAATCTTTTTACGCTTGATTATAAATACTTGAAAAAACTTTTGATTTCTGCTATAATATAAAAAATTCTATTAAAAGGTTTGGATATGATTTATACGGAATTAACCAAAAAAGCATTGAAATTATGTTTTGAAGCGCATAAAAATCAAGTTGACAAAACAGGTTTGCCTTATGTTTTTCACCCGTTTCATCTTGCTGAACAAATGACAGATGAAATATCTACTGTCTGTGCTCTGCTTCACGACGTTATTGAAGATACGGAATATAGTTTTGACGATATACGAGAAATGGGTTTTCCGCAAGAAGTAATTGACGTATTGATATTACTTACCCACGATGACGACGTTCCTTATATGGAATATGTTAAAAAAATAAAAGCAAACCTCGTTGCAAAACAAGTTAAACTTTCCGACTTAAAGCATAACAGCGATTTAACGCGATTAGATACGGTTGATGAGCACGCGTTAAAAAGAACAGAAAAATACAAAACGGCAATAAAGTTGCTATCTGATTAAGGTCCGTTATAAGATTATCGAAGGCTGCAAAGAGAGCGCGCGGGACTTTGAAAGCGTAGTAATCGCAAAGAATAAGGAAAAAATTTAAGAAATTTGGAAGAACAACCGAAAAGCAAGCTCGCCTAAAGTAAAGGGCGGGCTTATATTTTTTAACTATTTACGATACTTCATTGGCAAACTCGCTTCTGTGGGGCAATGCAGAATAAGTATTCAATACAGTTTTCATCCTTAAAACATTCACACAAGGAGGTTTTATTTTACAGCAAGGAAAAAAGACGGAAGGTATTGACAAGATTTTGAAAATCAAGTATAATAATTATAGCTACAACTCGTAAATCTCGGAAGGGAGATTTGCTCTTATTTAATACCGATTTTAGAGGATATGTATTTCTTATCGTGTTTATAAATTCCTTTATAATTGAACGCGAACGAGTTGTAGTGATTTACGTGAAAGGTATATTTTACGACATCGTTTTGTAAGGGACGATGTTTTTTTCGTTTTTATGGGGAAATGGGAAGGGTTGTTCAGAGTACAAAAAGTATAAAATTCCCTATACGGTAGTATTTTTTAACCATTGTGGTTATAAGCGGTTTTATGATAAAATATATACAGAGATTATATACGGAGAGGATTGGGCCATGTTAGGCATCATATTATCGTTTTTTGCCATTGGGCTTATGCGCGTCATTCAAAAGGTTTGCAGCAAAAAAGTCAGTGGAATGTTGACGGAAAAAATCAATTTTTTCCACTACGGCGCATATTACCAGTTTATTTCGGCGATTTTTTCTTTGATAATGTTATGTATAACAGGCCTTCACGGTTTTAATTTACCCACGTTTTTATGTGCGTTTGCGGCAGCCGTTTGTTTTGCTCTAGATCTTTTTTCGGGGATCGAAGCGTTAAAGGGTGCAACGCTGTCCGTGTGTAATATGTTTGGCATGGGTGGATTGTTTATTCCCTGTATCGTAGGTATTTTTCTGTTTGACGAGCCTATGAGTGCTATGCAATGGGTGGGTTTGGTTATATTTATCATTTCTATTTATTTTTTAGCCAAAGAATCCAAGGGTACGTATAAAAAATTCTCGTTAAAAACCCTGATTATGTTATTTATCAGTTTCTTCGTCAACGGTGCAGTCACCGTTGTGCAAAAGTATTTTGCTCTTCTTGTGCCAGACGGAAACGTGGCGTTGTATTCTTTTTTAACTTTTGGATTGAATTCTTTAATAATGTTTACGTGTATGTGTATATGTGCAATTACGAAAAAGAAAAAATTGGACGATTCCGTGGCCGAAGCGGGAGCTGGACAAAACGCCGAGCCGAACGAAGCGACGGAGAACAAGCTGAAGCGGGTAGTGGAGAGATTGACTAAACCCTTGCTGGTTTGCGGATTTCTTTTGGCGGTGGCGGTATTTGTGATTAACCTGCTTGTCACTACGCTACCGCAAGGCTTTTGGGAACTGAACGCCGTTTATGATGCGTCGCTTTTGCTTGATGAAGCGGATAGAGCAATCGACGCAAGTACGTACAGCGTCGAAATGAAGGAAAAGCTTCACGACAGAATAGAAATCGAGCGTATGACCCTTCTGTATATACAGTTGGAATATTTCAACAAGGAAACGAATAATTACGACGAATTGAGGACGATCAATACGTACCCGAAAGAAAAGGTGTTGGAGCTTTGCGACAGATTTGAGAAAAATATCGAGAAATTCGGTTTTACGTTTGTAAACGGCGACGGCACGCCGCAAGAAATTATAGAGAATTGGAGAAACAGAGCGATAAAAGCACACAGATTTTGGGAGGAAAGAATTTACAAATTGCGTAATGATTTTAACCAAGTAAAAGAGTTTGCCATAAAAGATTGATTTTTTTGCAAAATCCTATAAAAAAGAGTTGCTTTTTCGGCAACTCTTTTTCGTTGGTTTAATAAGTGATTTCGATAATATTTTCTTCTTTCATATCGCCGTCGGCGATAAACGCAACGTCTTTTCTGTATTCCGTGTCGTATTTGGTTTTCGTCCATTTTTCGCCGTTCAGTTTGACGGATTTTGTATCGTGGGGTTTATAATTTATCGTGAATTTTTTTCCAAGATAAGTGAAATTAACGCTACATTCGCCGAATTCTTTTGGCGGGCAGGGTCTTATAGCCAAACCGTCGTAGCGATAGTTCAAGCCAAAGAAGAAATTGTAGAAGATTCGAAGCGTATATGATACCGTACCCGAAAGGAATTGGAAGGTTA
The DNA here is from genome assembly GCA_045576335.1 of Candidatus Scatosoma sp. Classification (GTDB taxonomy): domain Bacteria; phylum Bacillota; class Clostridia; order Christensenellales; family Borkfalkiaceae; genus Scatosoma. The sequence continues at coordinate 142,516 of JAZNGH010000027.1, forward strand.
CGCGGTGCAGACTTACGTCACTGTTGCTGTAACAGTTTGCCAAAGCGTAAGGCGGGGCGTACGTTTGTTCTACGGGAGCGTATGCTTGTTCGAAAGGGAAGATATGGCGGGAGACCTTGTAAGCCATTTCGCTGTTACCTACGGTGCAGCAAGCGCGGACTAAAAAGCTTTGCGCGTGGTTATAAGGGGCTGGGTGTGGACCGCGTTGTCCAACTCTGCCCGCATTTGCAAGGTGCTTCGTATAACCGACGCTCAACGTGTTGTAACCCATTCTGCCGAAATTCATTTCTTCGATCTTGGTGAGCGTGGATTCGTTCATTTCGGATGTTCCCGCGCCGCTTATGATTGCCCACGCGTTGGATACGAGATAGAGCTTGGAGATTCCTTCGGGATCGTGTTCCTTATCCGAACCGAGCCACTCGCCGTCGTCGTTCATATAACCTTGGAAGAAGCCCTCCTTGTTGAAGGCTGTTTTTCGCATGCCGTCGATAAACCGTTCGCGATATTCTGCATATTTTTTAGGTAACGCGTGATATTTTTTGGGGAGGATTTCTTTATAAGCGTTGATCATATCGGACATATTTTTAAGATTGAGGATCATTTGCGCGGTAACCGTAACCGTTTCGCCTCTTCCCTTTACGCCGATTTCATCCATAACGTCCCACCAATCGCCGTACTATACTTTACACAGGTCGTGCTCGCCGATATTTTTTTCGTCGATATAGAATTGAACGCATTGAACGATATGATCGAGTACGGTGGATTTTTCGTCTGAATCCAGCCACCAGACCTTTTCGAAAAGGATAGAGGTGTCACGCGTAAAAGTCATATATTCGTGGATAAGCTCCAAGAAGAATGCCCCGCCGTCGCAATAAGCGCGCATATCGTGGGCCGCTTCTCTCGAAATAGAGCTGATACAGTGAGGGAACCAACCGTCCTTTTGTTGGTGTTCCACCATATATAAAATGGTTTCTCGCGTCCATTTCGGGTCAATGGGCGTAATACCCACGAAATCTTGGCTTACGTCTCTTGCGCCTCTCATGCGTGATGGCCAACCCCTGTCTAATGAACCCGTCCAATACATTTGTAAGGGCGCAAAGGTATTTACGAAATTGTCGAGCAGGGGATTGCACGTTTTTATCGAACGCTTGTCAAACCAATTATTGAAAAATTCTATCGTTTTTACAACGTGTTCCGCGTAGAGCTTTTCGTCGAAATAGCTCTGCTCGAATATTTCTTCGTCCGCATTATACGCATGGTCGTTCTGCACGGTAAGTACTTGCGTATAGGTTTTGCTTTCGTTGGGTTTTAGAGAGCATCTGTATCTTGCTGCGAAGGTCTGTTGAAAAGTACCGTAAGTCGGGGCGTTTTCAATGTCTTTCATTTTATGAGAGAAAGGCTTTTCTGGCGTTTTAAGAGCGTCGGGGGTAAAGAAGCTGCTCGTGCCCGCGAAATTGCTTGCCAAAAAGTCGAGCTCGGCATTCTCCTCGTAGTCCATATTGAGCGTGATCGAACGGTTTGCGTTTGGATCGCGAAGAAGGTCCTTCATTTGTGCGTGAATAGAGATCGCCTTTTTACCGTTAAAACGGGGTTTGGAGAAAAGATACCATTCGGGCAGATCCCAAGGCGCGATGACGGGGATATTGCAATAGGGAAAAATCGCGGGGGTAACGATATAATCGGACATAGTTGATCCCGTATTTTTAATGGTCGTTTTCATACAAACGGTAGCTTTGTCCTGCGGGACGAAAATTTCCGTTCTGATTTCCAGGTTTTTGAAAACGGCAAGATATACCGCGGTTTCGGGCGTCCATTCTATTCGAAATTTCGGTTTTTCTCCGTTGAAAGAAAGCTGAGGACTGTTAAAATTGCTTACGGGTACACCGTTGTTAACGGAAGCGGATTGTATCCATACCTGCCATTTGCTGTTTACTTCGCCGAGCTCGCGTTTGACGAGCAATATCCCGTAGGGCGGTTCATATTGCACTTTAACGGGACCGTTTTGATCGACGTAAAGAAGGATTTTTTTGTTTTGATACACGTAATACCACGGACCTTTTAATTCTTCCCCGTTTGTGATCGTATACCCAGCGTATTTGTCAAGATCGTACGTGCCGTACGAACATTCCTTTTCAATTTTGTCATAAGGTTTCATAGCTTAGCCTCCAATCGCGTGTTTTAATAAACGACAATAATATTTTATCATAAAAGCTACTTGACGCAAGTCAGAAAAATATACTACCGTATAGGGAATTTTATACTTTTTGATTTGAAATAAAATAACTCGAACCTAATTTTCAACGGCTAAATTTTAGGCGCATACGAATCGTGATACTGTAAAAACGGAAAGAAAAATCGGCACTTGGAGCAAGTGCCGATTCGGTTTATCTTTTGTAATCAAAGGAATAAGACCAGTGCGAAGAATACCGCAAAAGCGGTGTATTCCACGAGCGGGAAAACCTTGCGGAGCAACAACGCAACGAGTGCGAGCAGGCAAGTGGCGATAAAATATACCCACGTTGCCACTGCGGCAAACGGCGTAATAAACAGATAGAAAATTAAATAAACCAAGCCCGCGATAGAGCCGAGCAAAGTGAACAAGCTTTCTATCTCCCCGTCGTTAAACCAAGTAAACAACGAGCCAAGCGTTACCAAAGCGGTAATAACAAACAATATCCAAGCAAAAACGACCATTTCCTTATCTCCTTTATCAATATTATACACTTCCTTTTTGAAATTTTCAAGGATTTAACGGGGGTGAAAGTGTATAAATTTCAAAAAATATTCTTTCGTACACGATTTTGGGCAAAAATGCGTATGATAGAATATGAAAATGATTGATTATAACAGGGAAGCCGTAGTAGCCTACGCCCGCAAATGGGCGTTTTCCCGCAATCCCGCCTATTTCAATTTCGACACCTTGGGCGGGGATTGCACGAATTTTGCCTCGCAATGCCTTTTTGCGGGGAGCGAGGTAATGAACTATACACCCGTTTTCGGTTGGTTTTACCGTTCCGCGAGCGACCGCACGGCGGCGTGGACGGGCGTGGAATATTTTTACAATTTCCTCGTTGGAAACGAACGCGGAATCGGCAACGGTGCAGGCCCTTTTGCTGAGGAGGTTTCCATCGATAAGCTGAAAATCGGCGATTTCGTACAGCTTGGCAGGGACACGGGGGATTTCTATCATACGCCCGTCGTAGTCGGTTTTTCGCGCGGTGTGCCGCTCGTAGCGGCGCATACCTACGACGCGTTTAACCGCTCGTTAAATTCCTACCGTTTCGAGCGCATACGCTGTTTGCATATCCTTGGCGTAAGAACGGAATAATTTGGGGCAAGTCAAGCGTTTTCAAACGCTTGACTTGTCGTTGTTCTTTGTTTTATAATGTTGTTACCAAATCAAGGAGTATAACAATGAAAGAACAAAGATACAGACGCTTTGGCGTTATGCTGGACGTATCCCGTAACGCGGTGATGAAGGTAAGCGAAATCAAGTTTTTAATCGATTGCTTGCAGAAAATGGGCTATAATTTTCTGGAATTGTATATGGAAGATACCTACGAAATACAAGGCGAGCCGTATTTTGGCTATTTGCGCGGACGGTATACCGCCGCCGAAATCAAGGAAATCGACGCCTACGCAAAAAAGAACGGTATCGAGCTTATTCCTTGCGTGCAGACCTTGGCGCATTTTCCCTGCCTCGTCAATCACCCCGTGTATGCGGATATCGTCGATATTAACGAGATTTTGCTTATCGACGAGCCCAAAACGTACGCGTTAATCGACAGGATTTTCGCTACCCTTGCGGACAATTTTACCTCGCGGCTCGTCAATATCGGTATGGACGAAGCGCACATGGTAGGCCTTGGAAACTACCTTAAAAAGCACGGCTTAAAAGACCGTTACGAGCTCTTAATCAGGCATCTTGGCAAAGTCGCGGAAATCGCGAAAAAGTACGGTTTTCAGGTGCATATGTGGAGCGATATGTTTTATCGGCTTGCCACGGGCGGCGAATATTACGCCAAGGATTTGCCTAAATTCAACGAAAAAATCCGTAAAAGCTTGCCTGAAAACGTCGAGCTCGTATACTGGGATTATTACAATTCCGAAGAAGAATATTACGACAAAATGTTGGATTCTCACGCCCAGTTCGGTTGCAATATCTGGTTCGCGGGCGGGGCTTGGACTTGGCAAGGCTTTGCACCGCTTAACTGGTTCACCCGTCAAACCATGCAGCCTGCTATGCGTAGCGTCTTGAAAAAGGGGATTAAGGACGTATTTATTACCATGTGGGGAGATAACGGCGCGGAATGTTCCGTATATTCCGTTTTGCCCTCGCTGTACGCAATCCGTCAATACGCGGAGGGGAATTTCGACGAGGAAAGCATTTCCAAGGGCTTTTATAAGACCTTCAAAATGCGTTACGAAGATTTCCTGCTTCTCGATTTGCCCAACCGCACGGAGCGCAAGCTTGTAGACGGAGAAAACAATGAAATCCCGCAAAATCCCTGCAAATCCTTGCTATATAACGACCTTTTTCTCGGTCGTTTCGATAAGCTCGTTTCGGAGGAACGCCCCATTCCGTACGCACAGTACGCCGAACAGCTGAAAGCGGCGGCAAAACGCGTAGGGAGATTTGATTATATCTTCCATTCTATGAGCAAGCTCTGCTCGGTGTTGGCGGTGAAAGCCGAGCTCGGCGTCAAAACCCGTCGTGCGTATCAGGCGGGGGACAAGCGCGCGCTTTCCGCTTTGTTAAAGGAGTATAAGGAGCTGGAAAAACGGCTCGTGGCGTTCCACGAAGCGTTTTGCACGCTTTGGCATAAAGAGAATAAAGGACAGGGCTGGGAGGTGCAGGACGCGCGTATCGGCGGCTTGATTCAAAGAACGAAAACCTGTTCTGCACGCTTGAAGAAGTATATTTCGGGTAAAATCGATAAAATCGAGGAGTTGGAAGAAGAGATTTTGCCTTACGGACCTGAATATTATTATTCGCTGAATAATTATTCGACGAATATCACGATGAACTACGTGTAAAAAATTCCTATAAAAACCCGCAAAAAAATGCTTTCGTTCGGTTGCTTTTTTTGCGGGCGTTTGTTATAATATATATAGGATAATACGGGGAAAAGATAAACGAAAGAAAAACGCTGTACGAAAAAAGGAAATCGTTTATGTTGCATGCACGAAAAAAGAAGCCTTACAGTATTGCTCCGTCCCGATTGTCGGGCGGCGGTTTCGTGGGGCAAAAAACGCCTTTTTTCGGGGGTAAAGCAGGCGTTTTTCACCAAAAAACAAGATGATATATAGGTGCAACGCGGGTTGCACCTATTACTTTTTCAAAGGAGATACACTATGAGTAAAGTTGGTATTTTAATGGGCAGTAAATCGGATTTCGACGTGGTAAAACCCGCCGTAGCGGTTTTGAAAAAGTTTGGCGTGGAAACGGAGGTGCGCGTAATTTCCGCACACCGTACGCCTGACGAAGCACACGAATTTGCGGCGACGGCACGGGATAAGGGTATGGAAGTGCTCATTTGTGCGGCAGGCAAAGCGGCACACCTTGGCGGTGTGATTGCCGCGCTTACGACGCTGCCCGTAATCGGGTTGCCCGTGAAAACGGATATGATGGGCGGTTTGGACAGCTTGCTTTCTATCGTGCAGATGCCCGCGGGTATTCCCGTGGCGACGGTGGGGGTAAACGGCGGTGAAAACGCGGGGCTTTTGGCGTTGCAGATTTTGGGTATCAAATACCCCGAAATCGCCGAGCAGCTGGCGCAATATAAAACGGCTATGAAAGATAAAATCAACGCGGATGATGCGGCGTTGCAGCAATTACTTTGAAAAAAATTAATTTTGGAGATAGAAAAACTATGGAAAAGAAAGAACAGTTGTACGAAGGCAAGGCAAAAAAAGTATTCGCAACCGATTGCGAACAACACGTTATCGTATCGTATAAGGACGACGCTACGGCGTTTAACGGCTTGAAGAAGGGCACGATTGAGGGAAAGGGCGTCATCAACAATAAGATGAGCAATTTCCTTATGCAGATTTTGGAAAAAGAGGGCGTAAAAACGCATTTCGTTAAGGAACTTTCCGACAGAGAAACGCTGGTGAAGAAAGTGAAAATTTTACCCTTGGAGGTCATTATCCGTAACATTTCCGCCGGCTCGTTTGCAAAGCATTACGGCGTTGCGGAGGGTGTTGTGTTTGACGAACCGACGATTGAATTTTCCTATAAAAACGACGATTTGGGCGACCCCTTGCTCAACGAGTACCACGCGCTTGCGTTAAAGCTTGCGACCAAGGACGAAATCGCGCTCGTAAAAGCGATGGCCTTCAAGGTAAACGAGGTATTGAAGGAATACTTCAAAAAGCTCAACGTTACCCTCGTAGACTTCAAAATCGAATTCGGTAAAACCGCGGACGGTACGATTGTGCTTGCGGACGAAATTTCCCCCGATACCTGCCGTTTCTGGGATTCCACGACGGGCGAGAAGCTGGATAAAGACCGTTTCCGTCGCGACCTTGGCGGTGTAGAGGGTGCTTATCAGGAAATGATGAGACGCTTGATGGGAGAATAATATATGGCTGTATTCGGCATTTTCGGAACGAAAACGGCAAACGTTGCTTCGAGTACCTATTACGGCTTGTACGCGTTGCAGCATAGAGGACAAGCGTCCAGCGGTATCGTCGTAAACGACGACGGCGTTTTCCACTCCTTTAAGGATTCTGGTATCGTAAACGAAGTGTTCGTTCACGGCACGCTTGAAAATCTCGGTTGCGGACAAATGGCGCTTGGGAACGTCCGTTACGGGACTTCCAAAACCAAAGACCGTATCAACGCCGAGCCTATGCTCGTCAATCACATCAAAGGGCGTTTGGCTATCTCGCACGACGGCGCGCTCGTCAATTATTGGGAGCTTCGAAGAAGGCTTGAATTAGAGGGCGCAATCTTCCATACCGCCAATGATATCGAGGTGATTGCGTATATGATTACCAAAGCGCGTTTGACCGCGCCCTCCACGGAAGAAGCAATCAGCAAGGCAATGGAGTGCTTGGAGGGCGGTTTTTCGCTACTCGTAATGTCGCCGCAAAAATTGATTGCAGCACGCGACGAAAACGGGTTGCACCCCCTTTGCTACGGCGTGCGCGACGACGGGGAATACGTGATAGCAAGCGAAAGCTGTGCGCTCAATACGGTAGGCGCAAGCTTCGTAAGGGACATTGAGCCCGGGGAAATCGTCGTCTTTTCCAAAGAGGGCGTTAAGAGCCTTCGCGAGCATTGCGAAAAAAAGCCCGAGCGGCTTTGCGTGTTCGAGTATCTCTACACCGCCCGTCCCGATTCGGTCATTAACGGCTGTTCGGTACATTTGGCGAGAAAGCGCGCGGGCGCGTTTCTTGCCAAGGCGCATCCCGTGGAGGCGGACGTCGTAATCGGCGCGCCCGATTCGGGTATCGACGCGGCAATCGGATACGCGGAGGCGTCGGGGATTCCCTACGGACTTGGACTAATTAAAAACAAATATATCGGCAGAACGTTCATTGACCCCGGTCAAAACGTGCGTGAGGATAAGGTCAAAATCAAGCTCAATCCCGTTGCGGAAACGGTACGCGGTAAACGTGTCATACTCGTAGACGACTCTATCGTTCGTGGTACGACTTGCGTGCGCGTAGTCAAGCTTTTACGCGACGCGGGCGCGAAAGAAATTCATATCCGTTCTTCCGCTCCCCCTTTCCTCAATCCCTGCTATTACGGTACGGATATCGGGTCAAGAGAGGAATTGATTGCTTGCAAATACACGCCCGCCGAAATGGCGAGACTCTTTGGGGCAGATTCCGTAGGCTTTTTGCCCGTGGAGGACGTCGTGAAGCTTGGCGCGTCGGGAAATTGCAAGGGCTATTGCAAGGCTTGCTTTGACGGGGCATATCCCACCGAGCTCCCCAAAGACAACGGCGAAAGTAAGTACGATTATAAAATATCCGAGAACAAATAAAACAAACGATAAAAAATACAAACGGAGAACATAAAATGGCTATTTCCTATAAAGACAGCGGCGTTGACGTAACGAGAGGTTACAAAGCCGTAGAGCTTATGAAAAAACACGTAAAATCCACCTATAACGAAAACGTTATCGGGGATTTGGGCTCGTTCGGCGGCTTTTTCTCGATTGCGAACGAAAAAATGGAAGAACCCGTGTTGGTTGCGGGTACGGACGGCGTAGGTACGAAGCTCAAATATGCGTTCGTGCTTGAAAAGCACGATACGATTGGTATCGACGCGGTGGCAATGTGCGTAAACGATATCGTTTGCCAAGGCGCAAAGCCCTTGTTTTTCCTCGATTATTACGCTTGCGGCAGATTGTATCCCGAAGCGGAGTCCGAGGTCGTCAAGGGTATTGCGGAGGGCTGTAAACAAGCGGGTTGCGCGCTTATCGGCGGCGAAACCGCGGAAATGCCCGGCTTTTATCCCGACGGGGAATACGACCTTGCGGGCTTTGCCGTGGGTATCGTAGACAAGAAAAAGGTCATCAACGGAAAGAATATCAAGGCGGGGGACGTGTTAATCGGTTTGAAATCGACGGGCGTACACTCCAACGGGTATTCTCTCGTTCGTAAGCTGTTCGGCGACAGCGATAAAGCGGCGCTGGAAGCGTACGATAACGAGCTTGGCGCGTCGGCGGCAGAGGTGCTGTTAAAGCCCACGAGAATTTACGTTAAGAGCATTTTAGAGCTTATATCCAAGGTAGAAGTCAAAGGCATTGCGCATATCACGGGCGGCGGCTTTATCGAGAATATTCCCAGAATTTTGCCCGAGGGCGTTGCGGCGGAAATCGATAAAAATTCTTACGAAGTACCCGAGGTGTTCAAGGTAATGCAAAAGCGCGCGGGAATTACCGACGAGCAAATTTACAACACCTTTAATATGGGTATCGGTATGGTCGTATGCGTAGCTCCCGAAAACGTGGAGGCGGCGGTTGTCTCGCTTAAAGCGACGGGCGAAGAAGTGGTCGTTATCGGCAAAACGGTAGCGGGCAAAGGCGTGATTTTGAAATGAAAAAAATAGCGGTATTCGCATCGGGCGGCGGTACGGATTTCCAATCCATCATCGACGCAAACGAGTGCGAGCAGTTTTGTGAAATTGCATATTTGGTGGCATCCAAGCCCGAAATCGGAGCAATCCGCAGGGCGGAAAAGCACGGTATTAACACCCTCGTGTTCGATAAAACGAGCGAGAGCAAGGAGGAGTTTTATGCTCGCATAGCCAAGACGTTGAAGGCGGTGGGCGTGGAATATATCGTACTGGCAGGTTGGCTGTTGGTCGTTTCCGAAAGCTTTATCAAGGAATTTGAAAATGCAATCATCAACATTCATCCCTCGCTTATCCCGTCTTTTTGCGGAATGGGATACTACGGCTTGCACGTACACGAGGCGGCGATTGCGCACGGGGTCAAGCTCAGCGGCGCGACCGTGCATTTTGTTGAGGCGGACGTGGACGGCGGTGCAATTCTTATGCAGCGCGCGGTAGAGGTGCTCCCCGACGACAC
>JAZNGH010000028.1:0-137171 GCA_045576335.1 Candidatus Scatosoma sp.
TCTACCACAAACTATCTTCTCTTGTCAAGCGTTTTTTCAAACTTTTTTTATCTTTTTCTAAAAAAGTTTTTATTTCTCTTGACTTTTTTCGGGCTTTTTGCCCACCGCCAGGCGACAGCTTGTCTATATTACCACTTTATAACCGCTTTGTCAACTGTTTTTTTATGTTTTTTTCAATTTTTTTGGAATAATTTTGAAATTTCTCGTCAATCCTTTCTTTCCAAGGCTTTCCGCGCGGCTCTTAAACGCGTTGCGACGGAAAATTCCTCGTCGCCGAAAAAGATATGCGTGCTTTGCGCGGTGAAAAGATACTCCCCCAAATCCCTACCCGTTTGTACGTTTTCAGGCACGTACGTACCACCGACGAAAGGATTTTTGCCGTGATAGTCCGTTCCGCACAAAATCGTCAAATCGTTTTCTTTACCAAAGCGCAACACTTCGTCCTTGAAAACGAGGTCGCCCGTGGAGCAGTTAATCTCCACGCCGTGCATATACTTCGGCTCGGCGGGGCGTATCGGCGTACGGAAAGGGTGCGCCTGCACCAAGAACACGCCGTGTTCTTCGCATAAATCGAACAGCTCCTTTTGGCTCAACTGATACAGACAGGGCGAACGGAGCAAAAACGCCTCCGTTATCCCGTAAAGCAACCAGTCCGAATAAAAGGGGTTCGTGATAGAAACCTCTATTCCCAAGAGCAGACGAAAGCCTCGCTCGTTTGCGTATGCTTGCCCGCGGTGAAATTCGTCGATTATTTTTTGCATAAACGCGGTATGCTCGGACGGCTCGTAATACCAAGGCTGGCAATGGTTGGTGAGCACCGCGCCGTCGTAACCCTGTGCGATTTTATTGTCGATAATTCTTTCCACGCTCGCGTGGCTACACATACTTACACCCGAAGAATGCGTATGCGGGTCGAGCTTTATCATACCTTCCATATCCTGCTCCTTGCCTTTGATTTTTCTTGACATCTACGCGCGCGCGTGATACAATATAATATATAATATCACAGGACGCAACTTTTTGCAACCTTACCGGAGGTAGTATGTACAAAATTTTTCGAATTATATTTACCGTTCTTTCGGCTGTTTGTATTGCCTTCGTCATTCCCGTAGGCATGCTCTTTGATTTGACTTGGGCGTGTATCGTAGGTTTAGGTGCGGGCGTATTTTTTCTTGCGATGCTGCTTTGTAAGCAAGCACAGGAGCAAAAAGAACCGCCAAAAACGGACGAAGCCGAACAAAATCCAACAAATTCCGAGCCTGACGCGTAAATTTTTTTCTTTACAGGCATTGACAAAACGTTTTGCATATAGTATAATAAAGCCACAAAAAAAACGGAGGTATCTCATACTATGGCAAAAACTGCTGCAAAATGGTTTTATTCGCAAAGCAAGCTCGTTCAAATCCTGCTTTTGTTAATCCCCGGCGTAAACTGGATTGCTGAAATCATCATTCGTTGGTCGGCGTTTTTTAGCAGACCCAGACTGCTGACGCTCGTTTTCGCAATCGTTGCGACCGTTACCGTCGGTGTATTCGGTTGGTTGGATTTGGTTTGGTTGCTCGTGTTCAATCACTTACTGTTTGCAAAAGCTTAAATGTAGCCTGACAAAAATTGAACCCGCTCGCATACTTGCGAGCGGGTTTTCTTTGCGTCAACGCTTATTTTTCAAAATTGATTTTTACGCCGAAAATATCCAACGTCAATACGTTGCCGTCAACGACCGCGTTATAAGGAATACCGCTAACCGTGATAACGTACGAATTGTCCTCTTCGCCCTCTTTCCAAGTGCCTTCGCCCGTCAACGACTTTTCACCCACCAAGGGCAAGTCAATCGTAATGGACACGTCCGCTACGTTCTCGCTCTTCAATTCCACGTAAGAGGTGCTTTCTTCTACCGTCGTGGTCGAGCTACCGAGCTGAATCGATACGAGCGTATATTTCCCTTCAACGCCGCAAGACGCAAGGCAAAGCAAGCTCAAAATAACCGTTAAAATAGAAACAACTAACAATTTGACTTTTTTCACTATAAAGTCCTCCCGTTTTTTGATAAGCACATTATAGCACATCACGCCCGCTTTGTCAACGCTTTGACAAAATTTTTTTTCGACAAAAGTTTTCGTTATTCACAAAAAATGTTGGCGCGTTGCACTTTTCAAGCTTTGAAAAAAAGTATGAAAATTCCTTTTACTTTTTTACGTTTTGTATGATAAAATATACTTGTAAATCGGTTGCAGGACCGATTGTAAATACGCTCATCATTTTCCCCCTTATCATATATTTAGGTAACCGCCTCGTGTTCGCAAGAACACGAGGCGGTTATCTTTTTCATTCTAAAAGGTTCTTCAATTCTTGCAGTGCGCGTATTTCGTAATCGGGCAAAAACGCCGTCGTGTTCTTTTCACCGCGCGGATTAAACCAGCACCCGTCCATTCCCGCCGCTTTTGCGCCCGCGACGTCGGAATACAGCGAATCGCCGATCATAAGACATTCTTCTCTTTTTGCGCCCGTATCCGACAATATCCTTTCAAAAAAAGCAGGCAGCGGCTTGATTGCGCCAAGCTCCTCTGAAATATATACTCCGCGCGCGTACCTTTTAAGCCGTATGAGCCGTCCCGTCTGGATATCCGCAAGCCCGTTCGTCGCGATATACACGGCGTATTTGCCGTTTGCAAGATCAGACAGCGCGCAAAGCGTTTCCTCCGCCCCGTCAAAAGCGTTACCCTCTCCCGCCAGCTCCTTCAAAAAAAGCTCGCCCGCCTCTTTTGCCGTAAAAGCGGCGTTAGGACACGGAAAGAGTGCAAATATCTTTTCAAATATCCCCTCTACGTGCGAACGGTACAAACGGTGGTATTCCTTTTGAATACGCGTATCGTGCACCTCGTAAAGTCCCGCCTCTGTCCAAGTTTCCTCGGAATATTTTCGGCTCGCTTTCAGCAATTCCTCGCTAATGGGCACACCCAGCCTTTCATACAGCCGACAAAATACCGCGCGCTCGTCCGCGAGATAATTCAACAGCGTATGGTCGGCGTCGAAAATCAAACATTTATACTTTTTCATCTCGCACCTGCCCCTCACCAATCCTGTTTTTTCAGTGTTTTATCCTTTACGTCGTCGTAAAATTCGAAATACTTTTCCTTAAACGCCTGCACCGTTTGCGGCAACGGCTCGTCGCCGTTTTCCATTCTCTCCAAAAGCTCGGCAAGCTCCTCGGGCGAAAAGTCCGCGATATCCGTTTCGTCGCCGTATTTTTGTAAAAGCTTTAATATATCCAACTCCGACATTTTCAAATCTCCACTTTGATATGCTCCCCTTTGCAGGGCACGGTGATATAGGTAAACCCGATTTCCTTCAAAAGCGCGATTATACTTTCGCGATTCGCGCAAATCGCCGACGTTTCGTGCGCGTCCGAAGCGTAGGATATTTTTCTCCCGCCAAGCGCAAAGTACCGCCGTAATATCTCTTCAAACGGACACGTTGCCCGCCCGCCCGACGCGTTCACTTCTAAAATTTTATCCTTTTTAATAATCGTTTTTAAGATATCGTCTATTATTTCCGCGTACTCGCTATACGGCATAGTACAATCCTCATACGGCGCGTACCGCTTCGCGTAACCGATATGCCCTACGATATCGTAGGAGTACGGTACGTCCAAGCTCTTTCGAACAAGGGATAAATATTCAGCGTAAACCTCGCGTTTATTCCGTAAACCGTTTTGACCTTGATAGGGCTTCCCGTAATAATAATCGTAGCCGCGCACGGTGTGCACGCTATTCACTACGAAATCGGGGCGGTATTTTTGCACCGTCGCTTGATATTCGTCAAACACCTGCCTATCGTCCATAAACCCGAACTCCGCGCCGACAAGCACGTTCATACACCCCGCGTAGTCCTCCTGCAAGTGCCGCGCGGTGTGGAAATACTCCGCCGCTTTTTCGTCGGGCATTCTGTTCTCGCCCAGCATTTTCACGTCATAATCGAAGTGCTCGGACACGCCGTAAAAGGCAACCCCCTTTTCACACGCGCGTTCCAACATCCGCGCGAGCGTAGATCTCCCGTCGAAAGAAAAGGTTGAATGTGTATGTACGTCCGTCAACAAGCTTTGCATATCCGCCTCCTACGAATATTATAACATAAATTCCGCACGGCAGGCAAGCAACGCAAGGCTTCCCGCCTGAAAAAAATTAACGGCTTTGCATGATTTTGGAAAAAACGCCCTTGATTGCGGGCGTTTTTCGGTATTTTTATGTATTTTATCCGTTATTTTCCTCTTATGGCTTTTTTTGACGGGCTTTCCCCTCTTGCAATCGGCTTTTCCAACATTTATAATAGGGCGTATGCGGCTCTTCCTTTCCCAAACGATAGCCGCAAAAGTGAGGAATATTTATGAAAAAAACGCAAAAAATCGCCGTATTTTTGGCAGCCGTCGCTCTGCTTACGCCCACCGCACTCTTGACCGCGTGCTCCAACGACCCCACCGCCGCGCTTCCGCCCGAGCAATCACAGGAAAGCAGCTCCTCTCTCCCAAGCGAAACGCCGATCGTTCCGCCCGTGAGCAGCGACAATACCAACGTTGACGATAAAAAAGAGGAAAACAAGGAAAACGAAAACGTTACCCTACCCGTACAGCCCGTCGTGCAAAAGGCACAATACATAACTTGCACGGGCGACAGCGTAAACTTACGCTCGGGCGCGGGTACTTCCTACGCCGTCGTCGGCTCGGCAAAAAAGGGGGAAACGTACGCGCTCGTTGGAAAATCGGGACAATGGTACAAGACCTATTACCGCGGAAAAGCCGTGTATCTTTCCGCATCCTACGCCGCCCTTTTCAGTATTGAAAAAAGCGAGAATACGCAAGTGGAAAAAGTGCTCGACGAGGGTTATAAGCTGTTGGGCGTACCCTACGTTTACGGCGCGGTGCGCTTACACGACGGAAACGGCAAGCTGTTGACGGGTTTCAGCGCGCAAAAGTTCGACTGCTCTTCTTTGGTGCAATACGTTTTTTACAAGGGCGCAAAGGAGCTTTTACAGGTAAACACCCGCACACAGGTCAAGCAGGGTAAGTTCGTTGCGAAAAAGGATTTACAGCGCGGCGATTGTATGTTTTTCACGAACGAAAGCCGTCAGCATTTGACGGGTATCGAGCGCGTAGGACACGTTGCCGTCTATCTTGGGGATAATTATATCCTGCACACCGCTTCCGACTACGCGAGAATAGAAAAATTGACAAGCTCGCGCTGGAAATTTTATATCGAATCCCGTCGCTTTATTTGACTTTTTCGGGCAAAGCAGCGGCTGTGAGAAACACGACGGCTTTTGCGCCCGCGTTCAACAGCGTTCGCGCGCACTCGCTTCCCGTCGCGCCCGTTGTCATAATATCGTCTACGAGAAACACCGTTTTTCCCTGCACGAGTTTGCGTTTATGCACGTGAAACGCACCTTTGAGATTTTGCGCGCGCTCAATGCGTCCCAAATGCTTTTGTTGCACGGTATCCCGCTTCTTTTCAAGCGTTTCCAAGTCCAACACCGCGCCCAGCCTCTGCGCAACCACCCGCGCAAGCTCTTCTGCCTGATTATACCCTCTTTCCGCTCTTTTCTTATCCGTCAACGGCACGGGAACAATGAGAATTTCGTCTTTCACCTCGTACCTGCCACGGGGCAAGCGGGTTAAACACGCATCTGCCATCGCTTCGCCCAAAAAGTACACGAGCCGCCTATCACCGTTTTTGATGCGGTTGACAAGTGCCGCCGTTTCTCCCGTATATACGAGCGGAGAAACGCCGACGGTGAAGGTAGGCAATGCACTTTTGCAGGACAAGCAAACACCCGCGCTTACCGTCCTTCTGCCGCATTTTTCGCACAAAAAACCGTCGTTACGGCACAGTTTGTCCAAACAAGCCGCGCACAGCCGTTCGTCGGGATAATGAAAAACCTCCGCGCCACAGCCGTCGCAAACGAAACCTCGTTTTGCCGCCGCGTCGCGGAGTTTTTGCAGCCATTTTTCTAAAACGCTCACGAATTTTTCGCCTCCGCGTCTTTTTTGCGTTGAAAGCGTACGAGCAAATACGCCAACACCACGCCCACAGCGAAAAGTCCAACGCCGAGCGCAATATCCAAAACCGCGTTCGTGGCCGCACCCGTCGCCCATGAGTAGTAAACCTCGACGATATCGCCGTTACAAAACATAGACAAAATCGAGCCAAGCGACAGCCCTACGATCATAGAATACGCGGTATCCCGTGCTTTTTCAAAGACGAAAGTCAACAGCTTGGAAAAGCCTAACAATCCGCCCAAAAAGCCTACGCCAAGCCCGATATACACCAAAAACACGGCAGGATTTTGCGTCCAATAGGTCAAGCTGATACTAGAAACGAGGCTGGAAAACCAGCCTATCGCCATTAAAAACGCGCTCGCGGACAGCCCTGGCACGAGCTGGGTAACGCTCATCACGCCCCCCACGAGCACGGCAAGCGGCAAATGCCACCAAGCCACGTTTGCAAAAGCGTCCGCCGCAGTGCCGCTCTGCAAAGTAAGTAAAGCGGATACGCCGCCGAGTGCGACGGGGATAAGTACCCCCACCGAAAACAGCGCGATACGCAAAGGCGTGCGTTTTACGCCCTTCACCTCGTCCTTTACGGCGGGGAACGCGCCGCACATCAAGCCCGCAAACAGACACACGATTGCAAAGGGCAGAATTGCCAACAGCTCCTTTACGGCGATAAAGCCGAGCAACACACCCACAAGCAGACCAAGCCCTATCGGAAGCAAAAACGCAAAGCATTTTTTGAAGCTTTTGAAGAGATTGCCAAGCGCGTATAAAAACTGGTCGTACAGCTTAAAAATAATCGCCACCGTCGAGCCGCTAATCCCCGGAACGATCACGGCAAGCCCGATAAAAAAGCCCAAAAGCGCGCTTTTGCACCAAGTTTTCTTGTTGTATTTGACGAGTGCAATCTCTAAATTATCTCTTTCCATATCCTATTCCCTTTTCGCTCCCCTTTTCTTTTTTACGATTAAAAACCCGATTACGAGCACGATTGCCGCAAACGCCGCGCCCGCAAAGCCGCCCGAAGTATCTATTAATACGTCTTTCAGCTCCGCGCCCCGCCCCCCAACAAAGGTTTGCAGGTATTCGTCCACGATAGGCGTTAAAAAAATCAATCCCAACGGCGCAATCAAATACGCCGCGTTTTTCGTATACGAGTAATAACAAAAAATCAACAACGCTCCAAGCAACGCGAACTCCAAAAAATGCGCTATGGAGCGGATATCGTTATGTAGCTTATCATAATCCTCGCCCGTAGCCGTCGCAATCGGCGACGAGGGCGCGATTACACTCGCCACGTTTTGCACGGTGTCCGTAACCGTATGGCTCGTTTTGGAGGATTGCTCCCCCGTTTGCAGGGAGTTGGAGAAAATCCAAGCGAAAACGAACAGGCACGCAAGCGTGAGCACCGTTCTCAACAGTATAATTTTCCAGTTTATCGCCGATTTCCTTTTCATAGTATCTATTATACGCGAAAAAAGCCGCAAGGTCAATATATTTTTATAAAATCCCCTTGCCTTTTTCAAGTTTTTTTCCCGAAAAGGCCGCAAAATTCCTTAAAAGCCGTCAATTTTCGTTTTTTGATATAATATATACTACTGTTATTACATAAATTATAACACGACGAGGTGTAAAATTTTGAACTACGTGAAAAAAATGTGTATTTTACGACAGGCAAAGCAAGGCTTTTCAGGCGACGGCAAAGCCCTTTCGGGGCTTGTAAAGGTAGAACAGTACGGTAAAAATCTTGCCGTTGAGGTTTCCGTCATCAATTTCGCACCCCTCATTTCGGGCGAGTATTATTGCGTGCTATCCGACCGCAAGGGCAGAACGGAAATGCTGCCGCTTCGCGGCAAAAGTCTTTTTAATATCCTTACGGATATGGAGGTTGCCGACGGCTTTTGCGCCGTGATTTGTTTTGTCAAAAACGAGATTTTGCCCATTGCCTACGGCGTCAACGGGAACGGCTCATACGACTGGAAAAGTATCTTGAACGCAACCCTGCCCCCGCTCTTTACTAAGCAGGAGGAGAAAAACACGCAATCGGCAATCAGCGAAACGCCCGCAAAAGCAGAGGAGGCTTCTTCCTTTGATTACGACGACGAAACGCTGGCGGCAGAAAATTACTATCAGGAGGACGAAAATGAACAAATCGAGCCTAAACAAGCTGGCGAAAATGCACGTTTTGAGAGCGGAGCTGAAAAACAAAACGCGCAAGCAGGGGCTTGCGCTACGGAAAATGACGATGCTCCAAGCGTACTCCACCCGTTTAAGACGGAGTCGGACGGATATTACGTCGCCGTAAAGGCGGAAATCGACGAGCTAATGGGTGCGTATCCGCGCGACGAACGCCTAAACGGCGCGTTTTCGTGCAGCGAATGGGTGCGTATCCGCGGTGACGAGGACGACCCGAAATATCTCGTCGGCGTGGTATACGACGAGGGCAAGGCGCGGTATATTTGCTACGCGCTCGCTGCGGAAAATAAAGACGAACCGCCCGAAGAGATTAAGGACGTTTGCACCTTCGTCCCCTCCACGCCGTTTGACGAAAACAAAGGCTTTTTCGTCATTTTCCAAAGCGCGTCCACGGGCGAATGTATCAAGCCCCTCCGCGCGTAATACGCTAAAATTTTTTCACAAAAAGCGTTGACAAACAACGAAGCGAAGCGTATAATATAACGCAAAGAGGTGCAGTATGCGAAAAGCTTTAACCCTTTACGGTATATCCTTTGCCAAACAACTCGCTTTCACCGCCGTTTTTGCCGCGCTTTGCTGTGTTGGAACGCTCGTGGTCGTCATCCCCCTGCCCGCGTCGGGGTATTTCAATGCAGGCGACGTATTCGTTTTGCTTGCAGGCTGGTGTTTAGGACCGCTTTACGGTAGCGTAGCCGCCGCACTCGGCAGCGCGCTTGCCGACGTTTTCAGCGGGTTTTCTCTCTACGCCCCCGCCACCTTTCTTATCAAGGGAGTTGATGCGCTCGCCGCGTATCTGGTATACTCGTTTTTGAAAAAATTTATAAAAAAGAACGCGCACGATTTTCTTCCCCGCGCCGTTTCCGCTCTTTTTGCGGAGGCAATTATGGTGCTTGGATATTTTCTTTTTGAAAGTATCCTTTACGGCTTTGTAGGCGCAATGCCGAATATTCTCGGAAACACGTTGCAAGGCGTTTGCTGTATATTCATTGCCACCGCACTCGTTTCCGCCCTTTATCCCATAAAAGCCGTTCGAGGCTTTTTCCCTGCTTTATAATTTCATAAACGATTAAAAATCGGGGTTACCGCACACGGCAACCCCGATTTTTTATTAGGAAGATTTTTATTTCAAAACATTATAATAGTAAATGGGGATCGCCGTCCAGCCGTGACAAAGGCTGCCCGCGTGCTCGAACGCAATCGCGCCCTCAATCGTTTCCCACGTCGCCGTTGCGCCGCCGTCCAACATAATCTGGTAATCTCTATAAATTTCCGACCAAATGATATCGCGGTATTTTTCCTTGTTCGTCTTGATAAGCGCGTCGTACTTAAAGACCTTCATACTCAACGAGCAAGGGATTAATTCGCCTTTTACAAGCTTTTCGCAAATGCCCTCCGCATCTTTACCCGAAACGACCCCGAACACGACCGCCAACGCGTTGACAAGCTCGGTATATTGCTCCGTTCCCGCCGTTGCCGTCATTGCGCCCGCCTCTTTATCAAAAAACGTTTCGTACGTCGCTTTTGCAATTTCCTCCGCCTCGCCCGCATACGGGAATGGCAGGTCAGCAAGCGCGCAAATCCGCTCCAAGCACTGCAAAGCCATTACGGTCAAAATATTGATTACCGCGTCGGGAATAGGCTCGTCCGCTTGGTGCAATTGCCCTTCCGCGTACTCCGACCAGTCGTAGAAATTCCAATGTTGTTTTTCCGCGAAACGGTGGATAAGCCCGTTTTTCTTTCTGCCAAGGAACACGTCAACCACCTTGCACATTTTCGCAAACACTTCCTTGGCAAGCGTGATATCCCCCGTGTATTCGGTATATTCCTTGACGGACAACGTATAATAGAGCGCGAACGAGGGAATGGTCAAATCCTCGCCGCAAGGGAAGCAAATGGCGAGCAAATCGTCCATTCGTCTGTCCTTGCTCATAAGCAACAAATTCGCCCGCACGTACTCCGCGTTTTTATCCTCAAACGCGTAATATCCGCAAAGCATTTGATTGCGCGAATCGAACGCGTATAAGCATTGCTCTCTCCAAGGACAATCCACGTAATGCTCCATCATACAAAGCTGCAAGCTCCGCAAACAGAGGTCATAAATATCGTTGTCAAGCTTACTTGCGCCCTTGAACGCCTTGGGCTTCGTGGGATATACCTGTGGAATAAGCCCCGCAAAAAGCAAATCGATTTCTTCCTCGCAATCGAATTGCAAATATCTGCACCCAAAGCGCAGCATATCGTTTTCGTACGCGTTTTCGCCTGTTTTCGCGATATATTCCACGCTGAAATCGCGCGCGCCGACGATACGGCGCACTCTGCCGTTTTCCAAATCCTCACCGTAAGACACGGTGATTTTTTGTGCCGTTTTGGAGCGAAGCGCAAAGGACAACAGCCCCACCGTTTCCTCGCCCAAATCCAGCACGAATACTTTGTTGTCCACGCTTTCCAAAAGCTTGGCTTTTTTAAGTGCAAGCTGCACCGCCTTTTTCACGGGTCTTGCCACGAACGAGCAATTTTTGTCCACGCAAACGGAGTTTTTGAAGCCGTCAAGCTCGCCGTTTATCCAGTTATCCTGCTTATTCGCGTCGTATAAATAGCTATACCCAAGCTGCACCGTAATCTGCTTTTCATACCCGTTTTTATACGCACGGCTCGCGCGCGAAAGGGTCTTTTCGGAGCTTTCAACGCATACCTGCCCCGCCTCTTTAACTTCAAAAATCAAGCCTGCCGCCGAGGCGAGATAGCGTTGGGTGTTCGTACCGAAATGCCAAACGAGCACCGCGATTTTATTTTTACCTTTCACGAGATAGGGAGAGATATCAATATCGTCGTAGGATTTGTACCACTCAAAGTCGCCGTACTGATTCGCCGCAACGAATTTGCCGTTGATATACAGCGTATAATCGCTATCCGCAGACAAACGGCAAACGCATTTGCCGCCCTGCCATACGAACTCGTCGTAAAATTCGCCGTAGGAGTTTGCGCCGCATAAGCCCTCTACCCATATCCATTGTGCCTTTTCAAAAGCTTCTTGCATCGTTCCGTCCTTTTATTTTTCTAAAATGATAAAGCTCTTGCCCGTAAGCTCGATACGATCGCCGTCCACCTTGCAGTTTTGCGAAAGCAATACCTTTCCGCTTGCCGTGATACTCGCCGCCTTCGCGCCGGGATTGATTGCCACGAGGAAGGTCTTTTCGCCGTCCGTACGCTCGTACACCAACGGATACCCGCCGTTTTCCATACTCACGATTTTCAAGCCCTTATCCGCCGCAAACGCGGGGCTGGACTTACGGATTTTGGCAAGTTTGCGCACGGTATTGAGCAAGGAATTTTCGTCCTTTTCCATACTCTCCACGCTCTGTCTTTTCACGTCGTTGACGGGCAGATACAGCGCGTCCTTACTCGTGGAAAAGCCGCGATTTTCGCCGTTCGTCCATTGCATAGGCGTACGGCAGCCCGTACGGATATACCCGCCGTCCTTATTGATAGAGAAGTTATGCGTCATACCGATTTCGTCGCCGTAATAGATAAACGGCACGTGCTTGTAGGTCATCAGAAACGCGAACATAACCTTTAAGACGTCCTCGTCCTTATGCTCTGCAACACGCACGACGTCGTGATAGCCGCTGGGAATGGAGAAGCACCCCTTCCCCTCTACGCAATCGTGCAAACGTGAGGTATAACGAATGAAATTTTCAATCGAACCCTTGCCGTTCGCCGAGAAATAGCTGTCGCCTTGCTCGAACGCCGGCAAAATGTTCGTACCCTTTTCGTTGCGGAGAAGTTCGTTGTACGATTGCTCGTCGTGAGCAAGATAATCCAAGTCAAACCCGCATTTACCAACGGAGTTGGGAGTATAACCAAACTCGGCGACAAACGCCGCGTCGGGGTATTCCGACTTAATCGTACCGATTAAAATATCCCAAAGCCATTTCAAGCCCGCGATATCCTCGTCGTTATCCGAATCGTACACGCAGTCTTTTACGAGCGAGTTGGCGAGGTCCACACGGAAGCCGCTCACGCCCTTATTCAGCCAAAAGCGCATAATACCCAGGATTTCCTCACGAAGCGGCTTCAAACGCTCGTCCGTGTAGTGCATTTTCCAGTCCTCGCCCAAATCGTATGCATTTTCGCGGACGCCCTTTTCGGGAAGCTTGTTCCAGCCGTAGTTGAGCGCGGGCTGGCAAGCGTAATAGTTGATGAGATATCCGCCGTCACGGGGATGCAAGCCGTGAATACTCTTGTCCTTATACTTGCTGAAATTGCTGTCTGTCCAGATAAACCAATCGGTATATTTATTCTTTTCGTCCTTTGCCGATTGCAAAAACCAAGGGTGTTTATTCGAAGTATGCCCGATAACGAGGTCGATAATCAAGCGGATGCCCAGCTCGTTTGCCTTGGCGACGAGCGCGTCGAAATCCTCCATTATGCCAAGCTTTTCGTTGACGGCGCAATAATCCGCCACGTCGTACCCACCGTCCATAAACGGAGAGGGATAAAACGGGTTCAGCCAAATCGCGTCTACACCCAAGCTTTTCAAATAATCCAGCTTTTGCGCGATACCCTTCAAATCGCCGATTCCGTCACCGTTAGAATCGTAAAAGCTCGTCGGATAAACCTGATAACAAATACTGTTTTTAAGCCATTTATTCATAATTTTCATCCTTATTAAATCTCGCGAATTTTAACGACCTTGCTTTCCTTGCGGCTCTTTTCCGCCGCGTAGCAAACGTAATGCCCGTTGAGTGAATCGTCGATTTTAGTGACCGACACCGATTCGTTTACCCCGTTGAAATAACGCACCGCGTCCTTCATCATAAAATAATCGCCGCCATAGTGCCCCGCCACGGAATTGTCCTTTTCGTCGGCAATGGAATTGACCTTGTTAAGGTCAACCACTTCCTCGTGATAGGCAACCTCATCTTGATCGAAGGTACGCACGATATATTTATTATCCTCGATATACCCGACGATTTCGCCGTATTCGCAAATAATATGAATATGTCTGCCCGCCTTACTCGCTCCGCCGATCATATTCAAGGTTGCAATCGAGCCGTTTTCAAATTCCACGGAAACGCATTGTCTGTCCACGATATCCATATCCGTCTTATACACGCATTGCCCGTACACGTCTTGCTTCAAAAATTCCACCTTTTCTTCTAGCGTAATTTCGTCAAGCGGCTTATTGATTCCCGCCCAAGTATAGAACGGAATGAAATCCTTTTCAATTTGGAATTTGTACGCGTTGAACATACAATTTTCCTTTTGCGGACATTCGTAGCAATACTGGGTAGCTCCCTTGGGCGCGTTCTTTTCCGTGAAAAAGCTCTTCGAGCCAAAGCTCGAAACCTTTGTCGGCACGCTCTCGTTGTTCAGCCAGCAGATAAGGTCGGTATCGTGGCAGCATTTTGCAAGCAAAAATCCGCTTCCGCAAAGCTTTTCGCTGCGCCATTTCCCGCGCACGTAGGAATTGACAAAATGCCCGTACCATACGTGCTCGTTGAGCTGCATATTCACGACCTTTCCGAGTTTACCGCTGTCGATAATTTCCTTAATCCCACGGTAGAACGGCGTATAGCGGAGCACGTGGCAAACGAGCACCTTTACGCCCTTGCGCTTTGCCGCCGCCTCGATATCCAAAAGCTCTTCCAGCTTGCCCGTAATAGGCTTTTCCATAACGAGGTCATAGCCCGCCTCAATGATTTTCATTGCCGTTTCGTAGTGCATTTCGTCCATCGTCGCGTTGATGACGAAATCACAATCGATTTTTTTAGAAAGGAACACGTCCAAATCGGTAAAACGCATATCCGCTTTTACCGAATATTTATCCGCCGCCTCGTTCATTTTGAACGGATTGACGTCGATTACCGCTACGATTTCCAACTCATCAGGACAATTCAACGAATAATCGGAATAAATTTGTCCTCTGTTGCCCGCGCCGAGCAACGCCGCTTTCAATTTTTTCATAATACTTCTCCTTGTCGTTTTTATCATTGTATCATAAAAGAAATTACAAGTCTTGTCTTTTTTAGCGAAATTTATATCATAACTTAACTAAAAAAAGCAATTTATACGGGCATCTCATCGTGACAAACGGTAAACTCGCCGTTTTCGTACACCACGGACACGACCTCCGCGCCGCCCGCTTCGCCGCCGATTGCCTCGTCGCCGATTTTCACGCTAAACGCTCTGCGCTCTCTCGCGGGATTGTACAAGCGAATGACAAGCCCGCCGCCCTCTTTGGGCTTAACGGTCGTGGCGATCACCTCGCCCTCTACCAAAACGCGCGGTACGCTCCGCTCGTTTCCGCCCGTGGGGAACACGTTGACCGCGTACGGAGGCTGGTTGAAGCTCTCCGCCATAGCGTTCACCTCGTACATGCTACCCCTGTACAAGCGAATATTATAGGTATACCGCCCGCAATCGATACGGGGCAGATAGCGATCGTCGGGATAGAGCGGACGGTCGGGCAACGGGTGGAAGCAGTACCCCGCGCCACGCAAAAGCGTGAGATACAAATACCCGTTTTCTTCCTTGCCCGCGTACACGCCGTCGTTGATTACGGCAAACACGCAATCGTCCTTTTTCGCGCCCAACCATTTTTGGAAAGTGACCTCGCAAGCGGGCTTTTCTTCCCACACGAACGGACCGTCGCCTACCGTTTTATAGCCTTTCATATCGCTCGGTACGGGCACTTTCAACCGCACGAGCTTGTTTTTATCCGCAAACTCCACGGTCACCTTCAAATCCAAGTACGGATAATTTTTATACCGCTTATATTGCACAACGGCGTTGGTGTTTTCACAAGTATACAACGCCTCGACCGCCGTCCTCACCGCGCCGTCCTCCACAAGCCGCACGGGCGAGGAAACGCTCTTGACGGCGCAAAACGCGCTCGCTTCTTCGTTTGTCATCAAGCGGAAAGGACGGGGATTTTTGCCCATACCTTTGAGCTCGTCCGCGCTCATGCCCCAAGGGTCGGCGGTGTCGTCGCTCATTTCCAAGCCCACGGGCGCGTCCAAAAGCGTGCCCTCCAAAAGCGCGCTCAAGCGCACGCTCTCCCCCGTTTTCTTTTCGGGAACGTCCACGATTACCGTCTTGACGGTGAAACGGGTCACGCAAAGGGGGTCGAGCTTGGCTTCGAATACCACCCGTTTGCGCCAATCGAGCTGATTGAGCGTAGAACCCTCTTTGATTTGCTGACAGGGCAGCTCGTTGCCTGCCGTGTCGTAAATATGTACTTCGAAAAATTTATCGCTCCAATTTTGGTCGGCGAGCATAAACTCCACTTCCACGGGCGCATTGACCTCTTTGGGCTCGCAATTAAACACGAACACGGGATATTCTCCCTCGCCCGCGGGCTTTTGCCCCATCACGAGATACAAAAACGCCGCCGTGCGGTATTCCTTGCTCGTCTTTTGGCTTGCCTTCAACAATTCCAAGCCCTCTTCTTCCGCGTCCTCGATACAAGTCCCCGGCAAAATGTCGTGGAAGGTCGCGAGCATCATTCTCTTTTCCGCTTCCGACAATGCTTGCAAATCGGGAATTTGTCCCGCAAGCATAGCCGCGGCAATCATTTTTTCCGCCGCGTAGAACAGATTTTCCGCCTTTCTGTACCCCTGCTTGATACGCGCCATAGACGAATAACAGCCGGGCATACAGGTCACAAGCGAGTCCGTCACGTCCCCGCCCACGTCGATAGTATCCGCAAGCAACGCTTCGGGCGTGCTGTGGATAAGCTCCACGCCGTCGATTTTGATCTCCGCGATATCCCGCAAATCCTTTCTCGACGGACCGCCGCCGTGATTGCCCACGCCCCATAAAACGTAGTCCACGTTCCCCGTTTCCTGCTTTTCCGCATTTTTGTCCACGTCTGCGCCGAGCATACCCACGGCTTCGCCGCTGACCTCGCTCAAAATCTTGGTTTTCACCTGACCGAGCAGAGAGGAATAGGAAAAGGTCTCCGACGCGAGCACCGCGCTGCCGTCGGGCGCGACCCAACGGTAGAACTTGGAGGGATATTCAAACTGCGTCTTATTCGGACGGCAATGCAAGTACCCCTTGTAGCCGTGCTTGGCAAGAATTTGCACGAGTCCCACGCTGTGCCCAAACGAATCGTAGTTGGTCGCCACGCAAGGCTCTACGCCGAATTTTTCACGGAAATACCGTTTGCCCTCCGCCATTTGTCTTACAAAGGTTTCGCCCGCGGGCATCAGGCAATCGGGCTGTAAATACCACCCGCCCGTGATTTTCCACTTGCCTTCCTTTACGAGCCTTTGGATACGCGCAAACAAATCGGGCGCGTGCTTTTCAATCGCTTCGTATAAAAGCGATTCGTTGTGGCAGAATATGTAATCGAACTCGTCCGCAAGGTCGGCGGCACTCTTAAAGGTCGCGATTGCGGCGGAGATACCCTCATCCCAAGTCCATTGCCAAATCGGGTCGATATGCGCGTTGCAAATCAGGTGGACTCTTTTCATTTTTCAAAACTCCTTTTTAATCAAGCAGCATTACTTCCATCAATTTGATTGCCATATAATAATGGAACTCTCTCACGGGGTGATTGAGCTTGTTCGCCAAAAGCTCCGTCACGTCCACGCCGATATTTTCAAGCTGTTCCCAAACGGGGTACAAATCGCACACCTTTACGCCGTACTTTGCCGCCGCTTCACGCGCCGCAACGAAATAATTTTTCAGCGTGCCGTCGTTTTGCATCGTCGCCGCAAACCGCTCCGCCAAATCGGTAAAAAGCTTGTCGCGAAGGTGCGGGCTGGTTTTGGTATTGCAATAATTTTGCGTCAAGAAAATGGTATCGATATCCCGCTCCTTCAAAGCCGCGAAAATGCCCTCCAAGGACTGCTGATAGTTGCCGATATTTTCCATTCCGCACGAGCTGTCGTTCAAGCCGTAGGAAACGACCACGAGGTCGGGATTGTAGGACAAAATATCCCGTTCTAACCTTTGCAAGCCCGAAGGCGCGCTGTCGCCCGAAATACCGCTGTTGATAATATTCACCTGCACGTTGGGATACAAAAGATTGAATATCTCGCGGATACGCGTGGAATACGCGCTCTTATAATCGAACACCGTTTCAAGGGAGGTCGGGCTGGTCAGATAACATTCAAAACAACCTTGCGTTACGCTGTCGCCCAAAAAGGCGATCGTAACGGGTTTGTTTGCGGTCAAATTGCTTTGCTTGTTTTTTAACAGTTCACGAATTTTCATACATATATTCTCCGATATTTTACTGGCTTTTCTTGCCTATTTTTATTATAACATAACCAAATTATTTTTGCAACGGCTTGACTTGTATTTTTTGTATGATTTTATTGTACTTTTATATCATTTTACGCTTTATTTATACCATAAATTACGCTGCCGTCGCTTACACCCGTTCTACGAGGATTTTAGCGTAAAACGCAAACTTTCGACAAAAAGCGAGCGCAAATCATTGACAAAAAAATACCGAAGAATTATAATACGGGTATGAAACGATTAAACGCATATTTTATCAATGAATGTAAACGGTATCTGTTTATGATTTTGGGCTGTATTTGCTATGCTTGCAGCCTTTGTACCTTTTTAATCCCCAACAATATCGTCGGCGGGGGCGTGAGCGGCGCGGCGTCGCTCATTCAAATCGTAACGGGCTTGCCCGCGGGCGTATTTATCGTCGTAATCAACGCGCCCATTTTGATTTTGGGCTTAAAGCTAATGGGCTGGAAATTTATCTTGCGTTGCCTTGTAACGACGGTGACTTTGGGGCTTTGCACCGAGCTTTTGGGCTTTCTGCCCTCTCTCACGGACAACCCCCTCCTTGCCGCGGCGTACGGCGGCATTTTGCAGGGTATGGGTATCGGGCTTTTCATCCGTTTCGAAACGTCCAGCGGCGGCACGGAGCTTTTGGGACGCTTGACCCATCACGTTCTTCCTTTCGGCAGTATCGCAACGCACGTCGCGCTCTTCGACGGGTTGGTGGTCTTGCTCGGCGCGTTCGTGCTCCAAAACCCCGAAAACGTCTTGTACGCACTGATTTTGATTTTTTTGAGTGCGAAGGTAAGCGATATGATTGTGTTGGGCTTGGACAAGGCAAAGCTCTGCTATATCATCACGGATAAAGCGGAGGAAATTTCCGCTTTTTTAATCGCAAACAGTCCCCGCGGCGTGACTTTGATTGAGGGCGAGGGTATGTATTCCAAAAAGGCGCACGGCGTATTGATGACCTGTGTAAAGCCCAACCAAATCGCTATGCTCCGCTCTTCCGTGAAAAGCATTGACGAAAACGCGTTCGTAATCGTCTGTGAGGCAAACGAGGTGT
The DNA here is from genome assembly GCA_045576335.1 of Candidatus Scatosoma sp. Classification (GTDB taxonomy): domain Bacteria; phylum Bacillota; class Clostridia; order Christensenellales; family Borkfalkiaceae; genus Scatosoma. The sequence continues at coordinate 18,558 of JAZNGH010000028.1, forward strand.
ACGGCAAGGGCTTCCACCAAATATAAGCCTACTTGCAAAAAATATCTCCTGCACCAAAAATGCAGGAGATTTTCATTTTAATTATATTCAATTTTATAGAGCGTTCGTTTTCTCTTTGCTATCCGTGTCTTTTTGAACTCAATTTCATTGCGGTTTTCCCGCGCTTCTCTTTACGGATATATTCTTATTTACGCTCCTTGATATGCTGGTTCATTGGACTAACCCCCCGTTTGATTTTCTTTGTTAAAGTACCGTCTTGTCGAATCAATTTTTACCATTGCTCCGTACCTCCTTTAACCTTTTTTCTTTCTCTCTCCGATTTCCGATTGTAAATCGGCTAACCCTAGTCGATTGGAGTATCCTTGGTAATCATCCCGACTACCTCCTTCTCGTATTCCCCGCCTCTCTCGCTCGGCGGCTGCGGCTTCCGATTGCCCGCTTAATTTCGTCAAATTATTAAGCTTTCGTGCCTATCAATACCTTTCCTGCCGTACGGCTCTACGAAAACCTACCGAAACTTCGTCAAATTTCCATTCGCTCTCGTCTGTCGGTGCGATATTGATATTTTTCCTTTTCAGGCTTTCGCCCCTTTGTGGGAAGGAATCATCGCTTTTCGTACCCTCCTTTCCTTGGATTTTTCGTCGTATCCCTACGACCCTTTGCCGACCCCGTCGGCTATACCCTATCTGTGCATCGGTTTATCCTCGTTTGATTTTTGAGAGTTTCGAACATTTTTTGTTGTTCGCTTTCTCTTTTGTGCCTTTATTATAGCACGAAATTTTCATTTGTCAAGGGGTTTTTGAAAAATTTTTTTGATTTTTTTGAAAAATACGGATACAAAAAGCCCGCAATGCCTTTATTTCAAAGGGATTGCGGGCTAAAAAAATTTTTTATTTTTCCGTTTCTTTGGCAAAGGCGTTAAGCAGCTCTTTCTCCCGAATGACCGCGCCGCCGCCCAAAACCGCCGCAAATTGCGGTTCTTCGCAAACCTGATAGCGCATTTCCAGCTTCGCGCCGATATACTGTGCCAAGGCGGGGAGCTTCATCACACCGCCCGAAAGATACACGCCGTTCCTGTTCACCGTCGCCGCCACCTCCGCGGGCAATTTACGAAGCACGAGCGTCGCGTATTCCAAAATCTTGTCTATATACACGCGTATACAATCGGTGATATCGGAGGCTTGCACCGCCGAAGCCGTCGGACGGGCATTTTCCACCGAGCTACCCTCCGCGACCATAGTGCCCCTCGCCGTAGGCGACATAGACCCGATTTCGTTTTTCAAGCGTTCCGCCGTCAACGCGCCGATACGCAAGCCGTTCACGCGCGCTACGCGCTCTTGAATGTTCATATCCATATTGTTGCCGCCGATATTCATAGAAGTACCGGCGATAATGCCGTCGGCGGACACCACGGCGATATTCGTCACACCTCCGCCGATATCCAGACAAAACACGGGGTCGGAATCGCTAAGCACCGCGCCTGCTCCCACCGCCGTCAAATAGGGCTGTTCGACGAAATAGACCTTGCCAAGCCCGCTCTCGTCGGCAAGCGTAGCGTATTGCGACAGTAAATATTCGTCCGCGCCGCAAGGTACGCCGATTAAAATTTGTGCGCGACGGAGAGCCGAGCCCTTCACGCCCACGCGCGCGCAAAATTCTTTGAGCATTGCCGAGGCGAGCCGCATATTCACGATCTCGCCCTCGTAGACGGGATAGACGATACTCGTATATTCCGCCGTTTTGCCTATCAGGCTTTTCGCCTCTTTGCCGATTGCCTTTACCTCTTTATCCTCGCCCGCCACTGCCACGCACGACGGCTCGGCAAGCACGATACCGCTGCTCGTATCCGCGCGGTAAATTTTCGTCATTGACGACCCTAAATCAATCGCAAGTTTCCACATATACCCCTCTCTCTCTCTTTGCCTGCTTCGTCCGCGCGTTTTTTGAAAAATGCGCGGGGCAGGTATGCGTTCATTGTTTACAATGCTTCAAGCATTTCCTGACAAAATTCCAAAGGCAAGCCCACCACGTTGGAAAAGCTACCCTCTATTTTTTCGACCAAACCGCCGTCCTGTATACCGTACGCGCCCGCCTTATCCATAGGCGAGCCGCTCGCGATATACGCGTCGATTTTCTCTTTCGTCAACGAGTTGAAATACACCTTCGTACAGACCGCGCCGAAACGCTTTTTTCGCCGTCCGTCCGCAAGCGGATAGGAAATACAAACGCCCGTAAACACCTCGTGGCTTCTTCCCGACAGCGCGGTGAGCATACGCGCGGCGTCCGCTTCGTCCTTGGGCTTTCCGAGTATTTCCCCGTCCAACGCAACCACGGTATCCGCGCCCAAAACCGCTTTCCCCGCCGCTTCGGGGAGTGCGGCGACTTCTTCCGCCTTTTGCTTTGCCAGCTCCTCTACGAGCGAAGCGGGCGTGTGCTGTCCGACAATTTTTTCCTCGCCCTTGGCGGGAATAATCGCAAAGGTAGGCACGAGCTTTGCAAACAGTTCTTTACGCCGCGGCGATTGACTTGCTAAAATCCATTCCATAGTCCACTCAAAAAGACGAACCGCCCGCCCGAAAAGGGAGAGCGGTTAAACTTACTTACAAAATTTCAAGATTTTTCTTAAACGCCCGCTTAAATTCGGGATTTGCCATACTCGCGTCGCGAATTTCCAGCGCGGCGTCGCCCGTAATCTCTGTTTTCATGATCACGGAATCGCCGAGCACGTCGCAATTCAAGCCCGTGACCACGCCGCAATGCGTTCTGTCCAAGCTTTCGGCGATACGGAGCAGGACGCCCAGCTTTTTCACCGCGTCGAGGTCCTCTTCCGTCACGAGGTCCTTATATTTTTGCCATTCGACAAGAGGCACTTCCTCGCGGTTGTGACAGCCCGCCACGAACGCCGCCAAAACGATTTCTCTATGCGTTGCGCCGAAGATGGAGGATTGTAAAATCATATACCAGCTATGGCGCGCGTGTTGATAGTATTTCACGCTCTGACCGCAATCGTGCATGCTTGCCGCAATCTTCAAAACCTTTAAGTATTGACGGGAGAATTTATGCAACACGCGAAGCTGCTTGAAAAGCTGAATGGAAAGCTGCATTACGTGCTCCACGTGCTTGGTGTCGCAGCCGTAATACTTGACGAGCTTTTCAAGGCTGTATCCCAAAACGTCGGAAATGGGCTTCTCCGTCGTGATGGGCAACGCCTGATTGAGCATAAGCCCCTCGCGCAAGCCGCAACCGCAAATCGCAAACTCGTTGATATTCATATACGACACGAACGACTTGACGATTGCCATTGCCGCCGGCATAATGTCCGCGCGGCTGGGCGAAAGCCCCTTGATTTTTTTACGCTTGTCCACGTCGAGCGCGGAGAGCATACTGTAAATCCCCGAAAAATCCTCCGTCGCCAAACGGTAGTTGTGGGGGTTGTCCACGGGATATTTTCTCACGAGCTTGGCGATCTTGAACAGGTTTCTGAACGAGCCGCCCACGCCTATCATTTGCACTTCGGGGTCAACCTCCGAAAGCCAAGGCAATTTTTTGAGCTGTTCGGTGAAGAACTCCTCCACGTGCGCCGCTGCTTCTTGCGGCGTAGCGTCGTTTTTGAACAGGTCGGTAAGCGTCACCGCGCCGAAGGGCAAGGACGCGTAGTTGAGCAAATTTCTACGGTTGTAATACACGATTTTCGTGCTTCCCCCGCCGATTTCCAAAATCAGCCCCTTGGGGATATCCATGGAATTGATTACGCCGCGATAGACGAGGATCGCTTCTTCCTCTTCGGAGAGCACGCGAATGGTGATGTTGCAGGAAACCTGAATTTCGTCCAAAAAGGAGCGTTGGTTTTTTGCCCGACGAACGGCAGCCGTTCCCACCGCGATAATGCGGTTGACGCCGCGCGCGTCGCAAAGCCGCTTAAACATTTTCAAGGTGCGGATAGTCTCCGCAATTCTCTGGGGTTTCAAAAAGCCGTCGCGGTCCATATCCTGTCCCAAGCGCACGCTTTCTTTCAGCTCGTCCACGACCATAAAATGTCCGTCCGTAAACATATCCACGATAACCAGTCTTGCCGTATTCGAGCCCAAGTCAATTATTCCGATTTTTTCCACTTTATACCTCTTTTGCACCGCCCTTTTGTCGGGCGGCAGTATTTTTCCGTTATATAGGGCGGCGCGTAGCACTCGCCGCCCGTATTTATTTTTACCATAGTTTATCATATAAAAACGCTTTTGTAAATACCCTTTTTGAAAATTTTTTGAAAAATTGGCAATTTTTTTCATTTTCGATAATTTCCGCGGTATTTTTCGTACATTTTGACCCAAGAAAAAAGGGCGTTCCCGTCCTCGGAAACGCCGCCGCCGTGCAAAGCCTACGCCTCGCCTTTTCCCGACTTTTGCGCCGCGTAAAAGGTCAGCGCGGACAAGCCTATCAAAAACGCACCGAACGCTTTTCGCAAAAGCGCGGAGGGCAGGTACGCGGCGAGCGTCGCGCCCAGCACGGAAAAGGCGAGCGCGGGCACGATCACCCACGCTATCCCCCGCGTTTTCAAAAGTCCGTTTTCGGCGTGCGTTTTCAACGCGCCCACGCTCATAGGCAAAAAGGAAAAAAGGTTGGCGCATTGCGCGATTTTTTGTTCCACGCCGCCCACGAGCACGAGAAGCGGAATGGTCACAGTTCCCCCGCCCATGCCCATACCCGCGGGTATGCCGCCCAAAAAGCCCAAGACGAGATAGAGATAAAAGGACATAATTCACCTCGAAAAAAACAAAAATAGCCCCGCCGCCGCTTGCAAAAACGCAAACACGAGATTGACCGTTTTCGTGGGCAATTTGCCCAACAACGCCGCGCCCAAAGCCCCGCCGAAGCTGACGCCGATTGCGGTGGGAATGAGCACGGAAAAATCGTACAAGCCGCGGAAAAAGTACAACAAAAAGGAAAAAAGGGATACGGGCAAAATGACCAAAATCGCCGTTGCGTGCGCCTGCTTGTCCTGATAGCCCGTGCGCTCCAACAACGGCACGGCGAGCATTCCCCCGCCGCCGCCGAACAGACTGTTCGCCGCGCCCACGGCAACGCCGCAAAGGGCGCGTTTTGCGTTTTCTTGCGTAATTCGTTCCATTTCTTTTCTGCTCCTTATGTCGTATCACCTACATTTTGCGTAATTTTTTGCATTTTATCAAACTTTTTCTTCCTTTCCCCGTCATAAATGCTTGCCAAGAAATCGATTTTGTATTAAAATAGTATAGCGTGGTGTTTTCCGCGCGACTTAACGTAGTTAAAAAACAAAACCAAAAGGTGGTTGTTATGAAAATGAACGACAATTCCCGCAAGAAATTTCTTGCACTCCTCTTATCCTTGACGATGGCGTCCTCCACGGTAATTGCTTTCGCGTCTTGTAACGGCGAAACGAGCAGTTCCTCCTCGGACGACTCTTCAACGGAAGAGCCTATCACCAAAACCGCCGTCATTACCAACGGCGATTTCGAAACCTTCAACGATAACAAAGGGCTTAACCCTATCGTGACCTCTATGACGGGCTGGTCTAGCGTTACCTACAACTCGACTTCGAGCGGTAACGCCATTTCCTCCAAATCCGCAAGCGGTATCGTAGACGTTGCGGACGAGGCTTGGGCAAATCTTACCACCTCCGCGCTCGGAGAAACGGAAGCGTCCTCGCTCACCGAAGCACAAGCGGCGGAACAATGGGAGGATATGACCGTTCGGGACAAGCTCGAATATTACAAGGCTTGGAAGGCCGACGACGATAACGACGACCGTAGCATTTCCGATTTGGACTTCTATCAGTCCTTTAATATCGACGACGAGGACTTGCCCCTCACCAAAAATGCAGAGGGCGCAAAGACGGCGATTGCCAACCCCCGCACGCACGATTTCGTGGAAAACACGGGCTACCGTAAGGACGAGGACGGCAACACGCATAGCAAGGTCCTTATGCTCCACAACAATTACTACAACAGTAATTACGACAGCAAGGGTACGGCGCAAAAGACGACCTCTTCCACTACCGTTACGGTAAAAGCGGGCACGAGCTCCAAATTCTCCGTTTGGGTAAAAACGAGCAACATCACGGGCAGCGACACGGAAGGCAACACCATTGAAAACCCCACCGACACGGGTGCGTACATCACCGTATCCCACTCGATCGGCGGCAACTCCCTTGACCCGCTTGAAATTAAAAACATCAACACCGCAAACGTTACCGAAAATAACGGCTGGGTACAATACGAGTTCCTGCTCAAAGGCTCGTACTATGCAGACACTACCTTTACCGTAGTGCTCGGTCTTGGACAGGGCGGCGGTACGGATACGCTCGGCTACGTCAACGGCTACGCGTTCTTCGACGACCTCGTTTGCGAAACCATTTCCAACAGCACGTTCGATACGAGCGTGACGGGCTACGAGGTATTCGACCTCAACGCCAAAGCCAACGATAAGACGGTGAACACGCAAGACGAAACGAGCAAGAAATTCGCGCTCAACTTCTACGGCAGCAATTTCAGCGCGTACGATATTTTGAACGGTTGGGATTGCAAACCCACGACGGATACCAATTCCAGCGGCGTGAAATATACCTCCGTGGAAAGCGCGGATATCGACAGAGTATACGGCGCAAATTCGGGCATCGTGACCTATCCTGGCATCGGCTTCGACACGGACAACGACGTTGCGGAAATCCTTTCGGGCGTGAGCGCGTTGAACGGCAAGAAGAATTACCTTAACAACGACAATATTTTCGCGCAAGCGGCTTACGACGATTATTTCAAGGACGATACGTTCATTTCCCAAAATGAAAAGGTACTCTTGCTCCTCTCCTCGCGCGGCGCGGCTTATACGGCGAAATCCCCCGCAATCAAGGTTGTGGCAGGCGACAGAGTGGCAATTTCGTTCTTCGTGAAAACGAGCGAAATGAATTCGTTTACGGGCGCGAACGTCACGCTTCGCGACGGCAAGAGCGTAACGACCATCGGTCCTATGGACACGACGACGATTACGGCGACCACGGTCGAGGATACGGATATCCACGGCGGTTGGCAACAATGTCTGTTCTTCATTCACAACGAAACGGACGCGGAAAGAGAGGTTTCCTTGACCTTCACCTTCGGTCCGACGGCAATCGAAGACACGACAAAGGCTTCCTATCACGCGGGCTTTGCGGCGTTTGCCAAGTTCGAACAAAAAACGAACATGAGCGAAGCGGAATTCAACTGTGCGGGCAGTGGCTCTTATTCCAAGGTAGTCACCCTTTCCGAGCCTGAAAAGGAAACGACGAGCGATACGGGCTTCGACTCCGCGACCAACCTCAACGGCGAAAGCATTGAAAACGGCTATGCCGACCCTAAATCGTACAGAGGCGTGTTCAGCGGCAGCGCGTTCGTAAGCAGCAAGGGCACCGACCTTTCGACGAACGCATACCCCACCGCGGGGCTTTTGAACAAGGAACACGAAGCGAACTATACGGAAATTCTTGCCGACCTTGCAACGGCGGCGGGTACGGGCGCGAGCTGGAATGAAATTTTCGGTAGCGCTGCAAAACAGCCCCTCGTCATTTACAACGGCGAGTATGCGGACGAAGCGAAAACGGTTACGCGTACCAAAGCTTACGGCTTCTTCGGCTCTGACGTGACGATTTCGGCGAATACCTATAAAGCAATTTCCTTGCGCGTAAAAGTAAGTGCGGGCGCGAACGCGTACGTGTACCTTACCGACGTGAGCGGCGATTCCCGTGAAAACACGCTTTCTATCGGCAGAAATCTCACCTACTGGTATGATAAAGACGGCAACGTTTGTGCAAGCGACCCCACCGCAACGGGCTTTGACAGCAACACGGACGTAGCGTTCAAACTTCAAACCAATGGTTTGTATACGGTCAACGAAAAATGGAGCGGCGCGGCGGATTACGATAAGGAAGCGTATTACGCAAACCTTGCAGCGTATGAAAAGAAAGGCGACCACCTCGTTCTCGCGGACGGCGTTTCGTACGCATACAGCGACCTTTGGCAGCACGTAGGCAACGACGGCATTGCGTTCTATAACTACGACGAAGCGAACAAGACCGCTTACGCATATCCCGAGCAGAAAACGCTCGTGAAACAGCTCCCCGAAACGATTGCGCGCTATACCGCGATTGAGGATAAGAGCTTGCAATTCAAGGTTGCGCCTACGGGCGACGACTGGGCAGTCGTAACCTTCTACGTGCATACGGGCGGCGTTGCGAAGAACTATCGCTTGGAGGTTTGGAGCGGCTCGCGCGACGGCGACACGGCGGTTGCGGGTACGGACGTGAACCCCAACGGCACGTTCGTTGCGTTTGACTCGTGGCAGGTGAGCGACCCCACCGACGCGAATTTCAAAACGATGAGCGACTCGGCGAAAGAAAAGCTTTCCGAAGGACAGCTTGAAAGCAATTATTTCGAAAGCGCGTTCTCCTTCTACGATACGGATAAATACCTTCGTTACGACGAAAGCGTGGACGAAAACGGCGTAGGCAACTCCTACGACGATTACGACGCGACCGACGCGACGACCTATACGGCACACAAGGCTTCGACGGCGTACCTTCGCTACGAAAACGGCAACGAATACACCGCGTTTGCAGATTACGCAACGCTGGAAACGTCGGTAAACACCGACCCCGCCGAAACGGAGGACGATAGCGACAGCAGCGACGACACCACCGCTACGTCGGATACCAACGTATGGCTGCTCGTAAGCTCGATTATCCTTGCGGCTGTTCTCTTGCTCGCGGTAGTCAGCTTGCTCGTTCGTAAGATTATTGCGAAGAGCCGCAAAAACCGTGGCATAAGAAAAAATAAATAACGCGTAAGCGTTAAAATCAACCGCCCTTGCGTATAAAACGCAAGGGCGGTTTTTTTTATTCTGTTTTAAGTCCCAACCTTTCGCAGAGGATTTCCCAATCCTCTGCCTTTTCTTTTTCCAATTGTTCGATTATAATTTCTTCTTTTTCTTCTTCACTTGTTTTGATTATCCACTCTGTTTTTCGGGACTCTTTTTTTGTCATTCTAAACTTTTCTCCGTCCTTTTGAATTCTTCTCTATCATTCTGACTTTTTCTCTGTCATTCTGAACGAAGTGAAGAATCCAAAAAGAGATTCTTCATTACGCTATCGCTCCATTCAGAATGACAAGGGTGGGAACGCATATTCATTTCGTTTCAATAAGGTTTTTCTATATTATAACCTGTTTCAGGTTAAAAGTCAATAATCTGAAACAGGTTAGTTTATAATAGATAAAAATTTTGAATGGAAATAAATAATGTATCAAAGAATTAGAGATTTGCGTGAAGATAGGGACTTAACGCAAAAACAGGTAGCGGATATGTTGGGAATGTCGCAAACGGGATATTCCAAATACGAAACGGGCGAAAACGATATTCCGACTTCTATTTTAATACAACTCGCACGGTTTTATAATACGAGTATTGATTATCTTTTAGGTCAAACGAAAGTCCGTCAACGATACCCCGCAATTAAAAAATAATCTATAAAAAAAGAAAGGCTACTCGCCTTTCTTTTTTTATTTCATTTTTCGCAAGGCTTTGGGCAAGTGGTTTTTTACCGTTCCGTTCACCGCTTTGCCAAGCCCCAAGGGAAAGCCCTCCACGCAAACGACGCACCAGCCGTTCTCCGCGTCCGCTTCCACCGTTTCGCCGCGCAAGTATTTCTCCACGCGCACGTCCTCTATACCAAAATCGACCGCGTTTTTACATTCCTCTTTTCGAACGCACATCGCGAGGGAATGGTTTGGCTCGAAGCGACCGTTTTTCACCTCGCCGAGCCGTACGCCTACCCGCAAAACCTGCAAACCCTTCCATTCGAACGCGGCTTTGGGCAGCTCGTACAGCGTACCGCCCACCTCGTGCAAATTTTGCGCGAACGGCGCAACGAAAAACGCCTTTTCAAACGCCCTATACGCCCGTTCTGCCTCTCGCCCGACCGTCGGCTTGACGAAACGCAAATCGTGCGCTTCTTGCCCCTTTTCGCGTTCGAAAAGCGCAACGAAATGCCCCTCGCCGTCCACCTCGTGCGGATAGAGCTTTTCCCGCTTTACAAGCCGCATATCGGGGTGTTTTTGCAAATAATCGCATACCTGCCCCTCGTCCTCCGCTTCCGCAAAGGTACAGGTGGAATACACGAGCTTTCCGCCCGCTTTGAGCATTTTCGTCGCCGCTTCCAAAATACGGCTTTGCCGCGCCGCGCAAAGCGCGACGTTTTCCTCGCTCCATTCTGCAAGGGCTTCTTCCGCGTTTTTGCGGAACATTCCCTCGCCCGAACAGGGCGCGTCCACGAGTATTTTATCAAAATACCCGACGAACCTTTCCGCGAGCTTTTCGGGCAGCTCGCTCGTCACCACGGCGTTCTTGACGCCCATACGCTCAACGTTTTGCGAAAGTATCTTCGCGCGGGATAAAACGGGCTCGTTCAAAACGATTATCCCCTCGCCCTGCATTTTGCAGGCAAGCTGCGTGCCCTTACCCCCTGGCGCGGAGCAAAGGTCAAGCACCCGTTCGCCCGACTTTACCTCCAAAAGCGGCGCGGCGGACATAGCCGACGGCTCTTGGGAATAGAAAAGCCCCGCGAAATGATAAGGGCTTGCGCCCAGCTTCTCCTCGTCCGTGTAAAAGCCGTTTTCTTCCCAAGGCACGCGTTTACCCAAAAAGGGCAACGCCGCTTTTATGCGTTCTATCTCCCCCTTTAACGGGTTGAGCCGCACGCCCTTGAACGGTTTTTCCCCGTACACGGCAAAAAACGCTTCCCATTGCGACGGGGGAAGCTGTTTTTTCATATTTTCGATAAACTGACGGGGTAAGTTATTCATTGTCTATCTGTAAAAACTCCTCAAACGCTTGCGGGGTGAAAATGCGCGCGTTTCTATCCTTTACCGATTGCAGGCGTTGCCCGCTCTCCGTTTCAAAGCACACGTACGCGTCGCATTCCTCCGCGCGGAAGGTCACGCGCGCCGCCTCAGCGAAAGCCGCGGTGAGCAAGCGTTTTGCAAGCGGGGTTTGCAGCTCCAACGCGTGGGAAAAACAAACCGTTTTGTTTTTCAGCTTCCCCTCTTTTGCCCGCTTGCGCTTGGCGCGGTCGGCGAAAATATGAAACTCCGCTTTCGCTTTCTCGCGGCGTTCCTTTTCTTTTTCGCGCTCGCGTTTATACGCTTCGTACGAAACGGAGGTATTTTGGCGCACTTCGTAATTTTCTATCCTGCCCAGCTTGATTTCGTATTTTTGCAAAAGCTCCTCAAAGGAAAGCCTCTCTTCCTTGCACATAGCCTCGGCAACGCGCATAGTCGCGTAAGCATCGTCCACGGCACGGTGGGCGGTGAATACCACACCCAGCTCCTTTGCAATCGCGCCCAGCCCAAACTGCCGCGTAAAATCGCGGATACGGTTCATATACAGAAATTGCGTGTCCGCAAAATCAAAGGAAAAGGACGGGAGCGAAAAACGCTTGCTTTCCAAATTGAGATATTTCACGTCGTTCATAGACGCGTGCCCGCAAACGAGGGTATCCCTATCCTCCAAAAGCGTGTAAATTTTATCTTTATACTCTAAAAAGGTGGGATATTTCTTGAAATCGGCGTATTCGTACGGCAAAACGATACCCTGCTCGCCCTTGCGGTCGGTCAAATGGAAGCCGCCTTGCGGATTTATCAGGATATCCTCTTTTTCCAAAATATTAAATTTTTCGTCCACGAGGCAATACCCGAACGCGCAAATCTTCGCCACGTTCTTGAATACCCCCGCACATTCTATATCGAAAAATAAATATTTCATACCTGTTTACGCTAATAACGCGGAGCTAAAACTCCGCGTTAGGTTTAGTTTTTGGGAGTGATGACGCTCTTGCCGCCCATATAGGGACGAAGAACCTTAGGGATAGTCACGCTGCCGTCTGCCTGCAAGTGATTTTCCACGAACGCAATCAGCATACGGGGCGGCGCAACGACCGTATTATTGAGCGTATGCGCGAGCTTGACCTTACCGTCGCTGTCCTTATAACGGATAGCAAGGCGGCGCGCTTGCGCGTCGGTGAGGTTGGAGCAAGACCCGACCTCAAAATATTTCTTCTGACGGGGACTCCACGCCTCCACGTCACAGCTCTTGTATTTAAGGTCGGCAAGGTCACCCGAGCAGCAGCCCAGCTGTCTTACGGGCACGTCCAAGGAACGGAACAGCTCAACGGTATAGCTCCAAAGCTTTTCATACCATTCTTCGCTTTCCTCGGGACGGCAAACGACGATCATTTCCTGCTTTTCAAATTGATGGATACGGTAAATGCCGCGTTCCTCGATACCGTGCGCACCCTTTTCCTTGCGGAAGCAAGGGGAATAGCTCGTAAGCGTCAAGGGCAGCTTCGCACCGTCGATAATTTGACCCATAAAACGACCGATCATAGAGTGTTCGCTCGTACCGATCAAATACAAATCCTCGCCCTCGATCTTGTACATCATATTTTCCATTTCGTCAAAGCTCATAACGCCCGAAACGACGTCGCCGTGAATCATATACGGCGGGATTACGTAGGTAAAGCCCTTGTCAATCATAAAATCGCGCGCATAGGTAAGCACCGCGGAATGTAACCGCGCAATATCGCCCGTGAGATAGTAAAAGCCTTGCCCCGAGGTACGGCGTGCGGAATCTACGTCGATACCGTCCAGCTTTTCCAAAATATCCAAATGGTACGGCACTTCAAAATCGGGAAGCTTCGCTTCGCCGAAGCGTTGCAGCTCCACGTTTTCCGAATCATCCTTGCCGATAGGCACGTCGTCTGCTATAATGTTGGGAATGGACATCATTGCCTTTTTAAGCGCGGCTTCTACCTCCTCGCTTTCCTTTTCAATGGCAAGAAGCCTGTCCGCGTCCGCTTTGACTTGCGCCTTTACAGCTTCCGCTTCCTCTCTTTTGCCCTCTTTCATAAGCATACCCACCTGCTTGGAAAGGGTATTGCGGGCAGAACGGAGCGCGTCGCCCTCGGCAATCAACGCACGGCGACGGGAATCCAGCTCCAACGCCTCGTCTACGAGGGGAAGCTTTTTATCTTGGAATTTCTTTTTAATATTTTCTTTTACGAGCTCCGCATTCGTGCGGATGAGATTGATATCGATCATTTTAACACCTCGATTTTTTTCATTTCCCCTATTATACAACTTTTTCCGCGCAAAAGCAATTAAATGCAAACTATCCCCGCCAAATTCCCGCAAAAAAGTTGTATTTTTTCCGCGTGTGTGTTATAATAAAACCACTATATCCCTTTACGGAGCGATTATGAAAACGAAAAAACAAAACCCGACCGAACAAAAACCCAAAAACACGGTCGAAAAAAAGAAAGAAAAAATAAATAAAAAGCAGCCCCAACCCCAAGTGGAAGTGCGCCGCTTTAACGCGGACGCGAGCGAGGGGCTTTCCAAAGCACAGGTCGAAGAGCGTATCGCGCAAGGCTTGGTCAATAAAACGGGCAAAAAATATTCCAAGAGCTACCGTAGCATTTTCCTTGGAAATATCTGTACCTTTTTCAACCTTTTATGCTTGATTGCGGCGTTAATGCTGCTCCTTGCCCGCGCGCCCATTTCACAGTATCTGTTCGTGCTCATTTTCCTTGCGAACATCACGTTTAGTATCTTCCTTGAAATCCGCGCGAAATTGAAGCTTGACAAGCTCGCCATTCTCTCCTCGCCCACCGCGCACGTCGTGCGTAGCGGTGAACAGCTGGATATCCCCGTCGAACAAATCGTAATCGACGATATCCTCATTTTATCGGCAGGTCAGCAAGTCCCCGCCGACTGTATCGCCTTGGAGGGCAACGCGGAGCTTAACGAATCCCTCTTAACGGGTGAATCCGTGCCCATTAAAAAGGAGGACGGGGATTTCGTGTACGCGGGCTCGTTCGTTGCGAGCGGCAAGCTCGCCGTGCGTGTGGATAAAATCGCAAACGATACGTATATCAGCAAGCTGACGGCGCGCGCAAAGACCTATAAACGCCCCAACTCGGAAATTATGAACTCTATCACGCTGTTTATCCGCGTGATCGGTATTGCTATCGTGCCTATCGCTATCTTTATGTTTTTCAACAATATGGGCGATAGCTGGGCGGAAATCGCCGCGCAAGGCGGTTTTTGGCAGAACCTTGCGGCAGGCAACGAAACGATTGCCAACGCCATTCGGCGTACCGCGTCCGTCGTAATCGGTATGATTCCGTCGGGTTTGCTCCTCCTCACCACCGTCGCACTCTCTACGGGTATGATCCGTCTTGCGAAATATAACACCCTCGTGCAGGATATGTATTCGCTGGAAATGCTCGCCCGCGTCAACGTTTTGTGCCTCGATAAAACGGGTACGATCACCGACGGCAGAATGAAGGTGAGCGATTGTATTTTGCTCAATAATAACACCGATTACGGCATAGACGATATTTTAGGCTCTATGCTCGCGTCGCTTGATGATAACAACCAAACCTCTATCGCTTTATACGAGCGTTTCGGACATTCCTCGGCGCTGACGCCGACGGTAACACTGCCCTTCTCCTCGGCGAGAAAGCTCTCCGCCGTGACCTTTGAGGGCGTGGGAACGTTCGTAATGGGCGCGCCTGAATTCGTGTTGAAGCCTATGCCGACGAGGATTGATAAAATCGTAAAGCAATACGCACAAATGGGCTTGCGTGTGCTCGTCGTTGGGTATTCTACGGGGCAAATTCAGGGCGATAAACTGCCCGTGGGTGTGAAAGCAATCGCCATTCTCACCCTTTCGGATAATATCCGTCCCGACGCGATTGAAACGATTAAATGGTTTAAGGACAACGACGTTGCCGTCAAGGTCATTTCGGGCGACAACCCCGTGACCGTTTCCGAGGTTGCCCGCCGCGCGGGGATTAAGAACGCTTCCCATTTCATTTCCTTGGAAGGACTTTCCGATTTGGAGGTGGAAACGGCGGCAAATCAATACACCGTTTTCGGACGAGTCACACCCGAGCAAAAGGCGATTTTGATACGCGCTATTAAAAAAGCGGGCGCGACGGTCGCTATGACGGGCGACGGCGTAAACGATATTTTGGCAATGAAGGAAGCCGATTGCGCCATTTCCGTCGCTTCGGGCAGCGACGCCGCGAGGAACGTTTCTAACCTCGTTTTGCAGGATAATAATTTCGGGTCTATGCCTAAAATCGTAAACGAGGGCAGACGGGTTATCAACAACGTGAAAAACTCGTCCTCGCTGTTTATTATGAAAACGCTGCTCATTTTGACCCTTTCTATCGTCTGTCTTTCCTTGCAGGTGCAATACTTCTTCGAACCGAACAATATGCTGATGTTTGAAATGTTCGTCAGCGCGTTGCCCTCGACGGTACTTTCCTTGCAGCCCAACAACGCGCGCGTTAAGGGCAAATTTATCCCCTACGTTTTAAGTCGGGCAATCCCAGGGGCTTTAACGATTGCCGTGGGTATACTCACGCTGTACGTGATACACGCAACGCCGATTGCGGAAGCGTTCGGCTTCGTCGGCGATACCGCCGAATTCCACGCGCTGATGATGTGTGCGCTGACCTTTTGCGGACTGGTAATGCTGTACCGCATTTCCCAACCCTTTAATATTTTGCGCGCCGTGCTGTTCATTCTCGCCACCGCACTATGCGTTTTGGTCATTTCCATTCCCGTACTCGGCGAAATCGTATTCACGGGCTGGACGAATGTGAGCTTTACACTCGCACAGGTATTGCTGATGGTCATAATCGTACAAATGAGCTTCCCGCTTTCCAAGGTACTCATTTCGTTCTTTGATATGATCAATCCCGTGGACGAATAACAATCAAATAACGAAAACAGCGGGGAGCTTTTCATCTCCCCGCTCTTTTTGTGCGTATTTCGCTTTACTGCTAACTTATACAATCCCTTCTACCGTTATCGTATACGACGTGCCGTTGAAATAGAATTTCTCCCATTCAAACGCGCCCATACCATTAGAAATATCAATGGTTTGCGTCATCGTCGTTCCCGATACCGTACCGCCGCAATTATTATCCGCAAAATTGCCCGCAGTCGAATTATGGACTAACGTAAGCTTAACTTGCGAATAGCCTTGTGCAACGAGCGCGTCGATTGCAGCCCCCGAAAGCGTTACTGTACGCGCACCTGTATTTTGCGAAGCACACGTATAAACACCCGCCGTAGCATCATAAGTAACGATACCCGAAGTATCAGTAATCCACAAGGCTTGATTTTTGGAACTTAAAGCACAAACTTGCACCGTATATTCAATGGATTGATTGGTATATACGCACGCAGTTATATCCGTATTTCTATCTGTTTCACTAATTGTAAATCTACCTATTTTCGCAGTATAATTCAATATCGTATCATAAGTGCGTCCCCCCAAATTGTTGGCAATCGAAGACGTAGAACCGCTAACGTTCACACCCGACATAGAAACTTGTACTGTCGTATTTCCTTCGTCCAGCCAAGCGTTAATTCTATGCTTGGAAATCACCAAACTATTTGTGCTACTTGCCGTAAGCGTAATACCCGTCGCAGGAGAAGCGGTAGACACAACCGTATCCGCACCTTTTGACGGTGTTAACCAAGTTTTCATATCGTTCAAATTGATAAGGTTCATCTTAAACGTACCCGAACTAAATCCAACGTAGAAATTGGTTGTTTTTTGCAAATCATAAACACTACGCACCGTACCGTTCGTGTATATATTGTATGCCGTGCCATTAAAGGTAAACGAACCATCGGCAATAGACATAACGAAATCTTGCCCCTTGGACAAGCCCGTTACGTATTCGTACGCCGCATCCGTAAACGTTACAGCAAAGTTATTGTTAGTATCGCGAAGCTCGCTGGGAATAGCAATCGTCCACGTTTCGTTTGCATAGGTCACGTAGCGTGCAGGCACTCTATGGAAATACAACCACGTAGATTTATCGTTTGCGTCAAATGCCTTCATTACTTTGAACGACACCTTAAAATTGTCGTTTGCCGTGTTGGAATGTTCTCCCGTAGCAGGATTTTGGAACGCAAAGTCGAACGTGGTGTCCGTATCTCTTTCTAATTTCAACGGCATTTCCATTACCTGGCTCGTATTGATTGCCGCGGGTTTAATACCGTAAAGAGCCTTTGCGTCAGCTTCCACTACCATCGAAACGCTTTGTACGCCATCGTCAAGCAAAGAGTTCACAGCGTGTTTGCTTATGCAAACAGTATGGCCAGGGCCGTTGTCGTTGTTGTGCGTAAACGTATAAACGTCGTTCACAGCGTCATACGTAATCGTCGAACGATCGTCCGAAATCCACGATAAGGGGTTGCTGGGGTCAACGGTCGTTTTGTAGTATACGTCCAAAACAAGCTTGTTGCCGATAAGCGCGTAGCCCGAAAGCATGCTGTTTTCCGCGTCAATCGCATAGAAACGCTCGGTTGCGTTTGAAAGATCGATTTTCGCGTTGAGATTTGCAACGTTGTCCGTCGTCGTTTCCGTAGCTTTGCCGTCGTTGTAATGCTTATTCACGGTATAGGTCACGGTCGGCGTTTGGTCACAGCTTGCAATATAATCGTTGATAATCGTTTGCGTTTCTGCATATTCGTCGCTGTCCGTTTCGTAAAGCCCTTGCGCGAGCTGTGCTACGTATACGATATTTCTTACGTTTACGTCGTTTTCCACGGTCGCGAGCTTATACGCAACCTCGCCCGTAGCCGTCGTTGCCGCTACGTACGAATATCCGACGAAATCGCGGGCGTAGTTCGCAAGCTTTACGGGCGCGATAGAGCCGTTTACGCGGTACGCGTTAAACTCTACGTCATCGAAGAAAAGCTCGCTGTCCATTTGCATAATCTTGGTGTCGGTAGCTTCCGCGCCCTGTTCTTCCGTTTTGCCGTCCCACGTATAAATGGAGCTTGCGCCAAAGAAGCTTTCCTCGGTGAGCGTGCCGTCAACGTAATCGGCAGGCATAATCAGCGTACCGAACGCAAGATTGTCTTCTCCGTACTGTGCAACCAGACCCTGATAGTCAGCGTCGGTGAGCGTAGACGAGAAGCGGATACCCGACGCGTCATTCAAACGAACGGACGCGCCTTTCATTGTAAAGCCCGTAACCTGATCAACGGTGATCGGGGTTACGCTTGCGTTTGCCACCGCAGGAACGGCCACTGCCGCCGAAGCGCAAACGAGTGCAAGAGCACAGCTTGCCGTAAGGAGTTTATTTATCGTAGTTCTCTTCATTTTTCCCCTCCTTATTCAAACCAATCGCCCTTGCGGGGGTCAGTCGGATCGCCTAACGTTGAAGTCGTAATGACGTCTTCCGCCTCGAATGCGATAATTTTTATCGCGAGTTCATTGTAACGTTTCATAAAAATCCTCCTATGATTTTTTTATTTTCAGCTATCGCCGTAAGCACGAACGGCGATAGCTAAATTTTGAAATTTATTCTTCGTCCTTTTTACGAAGCTGTGCAATGGTCAAGCCGACCACCGCCAACGCCGCGCCGATGCCCAAAACGTCTGCCGTACCCGTACAGCCGCCACAGCCTACCGCATTGTCCGTACCCGACGAGTCGGTGGAATTGTCAGGCGTATCGTCCGCGCTTTCGCTCACCGCCACAACCGCCGCGTTGAGCTTATTGAGCTTGGCTTTGGGAACTTCCGCTTTTTCCGCTTCGGTGAGCGCATCATAAGCCGCTTTCGCCGCCAAGACTTGGGTCTTATGCTCTGCCGTCACGTCCGCGGGAATAGCGTCAATCAAGTCGATAACCGCTTGCGCGTTGTCGCTCGTTTCGGGAAGCGTAGGCGTTTGACCGCCGCCCTCTTCCGTATTCTCTTTAACGACCGCCCACGCGCCGTTTTCGTACGCGTATTTTTGCACCGTCGTCGTCTGCAAACCGCTATGGAATACCACGCCCGCGCCGATTTCAAGAGCGGTCAGCTCCGAAAGCTCGCCCGTCACGAACAGCAAAATGCTATCGCCGTAGAAATCGACCTGCACGCCCGTCGTTTCACGGAGCGTTTTGCCGTTGAACTTGATATAATCGAGCACGGAATTTCTAACGCCGAGGCGTATCGTTCTTTCCGCAATCGTCATACCGTCGGGTGCGTACAGTCTTTCGTACGCGTTGTTGGGATCTCTCACCCAGCTCTGCTCGTAGTAATACCCCGGCTCTTGCGCGACCGACTTGGTGTACAGCGTATACATATCCTTGGTCACGTCCGCCATACGGTTATAGGTATATTGCCAAACGAGCGTTGCGTTCGTCTTGATTTCAAGCATATACGTACCACCTGCTTGCGCTACGGGTTTGGCAATCTCTTTGACCTTGACACTGCTAAATTCGTCCGTGACAATCTTTTCAAGGCTGGACACCCAGAACTTTTCTTCCGCTACGTAGAAGCGGTCGCAATCTTCACGCAAGGTTTCGCCCGTCGGGAATACGAAGCCCTCCAAAAGCGTGATATTCAGCGCATTTTCGCCTACCACCGATTTTTTAACCGTAAAGATAAGCTCCGTTTCGCTTGCCCAAGCAAGGCTTACAAGCGTTTCGCTCGCGTTCAGCTCGGCTACCGTCTTGCCGTTCACCTTGATTTTGTCAAGGCTTGCAACGCTATCCTCTGCCGTCGCACAAGCTCTTTCAAATACGAGCTTGCCCGTGTAGCTGTCCGCCGTTTCCTCTACCGCCAAGAAAGAGGGCTGCAAGTCCTTTTTCTCCAAGTGCCAGATATCGCCGTAATAGTACAGATTTTGCTCGGGAATGATTTTGCCGTCCGCCGTCATCAGCGTAGGAATGGTAATCGTATCTCTGCCGTAAGGATCGCGGTATTCGCTATTCACCCATACGTTGAGGAGCGTCCAGTTATTCGCCTTATCGGGATAGAACCAACAGCCGCCCTCTTTACTTTCCGCAATCGCTTTTTTACCGTTGATGAGCAAGCCCTTACGAAGCGTATACAACGCTGCGCCGTAAACGTCTTGGTTGGCTTCCTGTTGATATGTTGCGCCGTCGCCCCAAATCGCTACGGGGATAGAGAACTTGATTTTAATCAGACGGTGATACGTGCCGCCCATTTCTACGTCTACGTTACCGTAAGGCTCGTCAATATTTTCTACGCTGCCAAAGTACGCGGGATCGTTTTGAGCGGGTAAATCCGCTTCGTTCGTTACGAACTTACCATATCTGCCGTGGAAGGTCTTTGCCGCCGCGATTGCTTCGCCCGAAGGGAAAGTCAAGCCAGCGGGGAATACGATTACGTTGTCGCCATCGATATCGTATTTATCCACAGGGATAAAGATACGAAGGTTGGTGCAATCGCTGTTCGTAAAATACGTATGCGGATAATAGAGTTGATCCGCCGCCGCGCTTAATTGAGCATACGTCTTGGGATAAATCTTTTCGCCGTTGAGCGTAATGCCGTGCGCCCAAGGGAAAAGCGTATTGATGATATACGCAAGGTCGTTCGAACCGCTCTTGGTAAACGTTACGGTCAGCCCCATATACGCAACGCCGTCAAACGTACCAAAGTTGGGAACAAGCTCTACGCTTTGCACGGTTGCAGCAACCGCCGCTTCCGCGTCCGAACGGTTTTCGTACCAAACGCCGTCCGCACCGCCGTAAAACGTCTTTTCCACCGTCGTCACGCCGTTTTTGAAGATCGTGCCCGCAGGCAAATGCAATACGTTCACGCCCTCTTGGTTATACGCCGACAAGGGTATGCAGCATTGAATCTTGGACTCGTCTGCCCTGTTGGGGTCGAACGCGTCGTAGAACGACCAGCTGTAATAAGGCGGGTTGTTATCCGCGCCAAGCACGTACGGCGTGGGATTGATAATTTGCCCGTTGAGCGTGATCGTGTTCAACCAAGGGAAGAGGTTATTCCAAAGCATGGCGTCGTTCGCCGCGTTACCTCTGTCGAAGTCGATATAAATCAAACGGTACTGCTCGTCGTTCCAAGTCGTTTCTTGACTTCCCATCGTCACGGAAATAACGTTCGAGGTCGTAAGTTCCAGCATTTTTTCCACCGCCGCATTGAGTTTTTCCACTTTCGCGGTGTCAACGCTCGCCTTTTCTGTATCGGAAAGCGCGTCGTATTCCGCTTTTGCCCGCTCTACCGCCGCTTTCGCGTCAAGCGTGATTTCCGCGGGAAGCTCGTCAATCAACGCTTCCACGATAGCCGTTGCCGATTCGTCACCGTCCGCAAGCGACCATACGCCGTCTGCAAGCGTGTATTTTTGCGTAGCCGTCGTCGCTTTGCCCGAATGGAATACCGTTCCCGCGCCGATTTGAAGGGAGGTCACGGCTTCGCTGACGAACAAAATTATGCTATCGCCGTAGAAATCGACCTGCACGCCCGTCGTTTCGCGAAGGACTTTATCGTTGACTTTGATATTGCCGAGCACGGAGTTTCTAACGCCGAGGCGTATCGTTCTTTCCGCAATCGTCATACCGTTAGGCGCGTACAGTCTTTCGTACGCGTTGCTCGGATTTCTCACCCAGCTTTGTTCGTAGTAATACCCCGGCTCTTGCGCGACCGACTTCGTGTACAGCGTATTCATATCTTGGGTCACGTCCGCCATGCGGTTATAGGTGTAATCCCACACGAGTGAGGTATTGAAACGTACGGTGATCATATACGTACCGCCTGCTTGCGCCACGGGCGCGTCCACGCTTTCCACGTACACCGTACCCGCCTCTTTTTCAAGCGACGTTACGTCGGACACCCAGAATTTTTCTTCCGCTACGTAGAAGCGGTCGCACGTTTCGCGGAGCGTTTCGCCCGTCGGGAATACGAAGCCCTCCAAAAGCGTGATATTCAGCGCATTTTCCCCTACCACCGATTTTTTAACCGTGTAGGAAAGCTCCGTTTCGCTTGCCCAAGCAAGGCTTACGAGCGTTTCGCTCGCGTTCAGCTCGGCTACCGTCTTGCCGTTTACCTTGATTTTGTCAAGGCTTGCAACGCTATCCTCTGCCGTCGCACAAGCTCTTTCAAATACGAGCTTGCCCGTGTAGCTGTCCGCCGTTTCCTCTACCGCCGAGAAGAAAGGCTGTAAATCCTTGGGCTGTAAATGCCAAATATCGTCGTAGTAATAAAGTTTTTGCTCCTTGGTCACCTTACCGTCCGCCAAGCGGATCGCGGGAATGGTGATGGTGTCGTTGCCGTAAGAATCGCGGTAATCGCCGCCACTCGTGATATAGCATTGCAACACCTGCCAGTTTTGCGCCTTACCCGTCTGCCAGTAGCAATTTCCAAGTCTTACTTCTGCAATCGCCTGCTTGCCGTTAATCAAAATGCCGTAACGGAGCGTGTGCAAAGCATAGCCCACTTTGTCGATATTCGCGTTTTGTGCATACGTCGTGCCGTCGCCCCAAACTGCCGCGGGAAGCGAGAATTTGATTTGAATTTGGCGGTAATATTCGCCGCCCATTGCCGCCGTCACCACGCCGTACGGCTCGTAAATGCTCACTACCGAGCCAACGTAATTAGGATCGTCCACAGCGGGCAAATCGTTTACGTTTTTGCTCCATACGCCGTATCTGCCGTACCAGGTTTCCCCGCCGCGGTAGATTTTATTGCCTACTCTGAAAAATTTAGGAATATACAATTCGTCGGGCGTACCGTCCGTATTACGGTTAGAAGCCTTTACTCTCGCAAAGAAATTCTTCAAATTACCCGTATCGAAATAGAAGCCGTTGCTTTCGTACGCCTTTACGCCGTTGATCTTGGTGAAATGCTGTAAGTACCAAAGCGTAAGCGTAGCCTCGTGTCCGCTGTTCGTGCCGTCGGTCTTGAACAACACGTTGATATCGTGGAATACTTGATTGTTCCCCGATTGTGCCGCGTACGTTTCGTAAAGCTTGTCGATTTCCGCAATATCCCAGTCGGGCAAATTATCGCTCGTCGTTTGCCATACGCCGCCCTTGCCGTAGAAGATCGTCGCTTCAAACGTTTTACCGTTGTAGCTAAAACCGCCGGGGATTTCTAGCGTATCGTAGGTATCCCAGTTAAACAGCGAATACGGCAACCACAATTTCAAAAGCTTCAAATTGCTCCCTTCGAAATAGCAGGAATTGATTACGTCCCCAAGCACGTCCTTAATCAGCGTGCCGTTGAGCTTGACGCCGTTTCTTAAAATGGAAAGCCCCGTTGTTTCCGTCCGTACGTCGTTGACCCCTTCTTCAGGGAAGGTTACGTATACGATTTGGAAGGCTTCTTCGCTTTTGATATTGTCTGCAACGCCGTTTCCGTCCGTGTCGCCCCTATTCAATTCATAGGCAGATACCACTTGTACTTTTTCGGGCTTTGCAAAGCTGTTTGCCAAAGCGGTTTCCGCTTCTGCTTTCGTGGCGTACCACGCGCCAGCCGCGCCGTAAAAGGTCTTTTCCTCTACCGCATATCCGCTCGCCATAGGCGTACCCGCGGGCAAAACAAGCTCGTTTACTTGCGTCGTTTCGTACAACGCGGCGGGATAAAAGGCTTTGAGCGTTTTCATATTATTCGTGTCGTAATACGAGCTGCCGTAATACAACACGTTTCCCGCGCTATTCGCTTCCGTATACGATTTCTCGTAAATTTTTTCGCCGTTGAGCGTAATCGCGTGCAAATAGTTAAAGGTGTTGGAATACAGCGTCGACGCGTTCGTACCTTCCGTATCAAAATGGATATACATACGGTTGTACGTTGCGCCGCCGTAATTGGACGAGCCGCCGTCTTCCGTCACCGAAAGCACGTTGATTTGCGTTTCGGCACTTGCTTTATTTACGGTCGCGGGAAATATCGAAAAGATGCCGAGCGCGAGCGTTGCAATCGCTGCAAACGCCATACTCCATACGGTTTTTCTTTTCGCCATAATTTATTTCCTCCTTATTTCTCTATAAGCTCCATCGACACGTTTCCGTCCGTGCCGTCCGTCGTAATGATTACGTCGCCGTCTTGGGTGATTTCATAATCGATACCGTGATAGGTAAGTGCGCTTTCGATGTTCGAGCCCAAAATCGCAACGCTTAACGTACCGTCTTGATTTTCCGTATATGCAACGTTGTTGCTGTCCAGCGTCGCTTTATACGTCGAAGCAACGGTCACCGATTTGCCTTCTACGAGCGTGTATTCCACGTTCAATTCTTTCATTTTGTTTTCCGTCGCTTTGGTGTAATGCTCATAGCCCGAGGAGACCGTACCGAAGTTGCCGCGAACGCCCGTGACAACACCTACCTTGGCTTTGACCTCTTCAAACAAAGAATCCGTGGAAATCGTACCCCAAGTACCGTGGTGCGCTACTTTGAAAATTTCACATTCGCCGATTTGACCTGCAAACGAGCTTTCGTAATACATATTGATATCGGCAAGCAAGAGCGCGGAAACGTCCTTGTGCGTATATTTCACGATCATAGAGAAATCGTTAAATTCGGGGCGATAGTTTTTATCCTCCCAAGGGTCTACGCAGTTCCAAATTTCAAACGAGCTGTTCTCGTTGACCTGCACGGTCATACCGTCCTCTTCGGGGTGTACCATCGTCACCGTCGAGCCGTCGGAATTGAGCTTGCGTTTTGCCGCAAGGTATACGTCGTCGTACATAAGGCGCGTACCCTTATTGCTCTGCTCGTGCACGTACAGCGTTTTCCAGTCCGTCGCCTTTAAGTATACCGTACCGATATCGAAATTGCTGATAACGGACGGCATACCGCCCGCGTGGTCGTTGTGCGGGTGCGAAAGGAAAAGGTGGTCGATTTTCGTAATCCCCAAATCCTTGATATAATTGATTACGCGGTTTATCGAATAATCCAAGGGCATACCCGCGTCGATTAACATAACCTCGCCGTTGTCCTCAATCAAGATACAGTCCGCGCTGCCGATCGTTGCATAGCCGGGGATATCGTTGACGTTGAGGAAATGGAATTTTACGTCCGTATCCGTTGCCGCAGAGGTATCTGCCGTTGCCGCGAGCGTCGCGCCTACTGCCGTACACGCAATCACGCCCGAAAGTACTGCCGTCATAAGTTTAGCTTTCATAATTTTTCTCCTTATTTTTTATTTTTTATTTAACAAGCACGAGTGCGGCTTCGCCCGCCCCAAAGTGCAAGGTTAAATTCGTTCCCTGCTTTTCGCATTTTTCTACGCCTTGCGTAATTTCAAAGGCGTACTCTCCGTCAAAGCCAAGCGTAATTTCCGCTTGTTTATCAATGGAATTGTTGACGACGTACAGTGCGGTTTTGCCCTTATAGTCGTAACAACCCACGATGGCGGGATCACCCGAAAGCGATTGCAATTCGCGATAGCTTTTCAGCGTGGAATTTTCAGGGATAGGACAAGGGCTTTCGCCGTTTGCCATGATCCCTGCGTGTCCCGAACGCATCAAAACGCTTTGTATGGCTTTGATATGCGCGTTGATTTTCTTGGCGTAATACCAACGCTCCGTCCGTTCGCCGTAACGCCCGACGAGCGCGCAAATCCCGCTCTTGGGCTTGGTAAATTCGGACGGGTGCGAATACGGGAAATACTGAATACCTTTCGCACCGTACGCAAGCGAGGTGGTGACGTTCCACGTCAAGCCGCCCTCGGTGGGCACGAACCAGTGGGGGTCTTCGTCGTAATATCCACCGCCCTGCACGAACGAGAAAAAGGGTATGCCGCGTTCCGTCGTCATATCACGGACGAGCTGTAAGTTCATAAGATACGTTTCACGAACGTGTCCGTCCTCATAACAGAACGGATAGGTGTCGTACGAATAGAATTTCGCGCCGTGCGTGGCGTTGAGATATTTTTCCGTATATTGCGCCACCGTCCAGTCCTCTTTGATGACGTACTCGGGTCCGCCCGAAAGCCAAGGTTGCGGGCATTGATAGCCGTTGGCATTCATATACAGCCCGAAATTCGTACCCTCGAACACTTCGTTGAAGCGGCGTTGTACCGCCTCCACCTCGGGAAATTCGTGCCCAAACGGCTCGTCTCTGCCGACAATCCCTGCAAACGCGGGGTGATCCTTGTAGTTTGCTACCCGCGCCGCAAATTCCGCTTTGGGCAGGGGAGGGCGTTTTTCCTGCAAATGTAACGCAAACAACGCGCTGTCGCGGATAAAGAGCTTCACGCCGTACTTTGCCGCAAGATCGAGCGACAAAAGCGTTTCCTCGCGGTTGGCGTCGTAATCCTGCTTCATTGCCGCAAAGAAATTCAATCCGCATTCCTTGACGTAGCCGTACTGCTCGTCGGTGACCGTGCTGGCAATTTTTTCGCCGTTATGTTCGTAGCCCCCGAACGGGCCGATATACCCGCCGATAGGCATTTCGTCCTCGGGCAAGCCGTCGAACGAAAAGGCGTATACGGGCAACGCTTTTCTTTCTTCTTTCATAGCTTCCTCCTTATTTCAACACGACGAGCGCGCCTTGACCTGCCGCAAGCGTGAGCGTCAATTGCTTGCCCGAAAGGTTGAATTTTTCCGCCGCTTGCGTGATTTCGAACGCGTACGCGTTATCGAAGTCGAGCGTGATTTTCGCCTTGTCTTTATCCAGCGAATTGTTGACGACGTACAGCGCGGTTTTGCCCTTGTAATCGAAGCAGCCGACGAGCGACGCGTCGCCCGAAAGCGATTTCAATTCGCGGAAGCTTTGCAGCGTGGAGTTTTCGGGAATGGGGCAGGGCGAGTTGCCGTACGCCATCATGCCCATATGCGCCGCGTTCATCAAAACGTGGTCGATCGCTTGGATTTGCTCGTTTGCCTTTTGCGCGTAATACCATCTGTCCGTCTTTTCGCCGTAACGGCCGATCAAAGACGGTACGCCGCTTTCGGAAGCGTTAAATTCCGCGGGGTGCGCGTACGGGAAATACTGAATACCCTTTGCGCCGTAAGCAAGAGAGGTGTTTACGTTCCAAAGCATATCCCCCTCGTCGGGCGACCAGTTCCAGCTCGACTGGTTGTCGTAATAGCTACCGCCCTGAATGAACGCCCAGAACGGGATCTCATATTCGATCGTCAAATCGCGAACGAGCTGTAAATTGATGAAATAGGAAGCGCGCAAGTTCCCCTCGCTCATAAAGGGATATACGTCGTAGGAATAGTATTTCGCGCCGTCCATTGCCTCAATGTAGTTGCGGATATACTGCTCGTACGTCCATTCCTTGTTGAGGTCCTCGCCCTCCCAAGTGGGGTCTACCTCGCCCGTCTGACCGCCGTTGAGCCAGCCTTGCGGGCATTGATAGCCATTGGAGTTCATATACAATGCGTACGAGCCCTCGGGGAATACCTCGTCAAATCTATCCTGCACCTCGCCGCAAGCGCGAAGCTCGAAGCCGAACGGTTCGTCTCTGCCGACCAAGCCCGCAAACGCGGCGTGTTCTCTGTACGCCGCTACGCGCGCTTCGAAATCGGCTTTGGCAAGCGGTGCGCGTTTGTCCGCGCCCAAGGAATACAACGCCGTATCCTGTATGTACAAGACGATTTCGTTTCTGTCCGCCAAATCGAGCGCGAGCATCGTTTCCTCGGGGTTGGTGTTATAGTCCTGCTTCATTGCCGCGAAGAAGTTAAGCCCGCATTCGTTTGCCGTTGCGTACGCCGCGTCCGTGACCGTACTTTCGATATACGTGCCCTTCCAGCCGTAACCGCCGAACGGGCCTATGTACGCGCCTACGGGCATTACGTCTTTTCCGAAACGGTCAAAGTTGAAGGTGTAGTACGTTTCCGTTTCGTGAGTGGGAGCTTCCACGACGCTCGTCGCCGTGCCGCCACAGCCTGCAAGCCCTGCCGTAATCACGCCTACGAGCGCGATCGCGCCTATTTTTACCATTTTCTTATTCATCTTTTTTCCTCCTCAACAGCAACGCTGCTCCGCCAAGCACGGGCAATACCCAAACGATACTGCTGACGCTGCCCGCGCAGCCCGCCGCGTTTGCGTCCGTTACGGGCAGATAGTCGTTTTTGTCGTAGCTATCCACGTATTCGTAATCGTCTTGGCTCACGGTAGGACGGTGGGAAACGAATTCTACCGTCGTCAAAGCGGCGTTTTCGTCCTTGTTGGTGATTTTGATATTATCCAAAACGGCGTACCCGCAGTTCGCGCCCACGGAGTTCGGCTCTTGATAATAATCGTCGCCCGTGCTCCATACGTAGATGTGTCCGCTCACGCCGAACGCCATCGTTTCGTCTGCAATCAGCGTGTAGTCCGTTTCCGTGCCGTATTTGACGTACACCTTGATATTGCGATCAGAAACGGAGATTTTCACGTCCACCACCGAGCCGTCCTTGCTCTCGTCCCAGAAATCGTATTTCGCGGGCAAATCGATACGCTTGTCAAAGCCCATATTACGAAGCACGAGCTGGGTACATTCTTCCGTACGGTCCCAAGTGTCGGGATTTACTTTCACGCCTTGGTCGTTGGGTTTGCTCTCAAAGTATACGATCGGGCGGTTATATTCCAGCGTACCGAACGGCTCTTGCGGGAATTCCGCGCCGAATACGATACCGATCAGCGAGCTGATGGGATATATCTTATTCCCTGCTTCGGTCACGACGGGCTCGCGGCGAAGGTCGGTAATGCTGTATTCCATATCGAAATTGCCGTACTTGTGCCACGTGGAAATATAGTTGCTGTTGCATACGTTGGCAAAATACAGCTGTCCGTCCTTGACGTACGTTCCGTTTCTGTGGTCAGCCATATACGGCGTGGAGCTCAAATACCAAAGGTTGGAATTGTACTCGTCGTTCGTAAAATCGCTGCTCAAATTGGTGTTTTCGGGACGGTCGTAATAGCTGTTTTTATACGTGACCTCGGAAAGCAATGCGTCGATATAATTTTCCTCGTCCGTCGCCGTGCCGTCCGTAACGAAGCCCGTAAAGCCCTCGTAGAAAAACGTTGCGTTATCGCTTGCATACGCCGCCGCGCTCATATTCCCAAAATATACGCGAAGCGTGCCCTTGCTCCCCATTTCCAAGCGTACGGGCAGCTCCTCAACCGTAGCAAGATTGAGCGCGGTTTCTTCAATCACCGTCGTTTTTACGCCCTCTTCCGCGTACGCATCCATACCGAACGCGTAGCCGTCGTTCGTTTTCTTGATATAGAAATGCGAGGTCTTTTCGTTGCCTATCTTGCCGCTGGACTGATACTCCGCGCCCAAAAGAAGCCCGAAGCTCTTATCCCCGACCATTTCGTTGACGGTGAGCGTGAAATCCAAGGTCGCCAAGCTCTCGTATGCGTCCGTTTCCTCCGCAACGTATACCGTTTTACCCATAAACACGGGGTTGTTGTTGCGGTATTTTTTGGTGAAATTCAACGCGTTTTTCGCGCCCCAAACGACTTCGCTCGTCGATTGATGACGGAAAGAAATGAAATCCGCCGTCGCGTCTGCAATCGGCTCTTGCCCCGCTTCGTTTTTATAGAAATCGGCAACGAGCTGTTCGTCCTTATCGTATACGCGGATATCGCGGATATCCAAAAAGCTCATGCCCTTTTCGCCCTCTGCCGCAAACAGATACACGCAACCCGTGGGGAATTCTTGAAGGGTATTCGTCGTGCTTTTCGCGATTACCGTAAACGGCGTGTTCGCCTCTGCTCCAAGCTCGCGCAAGGACAGCTCGAACGAGCCGTCGGCGTTATATTCCAAACGCAAGGTCTTGTTGGTGATTTTATCCGCTTCGCCCGCGTCGGCAAGTCCCACCGCGTCCGCAAATGCGTACGCCGTGCGATAGGGCAAGGTCGCGCCCGTGCCGTCCGCGATATCGTACAGCGTGCTCTTATAGCCCGCCATACGAATCATATTCGGCTCGGCGTCCTTGTTGTAGGTCAAATACAACGCGTCCGACCCCTCCGCGCGATACCAACGCCAGAAAAGGTTTTCATTGTCGCTTTCCTTGGGTACGCCGAACGCAAAGACGAGCTGTGCGCTCAAACCGTTCCAGTCCGCTTCCTTGATATCCACTTCCACCGTCGCGCCGCCCGAAAGCTCCGCTTTGGTCATAAGCCCCGTGCCCGAATAGGCGTTGGAGGCTTGATAGGTTTGATAGGTTTCGACGAGCTGTGTACCCGTCTTACTGTTTCTGTACCAAACCGCCTCGTCCAGCTCCTCGTCGCCGAAATCCTCGCTAACGAGCGTATTATCGACGATACCCGCGCTTGCGGTGAGCTCCGCGCTCAAAGCGAAGCCACCCAGCGTTACCGAGCATACGAGAAGGGCGAGCAGCGTTTTTATTTTCTTCATTTCCTCTTCTCCTTGATTTTTCGTTTATTCAGCCAAACCCGTCGCGTTGCGGATAGAAGCCCAGTTGTTTTGAAGCTTACCGATTTCCTCTGCAAGGAAGGTGGCTACCGTGCGTTTATCGTTTTCGTAGGAAGCGGTGAATTTCGCTTCGGGTGCGTCGTAGAACGCTTCGATTTTGAACGCGTTGTAGAGCATAGGGTGCTGGAAGCTCTTGAAAATATAGGTCGCGTTGGATTGAATTTCAAGCTGGGATTTGGAGAACGACGACCAGCCCGTAGTGTCAACCGTGTCGATATCTCCCGTATACCAAGGCGGGATTTGCTTGGTCGTTTGGATATACAACGCCGTGCCCGCGTCCGAATACATATATTTCAAGAAGTCCTTGGCTACCTCTTTACCCTCTGCATACGAGGGAATGAACAAATTGATTTCCGAGCCCGAAGAGTACGCCAAGTTACGCGCCTGACGGATACGCGCAAGGTCGTTGTCGCTTACGGTTACGGGACATTCGCCCTGCTCGCCGCCGTCGATATAATCGATAATTTCCGAAAGCTCTTCATCGGACATCTCGGTATTTTCCAGCGTTTCCACGATTGCGGAAAGCACGGGCATCTTCATAAATTCAATATTTCTGTCCTTGACCTGCACGTCGCTTTCGCTCTTGGCGATTTCCGTTTCCAGCCAACCGCCGTTACACATCATCACCGCTTTGCCGTTGAGGAAATTCGATTGCGTAACGGAGAAATCGTTGGAGTTGGAGCCGTAGAGCGTACGCCCTTCGGGTGCAATAATGTTATAGAACGCCGTCAACGCTTTCTTTACGCCCGGTTGTACAAACTCGCCTTGCGTATTCCAAGTTCCCGAGGTGTACATCGCTTCGAAATAATCGTAAAATTCGTTTTCCCAGAACGCTTGGTATTTATCCACGCCCTCGTATTGCGCCCACCATACCTGCCAGAGGTATTGCGAATACCCTTTTACGTGCAGGAACGGCGTCATATTTTCATTTCCGTTCTTCGTTTCGGTGATACGGAGCGCGAAATTGTTAAGCTGGTCGCTCGTGTTGGGAAGCCCCGTCGCCGTGTCCATTTTCCAGTTTGCGTGGCTGTTGAACTGGTCGACGTTGTACAAAAGTCCGTTCGCACTCATCTGCCAAAAGCCCGTGTACCATTTGTCGCCGATTTTCATTTCTTCCTGCAAGCTCGTGGGGAATTTTGCGCCGAGCGTTACGCTTTCGCCGTCTAATTTGGTATTGAACACCGAGGACAAATCCTCCAAATAATTCGTGCCCGTGTAAGTACCCTCAAAGTAGGTACGCCAGTCGGGACCGTAGGTGAAATACAAATCGTAAGAATTTGCTTTCGCACCGCCCTCGATCGTGTTGTGGAAAACGTCTTGCGAAGCGGTGTCTACGATGGACATTGCGATACCCTTGTTATCTTCCATATACTTTTTGGTGAGAACGTCCAACCATTCTCTGCCAAGCCCCGAGTTCCAAAGCTGAATCTCCACGATTTTGCTGGGGTCGGTTACCTTGTTGCCGTCCGCGTCCACGAACTCGTCGCCGCCGCAAGCGGTGAAACCGAGCGACGCGCCAAGCACGCCTGCCATAAGTAAACAACCTACCGAACGAAATTTTTTCATATTTATTTTCTCCTTTTATTGTTTTTCATAAATCATTTTTTTAGCCTTTCAAACCGCCTGCAACGGTGTTGCTCATAATCGTTTCTTGGAAAATGATGAAGATTATGAGAATGGGGATAATGGATATAATCAAGCCCGCGAACAGAATGTGGAATTGCATATTCTGTTTACAGCTCTTTTCAAATTCGAACAAGCCGACAGCGAGCGTGGGCATATTCTGCAAGTACAGGATAGGTCCTTGATAGTCGTTCCAAGTGCCGATCGCCGACAAAATGACGAGGGAAACGATTGCGGGCATTGCTTGCGGAAGCATTACCTGTAAAAAGGTTCGAACGTCGGAAGCCCCGTCGATAAACGCCGCCTCGGCGTAGCTCCAAGACAGGTTTTGGAAGAAGCCGTAAAGCACGATAAAGTTGAAGCCAAAGCCGCTGCAAGAGGTAATCAAAAGCGCGGGCGAGTTGTCGATACCCAGCGTTTTGATAAGCTTGTAGGTGGCGGGAAGGCTGCCCACGATAGGCAATATCATAATGACGAGCGATACCGTATAAATGGCGTTTCTCCCGAAGAATTTGTATTTGCTCACGGCGTAGGAAAGCGTCGTAGAGCAGGCAATCGTCAACAAGGTAGAGCCTGCCGTGTACCAAATACTGTTGAAAATCATACCGATTGCGTTGGTCTTGTTGTGTTTGAGCTTATCGAACGCGTCGATAAAGTTTTCAAACAGCCACTTTTGCGGCAAATCGAACATGTGCTGTAACAGCTCGTTATTCGTTTTGAGCGCGGAGAACAGCGCGAACACCGCCACGTAAAGAATGGACAGCGCGTAGATGGAAAACAGTACGAATACGAAACCGAATACGATTTTTTGCGCCAAGGAAATAGGTTTTTTCTTATTGATTGCTTTCATAACCCTATCCTCCTTAATATTCGGTCGCGTCTTGCAGACGCTCCATAAGCCATTTCACGCCCAAAACGATAGGCAGGGCGATAACCGTAAACGCGATACCCACCGCCGAAGCGTATTCCACGCCGCCGCCGTAGTACACGCGCGAATATATCCAGTACGAAATGGTCATTGTGTCCCACTGACCCATTGTAAAGAGCAGGATAGGACCGGACGAGGTGAAGATACCGACGAAAGTAAAGACGATAAGGGTCGTCATAGTCGGCCACACCATAGGCAAAATGATTTGCACCAGCTCGCGAAGCATTCCGACGCCGTCTAACCTTGCCGCCTCCAAAACCTCGCCAGGGATTCTGTTCATTGCGCCGCCGAGCAAAATCAAATTCGTACCGAACCCCGTCCAAATGACGTAGGCGACGATGGTATTGAGCGCGTATCGGCTGTCCGCGAGAAATTCGGGCGGACGGTCAAGCCCGTTCAACGCTTGAAACAGCGCGGCAATCGGGCCGTCTACGCTGATGACGTTTTTGAATACTATCGTCAAAACGACGGACGAGAGAATGTTGGGCAAGAAGAACATTACGCGGAAAAATTTGTACATAAAAATCTTCTTGTAGATAAAGTACGCAATCAGCGTCGTCAACGGCATAACCACCAGCAGGCTCACGCCGAAGAATACGAGCGTATTATCCAACGACATAGCGATTTCCGATTGCGGGTTTGCTATCTCTTGGAAAAAGAGATTGAAATTGTCGAAGCCCCAAACGATTTTACCGCCTTTGAGCGTTTGAAATGCCATAAGTATAGAATCGAAGTTTACGTACAGATAGAAAATGAGAAAGTGCAAAATAGGCACGATACACATTCCTACCAAAAACAAACCGCGTTTCCAGTTAACAGGTTTTTTCTTTGCGTTCGTTGGCATCTTTTTTCCTCCATTTCAGATTGTATCTTTTTTGCTCCGCCTTCACGCGTAGCTCGTAACCCGCCTTGACGGCGTAGCTTTTACCAAAACAATGCACCGTTCCGTCCGCTTTATCAGAGTATACCGTCAACGCCTCGCCGTCGTATTTCACGCGCACGAAGCCCTCGTTTGCGGGCAGCTCCGCTTCAAAGAACGTCTTACCGTCCAGCCACGGCGTCAGCTCAAAGGTTTTATAGCCGATAGACGCGGGCTTCAAGCCCACGAGATACCGTCCTAAAAGATACACGGGTGCAGCCCCCCACGAATGGCAAAGGCTTTTGCCGTAGCGTCTGCCGTACATTGCGTACCTTTCCGCTCCCTTGACGTTGGGGTCGTATTCCTCCCAAAAGGTCGTCGCGCCCTCGCTAAGCATTCCTCCCCAATAGGATTTGACGTAATCGAGCATTTGCGCACAGCCGCCCAGTTCGGCAATCGCGGACATTTCGTAAAATTTCATATACGGCGTTTTTATCGCCTGTACCTCGTCGGAAAGCAGAGTCTTTTCCAAAATGACCTTTCTTTGCTCGTTATTCGCACACCCGAACAAGGTCGCAAAGATACCGCCGTATCTCGTCATAAAGCTCTTCGTTTCGTCGTGTGCGTAGCCCTGCTCCGTCCAATATTTTTCATTTATCTTTTCGGGAAGCTCGGCGGCAAGCGCGTTCCATTCCGCGTTATCCTGCCCTACGAGCTTGGCAATCTCCGCCATATACCGCAAGCTTTCGCAAAGGAGTATTTGCTCGGCGCAAACCTCGCCGTCCACGGGAAATTCCGCCCAGTCGATAAACACCCATTCGCCGTTGACGCGTTGCATCAGTCCGTTTTTGTTGCGGCGGGAAAGACAGAAATTCAACAGCTCTTTCAGTTGCGGGAAAATGCGCTCAATAAACGCTTTGTCGCCCGTATAACGGTAATACTCCCGCGCCGCCATAATTACGTAGAACGAATAATCCATAATCCCGTTGACGTGATGATAGAATTTTTCCTTACCCAAAAGTGCGATAAGCGTACGCTTTACGATATCCACGTCGAAATAGGAATACAGGGTCATCCATTCGCTTTGGAGGGTATCCCCTGCCCAAACCCATCTGTCGCGCTTGATACCGTCGATAAAAAATTCTCGTGAGGTCAATGCAAGCGTGTAAAGCGAAACGTCGTAAATTTTATTCAAAAGCTCGTCGTTACTCTTGAATTTCGCGCGGTTTGGAGCGGGATAATATTCCTCCATACACAAAAATTCGTCGTAAACCCCCTCGCCCTGCACGAACACGAAACGGAACGCCTTGGTGAGCGGTGCAACGAAATTTTCGTCCGCGTAGATTTGGAAGCAGTCGCAAAGCTCCGAATGTGCGGTGTCCAAAGCCTCTTCGCGGCTTTCGCCGTAGAATACCTCTACCTTGCCCGCCGTCTTTACACCGCGGAATGCCGCGTAAGCGAGTACCTCTTTATCAAAGGTATACAAAACGCCGTCTACGCCCTCTTCGCTCTTTACGCGCTCCGCTTTTACAGGCTGTTTCTCGCGCGTGGGCAAGCCGTATTTGGACGGAGGCGTTTCAGGGTCGTACAAGCCCGCGTACGCTACCTTTTTCCAACAGCCGTCCCTATCGTATACCTCCCAGCCCTCGCCGCTTTCACAGCCCTTGCCCTCTACGAAAATACAGGGCAAGCCGTTGGGATTGTACACCTCGACGAACAATATGTGATCGCCCGCGGGGAGGGTGATACTGCCGTTAAAATCGTATACAAAGGAAGGCGTTTCCCCCACGCGAAGGTTGACCGTTCCCTCGCCGCGTATCGTCACCGTCGTTTCCTCGTCAAAATGCGGGCAACACAAAAAGGTTTCGCAATAATTGACGTGCGGCATACTCCACCTCGGCAACGCGTATTCCGCTCTCTCCCGACGGCGGTAGGTCATTTTGTTATATAGGTCAAATTCAAATTCGTTTTGTTTCCATATCCATTGCGCTTTCATAATCTCTCCTTACAGCACGCCCGACTTTGATAGTTGTCTCCAAGTAGCTATGCCTGTTTCTGCCTCATAAATATCTTTCGGATAGAGCATAATGCGATTGTAGCCAAGCAGTGCGCTGCGGGAACGAAATCGACGGGCGTTTGCCCCCCCGCGTTGCCCCGTTACGGCCTTGATCGAGCATAAAATGCCCCGCCTATCATAATTTACGCTTCCATAATATCGCATTTTTTACGCGTAATCTACCCAAGAGCCACGCAAATTATGTCAAAAGTTACGAACTTTGTACCCAAAAAAAGCATTGTGGCGTTTCCGTCGTTTTTGCTCTTGACAACTCCGTTTTTTTACCATATAATGAAACTACAAACCGCAAAGGGGATTGCGGTCAAGGGGTATATGATGAATAATTCTTTTATTTACGAAAGTGTTTCGGACGAGTCCAACAATTCGCATTTTCAGCATAGCTACGGCGGTGTGTGCTACGCGCATTTTCACCAAGCGATTGAGATTATCGGCGTAATTAAGGGGCACGTAGACGTTATCTTAAACGGTGAAGCGCACAGACTGCACGCGGGCGAGATTGCGGTCATTCCCAGCTTCCACGTGCATACTTTCTGCTGCTCGGAAAATAACGAGGATTACGTTTTGACCATTTCGCAAAGTATGTTGCAGCAGTTCAACAGCCACTATTCCAACGACTTCGATTTCTTCCTGCCCAAAGGGCCTTATACGGGGCGGCTTTTTGAGATTTTCGATACGATTGAACGGTTTTGGGACGGTTCTAACCACTTTATCCGTTACGGGCTTTTGAATTTCTTTTTAGGTATGCTTGCCAAGGCGTATCCGCCCACGAGAAAGAGCGATCCCAAAAGCTTTTTCTTTGCAAGCGTATTGAGCTATATCGACGAGCACCTCTTCGAGGATTTATCCCTTGAAAAGCTTTCCGCACATTTTGGGTACAGCAAAAATTACTTTTCGGCAATGTTCAACCGTGTAATGGGCATACATCTCAAAGACTACGTCAACCGCCAACGCCTGCAAAAAGCCAAGGAGCGTTTGGAACGCAGCGACCGCAGGGAAACAGTGCTTAAAATCGCCTCCGATTGCGGCTTTAACAGCCTCAACACCTTCTATCGCGCTTTGCGTAAATACGACGCAACGATTGCGCCGCCTAGCCCCAAAACGACGAAATAGAGAGCAAAAAATAACCGTCTGTGCGCCAGACGGTTATCCTAATTGATTAGAACGAAAAAAACGCCCCGTTTGGCAATCTGCCAAACGGGGCGTTATATCGTTTACTTAAAGGTTATTTTTTACGAACGCTTCCAAAGCTTCCGCGGGTACGAAGCCAAGGCTGTTGTTCTTGACCTTACCCCCTTGAAATGCGATAATATTCGGAATTGACGAAATTCCGTATTTGATTGCCGCTTCGCTTTCCTCGTCCACGTTGAGCTTGACGAATTCCGCTTGTCCCTCGTACTTTTCCGCAATCGCTTCAAACACGGGCGCAAGCATTCTGCAAGGTCCGCACCAGCTCGCCCAAAAATCACAAAATACCGTCTTTTCCCCTGCTACTAATTCTTCTAATTCTTTGCTCGTTACCTGCTTCATAATTTTCCTCCTTTGATTATTTTCCGCTAAAATAGTCGCACATATTCTCAAAAGCGACCTTTTCACTCGTACCGTCCGTCATATTTTTCACGTTCGCCGCGCCTTCTTCCAGCTCGTTTCCGCCGATTACGGCAACGTATTTGACGCCCAGCTTGTCCGCGTACTTAAATTGCGCCTTGACCGAACGCTCCATATGGTCGGTTTCCGCAATCACGCCCTTTGCGCGGAGCGCGCAAGCCAGCGCGAACGCCTTTTCGCGGCATTTTTCGTCCATACCCGCAAGATACACCGTCGGCTTGTCCGCTTCGGGGATTTTCACACCCGTTTGCTCCATCACGATCAGCAGTCGCTCTATGCCCGCCGCAAACCCGACCGCGGGCATGGGATTGCCGCCAAGCTCCTCTATCAACCCGTCGTATCTGCCGCCCGCACAAACCGTGCCCTGTGCGCCGATAGAGGTGGACACAAACTCAAACACGCTGCGCGTGTAGTAGTCCAAGCCGCGCACGATACGGGGATCGATTTCGTAGGCTACACCCGCGTCGTCCAAGTGCTTTTTGAGCGCGGTGAAATGTGCGGCGCAATCCTCGCAAAGATAATCGAGCATCTTGGGCGCGTCCGCATTGATTTTTTTACAGTCCTCTTCCTTGCAGTCTAAAAGGCGCAAGGGATTTTTTTCATAGCGCGTCTTGCAATCGTAGCAAAGCCCGTCCAAGTGGGGCGCGAAAAAGGCTTTGAGCGCGGCGTTGTATTTCGCGCGGCATTCCTTGCACCCGATGGAATTGATATACAGCTTGACCTGCAAGCCCAGCTTTTTCAACAGCGTGTCCGCCGTCAAAATCGCTTCTGCGTCCGTTTGCGCGCTCTTTGCGCCGAAAATTTCCACGCCGAACTGGTGAAACTCGCGAAGCCGTCCCGCTTGCGGGCGTTCGTAGCGGAACGCGGGAATGATATAATACATCTTGACGGGCAAAACGCCGTTCGCCATACCGTTTTCAATAAACGAACGCACTGCACCCGCCGTACCCTCGGGTTTGAGGGTTATCGAACGGTCGCCCTTGTCCTTAAAGGTGTACATTTCCTTGGTGACGATATCGCTGGTATCGCCAACGCCGCGCTGGAAAAGCTCGGTATGCTCGAATACGGGCGTACGGATTTCTTTAAGGTTGAAAAGCTTTGCTGTTTCACGTGCAACGTTTTCCACGTATTGCCATTTGTAGCTGTCTTGGGGCAGAACGTCCTTCGTTCCCTTGGGAATATTAATCATATTTTTATCGTCCTATTATAAAACGTATTTTTTCAAATTTCTGTCGCCTGTGAGCTTTTGCAAATGCTCGTCCACGTATTTGCGGTCGATTTGCAGGGTAAAGGTGGGGTAATCCCCGCCCGCGTTAAAGGAAATATCCTCCAACAGATATTCCATCACCGTATGCAGACGGCGCGCGCCGATATCCTCGCTCGTTGCGTTCAGCTCCACCGATACCTCCGCGATACGCTCGATCGCGCCCTCGTCGAATTGCAGGTCGATATGATCGACAGACAAGAGCTGTGCATACTGGAAGGTGAGCGAATTTTCCGTTTCAGTCAAAATGCGCACGAAATCCTCTTTGGTAAGGCTGTGCAATTCCACGGAAACGGGGAAACGGCCCTGCAATTCGGGAATGAGATCCTCAATCGACGAAACGTGGAACGCACCCGCCGCAATAAAGAGGATAAAGTCCGTCTTGATAGGTCCGTACTTGGTTACGACCGTGCTTCCCTCGACGATGGGCAAAATATCCCTTTGCACACCCTCGCGAGAAACGTCCGCGCCGTGCTGATTGCCCTTGCCTGCAATCTTGTCAATCTCGTCGATAAATACGATTCCGTCGTTTTCCGCACGGTAAAGAGCCTCCGATTTAATCGCGTCCTCGTCCACGAGCTTCGCCGACTCCTCGCCAAGCACGATTTGGAAGGCTTCCTTGACGGGGAATTTGCGCTTCTTTTTCTTTTGCGGCAGCATATCGCCGAATATGCTCCCGATAGAAATTGCCGCGCCGCCGGGAATAAGCTCCATAGGCTGGGAAATATCCGAAACCTCCATTTCAATGACGAAATTGTCGTACTCGCCCTTTTTCAAGCCGTCGAGCAAATTCGCCTCGAACACCTCTTTCGCCGTATCGCCCTTTTCGTCCTTTTTCGCCTCCGCCAAAGCCCGCACGATCCTCCGCTGTGCCGCCGCGGTCGCCTTTGCCTTGACTTCTTCTTCCTTTTCCGCTTTCACGAGCCGATAGGCACATTCCGCCAAATCGCGGATCATACCCTCTACGTCCTTTCCGACGTATCCCACTTCGGTATATTTCGTCGCTTCCACCTTGACGAACGGAGCTTTAACGAGTTTGGCAAGCCGTCTTGCAATCTCCGTTTTACCCACGCCCGTAGGGCCTTTCATAATGATATTTTTCGGCGTGATTTCCTCGCGGATTTCCACGGGAAGCTGTGCACGGCGGTAACGGTTTCGAAGAGCAATTGCCACCGCCTTTTTCGCCTCGTCTTGACCGATAATATATTTGTCTAATCTGTGTACGATCTGTTTGGGGGATAAATCCATTTTACGCCTCCTTTACCGTCTTTTTCTTGGGCGTTTTTTTCGCGTTTTGAGAGGGCAGGGTTGCGTTCACCGCTTCTTCCCCCACCGTTTCTAAACGAATGTTGTCGTTGGTGAACACGCAAATTTCGGAAGCGATTTTGAGTGCTTTTTTGGCAATCGTCGCCGCGTCGTAATCCGTTTCCTGATACAGCGCGCGCGCCGCCGCAAGCGCGTAATTGCCGCCGCTACCGATTGCGCATACGCCCTCGTCAGGTTCAATAACCTCACCCGTACCCGATAAAATGAGCAGGGTGTTTTCGTCCGCGGTAATCATCATTGCGTCCAGCTTTCTGCCGATTTTGTCGCTTCTCCAAAGCTCCGCAAGCTCCACCGCCGAGCGCATAAGATTT
Source organism: Candidatus Scatosoma sp. (assembly GCA_045576335.1). Taxonomy (GTDB): domain Bacteria; phylum Bacillota; class Clostridia; order Christensenellales; family Borkfalkiaceae; genus Scatosoma. The sequence continues at coordinate 58,823 of JAZNGH010000028.1, forward strand.
CCCGAAAATTTATTGAGCATTCCCTCGAAGCGTTCGGTGAGCGCGAACGCGTCCGTAACCGAACCCGCAAAGCCGAGAATGACTTTTCCGCCGAAAATGCGGCGCACCTTTATCGCCGTGTTTTTGAAAATGACCGATTCACCCATCGTCACCTGTCCGTCGCCCGCAATCGCCGTGACGCCGTTTTTCTTGACCGCACAAATGGTCGTTCCTCTAAATTCCATACTTTATTTCTCTCCTTTTAGAACGGACAGCGAACGCTCCGCAAGCGTTTTATACCGTTCCTTTTTGTCCTTTATCCGCGTTGACAACGGCGTGAGAATCCCGAAATTCGCGTTCATAGGCTGAAAATCCTTGTTGGGCGAAGAAATATAGCCTTGTAACGCTCCGCATACGGTGCGTTCGTCCAGCGTCCGCTTCTCCCGCCCCAAAATTTCGTCTGCAATCGCGATCGCCGCGAGCAAGCCGCTCGCCGCGCTTTCGACGTACCCTTCTACGCCCGTGATTTGCCCCGCAAAGAATAGCCGTTTATTATTCTTAAACGAAAAATCGCGAGTTAAAACACTCGGACTGTTAATATACGTATTTCTGTGCATAACGCCGTAGCGTAAAAACTCGGCGTTTTTCAGCGCGGGTATCATAGAAAACACCCGTTTTTGCTCGGAGAATTTGAGGTTGGTTTGAAAGCCCACGAGGTTATACGTCGTTCCCGCTTCGTTTTCCTTGCGAAGCTGCAACACCGCGTACGGGCGTTTTCCCTCGCTATCCCAAAGCCCCACGGGTTTGAGCGTTCCAAAACGCAAGGTATCTCTTCCGCGCGAAGCCATTACCTCAATCGGCATACAGCCCTCGAAAATCTCGCCCTTTTCAAACTCGTGCAAGTGCGCCCGTTCCGCACTCAAAAGTGCGTCCACGAACGCGTAATATTCCTCTCTGTCCATAGGACAGTTGATATAATCGCCCGTACCCTTGCCGTATCTATCTCCCGTGAACGCCTTTTGCATATCCACGCTGTCCGCGCTCACGATCGGCGCGGAAGCGTCGAAAAAGTGCAGCTCTCCCCCTGCCGTCTGCTTTATATCCTCTGCCAGCGCGTCCGAGGTCAAAGGCCCCGTGGCAATGATTACGTACCTGCCCCCGTCCTTTTCCGTGTCGGGGATATTTTTAACCTCCTCGCTCACAACCGTCAGGTTCGGGCAGGACTTGATTTTTTCGGTGATATACGCCGAAAATTTCTCTCTATCAACGGCAAGTGCCGCACCCGCGGGAACGCAAGTGTTGTCCGCCGCCTCTATAATCATAGAGCCCAAAAGCCGCATTTCCTCTTTCAAAAGCCCGCAAGCGTTGGCGTAAATATCGTTGCTTTTAAGGGAGTTGGAGCATACCAGCTCCCCGAAATTTTCGCTTTCGTGCGCGGGCGTAAATTTTTTCGGCTTCATATCCACGAGCGTCGTTTTTATGCCCCGCGAGGCGAGATAGTACGCCGCCTCGCTTCCTGCAAGTCCGCCGCCTACGACGAGGACCTCCGCGTTAGCTTTCATCGTCTAATCCCTCGAAAATGAAGCCGCCGCTCATTCCTTCGTACGGTTCGTCCATAAGCGGAGGAGCTTCAAAGCTCGTCACAAATTCAGGCGCGTTCTTTTCTAAATCGCGCTTCGCCGTCTTGGGCTTTTCCGTCTTTACGCGGTAAGAACAGTCCTTATTGCTGCACTTGATATTCCCGCGCGGCGTTTGCACAACGGCTTCGTTACATTGCGGGCACTTGTCGCCCGTGGGGATATCCCAGCTCATAAATTTACAGGTGGGATAGCCCGAACAGCTGTAATAAATTTTGCCCTTCTTGGATTTTCTCACCGTCATTGCGTTGCCGCATTCGGGGCATTTCCCAACGAGCTTGGGCGTTTCCTCCGTGGGCATGGGCATCGTCGATTTACACTCGGGGTAACTCGGGCACGCGAGGAATTTACCGAATTTCCCGCTCTTGACCACCATATTTTCCCCGCACTTGGGACAGCGCATAGCGGAAATTTCTTCCTTGCTTTCGCTGACGATATTGTGACATTCGGGGTAGTTGGAGCACGCGAGATATTTGCCAAAACGCCCCGTTCTACGGAGCATAAAATGCCCGCATTTTCCGCAAACCTCTTCGGTGAGCTGGTCGCCGTACGAGGACGCGCCGCGCAAATTCTTCTCAAAATCGGGATAGAAATCGCCGATTACGCGCTTCCATTCCACGCCGCCCTCTTCGATATCGTCCAGCTTGTTTTCCATACCCGCCGTAAACCCGACGTCCATAATATCCACGAAGCATTTGACGAGCATATCCACGACGTCGTACGCAACCGCCGTCGGAACCATATATTTCCCGTCCTTTTTCACGTATTTTTGCGTAAGCTTGGAAATAATCGTAGCATAAGTGGACGGTCTGCCGATTCCCTTTTCTTCCATGGCTTTGACGAGCGAAGCGTCGGTGTAGCGCAAGGGCGGTTTGGTGAATTTTTGTTCCTTTTGCATATTGACGAGATCGAGCGTATCGCCCTCTTTCAAATCGGGCAACAGCTTCGCCGCATCCACGCCCTCGTCGTCGTCCTTTTTCGCGCTCATATCCTGATACACCGCGGTAAAGCCCGCAAATAAGAGCACCTTTCCGCTCGCCTTGAAAACATACCCGCTGTTTTCAATCTCCATTTGCGCGCTGTTGTATTTCGCCTCCGCCATTTGCGAAGCGAGGAAACGCTCGTAAATAAGCTTATACAGCGCGAAATGCTTGCGGTCGAGAAACTTTTTCGCCTTTTCGGGGGTCATATCCAAATCGATAGGGCGAACCGCTTCGTGCGCGTCCTGTGCGCTCTTTTTAGAGGCGTAATAGTTGGGCTTTTCGGGCGCGTATTCCTCGCCGTACACCACGCGGATTTTTGCAAGGGCCGCCGCTTGCGCTTCCTTGGAAACGCGCACGGAGTCCGTACGCATATAGGTAATAAACGCGATATGGTCGCCGTTTTCCGTCGCGATACCCTCGTACAAATGCTGTGCGAGCGTCATCGTTTCGGGCGCGGTAAAGCCGAGCTTGGTCGAAGCGTCCTGCTGCATAGAGCTGGTCGTAAACGGCGCGGGCGCGTGCGATTTTGCAATCGATTTTTTGACCTTGGAAACGACGAATTCGCCCCGCTCGATTGCGGCGAGCACTTGCGCCGTTTCTTCCGCGGACGCGGGCTTGTATTTTTTCGTTCCCTTCTTTTCAAGCAACGCCTTGAACGGCGCGAATTTTTGCGGCTTGTCGCGAAGCTCCGCCGTCAAATTCCAGTATTCCTCGGGCTTGAACGCCGCAATTTCGCGTTCCCTTTCCACCACGAGCCGAAGCGCGACCGACTGCACGCGCCCGCCCGAAAGCGTACGCTTGCCGTTGCCGTTTTTGTCCTCGATTTTGTGATTGAGAAGGGTGGAAAGCTTATACCCCACCAAACGGTCGAGCACGCGGCGCGCCTGTTGCGCGTCTACGAGATGATAGTTGATTTGACGGGGTGTTTTCAACGCCGCTTCAATGGCGCGTTGGGAAACCTCGTTAAACTCAATACGGTTTTCTGCTTTTTCGTCCAGTCCCAAGACCGTCTGCAAATGCCACGCAATCGCTTCTCCCTCGCGGTCAGGGTCAGTTGCAAGGTATACGCGGTCGGCTTTGCGCGTAGCGTCCGTCAAACGACGGATCACGTCCTCTTTTCCCTCGGAGTTCACGTATTTCGGCTCGAAATCGTTTTTGATGTCCACGCCGAGCGTGTGCACGGGCAAATCGCGGATATGTCCCGCCGAAGCGTCTACGCGGTATTTCCCTTTGAGGTACTTGGAGATGGTTTTCGCCTTGGAGGGCGACTCTACGATAATTAAATCCATATCTATTCCTTATAACTAAATTTTTTATGATTTTATACGGGCGAATATCTATTCCCGCCGATTGCCACGGCAAGCCCTTTCACCTCTAACGAGGACAAAACCGCCCTTGCCTTAAACGCGGGTACGCCCGATTTTGCGGCAATTTCGTTGATATGCCCCTCGGTCAGCTCCCGCAAGGCGCAAAGCGTTTTTTCTTCATCGGGGGAAAGCGCGAGCGTTTTTGCTTTGACCGTCCTATCCACGCCCGTTTTTTCAAAAATATCCTCCGCGCTTTCAGTGAGATACGCGCCTTTTTTTATCAAAGCGTTACACCCCGCTCCCGCGAGCGCGTTTGGCGGATAGGGCAGCGCAAACACGGGCTTACCCGCCTTTTGCGCGTATTTTGCCGTAATCAACGCCCCGCTCTTTTCGTCTGCCCCTACCACAAGCGTTCCCTCGCCGAGCGCGGCAAGCAGCTTGTTTCTGTATTCGTAGGAAAACGCGCGCACGGGCGTGTCGTAGGGGTGCGGAGAAATAAGTAGTCCCTTTTGCGCCACGCGCTCCAACAAAGCGATATTGCCTTGCGGCAACGACCCAAATCCGCCTGCCAAAACGCAAATAATCCGTCCGCTTGCAAGCGCGCCCTCAATTGCCGAAGTATCCCCGCCGTCTGCCGCGCCCGTAACGAGCACGAACGCGTCCGTCAAATCCCGCGCGATACCCTCGCTCACCTTCATTGCCGCGGCGGGCGTTTTGCGCGAGCCGACGAGCGTAAATTTACGCGCCCGTAACAGCTCTATATTCCCCACCGCCTGCAAAAATGCGGGCGGGCTTGACAGCTCCTGCCATTCCTTGGGGTAATACGGAGAAGCTTTTTCGATTGTCACGATATCCGATTTACTTATCAATCTTTATGCCTCCGCACCATAGCTTCGATAGGAAATCGCTTCGTATAAATGCTCGGGCTTTATGCTTTCGCTCAATTCCAAATCGGCAATTGTCCGCGCGACCTTTAATATCCGCGAGCGGGCGCGAGCGGACAGGCAAAGCCTTTCAAACGCTTCTTTGAGCACCGCCTCGCCTTCGGCATCCAGCTTGCAAAATTCCCGCGTTTCCTTTTCGCCCATTTCGGCGTTCGTCGCAACCTTGCTCCCCTCAAAACGCAGTCTTTGCACCGTTCTCGCACGGTCGGCACGCGCCTTGACTTGCGCGCTCGTTTCCTCCTGTACGTCCGAAACAAGCTCGTCGTATTCCACGCCGTCCACCTCCACTTGGATATCAATTCTATCCAAAAGCGGCCCTGATATCCGCGCACGGTAACGCCGTATATCGTTGGGCGTGCAGGTGCAACGCTTTTTCGCACTGCCGTAATGCCCGCAAGGACAAGGGTTCATACTCGCGCAAAGCATAAAGGACGCGGGATAGGTCACCGTCCCGCCCGAACGGGAAATGGTGATAACGCCGTCCTCCAACGGCTGGCGCAAGCTTTCCAAGGTCGAACGCTTGTATTCGGGCAACTCGTCCAAAAATAACACGCCGCCGTGTGCAAGGCTGATTTCCCCCGCCTTTACGCGCGCGCTTCCGCCCCCGCAAAGGGAAACGGTCGAAGCCGTGTGGTGCGGGCTTCTGAACGGGCGTTCGGTTACTATCCCTTTATCGCCCAGCGTTCCCGCCACCGAATGTATTTTCGTGATTTCCAAAGCCTCTTCAAAGGTCATATCGGGCAACACCGACGGAAGTGCCCGCGCAAGCATCGTTTTACCGCTTCCGGGAGGCCCGACAAAGAGGATATTGTGCCCGCCCGCTACGGCGACCTCCAAAGCTCGCTTGGCTATGGGCTGACCCTTGACGAACGCCAAATCGTAAGCGCGCGTTTGCTCCGCGACGCTCTTTTCAAAGGGCGTTGCCGCCACGGGCGTAAGGGGCGCGAGCGCGGAAAGATGATTGACGACCTCTTTCAAATTTTTTGCCGCGTAGACCTGTACACCGCTGATATATCCCGCCTCCTTGCGGTTGTCGTAGGGCACGATAAAATTCGTAAAGCCCCTGTCCCGCGCGGAAATAATCGCGGGCAATACGCCCGTTACGGGGCGTAAATCGCCGTTTAAGGCAAGCTCGCCGAGAAAAACGACGTTTTCCACGTTCGCCTCTAAAACGCCGCTTGCAAGCAAAAGGGAGATGGCGACGGGCAAATCGAACGCCGAGCCCTCTTTTTTCACGTATGCGGGCGCGAGGTTGACCGTGATTTTGTGCGTGGGAAACTCCAACGCGCTGTTTTTCACCGCGCTTCTTACGCGTTCCTTGGACTCTTTTACCGCCGCGTCGGGTAATCCTACGATTTCGTACGAGGGTAAGCCCTTGGACACGTCCGTTTCCACCGTCACCGCAACGCCGTCTAACCCGATTAACGCATAGCTTTGTACCTTCGCAATCATGCGCTTTCCTTCCTTATTATATAGTGGCATTTTATATTTTACCCTAAACGCGCGAAAAAGTAAACAAAATAACGGGTATTTTTTGAAAAAAGAAAAACTGCCCTCACAATTCAAAGTTAAGTAATTCTTACGTTATCGCTCCCGTTCAGTCGATATAACAAAAAAAGCACCCCGCGGGGTGCTTTTTTCTTTTCTGCTTTTATAAATACAAATTCGTTGTATCGGGATAAGTAATTTCAATAGAAACCCTCTTGAAATAAACGCGGTCACCAGAAGTTCCTATATTTTTAGCATAATAAGCGACATATAAAGTGTTCGTTTTCATCGCTAAATCACTTTCAAAAACCGCCTCTCTTCTAATCGTACTACTTACTTCTGCCGTATCGCTTCCAAGTACGTAATCATTTCCTATAACAGCTTGGTCATAAAAATAAAGACCGAACTTTATAATGCCACCTTCACCATTTTGAAGTCGTACTTCATACGTAGCCTTAATATGGACATTTCCACCCGTAGAAGGCAATACATCGGATAAATCATATTCATTACGCCAGTCTGCTTCTTGTCTGCTTTCTTTATTTGCAGAAAGGTAAGCCGAATTTCCTTCTTTGGTACTATTGCCTATTACTTTTACCTTGGCTTCGTACCACCCTGCTTTTAAGACGACGCTTTCACTGGGCATTTGCTTTAATTCGTATTTTTCTTTTTCTGCCGTATACCAGCCCGCAAAAATATACCCCTCTTTTGCGGGCGTGGGATAGGTCACCGTTTCACCCACAGCCAGCGAGATATCGTTTACTTCCGTGCCGCCGTTTTCGTCAAATACGAGCTTGGCTTGCCATTTCGCTTTTAACTGTAAGCTTTCTTGGGGCATAGTCGTTGCAGTATAAGCGTTCCCGCTTTCGTCCTGCCATTCGATAAATTTATAATTTTCACGCGTAGGCGTGGGCAAAGAAACGCTTGCTCCCGCTTTTGCAACCACAGGTGCGATTTCGTCGCCGCCGTTTGTGTTCAACTCCAAAGCGGGTGCGTATTCCGCTGCATATAAGTGGATGCTTTCCGTGATTTTGCCCGTGAATACGTTAGAAAGCGAAGCGGTATCCGATTTCGACCAAGTAAGCACGGCGTTTCCTTCTACGCGCGTATCGTAAACGATATCCTCGATATCCGTGCCGTATTCGACCTTGATTTGCTCTTGCGTGTTACCAAAATGCAGAGTTACGTCGTACGTTGCCGCTTTGAAGCCCGCATAAAGATAGATATATCCGTCGGGGTCGTCAAGATTAAACGTTCCTTCGTTTATTTTGTCACAGGTGGGTAATACGCCGTGTTTATCGGCAATCTGCTTACCTGCACCGTCCGCTTCCGTATACCAACCCGTAAATTCTTTATGCTCTATCGTTAAATCGGTAGGCAAAGTGCTAAGCGTAGAATTATACGTAACCTTCATTTGACGAACACTCGTTACCGAAGCGCCTTGATAATCCAAAATAATCGTATAACCACAAGCTTCCCATTGCGGGAATAAAACGATATTTTTATCATCTTCAAACGCCATAAGCGCGCTACCGTTTGCACTTACGTATTGTCTACCGCCCGTTTCGCTATCAAACAAGCCCGTAAATTCATAACCGTATCTTTGCGGAATACTCTCCAAAGAATACAGCCCGCCGTCTTCTACCGTCAAGCTATGCGTACCGCTATCGTCCGTATATTGTATCGTATATGATTTTGGCTCATTACTTTGTTGACCACACGCCGAAAACGTGTTCGTTGCGACTATGGTTACGGCAAATACACTACAAAGCGCACGAAAAATTTTCTTTTGCATATATACCTCCAAAATAGAAATACTAATATTTAGTAGTTATATTATACTACGAAAAATTCGTACTGTCAACTAATTTTTAGTAGTTTTGGGGTACAATAAACATATGGTATATGAAATCGGGAAAAAAATAAAAGAATTGAGAAAGGAAGCGGGATTAACGCAAAAACAGCTCGCGAAAATGGTGAATAAATCGGAAACGGGCTTTGCGAGCTGGGAACAAGGCTTATCCGAGCCAAACGTCAACGATATACGGCTTTTATGTTCCATTTTAGACGTTTCGGCAGATTATCTGCTTGGATTAGAGGACGAATTGGGAGAAAAGCTCCCTTACGAAATATTATAAAAAGCACCCCGCGGGGTGCTTTTTTCTTTGATTGTCATTTAGCCGACGTTCTTTACGTTGACGATTGCAAGCTCGTCACCCGTGTTTGCGTCGATAAAGATGAAATATCTTTCTTCTTGGTACGAGCAAAGGAATTCGTACGCCGCTCTTTCCCCGCGTGCCGTTTGCACGACCGCAAGACGGGAAGCGTCGACCTCCAAACCCTTACGCAATTTGTTTTGCGCGTTGGCAAGCGTCAAAGAGATTTCAGGCTCGCTTCTCTTTTCGTGATTTTTCAAGAATTTCGAAGCGTCCATACCCGTCACCACGCCGCGAGCACGGCAGACCTTTACGCGCACGGAGTCGGGATAGAAGACCACGCCGTCCGTTTCGTACGCGTAAGTGAAATCTACGTCCGTGCCGTTTTCGCGCACGCGTACGACCTCCATATCGTCATACCCCAAGCCTTCAAGGAAATTTTCCGCAATCTGCTTGGCGTTGTCCATATCAAAGGTTTCACCCTCGCAAGGCTCAAAATAATCAAAGCGAATCAGCTCGCCGCTTTTATAATCGATTTCGGCAAACAACAGCGTTCCGTTATCGTCGTAGCCCTGCACGTTATACGCACCGTACCCACGCGTCACCGTTTCACCGATACATTGAAACTCGTCGATTTTATAATCGGCAAAATACCGTTTGCACATTTCCTCTGCCTGTGCGGGGTCAAGCGTGGGCGAGCCCATTCCCTCGGACGGAGCCGTCATACCGTTTTGTCCCATACCTGCCCCGTCCATTTTGGGTTTTATCCCCTCCAAAGCAGCACGATTTTCTTCCAAAGTCAGCTTTTCAAGCCCTTCCAAGGTCGTAGCAAGCTCGCCGACGCCTTTCTTCATATAATCGGCGATATCCGTATCCGTCATCTTGGAAGCGTATTCGTCCAGCTTCATACGAATTTCGTGATTGGTTGCATACAAGCGTTCCAAAGCCGCCTCGTCTTTTTCCGAAAGCGTTTCACCGCGGCGGAGCTTTGCGAGCATTCTCTCGCTTTCCGCGGCTACGCGGTTGATAAACCGCGTAATATTTTCATCCGATTCCATAGCAATCGGCATTTTTTCAAGGTCAAGCTCGGCAAGCCTTGCCTGTACCAACAAATCGGTCAAAATGCGGCTCTGTTGCACAGGAGAAGCGGACACGCGAGCGCGGTCTAAATCGTCGTCTACGTGTTCCATAATCCCAATCAACTCGTAAGCGGTGCTTTGATAGCCTCGCATTGTCGCGTCGTTGTTGTTTTTCATATCGATTGCGCCGATTGTTACCGCCGTCGTCAGCGCGAGCGTGACCGCACCGAGCGAAATCACCGCCGCCAACCAGCCGCCGTAGCCCCTGCTACGGTTTTCTCTCTTTTCCCCGCGTTCCTTGTTGCGCTTGGATTTCGCCTTGGACTTTGCTTGGCTACGGTTGGCTTTTGCGTGTGCCCGTTCGCGAATTTTCGCCTCGCGTTCCGCTTGGCGTTTTTCAATCATTTTCTTGCGTTCCGCGGCGTGCTTTTCCGCCTTTGCCTTGCGCTCCGCCGCGCGCTTTTCCGCCCTTGCGACCTCTTCGGCAATCAGTTTTTCTCGCGCCGCTTTACGCTCTGCTTTGCGTTTTTCTAACTCTGCCTTGCGTTCTGCCGCCGTCATCTTCGCACGTTTTGCGCGTGCCTCTGCCTTTGCTTTTTTCGCTTTGGCTTTCTCTTCCGCGCGGCGCGCTTTTTCTTCCTGCTTCTTCAACGCCGCCGCTACGCGCGCTTTTGCGGCTTCGCTTTCTTTTTCCGCTTTGCCGTTGGTGCTTTGTGCGTTGATTTTTTTCACGTCTATTTTTTCTTCCGAACGCTCCTGTGTGTGCTTTGCGTCACTTTTTTTAACCGAGCTTTTTACCTTTTCAACCTCTTTACCGTTTTGCGCCTTTACGCTCTTTTCGACCGCTTCCACCTTTTCCGCGCCCGAAGAAACGTTTTTCGCAATTTTCGTTTCTTTCTTTTCTTTCATATTCTACTCCTTATCATATACCCGTTTTATTTAGATAGCGAAAACGTGTTTACCGATTACGGTCACCGTTTGACGGTCGAATATCCACGCGCTGGTTGCCACGGCGGGATTGTAATAGTACAACGCGCCGCCCGTAGGGTCCCAGCCGTTAATCGCGTCACGCGCCGCGCGCATCGCCGTTTCGTTGGGTGTGAGATTGATTTGCCCGTCCGACACCGCCGTAAACGCGTGCTTTTGATACACGACACCCGAAACGGTGTTGGGAAACTGCGAGCTTCTGATACGGTTCATCACCACCGCGCCGATTGCCACCTGTCCCGTGTACGGCTCACCGCGCCCCTCCGCGTAAATCGTTCGCGCAAGCAAATACACGTCGGAACTGGAAAACCCGTTCACGCCGCCCGACCCCGACGAGGCCGAGCCAGCCAAAAGATTATAAGAAGCGGTCATACCCAACGCCTTATACGTGGATTTACCCACGACGCCGTCCGCCGTCAAGCCGTTCTTTTTCTGGAAAGCAACGACCGCCGCTTTCGTACCCGCGCCGAACACGCCGTCCACGCTTCCGTTATAATAACCCCATAATTTCAAGCGGCGTTGCACCTCCTTGACCTCGCTCCCTTTTGAGCCTTGTTTGAGCACCGCAACTTCTACATATTCCGTCTCAATCGCCGTCGCTTCGTTCTCCGTCCGCGCTTTGGCATCTACAATCATTGCCGCCGGCACGCCGAGCGCAAGCGCAATCAGCGCGGCTGCAACGCCTTTTCCGATAGACTTTTTCATACTATTCCCTCCTGTATGTAATCAAGTCAACGCATACCTGCCCCCTTCCAACGCTCGATAATCTCCAAAATTTTGCTTTTATATATCACGTTTTCCCCCGAGGTAAAGCAAAGGGGCGGATAGACCACGCACCACCAGTTATCCCCCTCGCCCTTGCCAAGCTCGACGATCAGCGCGGTATATTCTCCCGCGGGCAGGGTGTATTCCCCGTAAACGCGGGTGGGGAAGCTCTCCGTCTTGATTTGTACGCGCGCTCCGTACGAAAAACCGTTCCGCGCCAGAACGCGTTTTGCGGCAAGCTCTACGCCCGCTATATTTTCCCGCACGCCCGCCTCCGCTTCCGCTTTCGTTTGGTAGCTCGCCACAAGCGGCGTGAGATACTCAACGATTTCGTCGCGAACGAGGTATTTCACCGCTTGCGCTTGCGCCTCGTTGGAATCCGCGCGGATATGAATACGGAAATACCCGTTCCCCGCGCCCTCACTCGGCGTGCAAACGCTCGAAAATCCGACCGCCGTTAAACTTATTATGAATAACATTAAAAAAATTATGCAAAGCTTTTTCATAAAAAAATAACCTCCGTGAAGATACACGAAAGTTATTGACGGTATTTTATGAATTTATACGTATTTTATCGCAAAATAGTCACTTCTTATCCGACCATTTATGGTCGTGCAGCTCCCCCTCCTCCAAAAGGTCGGGATAATCGCTTTGGCGCAAGGCTTCGTATAAAGCGATTGCGACCGAGTTTCCAAGGTTGAGCGAACGCGCCGCGTCGCGCATAGGGATACGCAAGCAGGTTTCCTCGTTGTTCATCAAAAGCTCTTCGGGCAAGCCCTTCGTCTCTTTCCCGAACACGAGAAAATCGCCGTCCTTAAAGCTTACGTCGCTGTGGCGGTGTCTGCCCTTGGTCGTGAAATAAAAAAATCTGCCGCTCGGATATTTGGCAAGCAGCTCGTCAAAGCTGTCGTAATAGCATATATCGACGAGATGCCAATAATCCAAGCCCGCACGTTTGAGATACTTGTCCGTCACCTCAAATCCAAGCGGACGGACCATATGCAATTTTGTTCCCGTCGCGGCACAAGTTCTTGCGATATTGCCCGCGTTTTGCGGAATTTCCGGCTCAACCAAAACGATATTAAACATAATTTCTTTCCTTTTAGGCGATATCACAATAAGCGGTTGATTAGAAAAATTTTTATTTTTCGTTTTGACGAGAAAAATACAAGAAAGACAAGCAAATACACAAGGGCGCATACCCGCTGTGGTATGTAACCGTGTGTTTTGCGTAGGATTTCGCCGTATTTTTCCGTCAAAAATCGACCGAATGTTGGGATATTGCCTATATATAATATTGTACTAAAAAACGAGCTTTTTGGCAAGCGTTTTGGCATTGTTTTACAATCAAAAGCGAGAATAACGGCATACGGCCTTTCACATACTAACGCCAGAAGGCAACGGCTTTCGAAAGGACGGTTTATTATGCAATTTGAACAAACGGAAACTTATAAAAACCTTGCCCGTAGCTTTGCGGGCGAATGTCAAGCGGGTATGCGCTATCAAATGATTGCAAAGCTCGCAATGCAGGAAAAAATGAAAACGCTTGCAGACGCGATCCGTACGATCGCCAAAAATGAAACGGTACACGCTACGCAATTTTTCAACAAGATCATTGAAAAGACGGGCAGTCGCGAGAATATTGAGTTTGACGCGGGCTATCCCTTTCATACGGGTACGCTTGCAGAAGCCTTAAAATTCGCGTCCTCGGACGAGAGAAACGAATCGGAAGAGATTTATCCCGCTTTCGCCGTTACGGCGCAAAGAGAGGGCTTTGAGGACATTGCCGCGCTGTATAGAATGATTGCGGAGGTGGAACGTCAACACAAGATTATTTTTCAGTATCTTTGCGACGGCGTGAAGAACGGAACGCTGTATAAGAGCGAAAGTCCTATCCTTTGGATATGCAGCGAATGTGGGCATATGCAGGTCGCAAACCAAGCTTGGAAGATTTGCCCGCTTTGTAAAGCAGAGCAAGGCTACGTGGATTTGCACCTTCCTTTTGAGGGTGTAAGAGAATAACGAACGAGATTTTCAAAAAGTCTTTGTCTTTATTATTTTTAAGGAGTGAAAATTATGAAAAACAACAATCAAAACAACCAAAAAAACAAGAACTGCGGCAGCAAAAATTGCGGTAACAAGAACTGCGGCAACAACAAAAATTCCAACAACCACAGCTATGAAAATGGCGGCAACAACGACTAAAAAGCGCAATAGCCGCATACCTGCCCCCACCCAACGTGCGTTGGAGCTTTTTCCTGAGCCGTCGAATACGGATATTAACGGAAGCTATACGGGCAGACCGAAAAACAAAAAGGAAGTCCCCGTGCAGGACGCGGACGACTTATAAAACGTAAATAAACCGTTCGGGTGACAGCCCGAACGGTTTATCTTTTATTTTCCTAAAATAGCCTTGCTTTTTTCGATAAATTTGGGGCGCAAATACTCCTCTGCAAACGCGTGCATAGCCCTTTACTAATAACGTAGCAATTTGCGCTTTTTCTCCCACCCGTTTACTCACCTTATCATACCACGCGGAACGTTAGCGTATTTTTTCCTTATATCAATAAAAAGGAAGCAGCTACCTGCTTCCTTTGTTTATTAGAAATCGTCGTCTTTCTTCTTGCGCTTTTTTGCGCCGCTCTTGGGCGTAGGAGAAACGTCGTCGTCGAAGTCGTCGTCATCATCGTCGTCGTCATCGTCGTCATCGTCATCCATATCGTAATAATCGTCGGCGGAAACGTATTCGAAATCGTCCTCCTCGTTTTCCGTTTCTTCCTCCTCTTCTTCCTCTTCGTCAAATTCGGAATCGGGAATACCCAAATCAAGGTCCTCGTCCTCGTCGTCAAGATAGCTTCTCCACGACGCGTCCTCTTTATCCTCGTCCTCGTCCGTTTCTTCGTCCTCGTATTGTGCTTTCTTCTTACATTCCTCACACATCTTTTCGCCAAACGCCATATAGTTCTCGCCACAAACGGGGCAAAGCTCCGTTTCTTCTACTGCTTCTTCTGCTTCGAAATCGTCGGAAAAAGTCTTTTCTCCGCTCAATTCCTTTACGCAAACCTCGCAATATTCCCTCTCGTCCGCGTCGATAAAATTCAATTCGCATCTGGGGCATATTATATATCTTGCCATATCGTTTCTCCCTCGTCGTTTCGGCTTTCGCCGTCCACCATATTGATTTTGCTATATTATATTAAGAATTATGAATTTTGTAAACCGTTTTTATAGCGTTTTTGAATATTTTTTTGAATTTTTTTGAAAAAAGAAAGGTCGCGACCGTTCGGTGCGACCTTTTCGCCTTTATTCTTGCTTTTCTTCCGCTTCCGCCGTTGCTTCTACGGGTGCTTCCTCCGTCGTGACAGCTTCCTCAACAGGCGTTTCCTCAACAGGTGCTTCTTCCTCCGAAGCTTCCTCTTCGGGAGCTTCCTCTACGGGTGCTTCTTCTGCCGCTTCCGTAGGCGTTTCCTCCGCGCTATCGTCCGCATATACGTCGATAGACTTATCGTCGGTGGTGTCGATTTGCTTACGCTTATATGCGTTTACGGTTGCGTCCTCTTCCGCTTTCTTTGCTTTCTTCTTCTTGAAATAAATCACGAGTACGACCGCAACTACCGCGCCGACAATCAATACGCTGCCGCAAACGATTAACGCAATCGCCCAGTCGGGCAAGCCCTCGTCGGTGGTTTCCTCTTCCTCGGGTTGCATAAGGCTATCCACCCAAGCGGTTTGAATTTCCTCTTTATCCGCCGCGGTGATATCGCCTACGCGGGAGATAAACGCGTTTTCATACTTGAATTCCGCCGCCGTTGCGCCCTCTTTCACAGCGAATTTTGCCACGAAATCGTCAAATTCTTTCGCTTGATAGCTACCGTAGAGCGTTCTTACGTCCTCAAAAGCCGTCGTTTCGCCCGTGCGGAAATAGTATTCCATAGCCGCCTGCAATTTCTCGTAAGAGGAATATTTTGCAGCGTTGATATAATCGAGAACGGCGTTATATTCTTCGTTTGCCGCCTTAATTTCCGCCGCCGTGCCCATCTTCGCCGCGTAGATATAGTTATACGCGTTAGAGCCGAACAGCTGTGCGTTTGCGTACAGCACGGTATTGCCGAAGAATTCGGGCTTATACCATTCCGTCGTGAAATCCACGAAATCGAGCTTTAACGGCTGATATTCCGCATTTTCGGGGCGGTTTGCAAGCATTGCGGCGTAATTATCCGCCGTACCGTCGTATTTAATTCTCGTCAAGGCTTGACCGTTGGCGTTATCGCCCTCGCTTGCCGCGTAATAATACAGGAATTTGCCCGTTTTATCCACTTTATACGGCGTTGCAGAGGAAATACCTTCCACCATCACCGTCGTCGAAATTGCGCCGTTTTGCGCGTCGTAATGCGCTCTTACGAGGTTGCTGTTCGTCGAATCGAGATATACGTAGTAATGCGTATCGCCGTCCTTGAAAATGAGAGCAGAGCCCGTATTGTTGGTGTTGGGCGCAACGATTTCCAAATTCTCTTCCTTGTTGCCGTTTACGACGTTCCATTCGCTTTGCGTCTTTGCGTCCGCAACGTAGTAAAGCTTCGCGCTTTCGCCTGCCGAGCCAGACGTCGTAATCGTCGAACGAGTGAAATACAGCCCGCCGTCACGATAGCCGTTGATCGTATACGAGTAGCCCTCGCCAAGTACCGTCGATTCGGTGGTTTGATCCCAGTTGAACTGGGTTTTTTCAATCGCGCTCTTACCGATACCGTCCAAAACGAGCGTACCAAGGTTTACGTACGGATAGGTCGAATAATCGTTGAGGTCGTACTTTTCCGCGCTGCCCTCCGCCTTCAATTTCTCGTTCTGCTTTTTCATATACCCGTCGAACGAGTATTCCTTGATAGAGACGTCGCCGTTGTATACGGTATATTTTTCGTTCGCGCCGTCTTCGTCTGCCGTCGCCGTTGCGTTTACGCGGTAGATTTGGTTGTATTTTTCGGTGATATTGCTTTCAAAGCTCACCGTAACGCCCATCGTGTAATAAACGTCCGCGCTTTCCGCGTTTTCGGTGTCGAAATAGTAATCGGACGCACCCTTGACAAGCGTAGTCGTTTCACCCGTTGCGGTGTTGTACGAACGGAGATATTTTACCGTCGAGCTTTCTTCCGTGACCGATTCCACGTACAAGCAATATACGTCCTTTTTACCGTCGTTGTTCTTGTCCACGCCCGGTTGTACGAAACGGTACGCCGATTTATTGTCCGAAAGACGGAAATAGTAACTGTTCATGTGCCCTTCCGAGCCGTCCAGCTTCGCGCGCTTGAAATCCAAATAGGTATTTTCCACGACGCCGTGCGTGCTCTTACCCGTCGTAGGCGTTGCATAGTACACGTAATCGTCGTAAATATAAATACCCGCGTCGTAATTTTGTGCAACGAACAGGGACGGAACGACCGTTTTCACGGTGTCGTCGGTGAAGTTGCCCGCCGCAAGGTCGGCTTTGGAAACGCGCATCAGCGCGGCTTTTACGACCTCGCCGTACACGTTGCTCGCCGTGTAATCTTCTTGACCGTTGATAAAGTAGATATAATCGCCCTTTTCCACGGCAAACCCGCCGTTGGAAGAAACGGCAGCCGCCGCGTCGAAGCCCGTGCCAAGCGTTTCCCCTTTATAATCCGCTACGTCGCCGCAACCGACGAACGCCGTCGATACACAAACCGTCGCAAGCGCAATACCGAGTACTTTTTTAATCTTATCCCTCATTGTAAAGGACTCCTTGATAATAAAAGTTTCAAATACGTATAAGTTTTAGGGCGCATATACGCCCACTTTTACGCATATTCTATTATAACTCAAAACGCCGATTAAAGCAATCCTTTTTTCCCTTTTTTTGTGTGAATTTTTAGGAAATTGCCCGAAATTTTCAATTAGGAGGTATTTTTGCCGTGGAGCCGTTCGGAATATTGCGATTTTTACAAGCCCTTCAAGACCTCGCGCCCGTTTTTAAGACGGAAGAAGGAAGCGAGGCAAACCCCGCCAAGCCCTCTGATACGGGCGAAAAAACGACGAAAAATGCGCCGCAGGATATTCCCTCGGAAAAATCCCCGACGCACGCACAGGACGCCGTTTTGGGCTTTTTGGAAGCCCACGACGCGCGCGCAAAAAGAACGAAAAAATGACAGAATGGGAACGCTTGCGTGTTCGTGAATTGAAAAGCCTTGCTTTTCGTGGAATGAAAACCTGAAGGTTTTCAATTCACTGCATAGAGATACACTCGACTACGGCTATCGCCGCCGCTCGGTATGACGGGGGTGGCGGGTGAACGCTAACGCCTCCGCTCGGTATGACACACCCCATTCTGTCATACCGACCGAGCACAAGCGAGTGGAGCGTATCCCCACTCTTTCATTCTGAATGAAGCGTTAGCGCAATGAAGAATCTCGGCGGCGCGCAAAATGACAATATACGAAAAAAGAAACGGCAGAATTGCCGTTTCTTTTTGGTTGTCTTTGAAATTATCTCTTCGAGAACTGAGGAGCACGACGAGCTTTCTTCAAGCCGTACTTCTTTCTTTCCTTTGCACGAGGGTCACGCGTAAGGAAGCCTGCCGCTTTGAGTACGGGACGGCTGTTTTCTTCCGCTTCGAGAAGCGCGCGCGCCACGCCAAGACGGATAGCACCCGCCTGACCCGTGTAACCGCCGCCGATTACGTTTACGAGTACGTCGTACTTGCCCTCTGCTTCAACGGCAACGAGGGGTTGCTTTACGATATACTGCAAAGTACCTTGGGGGAAATAGTCTTCAAAAGCGCGGTCGTTGATTACGATCGTACCATTGCCGCCGGGGATTAAGCGAACGCGAGCGATCGCCTTCTTTCTTCTGCCCGTTCCCCAGAATTGAATTTTCTTTTTAACGTTTGCTTTTGCCATTTTTCAATCCTCTCTTTTAGTCTATTTTGAGTACTTCGGGCTTTTGTGCCGCGTGGTTGTGTTCCGCGCCCTTATAAACGCGAAGCTTTTTCAGCATTACTCTGCCAAGACTGTTTTTGGGAAGCATACCTTTCACAGCTTCGTAAACGGCAAGGTCGCTCTTTTCCGCCATCAATTTCTTGTAGGGGATTTCTTTCAAGCCGCCGATGTAGCCCGTGTGATATCTGTAAAATTTATCTTCCAACTTCTTACCCGTCAAAACGACTTTGTCCGTATTGATAACGATAACGAAATCGCCCGTATCAACGTTGGGAGTGAAGGTGGGTTTGTGCTTACCGCGAAGAACGGAAGCGACGCGGGTAGCGAGACGACCGAGGGGCAAACCCGCCGCGTCTACAACATACCATTTTCTCTCAACCGTTTCGGCGTGCGCCATATAGGTTTTCATAATATGTTACTCCTTATTTCGTGTGTATTTTCTTGGTTGCTTTTCTTTGCGGTCCACTCTTGTTTTTCCGTTCAACTAACGGGGAAAAACGGGATTTTCAAGGGTTTTCCGTAACTTGCCTATTTATTGTATTATGAAACGAAATTTAAGTCAAGCTGTTTTGCGTGGGGTTTTTCAATTTTTTTTATTTTTTTTGATTTTTTTTTCAAAAGCCGAAAAATCAAGGAAAGCCAAGCTCGTCAAATGAAAAAGAAACGGCGAAAGTGCCGTTTCTCTATTGTATTATATAGTTTATTAGAACGCTTTTCCTGCCGAGCCCAAAACGTTGACGATTTTATGCTTGACCATCTCTTTCATCATTGCGCGCGCGTCGCCAAGATATTGACGAGGGTCGAAATGCGAGGGCTGCTCGGTGAAATGCTTTCTGATTGCCGCCGTAAACGCTACGCGAAGGTCGGAGTCGATATTGATTTTGCAAACCGCCATTTGCGCCGCTTTACGAAGCTCGCTTTCGGGAATACCGATTGCGTCGGGCATGTGTCCGCCAAACTGGTTGACAAGCGCAACTTTGTCTTGGGGAACGGACGAAGCTCCGTGCAAAACGATGGGGAAACCGGGCAATCTCTTGCCGATTTCTTCCAAGATATCCAAACGGAGTTTGGGGTCTTGTCCGGGCTTGAATTTGTACGCGCCGTGGCTCGTACCGATGGCAATTGCAAGGGAGTCGATACCCGTGCGTGCCGTGAATTCCTCTACTTCGTCGGGCGAGGTGAACTGTGCGTCCGCCGCCGCTACGTTTACGTCGTCCTCGATACCTGCAAGCTTACCAAGCTCCGCTTCAACGACTACGCCGTGGTCGTGCGCGTATTCAACGACCTTTTTCGTGATTGCGATATTTTCCTCCCAAGGATGCGAGGAAGCGTCGATCATAACGGAGGTAAAGCCGCCGTCGATAGAAGCTTTACAAATTTCGAAATCCGCACCGTGGTCGAGGTGCATTGCAACGGGAATGTCGTTGGTTTCAACGGCAGCCTGCACGAGGTGCTTCAAATATACGGGATTAGCGTACTTTCTTGCGCCCGCGGAAACCTGCAAAATAACGGGAGATTTTTCCTCGTTAGCGGCTTCAACGATCGCTTGGATCATTTCCATGTTGTTTACGTTAAATGCGCCGATTGCGTACTTTTCCGCGTACGCTCTCTTGAACATTTCGGTAGTAGTTACCAAAGGCATAATATTGTCCTCCAAAGTTTTTTCATACGTTCTTATTATAGCCTATTTTTAGAAAAAAAGCAAACGAATGTATAGGCGTTTTGAAAATTCGCCCAAGCGATTTTTATGCGCTTGGGCGAAAACAAGGCGGGCAAAATTGCCCGCCTTGCGTGGTTATTAAGCGTTCGCTTATTATTTCGTGAACGTTTGCGCCGTACCGTCGATTACGAGCGATACGCTGTCGAACGTTCCGTCAACAATCGAGCAAGCGTTGGTAAGCGCAAAGCCCGTTACCGTGCATTCGCCTGCCCCGGGAAGTGCGCTGAACGTGATTGCGTATACGCCTGCTTCCGCCGTTTCCGCTACCGTGTAAGCGCAGGTATACGTTTTCTTATCATCACTATTATGCCAATCATCAATCATACCTTCTACCCAACCGTCGTAAACGATTGTCACCGTGCCGTCGCTGTTAAAGGTCAAACCGTACGTCCACGTACAAGTCCACGTGTCATTACCAGGGTGCGTATACGTTTCGGTCGTCTTATAAATCCATTCGCCAACGATTGCGCTTGCAGCCGTAACTTCTTCTTTTTCCATAGGCTCATACTCAACGTCTACGATGCCGAAGCAAAGTTCGTAATCTTCGTTAATGCTGAACTGATAAGCAACGGTAGCGTCATAATCGTATTGTTGCCATTGGAACGTATTGTTCATAGGGCTATAACCGAATTGATATGCTTGCTCATTCAAAACGCGGTTATACACTTCCTCATATTCGTTCCCCCACCAATCAATTTCAACTACACTCATAGTTTCCTTAATGGTTGCGTCACCAGCGAACATAAATCCAGGTTGAACGTTCGAGAACGTAATAGATACGATTGTATAAACTCTTTGTCCGAGATTGTAATCTTCTTCTTCAATCATTTTATACGTGTACGTACCGTTGAGAATATCAGCAGGAGAAGGAACAGCTTTTATCGTAAGCGTCATAGTAGAGGACAGCGTCGCATCAGCAACGGAGGTGAACGTAATCGTATATTCACCAGCCTCCAACATACTTACGTCGTACGTTACAACGTCGACATATGCGTCCGTATAAACCTGATAGGTTTCGCCTTCGGTAAGCGTTACGTCCGCGTTGTCCTTATCCTTTGCCGTAACGGTGTAACCGCCAACGTTCTTATCCAACAACGCGCCGATAAGCAAGCTTTCGCCAGCCCAAATTTCTTCCTCGGCAGAAGCTTCAAAATAAACCGTTTCGTATTCGTCGACATATGCGTAACCCGCTTCAATCGACGTAGGAACGGGGTCTACGACCGTAACGTTAATCGTCTTTTCAACGCCGTTTACGCTAACCTTCAAGGCAAACGTCGTACCAACCGTTGCAGGCGTGGACAACGTAATTTCGCCGTCATAATAATTAGCGGAAAGCGAAGTAAACCAATCTTCGCCGTTTACGTTATCACCCGAGAATTCTACTACCGCATAGTTCATAGAAGCCGTTTCGGGAAGCGTTTCCGCAACGTAAAGCACCGTGTCATATCCCTTTTCAAGGTTGAGCGCGGTAACCTCTGCACCGCTTGCGTCTACTACCTTATAGCTCGTAACCGTCAAATCAGCGGGCTTATACGGATTAACGTCCGCTTTTTCTTCCGCATACTGCTTCACCGTAGCAACGCTCGTGCTCGTCGCTTCTGCTTCTGCCGCTACGCTGTAAAGAACGCTCTCGTCTTCCTGTACGTTCTCAACGATTGCTTCGCCCGTGTATTCCGTACGCGTTACGGTAACTTCGCTGATATAATAATTCGTCGCATCAAGCTTGAAATCTACTTTGGTAACGTAGAAGGAAGGATCCCAACCGTCAGCGTAAAAACCGAAGCTGAACGAATATACGCCGTCTGCAACGCTCTCCGTGAAGTCCTCGTTAAGGTCTTCCTTCGCGAGATCGTACAAATTGTTTACAATACCGAACGCACCACAGAATACTACGTCTTCTACGTCAAGATAGTACATAGCAAGCTCTGCGCCGTAAAGGTTATCCTTTTGTACGTTCGCATAAGCGGATTCGCTCGTAATCATTTCATATTCACCCGCGTAGGTGGTAACGCTTACGCCGAAAGGCTCGCCCGCCGCGTCAAGAGAGAAATAATATTCGTAGTTGATATCCGCGTCATTTACGTAGGTATAACCGTCTTTGAACGCGTAGGTTTGCTTGCTTTCGCCAAAATCTACAAGCTCACCGTATTTAACAACGGAGTTCTGCACCTTCGCAACCGCAATCGCCTTGGCAATGTCGGAAACGTCGGGCGTGCCGTAACCGCAAAGCGTACAAATGCCCGCGTCGTTGTTTACGTGGTTGCAAAGCACGTAGCCGCAATCGTCGCAATCGCCGTCAGCGTCTGCGTCGTTATGTACTGCAAAATCCTTCTTGTAAACGTCCGTGTGCGCCCCTGCTTCGCAGGTCGTTTCTTTCCAGTGCGCGTTTGCGTCGGACTTCCAGTCGCTCCAAGTGTGAGCGTGCGCTTCGGGTTGTTCGCAAGCTGCAAAAGCCGTTGCACAAAGAGCTACGCTCAATGCCAATAAGATACTTTTCTTCATATTAAGCCTCCTTTGCTTAAAATTGTTTTGAAGTTATATGTGCCAAGCTTGCGGGATTATTGATAATACCCGCAAACGAAAAGCCATTGGTCGTCCTCCGTTGCGTAGAACGGGGGGTCGTACTGCTCCTCCGCCCAGCCCTTTCCGTCCATAAACAACAGTTGGCTGGTGGAATATTTGTGTATAAAATCTCTCAATTCAGGCGTTACGGGGAACGCGCCGTCCTTATTTACGTAATCGTTGTAGCCCTTGATCCCTATCATTTCCGTCGGGAAGCCGAAAGCTTCGGGCGTTGCCGTGCCGTATACCGAACAAGAGGTCGAATATGCGTAATCGTAGCCCTCTATAACGAGCTTATAATTCTCCTTACCGCTCGAAACGGTAAGAGCCTTATTGCCCCGATACTCGATATCCACAAACGTCGAATCGCCCATGCCGTTTTGCACGTTGCCGAGGAAGCGGTTAGGCGAGCTTATTTTCGCGTACAGCACAGGCCCGTAGCCAAAGCCGTAACCGTTCAAGCCGTTGCCCGTATACTTGCTCTCGTCGTAAAGGTGATAAAAGCCCGTTTCGTCGTTGAGGCGATACATATCCGCGTCAAAGATATTCACGCCACCCTCTTGCCGCTCTGCCCAAGTCCAAGTGCCGCTATTCGCGCTCAAACCGCTCATATACCCGTCGATATATCTTTCAATATACCCGTTTTGACTGATAAAGCCATGCAGCGTAATGGTGTCGGCAATCTCCTCGTCCGTCAAGGTGCAAAGCTTGTTAAATTGCGTTTGCAGCGTACTTTCGTCCGCGGTGGGAAGCAGGGTCTTGAATTCGGCGAAACTCAATGCGCTCACGCGCTTCAATTCCTTGCCCATGACCGCATACAAATCGTCGGGGTGCATCATCGTTGCATTCGGCGCGTTGGTGTTATACCCCAAATCGCCGTTGCGCGCAATCGCAAAATTGATATAAACGGGGTATTGCGCGTCCTTATGCGTGGCTTGCACGCCGAACGAATACACGTTGCCTATCATATCGTCGGTGATTTTGATCTCGAACTTGGCGTTGCGGGTATAATCGTTGCAATACGCGCTGCCGTCATCTTGGATATGCGAGAAATATTTTACCGCAAACGTGCCCGTATATATTCGAAGCAAGGGATTGATACGGTTTTGCACCGTGTCTACCCAAGTTTCAATCGTATACCAGCCCTCGCGCGTCGGCTCGTACTGATAATACACGACGTCGCTCTCGTCCGCAATCTCCACCTGATACACGCCCAGTCTTTGTACGGTGATGCTTTGATACAAGCCCTTACCGTCGCCGCGCGTTTTTACGATGCTGTAAAAATTGATTACGGTATCCCTATTTTCGTTGGTCGCGATATAGGCGTTGGGGTTATACGCGTACCCCTCGGGAATACCGATCACCGTGACCTGATAATCCCCGTCCAAGCCCGTTTTGGTGGCTACGCCGTCCACGAAATCCGCTCGGTAGATATTAAAGCCGTCGCTCCATTGCGCCTGCAAGCCGTCAGTATCCGTATAGTACGCGTTTGCGTCGTCAAGGCGTAAACGGACGGTGAAAGCGTTTTCGTCACCGCCGCCCAAAGAGGTGTTTCCACCCGTGGAATTATTAATTCCATTATACACCCCGCACGAGGAAAAAGCAAGCAGAAACAAAGAAAGAATGAAAGAAATCAACGTTTTTTTCATAATTTAGCCTCCTTTTCTGCCGTTTTTACCATTTTTTGGTTTGAACAAGCTGACGATATCTTTCCATTGCAGCTTACGCACGATTACGTCGATTACGAACAGCGCAACTGCTGTGATCAGGAACGGAAGCGTGCAATACAGCGTAAACGAAGCCACTTCGTTTTCGTCGTTTTTCAGTTCGATTTCGCCCTTTTCGAATACGTTTCCGTTATAGCGCACGACTTGGTGCAAATCGGACGGGTCGTAAATCGTAAAGCGGTTGTACTCGGGAGAATACGCTACGTCGAAATAGGTCGTTTTTTCAAAACTCTTATTCGCGTACGCGTAGGTGATTTTCACCTCGTACTTACCCTCTACGGGCGTTAAAAACGAATAGTAATAATAGGACGCGTCAAAGGCTACCTGCTCGGTGCTCACCGTGCCGTCGGGCGCGGTGATTGTCAAGGTCGTCGTAGCGTCGGGATTGATTTCCGCGGGCAAAAGCTCGATCGTCGTTCTCGCGCCGTCCGCTTCCACCGAAAGCGTGTACGGCTGGTCCAGCTTTTCCTTTGGTCTGTTCGTGGCGAACATATTTTTCGCGAACTGCTTGCCGCCGTTCTCTTCCGTCCAGCCCGCAACCCACTCGCCCGTAATCGCGGTCGTCAGCGTCGATACCCTGCCGTTGCCGTAATTCCAGTAGGCGTAAAGCGGTGCTTCCAC
The DNA here is from genome assembly GCA_045576335.1 of Candidatus Scatosoma sp. Lineage (GTDB taxonomy): Bacteria > Bacillota > Clostridia > Christensenellales > Borkfalkiaceae > Scatosoma. The sequence continues at coordinate 83,725 of JAZNGH010000028.1, forward strand.
CGTGCCGCCGCCCGCTTTGACGTATTCTACGCTCAACACCGTTTCCGCGCTTGCCTTGGCTTTGCCGTACGCGTAGCCGTTGACGGCGGGCACAGCCGTAACGCCCTCTACGCTATCGTCCGCGGGACGGGCTATTTTGACGGGCGTTTCGCCCTCGATGATCGAATCGGTCACGTCGTCAGCAACGTCTACGAGCATCAGCTCGTCAAGCGTTTCCACGCTCGTCGCCGAATAGAAATTCCCCGCGCCCTCCGTCGCGATATCGCCAAGCAGCTTTTCCGCGTCGGAGATAGTATTATCCTCTAATTCGGGCTTGCGCGTGGTGTGAATGACCGAAGTGGGTATGCCGATCGCCAGCAAATCCTTGGAAATTTGCACCGCGTCGTCAGGCTCGTTGGCGTACGTTTCGCCGTCCGAAATGATAAAGACTTCCTTTCTATCGAAAGCTTGGTCCTTCATGGCGGTATACGCGTCCTTTAAGCCCTTGCCAAGCATCGTGCCTTGCGTGGGCTGTAAGCCCTCTATCACCGTTTCTTTGAGATACGTTCTGTGCGCTTCGTCGCCCACCTGCACCGAGGGCTGTTTGATATTCGAAGTCCCCGCAAACTGCACGATGGTTACGTAATCGTCGTCCTGCAACAAATCAATCAATTTTTTCGCCGCACGCTTCGCCATCGTCAGCGAAGAGAAATTCTGCATACTGCGCGAGGTGTCGATAACGATACCCAAAAGCTTCGCGTCTTGGTCGTCGTTCCCGAATTTAACGGGCAGCATATCCGCGAGCCGTTCCAAAACGTCGTCCGTTTTATTTTGTATCTTGGTGTCGCCGATCGTGATAAAGCTCTTGCCAAAAAAGGAAACCGTTTTATCCACCGCCTCAACGAACGAGGTATAGTTTGCCAGCGTTCTTACGTCGGTGTTACAAAGCACGATTTCGTCGTAACGGCAAAGCTCCTCTACCGTACAGGGCACGGCGGTCTTGTTGATATACGCGTCCAAAGTCGCGCGCTCGCCGTACAGCTTTTGCGCTTCCGTCAAATCGGCGCGAGTGGGCGCGATAAACAGCACGCTCACCTTTTCCGCTACGCTTTGCGTAAATTCGTAGCCGTTGTTGTTCAAAAGCTCGTCCTCGTCCTCTTCGCCGCGCACGACGATTTCGTAGTGGTTCGTTCCCGCTTCACTCGTATCCAGCTCGAAATTGACGATATTGTAGCCTTGATTGAGTATAATCGCCTTATCTTCCAGCTTTTCCCCGCCCTTATACAAGGACACGATCACGTTTGCGTCAAAGCTTGCTTGCAGCAGCGCGTCCGCCGTCGTTTCTTGACCGATAAATACCGATTCCGTAGCCGTAACGCCCGTGATTTGGACTTCCTTTTGCTCGCCCGTGATGTTATCGTCTAAATACATAGCGTCGATATATACGTTGGACGATTTGAGATTTTCAATGCAACGAATGAGTGCGTCCGTACCCGCGCTGTCCGTCTGTTTTCCGTCCGTAATCAGCACGATACGGCGAATAACGCCCTCGTCAAAGAGGGTAGCCGTATATTCCAGTGCGCTCGTAATGTCCGTCGCGCTGTCGTCTACCGTCGCGTTTTTCACACTCTGCGTGGGTTGACCAAGCTCCGTCAAAAGCTGATAATCCCTCGCAAAGCAAACGACGCCCAGCTCCGCGTTGTCGGGCAACGCGTTTTTGACGTTTCCGATATATTCGTCTACGGTGTCTAAATTCTGCTCCGCGGAAAACGAAACGTCGGCGACGACGTAGACTTGCGTTTTGGTTATGATTGCGGTTATCTGCATACCCGCCGCCGCCAAGGATACGAGCAGGGAAATAACGATATGCAAAATAAACGAGGTCACGACGTGGCCGTTACGGTTTTCCTTGCGGATCGCCCAAATATACGGCGCGATCACGAGCGCAATCAAGGGAATGGCGAGTAATAAATAATAGGCGTTATCGAAGCTGATATTTATCATAACAATACACCACCCAGTCCGCCGCAAAAAGAAGCAGCAGCACGATAAACAAAATCAAAAGCTCGTCGTATTTTCCGTCAAAGCCGTTCGCACTTGCCTCGCCTTGCAAGCTGAAATCGGCTTCCGTAACCGACGGTAAACGCTCCGCTTCGGGCAGAGCCGAATAGACGTGGAAATACCGCGGCGCGCCCGATACCGTCATGGTAATCTCGTACACGCCTACCTCCTCCAACACGAATTGATTGCTCGCGCCCGTGGAGAGCCAACGCACGTTGCCCTCGGGCGTGTCGATACGCACCGTTTCGGTGTTGGGCAGGAAATTGAGCGTAAGCGTTTCCCCGCAATCGTAATAGACCTCCTCCAAAACGTCGGGGAAGGAATATTCCCATAAATTGCTCGTGAGCACTGCGTAATCGGTGAGCAAAGGGAAATTAGAGTTATGCAAGCTGAACGCAAACACCACCTCGCGGTTGCCGTACTCGTTCGTGCCCGTAAACACCACGGGCTGACCCTTATACGAAAGCAGGGTCGTGAAATTGCGGTACAAGCCGTATTTCATATACTGGGAAATGGAAATTTCCTCGCCCTGCAAGTTCTTCGTCAGCGTTTTTATCGTGGAAGAAGTGCCCGTCGAAAGGGAAAGCTTCTCCGATTTATCGAATACGACCTCGCCCTGCACGCTATATCCCGCGCCCGCCAAGCTACCGTCCAAATTGATGAGCCACACCGCCCCGTCCTTGGGCATACTCGGCGGCGTAAAGCCGTCGAAAATATACAGACCGTACCCGCTTTTCTCCGTATAATTTTCAGGCGCGATCACCTCGATTTCCGCGCTCCCCACCGCGTCCAAAGCCGATTGCAAAAAGAACGGCGTTTTACTTACGAGCAGGGTTTTATACGAGTTTTCACTCTTGATATTATACAGCACGCTTTGATTGTCCTGCGGCAAATTGTCGGCGTTTTTCACCACCGCTTTCAAGGAATAGAAGCTCGTTTCCGTCAGCTCGAAGGAAAATGCGGCGGGCTGTAACCGCGTCACTGCCACCGTCGCATTCGCTACGGGCGTTTCGCCATCGTCCAAGTACAGCTCGACAGTAAGCTCCGCGTCCGTTTCGTAGGAAAACGCCTCGCCCTGCACCGTCATACCCAGTTGCGAGGAGGTACAGGTCAGCGCGGAAACGGCGTAATTGTCTTGCAATGAGCCGAGCTTGATAAGCTGAACGTTGTTCGTCGTTTCGTAGCTTTTATCCGTCAAATAATAGGTGATAAGCGCGGGATTGTCGTTGAACCGTCCCTGCGCGTAGCCGAGCGCGTCGGCGTGATTTGCCGCCGTAAACGAGCATTTCAAGCCGCTTAAAAGTTGCAACGCCTCCTCCTTGTCCGTGATGCGTTCAAAAACGAGGCTCGTGCTCTCGCCCGTATAGATAAGGGTATATTCGCTCCCGTCCGTCGCTTCGGAAATTACCCTTTCAATCTCCGATTTCGCGCTTGCAAAACGGGTGGTTTCCCCCTCTTGCGTTTGCATACTGCCCGAAGCGTCCAAAATAAAGCAATATTCAAACGCCTGCCCCTGCAACACGATCACGGGGTGGGCAACGGCAAAGGAAAGCGTCAACACGCAAGCGATTTGCAAGGCAAGGCTGATAATGCCCGCCAGCTTGCTCAAAGGGTTGCGCTTGCGTAAAAACCGTTCGCTCAATCTCCACAAATAGGTGGAGGGAATGGTTTGCTCGGTGTATTTGTTTTTGATGATATAGATAAGGATAAGAACGGGAATCCCGATCAAACCCAAAAGACCCAAGGGATATAAAAATCTCATTTCATTACCCCCAAATCTACCATTTTTCCAAAGAAAATCTCTCCGATAGAGTCCTCCGCGGAAGCGAGCAAATAGTCCGCGCCACGCGCAAGACAATAATTGCGTATCCTGTCCGTAGCGTACTGCAACGCTTCCTTATACGCACGCGCGATTTCGCGGTCGATATTTTTGCGGTAGCTCTTATTCCCGTCCTCCGAATCGAAGAAGTGCATTTTTCCGCGCGCTTGCGGATTTAACTCCTCTTTGGACAAAATTTGCACGCAAAAGACGTGACGCTTTTTTTGCGCCAAGTGGTCGATTGCTGCCTCGTAATCGTTGTCCGTCAAGAAGTCGGAAATGAGCACGGACATACCGTCGCCGTGACCTACCTTGGAGGGCAAAACCGTTTCGCTGATATAGCTGTCCCCCGAAAATTCCACCTCGTTGAGCTTCCCGATTTCCGTGATATACGCGTCCTTGCCTACCATACCGCTGATAATTTCGTGTATCTGCTTGTCGCGAATGAGATAAATGGATACCTTATCCATCTCGTGTACGGACAGATACGCAATCGTCGCGGCGATACGAAGCGCTTGCTCCGCTTTTTTGCTTTTTCCGTACTCCATAGAACGGCTGGCGTCGATATAGATGCGTGTGTGCATCTGCCTTTCGTCCAGATAGAGCTTCAAATACAGCTTATCAAAGCGCGCGTAAGCGTTCCAGTCAAGCTTGGTCATATCGTCCCCCGCCGCGTAATCGCGATAATCCGCAAATTCGCAAGAAGAACCGTACGTCTTACTTTGGTGATTTCCTCCGAACAATCCGGCAATATTATTTTTTACGAGCGTTTGCAGCATTTCCACCTGCTGCAAGAACTCTTCGTTGATTACCGATTTATTCATTATTTACTTGCCTTTTTCGTTTCCTTTATCAGCATTTTGATAACTTCGTCCACGCTCAAACGCTCGTTGACGGCGTTGTAATTGATTTTAATTCTGTGTCTTAAAACGGGATAAGCAAGCGTTTCGATATCCTCGTAGGATACGTTGAAATTGCCGTTTAACAGCGCGCGTACCTTTGCCGCCGTAACGAGTGCTTGCGCCGCACGGGGCGACGCGCCGTATTTGATATATTTTTTCGCCGTTTCCGAGGTCTTTTCTATCTCCGCGTGCGTGTTGGAAACGAGGTTCATCGTAAAACGCAACACCTCGTCGATGACAGGCACTTGCGAAGCAAGCTTTCTCATTTCCAGAATGGTCGCGCCGTCTACCACCGCTTCCGCCGTTTCCGACATCGTGATTTGCGTCATATTGACGATATTGAGCAATTCCTCTCTGTCGGGGAATTTCATAATCAGCTTGAACATAAAACGGTCCATTTGCGCTTCGGGCAAGGGATACGTACCGTCCTGCTCAATGGGGTTTTCCGTCGCAAGCACGAAAAACGGCTCGTCCATTTTATAGCTCGCGTTGGCGATCGTGACCTTATGCTCCTGCATAACTTCGAGCATTGCCGATTGCGTTTTGGGCGTGGCGCGGTTGATTTCGTCCGCAAGCACGAGGTTTGCAAAGATAGGACCTTTACGGAATACGGTGTTGAGCTTGCCATTCTCGTCCTTTTCCACGATATTCGTACCCGTTACGTCCGAGGGCATTAAATCGGGCGTAAACTGAATACGCGAAAAGGGCAGACTCAACGCTTGACCGAGCGAACGCACCAAACGCGTCTTTCCAACGCCGGGCACGCCTTCAAGGAGTACGTTTCCGCCCGCTACGATGGCTATGAGCACATTGTCGATAATTTCCTCTTGCCCTACGACGTCCTTTTTCAGTTCAAGCTTGATTTTCGCGATTGCTTCGCTGAATTTCTTAACGGTTTCCATATATCTTTTCCTTCCTTTAATTTTCTTGATTTTGCGTTCCGTCGAACAACGCGGTAAAGTACGCGTCCAGAATTTTTTGCATTTCTTCGGATATTTTTCCGTCCGCACGGAGCTGTGTGTACCTTGCGTAATATTCAAACAATAACTCGTCGTCGCCGTACGATTTATGCGTGTTATCGTCGGGGTCGAAGATTAAATCGTTGCTCCCGAAAATCGTTTCGCCCTCGCCAAGTCCGCCGCCGTTGCCTTTATTGCCGTCCTCTTCCTCGCCGCCAACGCTGTCTTGCGGCGGCTGGTATTCGCTTTCCAAAATCGGCAAATCCGCCCCCGAAAGTCGGAAAATGGAGATGAGCTGGGTCACCGCGTAATCCTTGACGTCACGGTTGATTTTCTGTTTCGTGATCTCGCCGCGGATATCCTCCATCGAGGTTGTTATCGTTTGGTCGATTGCCGCGTTCCGTTCCGTTTCGTCCGTCACCGCCGCCGCGGCGTTCAACGCCGCGGAAAAGGCGGTAAGCTTGGTCACGAACGCTTCCCCGTCCGCCACCGTCGCGTCCCTTATCACAGCGTTCAGCTCGGCGGTAAAGGCGGGAATGACCGTAGCATATTCCGCCGTTTTGCAGGTCTCGGCAATCCCGAGCATCACCCCGTCCAGCGTGTCCTCGTTGAGCGTACCGATTACGATTGCAAGCTTCTTGATTTGCCCGTCCATGCTCGTTTCCAGCGTCAACGCGACCTCTTTTTCGGTGTTCAGCCGTGCGATTTCGCCGTCGATATACCGTATGGAGGATACGACCTCCGTTTTCATTACGCTTTCTTTCGTCGTTTCTTTGAGCGTTGCAAGCAAAGCTTGCAAATTCTCCACGATAGGCTCTCGCACAGCCGCGTTGAGCTTGCTCTCGTCCACGTAGGTTATCAGATTACCCAGCGCGGTTTCCTGCCATTGAGAAAGTACGAACACGTCCGTTGCGGGCGGCTCGTAGGGCGGATTTTCCTCCGCCTTCGCGGGTACGAAAACAGCCGTCAAAAGAAGCGCAAGCGTGAGCACGGGCAATATTAAATAATACCAAAACGGAACGCCCTTCAAGAGGCTCGCCGCCTTGCTTTGCAGGGTTTCTTCCGCGTTTTCGCGCTGCATACGCACGATTGCACCGTCGCGGTCGGCAAATTCGATCATGGTTTGCGCTTTTTCGCCGAGGTGCAAATCCTTATCCAGCTTTTTCGCGACCCCTCTATCGTTTGGACGGAGCAGAAAAAACAGCCCCGCCGTTACGAGCAAAAACGCGCCTACGCCGATAAGCACGTACCAAAGCGGAAAAAGCTCCACGCCCGATAATTTCAAGCCGAGGAGCAAACCGCCCACGAGCGCGAACGCAAACGCCGCGCCGAAAAGCACGCTTTTGACAAGGATATCCGCGTATATTTTATTTTTGAATTTTTCAAAACCGATACGTATAGTCATACAATTTTATTTTATCACTTTTACAGGCTTTTTGTCAATGCAAAACGAATTGCAAAATGAAAAAATGCCCGCCGCCCGTGAAAAATCGTTCACGGGCGGCGGGAAGCTGCTTCGTCATATATCTTGCATTAGCTTGTTTTTCTTTTCCTCGTACTCGTCGTCGGTGATGATACCGTCGTCGTAGAGCTTTTTCAGCTCGCGGAGTGCCTCCATTGCACCGATAGACGCTTTCGCGCCCGCTTCCTTTCTCTTGCGCTTGGCTTCGACCTTCACTTCGTTTTGCCATACCTCGCACTTGCGGTGCAGCTTGGTGAAAATGACCTTGTTCCTAAATAGTATGAGCAGCGTCGCCGCTATCCATAAAATTACGCAAATGAGCTGGGACGGGGTGAGGAAAAAGCCCGTGCCGCCGCGCTCGTCACCGCGCAAAAATTCCATTCCGAAACGGAAAATCCCGTACGCAATACAGTAAATTTCAATGTTGTATTTGCGTGTTTTTTTGTAGGTGGCAATCATAACGATAAAGAGCGCCAGCTCAAATACCGCCTCGAATAATTGCGTGGGCAAAAGCGGCAAGCTTCCGCCGTTCGGACCGCCCGGGTATAAATGCGCCGCGTGCGAGCTTGCGGGGAAAGAAACACCGAAAATGCTGTCCGTCACGCCGCCGTAGCAGCAGCCCGCCAAAAAGCAACCGACGCGCCCCAAGCCGTGCGCGATCACGATCCCCGGCACCATCAACGAAAAATAGGTAAGCGCGTTGCCCTTTGCGGCAGGCACGAATTTGTGGATAAGGAAAATCATCAAAGGAAACGCGCCGATTACGCCGCCAAGCCACGTAATACCGCCGATTTTAATCTCCCCTGCTTCAATGGAGTGGAATAGGGAATTGAAGAAGAATGCAGACAGATACAGCACGATTGCCCCAGGGACGGAAACGATTAACACGCGAATAAAGGTGTGTTCCTTGACCTTTTCGCGGCGGTACATAAGCACGTACGTTACGAGCAAAAAAGCAATCCCGCCCAGCACGAGCATTAGGGTATACATAGGAATTTTGACATTCCCCAACACTAAATTAGGAAACATAGTCCCTCCTTAAAGGCGCGAAACGCCTTTTGAAAAGCAATTTAACAAAATGCGCTTTTACACATTTTAATACCATCACATTATAATACAAGCGCGGGAATTTGTCAAGTCTTTGTATAGCTTTTCGTCAAACGAACGGAAACCCGTGTAGTTTTACACGGGTTTCCTTGTTGTTTATTACGTTTTAATAGGTCTTGACCGCCGTCATAGAGCTGATCGTCGTCGTACCGTCACCAACTGCATAAACTTCGATTTTGGTAATACTGTTCCCATTAACACCGTCGGGAAGATCCAAGGTAGCCGTCGTAGAACCGTTCGTGGTCGTGCCTTCAAGCGTTTGCGTTGCGCCGTCAGCATCCGTATACGTTACAACGTACTTATACTTTTTAGCGTTGTCGTCACCCGTCCACGTAATCTTACCGCCAGCAGTTTTTTGGATATTCGTGGGCTTATCGAAAATGGTAATCGTTTGTGCCGCTTGCGAATCGGATTCTACGTAGTAAATGCCGTCCGCGCCGAATGCCTTACCCTTTGCTTTTACTTCAATCGTATATTTATCGGTGGAATTACCAAAAGTGTATTCGCATTGCGTTGCTTCACCCTCGATTTCCTTGGAAATAGGCGCGCCGCTGCCCCGAATCGCTACTCTATAACCGTCGGTAATAGAAAGCGAGGCTTGGTTCAGCTTCACAACGATTTTCGCGTTTTCTTCGTTTTGGGTAATCACTTCACCGTCTTCGCTTTGAAGCTCTACGGTGAAACCGGGCTTGCTTGCCTTCTTCACAACTTGATTGATGTTAAGCGGGGAAGAATTAATAACCGATTTGCCGTTGCCTTGCGCAAAAATCTTGACCTGGACGCCTTGTGCGTTCGCCGTAATAAATTCGGGCGCATAGCTGCAAGTCGTATCATTCACCTTATCGAATTTCACAGATACGGGGTTTTGATCGCCAACCTGCACGATATATTGATCCGCGTCAGCGTCAATATCCCAAACGTATGCTTTATCGCCGTCTTCGAAATCCTTCAATTCGGGCGTAGGGAGCTTCCAGAACGTAGCGGAAGCAGAGATATCGGAGGAAACCTTCGTGCCGTAGCCAACCGCTTGTACTCTATACGTATAGGACGCACCGCCTGAAATCTTGGAAATGTCGTATTCACAACCCGTCAAGCCTTCCGCGTGCAAGGTTTCACCGCCGTCCCATACGCGATAGGTAATGGACGAGTTTTGCACGTTGCTGGAAGCATTCCAAACGAGCTTCGTTGCGTCTGCATTTACGTACGTATCGTTGTCGAATTTAGGTGCTTCAAGCTTGGTGAACTTAACCGTCTGTGAAGGTTCACTCGTCATATAGTAAACGTCTTTGGAAACTTCGTCGTTCCAGTAGTTTGCCGCCGCGCGCATAAACAACGTTCTGCCGTCCGTCGTTACTTCTTTTTCAAGACCGACAAACGTGCTTGCGTCGACTGCAGATTCTACTGCATCCTGCCAATATAAGTAGTAATGCTGTGCGTGCTCCGACTTGCCTTCCCAGTACAGCTTATCGCCGCCGCTCGTCGGGTCAATTTCGATATTGATAGGTGCGCCCAAACGAACGATTTTCTTCGTTCCCGTGTAGTTGGAAGCCAAAAGGTTACCGCCGTTGCCCTTTGCGCATACGCCGAAATCCCATTCGCCTGCCGACAAGTTGGTCAAATCGTACGTCGTCGTACTCGACGTTACGTGGTCACCAACCAAAAGCGCGTATTCCGTTGCGCCCGTTACCGCCGTCCAGCTTGCTTCATATTCGTGAATATCTAAGTCTTGCGGTTGTGCAAGAACGTTGATTTCCGCCTTCAAGGAATCCGCCGTGAGCGAGGAAAGGGTTACCTTCTTTTGCGAATCGAACGTTTTTACGTTACCGACCGCTTGTACGGAATAGTTAATCTTCAACGCTTCCGTTTCGTCCTCGGACATAATATCTCTATAAGCAACCGTTGCAATGGTGTTCGTAACCGTGCCACCTAATTTAGCCGTTTCTTTATAGAGCTGATACCCAGAAGCACCCGAAACGCTCTGCCAAGAAATTTTGAAGCCTTGTTTTACGTCATCAGGCGTACTCGTGATGAAGTTTTGCGTAGAAGCATTCGGAGCCGCCAAACGGATAACTTCGTGTTCTTGACAGTATTGAGAATTGTAAGAGCTGCTGCCCGTCGTCGCTACCGTTTGAATGGAAAGCTTATACGAGCCAGGAATTTCAAATGCTTCGCCGTCCTCGCCGTCACCGTAGGAAACGTCGTTTGCAGGAAGGTTGACAATTCTCGACGCACCCGTAGGATCAACGATTTTTACGTTGTAACCCGCTACGTCGCCGTCTACCTTATCCCACGTAAGTACGTTCATTTTTTCGCCATCCAAGACCATCGTGTCGTCCCATCTCCAATCGGGAGCAACCAGCACGCGAACGGTCATTTCTTGCGTCCAGTTTGCAAAGTATCTCGTACCTTCCGTATTAACAACGGGTTTGATTTGGATTTTGTTGTCTTTGTTTGCGGGAAGATTGTCAAGGCGATTCGTCGTTACCGTTTGTTTTACGTTGTTAAGCATTACTTCGTAGCCCGTAGCAACTTCGCTCGCGCCCCAAACCAAAATGCCGTCTTCGACCTTAATATCCTTAATATCTTTCAAGAATACGTAGTGCTCCGCGTCACCGATAGGCGAGCTAAACGACGAGTCGCCGTTACCCATTGCTTGGATTTGGAAATCCACCGTCAAGTCTTGATCGCCCGTCGCACCCGAATCATACACAAGCGACGTAGACGTAACGGGTTCGCCGTATGCACTGCCGTTAATATATAATTGATATGCGCGTGCTTTGGTGTTTCCTTTCCACGTAATAACCTGACCGTCGTAACGAAGCTCGGAAGGAACGCCAAGATATTCTTTGATAATCTTTTCACTCCATTCAGAGAAGGTTGCGTCACCTGCCTTGGGCATAATCTCAATGTTGTTCGTTTGACCGATAACGAAATCCGTATATTCCGTTGCAGTCGTGGGCTTTTCTTGATTGTTGATTCTCAACACGTATTCGGTTGCGCCAGCAACTGCAGGCCAAGTCATTTTACCGTTTTCGTCAAACGTGATATCCGCTTTTTGGATTTTTTCCAAACGCGTGAACGTCTTGGTCACCGCCGCGCTCGCTTTATCGCCGTTGTACGCGGTGATGGTGATTTCTACCGTTTGATCGGTCGAAGCCGCGGAATAGTGATAAACCGTGGTCGTTGCGGTACTCGCCGTGCCACCGTTGACACTGACTTCGTATCTTTCCGCGTCAACGCCTTGCCACGTAATCGTTTTACCATCGTATTTAATCGTGGTCTGGTCGATAGCTTCAGGCTCGCCGCAAGCGGCAAACAAACCGCACAGCGCAACCATCATTATCGTAGCTAAAGTTATGAAAAATTTTCTAATCCATACCTTCATAATGTTGCCTCCTTTTTTATTCACACGGAGCTTTTCTCCGTTGATTACTTTTTTTCCGTCGGTCGGGGTTTTCACCCCAACCGACTTGATTTTGTTACAACCACCAAGCTTCAAACTTGATTACGTAGTTCTCGTCCGCCGCGGCTGCTAACGTTGCCCACGTAACATCATCTGCCCAAGAATCTCCAACGTATACAGGAACATTGTTTAACTGCCAACCCAAGAAGGATTTACCGCCACCCAAAGACGCGGCAGGCGTATCCGGCGTAGGTAACGAGTAACCGTATGTAACGTTTTCCGCTCTGTCCACCTCGGTGCTACCCGACATAAATACAAAGGTATACGTTGCGCTCTTCCATTTGCCGTAATAGTATCTGTCTCCGTATACTACCGAGCCGTCGGTTGCGTTGCTGTTGTCAATCGCCGTGGTTTTCACACCTTGATACATACTGTGCGAATACCAACCGTCAAAGACCTTACCCACTTCCGTCGTCGTAGGAGTCCAAAGCGCAAAGCCGCCCGCCACTTCGGTGTCTGCCATAGAATAGGTTTCGGATTTCTGTGTAGAGCCGTTTATGACGTAGTAAATGGTATACTTATTTGGATTAAACTTCGGATAGAATACGTAGGTGCTCTGCTTCCCGTCCAACGTAATCGGCCAGCTCGTCACCTTCTTGCTCGCATCCAACGAACCGTCGGTGTACCAGCCGTCAAACGTCCAACCCGTGCGGTTGTACGATTGATAAGTTATCGAATCGCCACGGTAAAGGGTAGTTGAGCTATACGTCTCGCCCGTATGTTTCTTGAAGGTTACCGATATAGGCATATCGAATATCGCCTTCAAGGTCCACGTTTTTCCGTGACCGTCCTTCACAGCGGGAACGGTAGAACCTTCAAACGGTTCTCCGTAAACGTCTACCCAAGCCACAAACTTGGCGTTCTTTTCGGTTGCATACGCGTTTGCATACGCTTGCGCCGTGTCAAGCGCCGAGCTTATAAGGTCTGAATAGTACAGCTCTACGCTATATTTGATTTCCCCGTTGACTTCAAACGCTACGGTGTACTTATCCTTTTCAAACTTCGCCCAAAGATCCTTTTGACCCGAGATTTGGTCGCTGCCAAACTCATATTCCGTCGTAAGATTGCTATTCGTATACCAGCCGACCAAATGATAGCCGCTCGGTGCGATTTGCGTGCTCGTAGGCGCGTCGCTCTCTTTCAGCGTATAGTAATGAAGTGCTTTCGTCTCTATATACTTACTGCCTTGACCGTGCCATACGACAGGATACTCGTTCTTCGTGTAAATAGGATATACGTTGATATCGTTCGCGTACGTATTGAAGTATACGCCGCTGTTCGAGTTACCTTGATTATCCGTAATGCACTCGCCGTTTTTCGAATAGCTCCAACCTTGGAAGGTGAAGCCGACCTTTGCTTCGGGTACGCCGAACTTAAACGTCTTGTCGTACGTAACGGTCTTGGTTACGCCGCTGCTCGTCAAGCCCGTCAAGGTATAGTTCGTCGTTTCTATATCCGTATAATCGAGCAAGGTCACGGTATACGTATTCGCTGTATATTGCGCGTAGAACGTTCTGTTTCCGTATTGTTTATTCAGTTGGGTAACTACGTCGCCCGTGTTGTTTTCCTTCCAGCCTGCAAACGTATAACCCGTTCTCGGCGGTGCGCTCGTCTTCAATTCCTTGACGTCTTCAATCGTGAACGTCGTATCCGTCGTCTGCCATACGAAATATTCCGCGCCGAACGTATTTACCATATACGTAATGGTGTACGTATTTGCCGTAAACTTCGCCCAGTATTCTCTCGGCGAGCTGTTACGCAAGGTAACGTTTGCTCTTTGCGGCGTTCCCGTCAAGCTTGCGTTCGAGCACCAACCGTCGAACGTATAACCGTCTGCCGATTGATCGTCAAAGTTTACTACGTCGCCGATAAAGTAGCTTCTCGTAAACGTCGATTGATTATCCTTGGTGTGGAAGGTAAACGTTTCCGCGTATTGATAAATCGCGTAATAGTAAATGGTTTCGCCCGTTTGATTGCCCTTGATTGCGTAATCGTCGTCCAATCTCGTCGTAGAGCCTTCTGTACTACTCCAACCCGTTCTTCTACGTTCACTCGTTTTTTCGCTGGGCAGGTTCGGCGTGATATTGTACGCCGTGTCGTCGTCCAGCTTATACAACAGCGTACCCCAAGGCACTTGGGTAGCTATATGCGCTTGGCTGTCGCTCATAAATACAACCGTATACGTTTGAATAACGAATTTCGCGTAAACGGTCAAATCCTTGTCAATAGCCGTCGTTGCAAGGTCAAAGTCGTTACCGTTGTCGTACATCCAGCCCTTGAAGTCGTGACCTGCTTTTACGGGCATATCGTCCGTATATTCTGCCGTCTTGTTCCATTCGGGATAAGCGTAGCCGTAAATCGTGCCCGTATCCTTATCCTTAAACGTTACCGTAAACGTTTGAATCTTCCACTTGGTCGTCAAGGTGATAGCGTAACCCGTCGGCTCGGAACTCAAACCAAGAGCTTCTAACGTAAGCGGTTTGAGCGAATTACCCTCGCCGTCCGTACATTGCACGGGCGTTCCGTTGTTGTCGTAATAGAAGCCGACAAGCTCATAACCCGTACGTTCAGGTACTTCTATCGAATAGTTTTCACCGTATGCAATCGTAGTCTTTTTAAGTACGCTGTTACCCGTAAACTTACCGCCCTCGGTCGCATACGCCGATACCGTATACGTATGCGGTGCAAACTTCGCGTACAAGGTCTTCGTACCGTAAGTACCCGCGGGCAATTGCGTCTTGGCGGTATCGGAGAAGTCCTCATTCTCACACCAACCGACGAAATCGTAGCCTTTATACGTACTTAAAGGATCATTATCCGCGCCACTTGCCGTCATAAGCTCGTACGGCTCGCTCGTCATATAATATCTCGCCGTTCCAAGCGTCACGGTTTCGCCGTCGATCGTCGCTTTATACGTCAATACATAATCCGTTTCTTCCCAGCACGCGTAATAGCGTTTTGTTATACTGCTGGTAACGTTGGTAATGCCAGATTGTGCTTGGTCGTACGTTCCGGGACTCGCGCTCGTGTACCAGCCCATAAATTTATAGCCGGGGTTCGCGCTTTCGTTCTTCGTGATCACTTCCAGCTCTTTGAAGCTGTCAAAGCGTACGTTCGTGTCGCCCTCTACGAGCTTCACGTCGATAGGCTCTGGATCGTAATAGCTGCCCGTATTATAATAGAAGTAGATATGTACGGCTTCGCGGATAATCGCGTACAGCTTTGCGTTGCCCGTGATGACCGTCGTGCCGTCTACCTTATATTTCGGGTCGGCATCTTCTTCCAAGCCCCAACCGAAGAAGGAATCGTTTTGATAAATTGCGTTATAGTCTTGATAATATTCATTAAACGCCTCTTGATACGTAGCACCGTACGGCATCGTTACGTTGTGGGAGTATCCGTACGCAACGAACGTAATCGTGTACTTCTTCGCTTCGAATTTAGGCGTGAGCGTGTACGACCTCAAATCGTTGTACGGGTCGATGTTGAAGGTGTACAGGTGGAAAATCGAGCCTTCTTTCACGTTGCCGCTAATCACGCATCTGTCGCCCATATACCAACCCTTGAAGGTGTAGCCTTCTTTTGCGTTCTCGTCTACGTAAGGAAGCCCTGCGAGCGCGCCACCTACCGTAAGAGAAATATCCTCGTCGGGCAGACCGAGCGTTTCTAATTTGAGGTGGAATATGTAGGTTTGACCTTCATTATATTCTCTATAGTGCGCGTACAGGGTAATATTGTCGTAAAGCGACTTCACGATGTAGCCGTCTTCGTCAACGTATTTCGTACCGCCCGTTTCGCTGTCGAACAAGCCGAGGTATTCGGTGTACTCCAAAGAGATAGAATGGTCGATATCCAAATAGTTCGTGGTATCCTTTATACGCTTTTGATAGGTTTCGTTGCCGACCTTGATGGTAACGTTATAATACAGCGTACCCTGCCAGTTCTCGCAGTCGCCGCAACCGTCGCAAGCAAAACAGCCCTCTCTGCCGAAGCAATCGATACCCTCGCTTCTTACACAGTCGTTGGCGTTTTCTACGTTTTCGATTGTAATTTCTTCGTAGCTACAATCCGCACCGCATTCGGACGCGCACTCGCCGATCATTTCGTCCGCGCACGCCGCCGTTTCGATACATGCTTCGCAACCGAAGCAGCCGCCTATACAGCTGATCGTACCAACCAAAGTGGATAACAGAAAACCCAACAACGCAAGACCGATTACGATACCGATAACCGCTTCTATAAAGTACCGTACGTGCGATTTTGCGTTTTTGAGAACGTCCGTCTCGCTAAACGAATAATCAATGGTGTTTTCGTTTTCGTTAAAAGACATGTCTACGACTCCTTCCTCTTTTTTTGTTTTCCCGACGGAAAACGCTTATAATCCTTTCGTTTGCTGTGTCAACAGCAAACAGCCCTAGGGCTGTTTTTGCGTTTGCAGCGGTTTTGCCGCTAACGCGTTTTATTATGTATGCACGCGACTATCGTCGTTTCCTTAATTTTCCAAACAGAAAAGGGCAATTCCCGACAATATCACATAATACTATACGCTAACATTTTACACCTTGCTCACCAAATTGTCAATACTTTTTCAACTATTTTTTTATTTATTTTTTTATTTTTATCATTTCATAAACCCGTTTTACCAAAAAAAAGGAAGCAAGAACGCCTAAATTCTTGCTTCCCTTCCTTTATTTTCCTGCATTTCTTGCTTTTTCCACCCACGCGTACGCTTTTTCGTACAGCATTTCCTTGCTTCGCTCCCGCAAGTCCTTTTCAACGGCGTTTACGCTGTCAAAAACGTCCGTGCACAGCAGTTCGCCCTCGCCGACCGCAATTTTTTTCGCAATGCCCCGTTTTAACAAAACATCTTGATACGCAAGCGAATCGTAAAAGGGCCACACCAGCTCCCACGGCTTAGCAACAGGGGGAAACGGGTAATGCGACAGTTCCGCTTTTAACGCCGTCCGCGTCTTTTCGTCTTGCACGCCCGACAACAGTTCCTCCACCAAGCGGTACTCGGCAAAATGCTTGAACGTGTTATACAGCATACTCACGCCCCAAAACAGCACGTACGCCTTAACCCCGTAGCGGGTGCGGCTATCGTACATTCTTTGCCACGCCGATTGCGTGGAAAAACAATAATCCCCGAAAATACCGTAACGCGCCCCTACGCCCTTTTTACCCGCAGTCAAATCGCGGGCGTGTACGCCGCTCGCCGCCACCGAATGTGTTTCGTTGTCGCTTCTATACGTTCCCTTTTGCAAACGGAAGGTTTCGGTGATCAGCCCCGTATCGGACGGTCTATCCATAGACCAATCCTCAAACACCGTGTCCCAATTTTTGGAAGAAAGCGTAGGCATAACGAGCGTTCCCTCGCAAACGGTTTGGCGCAAAGCGGCAATTACCGTTTCCGCCCCGCCGTCGATTTTTCCAAGCGATTTCAAGGACGAATGTACGAGCAGAATGGAATTTTTTTCTATGTGAAAGCCTTTTAAGGCTTCCACAAGCATTTCTTTGGTCAACATCTTACAAACCCAACAATCTCATAGCGTTTTCGTGGGTGATTTTCCTATACGCCGCTTCGGTAACAACACCGTCCTTACGCCATTTTTTTAGCGTATCAATTAAGGGCACGTCCATACCGGGGAAACAGCAATCCGTTCCAAAGTACAGCCTATCCTCAAACTCTTTCACGAACGCCGCGGTGTAATCGATATCCCGTGTGAGCGCGTTATACGCCGTGGGGTCGGACAAATCGCAATGCAAATTCGCATACCTGCGAAGCAGCTTGGGCATAGCCCCTTCTTCTTTAATGGGCGCGGAATTGAAATAGAAGGTATCCACCTGTCCCTCGTCCAAAAACTTAAAAGGTACGTTGCGCTCGCCCACCGTTTCCAGTCGGGCGATTTCTGCCCAAAAGATAGGACCGTGTCCGAGCATAACGAGCTTGGGAAATCTACGAAGCGAAAGCTCTAACTGCGGCAAGCCGGGATCGTCGTACAAGCCGAAATCCCCCGTCGTTTGGTCCGAACCGTCGCAAGTCACGGAAAACCCCACCTTTTCACAGGCACGGAAAAGATTTTGTACGAGCGGATCGTCCATTCGCATATTCGGCATGACCTCGCCCACGCCCTTACAGCCCTTTTCCTTGTAAAAATCAAGCACCGTTTCTATTTTCGCCATAGGCGAATTAGACAGCGCGCGCGGATCTACGTTGCAAAAGGGAATGATACGGTCGGGATACGCGCGTACCATATCGATTATATCCTCGGTGTTTTGCGGGATATAAATTTCAGGGCTAACAATAGGCAAAACCACGCTTTTATCAATCCCCAAACGCTCCTGTTCCTTTAAGAGTTCAGGCAACGTGCAAAAAGGCGTGACGAACGGGCTTTTCACTCGGTATGCGTGCGTATGTATATCAATGAGCATCATCGTTTTCTCCTTTATATCGATACTTCCATTTTAACACATCAAAAAACCTTGCGCCTGCCTTTTTCCACGAAAGTTATACCATTTTTTCACATTATTTTGCTTTATTTCCAAATTTCGTGCGTGATGGACAAAATCTCGTCGGGAGTCTTTGCCGCGAACAGCTTTTCCTTGTACGCCGCCGCGCCGCGCTCGCCCTTGACGTAAAACGCCGCCATCTTCCGCATAAAGACTGTGGTGAAGCGTTCGTCGCATACCTGCCTCGTCCATTCCATTTGCTTGTCGAACATAGCGCGTTTGCTCTCCCGCGCCCTTCCCGTCAAGTCGCAAAAGACCTGCGGATCGAAAAGCGAAGCGCGCGCGACCATTACGCCGTCCGCGCCCGTACGCTCCAAAAGCTGCTCCGCGTCCGCGTTTGAAAACACGCCGCCGTTGGCGATCACGGGGATTTTCACGGCTTTTTTTGCCGCCGCAATTTCTTGGTAATTGACCTCGCCCGAATACATTTTGTCCTTCGTTCTGCCGTGAACGGTGACGAGGCTCGCGCCAGCCCCCTCCATTCGCTTGGCAAACTCGGCGGTGACAAGCTTTTCCGCGCAAACGCCGATACGAAATTTCACGGTGATAATTTTGCCGCTTTTCACACACTCTTTGACGATTTTCTCCGCCAAAAGCGGCTCTTCCAAAAGTGCGCTCCCCTCGCCGTTTTTATAAATTTTGGGCACGGGACAGCCCATATTGATATCCACGATAGGAAAAGGCTCTAATCTTTCGTGTTCGCACGCGGCGCGCATCGTATCCGGCTCTCTGCCGAAAATCTGCACCGCGCAAGCCCCCTCGTTTTCGTCGGTGAACAGCAATTCTTGCGTGTTCTCGCTCCCGTACTTTAAGCCTTTCGCGCTCACCATTTCCGTATAACAAAGCCCCGCGCCGTAGCCCTTACAAAGCCGACGGAACGCGTAGTTGGTATACCCCGCGAGCGGGGCGAGGAAAACGTTGTTTTCAAGCGTGATATTTCCGATTTTTACGGGTGTTAAACGCATACCTGCCCCCCTTTAAGCCTTTAACTCTGCCTTTGCCTGCAAGTAATAAAAATCCCACTCCGCCTCGGAAAGCTCGGTCACGGTTTTCCCGTCCGACAACGCCTTTTTCTCCGCGAGCGTGAAGCGAGCGGCAAAGCGTTCGACGCTTTCTTTGAGCGCCTTTTCCGCGTCACAACCTGCCTTTCTGCCGACGTTGACCGCGGCGAATAATAAATCGCCAAGCTCCTTTTCCGTTTCCGCTTTATCTCCCTTTTTATACGCCTCGAAAAACTCGGCAAGCTCCTCCTGTAAGCGCACTGCCGCCGCTTGCGTATCGGCAAAATCCATACCTGCCTTGCCCGCGCGCTTGCCCACCTTTTGCGCCCGCATTACGGCGGGGAAGCATTTGGGTACGTCGTTGACGGAGTCGGCATAAGTAACTTGATGTTTTTCCGTCATTTTGTTCTTTTCCCAAACGGACAACGCGCCGCTTTCGCTATCCGCTTTATCCTTGCCAAACACGTGCGTGTGACGGGTGATCAGCTTGTGGCAAATCCCGCTCAAAATATCGGTGAGATTGAACGCGCCCGTTTCTTCCTTTAACACGGCGTGGAAAATGACCTGCAACAGCAAATCGCCCGTTTCT
Organism: Candidatus Scatosoma sp.; assembly: GCA_045576335.1. Classification (GTDB taxonomy): domain Bacteria; phylum Bacillota; class Clostridia; order Christensenellales; family Borkfalkiaceae; genus Scatosoma. Next base: position 103,577 of record JAZNGH010000028.1, read on the forward strand.
TCCAAAATCTTTTCGTCGTCGCGCTGGTCAATCGCGTCCACCAGCTCGTACGCTTCCTCGATTGCCGACATTTTAATACTCTCGTTCGTTTGCACTCTGTCCCAAGGACAACCGTCGGGTTTACGCAAGCGCACGATAATTTCTTTGAGGTCCTCTACGGTAAAGCGCGTTTTATCCAAAAGCCCGATTTCCTCAATCGCTACCGCCGAGGTGTAATCGTAAGCCTTGCGCCTATCTAGCGCGTACAGCTCCGTTTTCACGGCTTTACCGCCGCTGATAAATTTGACGGCGAGCTCCTCGCCGAACGCGTCGCCAAGCAATAGCTTGATATCGCTCGCAATCGCACGGTCGTCCATATCGTACACGAGCAGGGGCAACCGCAAGCCCTCCGCGCTCCCCTTTTCTAAAAGCTCGTACGCGGAAACCGCGGTATACGAGCACCCGACGAAATTCGCCGCGCGAACGAGCGCGGTCACCTTGGAAACGCCGTCGATAATCTCCACTTTCCCCCGCAACCGCTTGCACAGCGATTTCACGGAATTGTCCTCCGTCGCCGCGCCGTCTACGAGGTATACCGCGTCCTCTCCCGCAAGCGCAACTTGCTTCGCAAGATTTTTGGAAAGCGTTGCAAAGCTACGGCTTTTCCCGTAAATTTCGTCGAGTGTTTCATGTGAAACACCTAAATCCTTTACCGTTTGATAGGAGCGCGTTTTCGCCGTGCGAACGAGGATTTTATCCCCGCGGCTCGCCGCCCGCAAAATCACTTCTTCACCGCGTTTGGTCAAATCTCCCGCTTCCACGCCCAAGCCGATTACCGTTATCATTTTTTCTCTCCTTTGGGTTCTTCGATACGAGAATATTATACAATAAATCAAGCGAAAAGGCAACCAAATACGCGATATTCGTCGCGTACGCAAGCCCGAAAACGGAAATATCGGGATTTTTGAGCAAAAAGGGATAAATCGCGGTTTTGACCGCCACGGCGATTCCCATAGACAGCGCGGCGTAGAGGGGTTTGCCTTGCGCCGTCAGACACGCCGACAGCGTTTGCACGCAAGAAAGGGTGAGCGCGCTGACGGAAAACGCTTTAATCAAGCCCGTGAGGGTAGTTAGCTCCTCGCCCTGCAAGCTCCTGAACACGATTTTCGCCGTCGGCTCGGCAAAGAAAAAGAGCGCGAGCGCGCAAGGCGCGGCGACGAGCACGGTAATGCCCAAGGAAAAGAACAGCCGTTTTTTTACGCTCGCCTTTTCGCCCTTTTCGATTTTCGCTTTCGCGGCGGCGACGCTTGGCACGCTCGCCGCCGCAATGCCGTAGCAAACGGACACGGGCAGGTTGATAACCGTCACCGCGCCCCCCGAAAACAATCCGTAAAGCGCGACCGCGTCGGTGGCGTACGCGCCCAAGAGCCGCACGGCAAGCACGCTGTCCAAAAGAGCGGAAAGGGGCAGGAGCATAGAGCTTAAAGTAACGGGCAGGCTCAATCGTAAAACGGTTTTCGTCGCAACCCTGCCCCCGCCGTTTTGTAATTTTTCCCGCGTCGCCTTGAAGCAAATCAGCATCAGCGCGAGCGCGAACAATTCGGATAACGACACCGCCAAAAGCATAAATATCACCGCTTTTTCCACGTCGTCGCGGTAGAGATAGGCGAACAGCAGACCAAAGCCCACTTTGACGAGCTGTTCGGTGATTTCGGAAAGCGCGGTGGGAAGCATTTTGTTCTTGCCCTGAAACCAGCCGCGCAAAACGGAGATGGCAGACACCAAAAACACGGACGGGGCGAGCGTGTAATACCCCGCCGTCACCTGCCTGCAATCCTGTGCCGCCGCCAAGAAAGGCGCGAGCAGGCACATCAATACGCTCCCAAACAGCCCGACGAGCAAAAACAGCTTCATTGCCGTTTTGAAAAGGGGCTTATCCCCCTCGCCCTTTGCCAGCCGTTCGGCGGTGAGCTTGGCAATCGAGGAGGGGATTCCCGTTGCGGAAACGGTGAGAAGCAGACAATAAACGGGGTATACCATTTGGTATAACCCCAGCCCGTACCCGCCGATTAAATTGGTCAGCGGTATGCGATACAACGCCCCGACGACCTTGGCGATAAACCCGCCCGCGGCAATCACCGCCGCCCCCTTGATAAATCCGCCCTTTTTTTCCTTGCCCATGCTCTGCCCCCCTATTACAGCTTGCGGAAAAAACGGGTTTTTATGAAAACGGGACAGCTTCTTGCTGTCCCGTCGTTTTTTATTCGATTTTGCGCGCCGCGCGGTCGATTTCGTCGTTGATTTTTTTCATTGCCTCAATCGGCACTTTCACGACCTTTCTATCGTAAGTGAACAGCCCGTTGATTTCCTCCTCCACGTCGGAAACCTGCGTGTAAATACACCCGCAAAGTCCCTTTTCTATCAAGGGCAGCAGCTTTTTCAAATACAGTTTTTCCAAGGCTTGCACAAGCGTTTCTTGCGTTTTGAACTTTTTATAACCAAACTCTTTTTTCTCGTCGTAAACGTGCCCGTCCACTTTCATAGAATATCCGCCGAATTCACTCAATACCACGGGGCGTTCGTCCTTGGGCACGCAAAGCGGCGTATAGTAGGTGTGCAGGCTTTTCAGCTCCGTTTTGCCCACGCCCTGATCGTGCCAGCCGCTCACCGAATCGATAATGCGCGAGCCGTCTTTTCCGCGAACGTACTCCGTGACCTTCGCCGAATCGAACTGCCCCCAACCCTCGTTGAAGGGTACCCAAACGCCGATACAGGTGCAGTTAAAAAGCTGGTCGAGCGTTTCGTCCACCATCTGCATAAACGCAACCCTGCCCCCCTCGTTTTCACGGGCAAAGTACTTATAATCGTCGTCGCGGTGCTTAAAGCCCAAGAAAGGCAGATAGGCGATATGCCAAGGGTTATATTCCCCGCCGCCGCTCACGAAATCCTGCCACACGACAAGCCCCAGTCTATCGCAATGATAGTACCAACGCATAGGCTCTATCTTGATATGCTTTCTGACGGTGTTAAAGCCCATTGCTTTGAGCTTCGTCAGCTCCTCAATCGCCGCCTCGTCGCTCGGATAGGTCAACAGCCCGTCCGACCAGTAGCCTTGGTCGAGCACGCCGTTGAAAAAGTAGGGCTTGCCGTTGAGCGTCAACCGCATTTTGCCTTTTTTATCCCGCATTTTGCCAAACGAGCGCACGCCGAAATAGGAGGTAAGCTTATCCCCCGCGACGTTCGTGATCGTGAAATCGTAAAGCTTGGGATTTTCGGGCGACCAAAGCTCGAAATCGTAGGAAAGCGTGACCTCGCGCGTGTATTTTTGACGGAGAATTTCCTCACCGCCGTCGTACACGGCGATTTCCCGTTCCTCGTCCTTATCCGAAAGAATACGCACCGTTTTTTGCAATGCGTCCGTGTAAATTTTGGGCGTTTCGATATACGCTTTTGGCATACTCTCTATCCAAACGGTCTGCCAAATGCCGCTTTGCGGGGTATACCAAATCCCCCCGCGCTTATCGCTCTGCTTGCCGCGCGCGTCGCCGTTTCTCGTACCCTCGTCCGTAACGAGCACTCTAATTTCCGCTTCGTCGCCGTCCAAAAAGTCTTGTATATCCAAGTAAAACGCGGTAAACCCGCCCGTATGCGCACCCGCGCGCTTGCCGTTCACGAATACCTCGCACGCACTGTCCACCGCGCCGAAATGCAAACGGGTGACGCCCTTTTGAAGCTCCTTGCTCAATTTGACCTTGCGGGTATACGAAAGCTTTTCGCCCGCAAGCAGCGTAAAGCCCTCCGCCACGCCGCTACGGAGCGTTTCGGGGGAAAAAGGTACGATTATCTTGCCTTCGCATAAGCGGTTATCCTCTTTATCCAGCTTGTAAAAATCCCATTCGCCGTTCAAGCATAAAAACCCGTCGCGCTTTGCTTGCGGCGCGGGGTGCTCGCTATGGGGAATTGCGCCGACGGCGTAATCAGTTGTCAAGTTCATTCTTTTTCTCCTTTTTCGTTTTCACCAACAAAGGTATTAGCGCAAAGGTGAGCAAGGTCACGATTGCACCCGCGAGGAAAATTTCGGGAGCGGGGATAAATTGCGTGGTCATCACGTCCGCACTACCCAAATCGGGCAGGGGTATATTTGCCGCTTGGTTGATGGCGTTGCCGATCATAGGTCCTACGAGCATAGGGATAAGCACGTAGAAAATCATTCGTACGCCCTGCAATTTTCCCGCGTCGTTTTCGGGTGTGTAATCACGCACGATTGCCCCAGACAACGCCGAAAAGAAAATATAGCCCGTAATCATTACAAATCCCGCCACGCCGAACACGATTAGCGTTGCGATATGGTCGTCGAAGTCGGCAAAATACATTCCGAGCAACCCGACCGCCATAACCCCCGCGGCGATATATAAGAGCTTGGTTTTGTCCAGCTTGTCGCTGATGCCGCCTAAAAACAGATTGATTGCCGCGCCGAGCACGATTGCAAGCCCGAACACGATACTGTATTCCACCACGGTAAAGCCTAAATACGTTTTCATATAAATAATGAGGAACGGCATAAAGATTTGGCAAGCGATACCGTAAATACACATCACGCAAAGGGTGAGATAGAACGGGGGGTTGTTTTTGACGACGCTAGGCTTAAAGCCGTACACGATATCCTTAATCGTGCCCTTCTTTTCCAGCGTGGGGCTATCCTTTACGATAAACAAGCCCGCCACGCCGCAAACGGAAATAACGATACCGAGCGCGAGAAAGAGCGCGAAGTAACCGATTGCTTCCACGAGTATACCAAACCCGCCCGCAACGACGAGCATAGCGACGAGGGGCAGAACGGATAAAACGCCCTCCACCTTTCCGCGGAATTCCTCTCTCGTGTTGTCGGTCACCCAAGCGTTGAACGCCGCATCGTTTGCCGTAGAGCCGAACAAAGTCATCACGCAATCCCCCGCCACGACGGCAAAAAGGGTGATTTGCACCGCGGAAGCCTCGTCCACGCCGAACAGAGCTTGCGTGCCCTGCACGCTCAACGCACCGAACAGCGCGACCGTCACGCCCCAAATGATATATCCGTAGGATATGTACGCGCGCCTGTTCCCCGTTTTATCGGAGAGCGTACCCGCAATCAGGGTCGTCAGCGTTGCCGCTACGCCCGAAAGCTGCACCATCAGCGTGACCGCGTTCAAATCGGGCGCAATCGTTTCGAATACGAACAGATTAAAGTACATATTCTCCACCGACCACGCAATCTGTCCGATTAAACCGAACAGCACCAAAATCAACCAGCTTTGCTTGGAAAAGCCTGCATTTTTCATTTGCTTCATACCTGCCCATCTCTTTTTCTCCATTATAGCACTTTTTAAGAAAAATGTACAGTCTTTTAAGAAAAATCCCCGTTTTTTATTGCTTTCCTCTTATATTTATGATATAATATACAAGATTTTTAACAAAACTTTAACTTTTTTTAGGTAATGGAAATGGTATATTTGCAAATCGTACAAATCGTGTTCAGCGTTTTAACGGGCGTGCTTTCCTTAATGCTCGTACATTTCGTGCTGTTCGGCGCGGTGGGGGTTTTCGGTAAAAAACGCTTCCCCAAGGCGGAGCAGCAGCTTAAATACGGCATTATCATTCCCGCGAGAAACGAAGAGGCAGTCGTGGGAAATCTCATTGAAAGCGTCAGAAAATGTAAGTATCCACAGGAGAATTTGCATATTTTCGTCATCGCGCACAACTGCACGGACAACACCGCGGCGGTATGTCGTGCCTTTAACGACCCCCGCGTGTCCGTATATGAATATAATAACCCCGAAGAATGTACTATGGGGTACGCGTTTAAGCACCTCTTCCAAAAAATCGAAGAGGATTTCGGCACGCAAAGCTTCGACGGATTTTTCCTGTTCAACGCCGATAATATCCTCGACGAACGGTTTTTCGAAAAAATGAACGACGCGTTTATCGCGGAAGGGCGTACGAATATTATTACTTCTATGCGTAACTCCAAAAATTTCGGCTCGAACATCATTTCCGCGCTCTACGGCGTGTATTTTATGAGCGGCTGTATGTACGAAAGCCGCGGCAGAACGCTGCTCGGCTGTTCTACCCGCGTGCAGGGTACGGGCTACGTCATTCCCGCAAAGCTCGTGAAAGACGGTTGGCAATACGTCACGCTCACCGAGGACTGGGAGTTCTCCACCGACCAAATTTTGCAGGGCAATAAAATCGTTTACTGTGACGAGGCGGTTTTCTACGACGAACAACCCACGACCCTCCATATCACCTGCCGCCAGCGTATCCGCTGGGCAAAGGGACATTTGCTCGTTTGCGTGACACGCTTCAAAGCCCTTATTCGCGGTCTGTTCCACTCCCGCAAAAACGGCGGCGCGACGAACAAGGGCTCGACCTACGACATTTCCGTAAACATAATGCCCGTTTGCGTGATTTCGTCGGCGTTGCTTGTGTTGCAGGTCGTTTTGACGGCTATCTCGCCTCTGTTCGGCGTAGACCCCATACAGATATGGGAAGTGGTGAAAAGCTCGTTGCTTAATATCGGGTTTTCTTATCTTACCACGGCGTTAAGCGCGTTGCTGCTCTTTATTTTGGAACACAAGCGTATCAAGGGCGTAAAATTCGGATTAAAGCTCGCGGCAATCCTGCTTTGGCCCATCTTCCTCGCACTCTCTATTCCTTTTGAATATATCGCGCTTTTTAGAAAAAACGTGGGCTGGAAAGCCATTCCCCACACGGACACGACCAAGTTCGACGCCGTGAACGAAACGCCGCACGCGGTCGAGGGCGTGCAAGAGGCGCAAAGCGATATCGAACAAGCTTCTTAAAATTTCATTGCAAACGAAAAAGGACGGCTATGCCGTCCTTTTTTTATCGTATGCACAACAGGTCGTTTGCATCTAAATCAAGTATCACGCACAAATTCGCAAACGTGTCCAACGCGGGCATTACTTGTCCCGAAAGATATTGCGAAATCGTTTGTTGCCGAATGTTTAATTTCTTCGCAAGCTCCGTTTGCGTCATTCCACTTTGTTTAATTGCATCTATAAGTTGTTTTCTAATATCTGTCAATGTAATCATAACTTTCTTCCTCGCTAAAATAATTTTACAGGTATTGCCTGTTGTTTTGCTTGACTTACAGGTATTACCTGTGCTATTATAAAGAAAAAAGGAGAAAAAATATGAAAAAAGACAAAATAATAAACCCCGCAACGGGGCTTTTTGACAATTTACCGAACTTGCAGGGAATATTTGACAATTTTGATAGGCGTATACGCTATTACAAGGTATTCAAAGACACGCAAGAAGAGCGGGACGGGAATATACGCAAACGCGACGCGTTATTAAAAACCGTCCAAAATTTAACGTCCACGGATTTAACGATTATATATTACTTGCACCATTTGGACGGTATTTCGCGTTATCAAATCGTTCAAGCCTTGCAAAAGGAATACCGCGCGCAATGTGAGCGCGAAAACCTTTTACTGCACAACGAGGAAGCGCAAGACCCTTTTCAAAGAAACTAACGCTTTGCGCGGTCAATGCGCCGCGGCGTATTCCGCTTGCGTGATTTTGCCCTCGGCTAACAGATAGTCCAAAAAGCTTCTTTCGCGCGTTTTGCCAAGGTATTCGTTACCCTCGCCGCGGATTTTCTTAATCAGCCAAGTGAAAAAGATTTTACAATCCCCGAAAAAAGAGAAATTCCACGCGTATTTTTTATCCGATTCCAACGCCTCCGCGTAGTCCGTTTCCTCGTTACCCGAAAGCACGAGGGGGTTAATCAAGCCCGATTTTGCGAGCAATCTATCCGCTTCCACCTCGTCCAAAAAAGCGCACTCCCCGCGCGTGAACGGCTGCAAGCCGATAAAGCTCCGCCGCCCCAACAACACGTCGAAAAGCGCGGCAAGCGCAAACAGCTTGGTTTTTTCCAGCCATTCGCCGTAAGCCCCCGCCGTCTCGCCCTCGGCGTTTTTGCTTTCAAATGCGAGCAGCTTCACCGTTTTTCCGTTCTTTTTCGCGTACGGCGTTTTGCGAAGCACGGATACGACCTCGCCCCGCTTTTTCGCCGCGTTCGCGCGGACGAGAATATAAATCAAGAGTGGCGATACGGCGACGATACAAACGAGCGACGCCAAAAAATCGAATATGCGTTTGAAAAGCCAGCGATAGGTGATACACACGATTGCAAGCAACGCGACCGCGTCAAACAGCACGAACGCCAAAATCCCGTACCAGCTCGACAAAAATTCGTCCATAGTTTACTCCTCTTCCTCGACGGGCATATTTTTCAACGCTTCCGTCGTATCGATTATTGAGCGCACCTTTGCAAGTATTTCTTGCTTGCCATACCCCGTTTCCGCGCTGGAAGCCAGCAAATTCTCCACACCAAGATACAAATCCGCCGCAATCGCGCGGATATGCTCTTTCAGCTTCATTCTCGAAAGCTTGTCCGCCTTGGTCAAAACGACGGTAAAGGGCAGGGTATGATAGTGCAAAAATTCAATCATCTGCATATCGTCCGCCGTGGGGTCGTGACGGGAATCGACGAGCATAAAAATATGCGAAATCTTTTCGCGGTCCTTGAAAAACGCGTCCAGCGTCCGCGCCCACTTTTCCTTTTCGCCCTTGGAAACCCGCGCAAAGCCGTAGCCAGGCAGGTCGGCGAGCACGAACTCGCCGAAGTCAAAATAATTGACGAGGCGCGTTCTGCCCGGCTCGCTACTCGTTTTCGCGAGCTTTTTCCGATTTGCCAGCATATTGATAAACGAGCTTTTCCCAACGTTGGACTTGCCGCAAACGGCAATCATAGGCTTGTTAGGCGTAATAAATTGCTCCGCTTTTGCCGCCGAGGTTATGAACGTCGCGTTCTTAATCACGAGCGGTGGTTTTTTATCGTTCGTTTCGTACACGGTACTCTCCTTTTAACAGCGAACGTTATCCCGTTCCGTTTGATTTCTCGGCATTACGGGCATAGCCTTTGCCGCGTTTTTCTTTGCTCGCGGCGGTTTTATATTTTCGCCCACCAACGCAAGCGCAAACACCTCGTCCACCGTTGACACGGGGATAAAGCGCACGTCCTTCTTGACTTCCTCGGGCAAGCTTTCCAAATCCTTTGCGTTGCCTTGGGGCATAATTACCGTCGCAATGCCGACGCGTCGCGCCGCCAACGATTTTTCCTTCAAGCCGCCGATGGGCAAGACCTTACCGCGCAAGGTGATTTCGCCCGTCATAGCGATATCGCCGCGCACCGCTCTGCCCGTGAGGGCGGAAAGGATTGCCGTCGCCATCGTGATACCCGCGCTCGGTCCGTCCTTGGGCGTTGCACCCTCGGGTACGTGAATATGCAAATCGGTATTCGTGAACTTTTCATAGTCCACGCCGTATTCCTCGGCGTGCGCGCGAATGTGGGAAAGTGCGGCTTGCGCCGATTCCTTCATAACGTCGCCAAGCTGTCCCGTGAGCTTAATCTCGCCCTTTCCAGCAAAGGCGTTGACCTCTACGGTGAGCGTCGTTCCGCCGACCGCCGTCCAAGCAAGTCCCGTCACCGCGCCGACCTGTGGCAACAACGCTGCTTCGTCTATTTTGAATTTGGGCGCGCCCAAAAACTCCTTGACTTTTTCCACCGTGACCTTTACGCGCGGCGAACGCGCGTTCTTTGCGCGCTTGACTGCAATTTTTCTGCAAACCGTTCCCACCGTTCGCTCCAAGGTACGCACGCCCGCTTCGCGGGTATAGCCCTCGATAAGATATGCGATTGCCTCGTCGTCAAATTCCGCGGGTTTTTCCGTCAAGCCGTTGGCTTCGAGCTGTTTGGGTATCAAATACCGCTTGACTATCTCCGATTTTTCCTCCAAGGTGTAGCCCGAAAGCTCGATAATCTCCATTCTGTCGCGCAAGGGCGCGGGTATAGTTTCGAGTGAGTTTGCCGTAGTGAGGAAAAGAACCTTGCTCAAATCGTACGGAGCTTCCAAATACCTGTCGCGGAAAGTGGAATTTTGCTCGGGGTCGAGTGCCTCCAAAAGTGCCGCGGCAGGGTCGCCGTGCATATCGGAGGTGATTTTATCGATTTCGTCCAAGAGGAACACGGGATTGATTGAACCCGCGTTTTTCATTCCGTACAAAATGCGACCCGGCATTGCGCCGATATAGGTGCGTCTGTGTCCGCGTATCTCCGCTTCGTCGCGTACGCCGCCAAGGCTCATACGCACGAATTTTCTACCCAGCGCGCGGGCAATGGACTTGGCAATACTCGTTTTACCAACCCCAGGAGGCCCGACGAAGCATAAAATGGGGGCTTTCATATTCCCCGTCAGCTTCAATACGGCGAGATATTCCACGATACGCTCTTTGATTTTTTCCAGCCCGTAATGGTCTTCGTCTAATACCTGTATACACGTTTCCAAGCTTTGCGTGTCTATCGTTTCCTCCGTCCAAGGCAGAGAAAGCACCTGCTCGATATACCCCGAAATGACGGTGTATTCGGGGGACGAGGACTGCATTTTGTCCATTCGGTCTATCTCTTTGAGGCACTTTGCTTCCAGCTCCGCGGGCAGCTTTTTCGCCTTGACCTTTTCACGAAGCTCGTCCTCCTCCTTGCCGTCGTCGCCAAGCTCGGTATGAATGGCTTTGAGCTGCTCGCGCAAGAAATATTCCTTTTGCGATTTATCGATATTTTGACGGACAACCGTCGCGATTTTCTTCTCGATACGGGAAATTTCCAGCTCGTCGTTCAAGCAACGCTCGAACAGCTTTAACCGCTCAATCAGGTTACTTTCTTCCAAAATTTGCTGTTTAACCTCTAACTTCACCCGCATAACGGAAGTCGCCACGTTGACGTATTCGTCGGCGGATTTGCAATGCTCCAAACGCAAAACGGCTTCCTTGGACAGCTTCCCGTCTGCCGCAAGCACGTCTTTTACGAGCGCTTTCGCCGTGCGGAAATACGCTTCTTCCAAAATCTCGTCGCCGCGTTTTACGCGCAATTCGTCGCAAACGGCGTAAAAATAGCCGCTTTCCATACCGATTTCCCGCGCGCGAGCGCGATAAAGCCCCTCGCACACGACGCGTACGACGCCGCCCGGGAGCTGTGCTACCTGTTTGATTTTCGCGACGGACCCGACCTCGTATAAGTCGGCGGGGGAAACCTCGTCCTTCTCCGTCACGCGCTGGGTGCAAATCATCACCAGCTTGTCCGCGGACTCACCCGCGCGGGTGACCGCTTTGAGCGTCATTTCCCGCCCCACCTCAAAGGATATGGATGTGTTGGGAAACGCCACTTTGCCCCGCAAGGGAATGACGGGGAGAATATTCGTTTTTGTGATATCGTTCATTTCGTAATTTTCCATATATATATTATTACCCGCAAATCGCGTGTTCTAAACACGCAATTATTCTGTATAGCTCTCAATCATGTCTAAATATTCTTCAAATCGGTACAAATCCTCGGTCGAATAATAATCTATGTAGATACGTCCCTTTTTGTCGTTACCGATTAACGAAACCTTGGTGCGGAATACGCCGCGCATACGCTCGACGAACGCTTTGAGCTGGTTGCTTTTCGCCGCCGCTTTGGCTTGGTTTTCCTGCTGCAATACCTCGGGCGGCGTCAAAAACGTTTTCACCGCGCGTTCCATTTCCCGCACGGAATATTCGCGCTTGACCGCTTCTTCCGCAAACGCGAGCTGCTTGTCCTTTGGTACACGCACGAGCGTGCGCGCATGTCCTGCCGACAATTTCCCGCTCTCCACAAGCCCCAAAACGGCAGGCTCTAACGTCAAAAGCCGCAAGGTGTTCGCTACGGCGGGGCGGGAACGCCCGATTAGCGTCGCAATATCCTCTTGCGTCAAGTCGCAATCGGACGACAAGCGTTTCATCAAATACGCCTCTTCCATCGTGGGGAGGTTGTTTGCTTTCAGCTTTTCAATCAAGGAAAAAATTTCCGCGTTCTTTTCGGTGAAGCGGTACACGCGCACGGCAAGCTGTTTCGCGCCCGCGATTTTCGCCGCGTGAAAGTCCTTTTCCGCGGCAAGCAGCGTGAAACGACCGTCCTCCTTCTCGTTGACGGCAAGCGTGGGCATACCGTTCAACAGAAAGTATGCCGCGCGTGTTTTGATTTCCTTTTTATCCCATTCGCCTATCTCGTTTTCGGGGTCTATGAGAGAAAGGGGAACGGTTTTTTCCGTAAAACTCGTGTCGAAGCTTCTTCGTTTTTTGGTCGTTTTCATTGCCTTTTGCTCCTGCTTGTTTTGCTTTCAAGAAAAGAGCTGCTTAAAGGCAGCTCTTTATCTTTCGTTGGGTTACAATTATTCTTCTACAACGTGCTCGGAGGTGGGGGTCGTGACGGAAGCAAACGGGTTATCCGCGTGCGCGCCGTCGCGAGATTCCATAAACGCGATTACCTCTTTATAATCCGCGCCCTTCATAAGCATTGCCACTTCTTCGGTGTAAATCGTCTCCTTTTCCACCAGCACGCGCGACATATTATCAAGCACGGAGCGGTTTTCCTTCAAAAGCTTGGTCGCTCGCTCGTGCGCGGCGTTAATCAAGCGTCTGATTTCCGCGTCAATCGTTGCCGCCGTTTCTTGCGAATACCCGCCGCGGCTCTGATTGCCGTATTCCATACCCATAAACACGGGCTGGTCGGAATCGTACGCCACAAGCCCAAGCTTGTCGCTCATACCCCATTGCGTGACCATTCTTCTCGCGAGGCTGGACACGTGCTGCAAGTCCGCGCTCGCACCCGTCGTGATGTCTTGAATGACCAGCTCTTCGGCTACTCTGCCGCCAAGCGACATACAGATATTATCCACGAGCTTGTTATACGAAACGTCGTTGTCGTCCGTTTCGGGACGGGTCATAGTGTAGCCCGCCGCTCTGCCTCTGGGAATAATGGAAACCTCGTGTACGGGGTCGCAATGCTTGCAAAGACACGCCAGCACCGCGTGACCCGCTTCGTGGTACGCCGTACAGCGTTTGTCCGATTCGGTCACGACGCGGCTCTTTTTCTGCGGGCCCATCAATACCTTGTTGATGCCGTCGTACAGTTCAAGATTGCCTATCAATTTCTTACCCGCGCGCGCCGCAAGGATTGCCGCTTCATTCAAAAGGTTGGCAAGCTCCGCGCCCGAGAAGCCCGCCGTAATGCGCGCCACCGTCTTGAAATTGACGTCGGGTGCCATAGGCTTATTTCTCGCGTGTACCTTCAAAATCTGTTCACGACCCTTTACGTCGGGAAGGTTTACGTTGATTTGTCTGTCGAAACGGCCGGGACGAAGCAGCGCGGGGTCGAGAATGTCCGCACGGTTGGTCGCCGCCATAACGATAATGCCCTCGTTGGTTTCAAAGCCGTCCATTTGCACGAGGATTTGGTTCAAGGTCTGTTCGCGTTCGTCGTGACCGCCGCCAAGCCCTGCTCCGCGCCGACGGCCGACCGCGTCGATTTCGTCGATAAAGATGATGCAAGGCTGGTTTTTCTTCGCCATATCAAACAGATCGCGTACGCGCTTCGCGCCCACACCGACGTACATTTCCACGAAATCGGAGCCGGACACCGAGAAGAACGGAACGCCCGCCTCGCCCGCTACCGCTTTCGCAAACAGCGTTTTACCTGTACCCGGAGGGCCTACGAGGAGCACACCCGAGGGGATACGCGCGCCAAGCGAAGAGAATTTTTTAGGGCTTTTCAAGAACTCTACGATTTCCGCAAGCTCTTCCTTTTCTTCCTCCGCACCCGCAACGTCGGAGAAGCGAACCTTTAAGTTGCTTTGCACGTGCGCTTTGGTCTTACCGATACTCATTGCCGACTGACCGCCGCCCGCCGCGCTGCGCATAATCATCCAGAACATAACCGCCACGAGCACCACGCCGAGCAGAGGCATAAGGCTGGACCAAATACTGCCCGCGTTGGGGTCGGTAAAGGACACGGCAATTTTGGAAAGATCCACGCCGTATTCGTTCATAGCAACGTCGCGGAACACCTCAAAATCGGCGTAACCGTATACGCTGGGACCAACGCTCGAATACAGCACTCTGCCGTTCGCGTCCAAAGCAAAATATTCGTAAGCGTCGAAAGAGATTTCCTTGATATTCGTGTCCTCTTTCAACAGCGTCATAAACTCGCTCAACGTTTTCGCGCTAAAGTCAAACATATCGGAAAAGAGGATGCCGAGCAGCAACACCGCCACTACGCCAACGACAATCCAGATAATGATTTTCGATTTCTTGTTCAAAGTGATTACTCCTTTTTTGTCTAATCGTTGTTTATTGTTTAGTTTGTTTGAATTTCTTTACCGTAATACCTATAAAGAACCAACTGCCTTTATTTTACCATATCGGCCGCGCTTTTTCAAGCGTTTATCCCGCTTCGTTTCAAATATTTAACAAACTCTCACAAAGTTTACACAAAACTTTCTATCAAAATCTTCAAGCCGATGGCAATTAAGACGAGCCCGCCAAGAAGCGAAGCTTTATCGGCGAGCTTGTTGCCCACGCATTTGCCGATATACACCGCTGCAATCGAAAGCACGAATGTCGTGCAGCCGATAATCGCCGTAGACCACCACACGCCCAAAGTCAAACCCTCGGGGGAGATCGCCGCCATCTGCAAGGTAACGCCCACCGCCAACGCGTCGATAGAGGTCGCAACCGCCTGCAAAAGCAGCTTGCCTATGGACAAGCTCTCCGTTTGCCCACAGGCGCACCCGTCCTCGCCGCGGCTTTTCAGGCAATCAAATACCATTTTACCGCCCAAAAACGCCAGCAAAGCAAAGGAAATCCAAGCGGATATGCTCTCGAAAGCCTCCATAAACGCGCCCGCGATTACGCCCGTGATAAAGTACCCGATAAGCGGCATCAAGAACTGGAAAAAGCCGAAAAACAGCGCAATCAACAGCGTTTTTTTCAAGGGCATTTTACAATCGGTCATACCGTTCGTCATTCCCACGGCGCACGCGTCCATAGACAACGCCACGCCCATCAATAAAATGTCTAAAAATCCCATTTTACTCTCTTATAAATTATAAACAATTTTTTTCTTGTAATTTCTTCAAAATCTCCGCGAAAATTTCCTCGGGCGTCTGTCTGCCGTTGACGCGAATAAAGCGGTCGGGGTTGGCTTTTGCCATTTTATCAAAGCCCTCGTATACGCGGTTATGAAACGCCATACCCGCCTGCTCCAAACGGTCGTTCTCGTCCGCGCCGTGCTTACGCAAAAAAGCTTCTTCGGGCGTAAGGTCAATGAACACCGTCGCATCGGGCAGGAATTTTTCCAGCGCGAACGCGTTGATTTTTCCAACGAAATCCTCGCCTAAATTTCTGCCGTACGCCTGATAGGCAAACGAAGAATCCACGTAGCGGTCGCAAATGACGAGCTTGCCCTCTTGCAGAGCAGGGGCAACGCGGTCGGATAAATGCTGTACGCGCGCCGCCGCGTAGAGGAGTGCTTCACACTCATCCGTCATTTCGGCGTTTTTACCGTTTAAGAGGATTTCTCTAATCGCCTCGGAGATTTTGCCGCCCCCAGGCTCACGCGTGAAAATATGCGGAATACCCTTTTTCGTCAGATATTCGCTGAACATTGTAAGCTGTGTGCTCTTTCCGCAACCGTCGCAGCCCTCGAAGGTGATAAATTTCCCTCTCATAGTTTATTCCCTTTCCTCTTCGGTAAATACCGTAATTTTATTTTCCGTTACTCCGTAAACGTTATCCGCTGTTTGTAAAAGCGCGAGCTTTTCTTTCGTTATGACCTCACCCCGAACAAGCAGGGGCATGCAGGGGGGAAACAAGCCGCAATTTTTCGCGCAAATCCTGCCCTCTGCTCTTTCTATCTCCACCTGCTCCACTTCGCCGTTTTTGGGGAAAACAAGGGGGGCAGGTATGCGTTCATTTGCCTCGTAGGGGTATTTTTCAAACAGCGAGGCAAGTACGGCTTTCAAAGCGGAAAATTGTCTTTTCCCCGTAGCAGGGGAAAGGTAAAACATAACCCTCTCTCCGTCGCAAAATTCGGGATATACGCCCGCGCTTTCCGCGTCCTTTTGCGCGCAAAACGCGTGTTTGCCAAAAACCGCGCAAAGCTTCGTCCAGTCCTCATGCAACTCTACGCGCGGCGTCTGCTCGGCATACTTTATAACGGCGTCTTGCAAATCCTTGTTTTCGGGATATTTGACGGCGTATTCCACGCTCGCCATTACGGGATAGGAGGGGCTGGTCGTGCGGAAAATATCCACCGCCTCCGCCAACGCCCTGCCAAGTGCTTGCGTTCGTGCCGAAACGATTGCACCTTGCGTGTAGGCGGGCAGGCTTTTATGTACGCCGTCTACCCACAAATCCGCGTATGCGCCCGCGTATATGTTTTTATTAAAATGCAAATGCCCGCCGTGCGCGCCGTCAATCAAAAACAGCTTGTTCGTGCTCTTACAGCGCGCTTGCAGCGAAGCCAGCTCGACCACCCGTCCGTAATAGTCGGGTGAGGTGATAAACAGCGCGTCCGCGTCCGAAAACGCCTCGTCGAAATCGTCCGTATAGACGAGGGGGGTAAGCCCTAACAAAGCGCAACCGTTGAACGCGCTTTTATGCGAACGCTCGCTCACCGCCACGCTTTTTATTCCCAGCGTTTTGGCGGCGTAGAGCATAGACAGCACGCCGCAGGTGCTCCCGTCCGTCAAAATGAAGGAGCGCGCCGCGCCGAGAATACCCGCGATATCCCGCTCCGCATCGGCAATGCACCCGCGCGGACAGGAGAGATTGTCCGAATAGGACAGCTCGGTGATATCCCAGCCCTTTTGCTTGTGCCCCGGCGTATGAAAGGAGAGGTGCTCTGCTTTTTCTTGGGCTTTGAGCATTTTATATATGTGGCACTTCTCGCGCGTGCGCTTGTCCGTGAAAATGCTCCGCATACCGCTTACGCGCTCTTTGCTGCCGCGATTACGGCGTTGAGATACAGCAACGCTTCGTATTCAAAGCTCGCTTCCATATTCGGAAGGTCGAACAGCATTGCGTGCATATTGAGCGCGGTGGGCTTGGTCACGTTTTCTTCCTCGGTGGGCACGTTATAATACACAATCTCTTTGAGTTTGCCCATTTTATCCTCGTCGGGGCAGAGATTGAGCGCGTATTTACCGCTCTTGACCACCTCGCCGTTCTCGTTTTTCAATTCCAGCGTAGTGAGCGTGACGAGATTTTCGCTCAAATACCCGTTAAAGGTCTTTAAGCCCTCGGCGTATTTTTGAATACGCGCCACCTCGTTTTGCTTGCCCGCTTCAATCTCTTCGGGCGTTTTGAAACGCTTGTCTTGCGTTCTTTGTATGCGGGAAACGAAATCCGCTTTCACCTTTTCCTCGTCCAGCGTACCGCTTTGATAATCCCCGCCGTAATATCCGTTGAGATAGGTCGCCATATCGGCAAGATAGACCTCGATATCGAAAAGGTAATAGGAATAGCCGTTGAAAAAGTCCTGCATATAGGTAGAGCTGCTCGTCACCGCACCACTCTCGTCCTTAACCACGGTGCTCTCGTCCACGATATTGGGGATAAACATCACGTCGCCCTCGTCCGTCTGCATTTTTCCCTGCAACAGCTGGCTCATCGTGCCCAAATCGCTGCTCAAAGTCGTCAAATCGGTGTAGTTGGTTTCAATCACTTCGTAGGAAAAGACCTTTTTTTCAAAAGTCTCGCTGTAATGGTTGTAAAAGCTCGTGCTCAACCCCCCGTTACAATAATAATTAAACACGCTGAATTGTTGCGCGGGCGTGATACGCGTCGCCGTCATGGTGAAAATCAGCGACCATACGACGATTGCCGCCACCACCAACGCGACGATTTTTACCCAGTCGTAGGAAAGCAATCTTCCCAACCGTTGTTTCGTGATTTTTGCGTCCATTTGTTTTTCCTTTATTCGTTGCATAAACGAATATTTTTGATTTTTTCACGGGCACAGGTATTCGTTTGCGTGAATAACCGTCCGTATAAATTTATAAATATTCGGTTTTATTTTCTTGGATAAAATGCGCGCCGATAAGTCGTGCGGCTCCTTGCCGCAAATCGGCGCGTATCTTTCGTGTTATTTTTTCGGTTTCATAGTGGGGAACAGAATGACGTCCCGAATGGTAGAGCTGTCGGTGAGGAGCATTACGAAGCGGTCAAGCCCCAGCCCAAGCCCGCCCGTAGGCGGCAAGCCGTATTCCAGCGCGTTGATGAAATCCTCGTCGATTTGCGCGTCGTTGTTGCCCTTGGCGCGCTTTGCCTCGACCTGCTTTTGCATACGCTGTTTTTGGTCGATAGGGTCGTTCAGCTCGGAGAACGCGTTGCCGTACTCGTGCCCGCAAATAAAGTATTCGAACCGTTCGGTGAACGCGGGGTTGGAGGGCTTGCGCTTTGCAAGCGGGGAATTTTCCACGGGATAATCGTAAATGACGGTGGGCTGTATCAGCTTGTCCTCGACGAACGCGTCGAAAAGCTCGATAAGCACCCAACCCTTGGTCGCGTTTTCGTGTTCAAGCTCCACGCCGAGCGATTTTGCCGCCGCGCGCGCGTCCTCGTCCGTTTGCCAGTCGTTATAATCCACGCCCGCGTATTTTTTCACTGCCTCCGCCATAGTAAGGCGCGTCCATTCGCCCATATGAATTTCCGTGCCTTGATAGGTGATATCCAGCGTTCCGCATACCTTTTTCGTGACCGTTTTATACAGCTCTTCGATTAAATCCATCATATCGAAATAATCGCTGTACGCCTGATACATTTCAATGGAGGTAAATTCGGGGTTATGGTAAGCGTCCATACCTTCGTTGCGGAAAATGCGCCCAACCTCGTATACCTTATCCATACCGCCGACGATTAAACGCTTTAAGAAAAGCTCCGTTTCGATACGCATATACATATCGATATCGAGCGCGTTATGATGTGTTTTGAACGGTCTTGCGTCCGCGCCGATTTCCAAGGGAAGCAGGGTGGGGGTGTCAACCTCCAAATACCCTCTGTCGTCCAAAAACGCACGGATTTCCTTCAAAATTTGCGAGCGCACGCGGAAGGTGTCGCGCACGTCCTTATTCATAATAAGGTCCAGATGGCGCAAGCGGTATTTCATATCCTTATCCTGCAAGCCGTTGTACTTTTCAGGCAAAGGCAGCAGGGATTTGGTAAGGAGCGTGAGCTCGGTCACGTGCACGGAAACCTCGCCCGTTTGCGTTTTGAACACGAAACCCTTAAAGCCGAAAATATCGCCGATATCGTAATCCTTTTTATAGGAAAGATAGTTTTCCTCGCCGATATCCTGACGGGTCACGTAAATTTGGATAGAGCCGCTTCTGTCCGCGATATGAGAGAAAGAAGCCTTGCCCATAATACGGCGGGACATCATACGCCCTGCCATCACGACCGTTTTTCCCTCGTACGCCTCGAAATTGCTTTTCACCGTTTCGGAGTCCGCGTCTACGGGATATTTCACTTGCTCGTAGGGGTTTTTGCCCTCGACAACGAGCTTCGCCAGCTTTTCACGGCGAATTCTCGCCTGCTCAATGAGCTGTTCTTCTTCCGTCGCGCCGTTTGCAGGCGCGTTCGCCTTAAAATTTTCTTGCATAATCGTACCTCTCGTAAAACAAGTCGCGACAATGACAGGGCAAGCGCAAGCTTGACGCTGTATTTTGACGCATATTTTTTATCTTTTAGAAGATTTCCTTGATAACCAGCTTATACTCGCCGTCAGGTGCGTTGATTTTGACGGTATCGCCGACCTTGTGCTTCAAAAGAGCCGCACCGACGGGGGATTCGTTGGAAATCTTGTTTTCGATTGCGTTGGATTCGGTAGACCCTGTGATTTCATACACCTCTTCCTCGTCCAAATCCGCGTCGTATACGCGCACCTTCGAGCCGATATGCACGCTGGTCGTGTCGTTGTTCTCTTCCAAAATGACCGCGTTTTTGAGCTTATAATCAAGGTCTGCAATTTCCAACTCGTTTGCCGCCTGCTCGTTGCGCGCCGCGTCGTATTCTGCGTTCTCGGACAAATCGCCGTGGCTTCTTGCCTCCGCGATACGCTCTACGATTTCCTGACGCTTTACCGTTTGCAGATAGGTCAGCTTTTCCTTTGCCTCGTCATAACCCTTCTGCGTCATAAGATATTGCTGTTCAGCCATAAAAACTCCTTTGCTCGCACCCGTTTGATTTTTGCGCCGCCGCCCTCCGTTTCCGCTCTTTTCCAACCCTTATACCCGCGAAAAATACACGAAAAAAACCGCCCGCACGCGTGGAGCGTTAAAAATCCACCGTGACTTTTTCCTTTTGTAAAAAAGCCACGGCGTTTACTTACTGTCCATATTATATATCATTTCCCAACGTTTGTCAATGATTTTCGGCGTTTTTTGAAAGAATTTCACGCATTTTTCTCGGTTTTTAATCTCTTTTTTAGAGTTTCGACATAAACGCCGCCGTTCTGTCAAACGCTTCGGAAAGGGCGTTCATACTCGTCGCGTAAGAGATACGGACGTTGTTTTGCCCGAATTTCCCAAACGCGTTACCCGGCACAACGGCAACCTTATGCTCCTTCAAAAGATTTTCGGCGAAGTTTTCGCCGTCCAACCCCGTCGAACGCACGGACGGAAACGCGTAAAACGCGCCTTGCGGCTCAAAACAATGCAAGCCGATTTCTTGCAAAGAGTGCAACACGAATTTACGACGCTTGTCGTAGGAATCGCGCATTTCCTCAACCGTCGCAAAGCCGTCCGAAAGCCCGTCTTTGAGGGCTTCGATTGCCGCGTATTGCGAGGTTATCGGCGCGCAAAGCATACCGTATTGATGAATTTTGAACATAGCGTCGTCGATTTCGGCAGGCGCGCAAGCAAAGCCCAAACGCCAGCCCGTCATAGCAAACGCTTTGGAAAAACCGCCGATATACACGGTTCGCTCCTTCATTCCCGCGATAGACGCGATACTCGCGTGCTTTTTACCGTAGGTCAGCTCGGCGTAAATCTCGTCGGTAATGACGAGCAAATCGTGCTTGATAATGACTTTTGCAATCGCTTCCAGCTCCTCGCGGGTCATAATCGCGCCCGTGGGGTTGTTGGGATAGGTAAGAATGATTGCCTTGGTCTTTTCCGTAATCGCCTTTTCCAGATATTCGGGTTTGAGCACGAAATTATCCGCTTCCAGACACTCCACGTGCACGGGCACGCCGTCGGAAAGCGCGACGAGGGGGGAATAGGACACGTACGCGGGGTCGGGGATAAGTATTTCGTCGCCCCTCTCCACGCAAGCGCGGAGCGCGAGGTCAATCGCTTCGCTTCCGCCCACCGTAATCAAGATATGCTTGGGGTCGTAGTCGAGGGAAAAACGCTCGTTTAAGTAACGGGATACCAGCTCTAAAAGCTGGGGTAAGCCGCGGTTGCCCGTGTACTGGGTATAGCCGCGCTGTAAAGAGGTGATTGCCGCCGAACGAACCTTCCACGGCGTTACGAAATCAGGCTCACCTACGCCAAGCGAGATTGCCCCTTCCGTTTCCCGCACGATATCGAAGAATTTACGGATACCGCTGGGTTGTATGAGTTTTGCTTTTTGATTTACGAAATCACGCATATATTACTCCGTTTACGGAATTGCAAATCTTTGCAATTCACACTGAACAAAACAAAGCAAGACGCGAGTAAGACGAGAAAAGCGCGGATTTTTCGATGGGAGTTTACTAACCGTAAACGAGCGAGAAAAAACGCAAGCTTGACGAAGTATTACGACGCGTATTCTTTGTTTTTAAGCCTGAATGGATAAGCGGTAGTCCGCATCTTCTCGTTCCGTTATGACGCCTTCGATTTTGTACTTTTTCAAAATGAAATGGGTGGCGGTGCTGATAACGCCGTCGAAGGTGGAGATACGCTCGGACACGAAACGGGATACCTGCTGCAAGGATCTGTCCTCGATAAACACCGCCAAATCGTACGCACCGCTCATAAGATACACCGATTTTACCTCCGCAAAGGAGGCGATTTGCTTTGCGATCCCGTCGAAGCCCTCTTTTTTCTTGGGCGTGACCTTGACTTCAATGAGCGCGCTCACGAGCGATTCGTCCGCTTTTTCGTCGTTGACGATTGCGGTGTACTTGACGAGTACGCCGTTTTTCTCCATTTCACGGATACACTCGCGAACCTTGTCCTCGTCCGTGGAAAGCATTGCGGCTATTTTCTTGGGCGCAATGCGCGCGTCTTCGGTGAGAATATTCAAAATCTCCTTTTCGAATGCCGTCATAATTCTATCTCCTTGCGTTTTAATACAGATTTTCTAAAAATAAGTGGTCGTACCCCAAGCTGTCTACGAAATCGCGAGCAATAAATTTCACGTGATTGAACTTCGCGAAATTGAAAATATGCGTTTTCGTTAATACGGGCGTGGGGATATCCAGCTCGTGACATATTTCCATCAAATACTCGAAAAAATGGGAATACGTTAATTTTTCGGGATTTTCATATACGAATTGTTTACGGATTTTGCCGTCCGTCATTAGTTTTGCCCAAATTCTCATATGGGTATTATACACCAACGCGCGAAAAAAGTAAACCGTTTGAAAGGGCGTTTGCACAATTTTCCCGTCATAATCCCTCGCGCTTTCGCATACGATAAACCAAAGCTCGGTTTTGTGACAACGCAAGCGGCGTTTTTGACAAAACTCGCGAAATAAAACGCTTTTTAGAGAAATTACGACAAACGTAAGCTGTTATCATTGTTGGGAGGTGCGAAAGATGCGCGCAAAAAATACGAAGGGAATTTTCAGCGGCAGCTTTGCCATCGTAGCAACCCTGATCGCGGCTTTGTTTATCGTCGTTTCTATTCCCGTCTATATCGTGCAAAAACGCGCAAACGAGGGTACCGTGTCCGCAACGAACGCGCGTTCGTTGCCTATTTACTCGGTGGAAACGCCAGAGAAAAGGGTGGCAATCAGCTTCGATTGCGCTTGGGGCGTGGAATATACGGATACGCTCTTGGAGCTTATGGAAAAGAACGATATCCGATGTACCTTTTTCGCCGTGCAATTTTGGGTGGAAAAATACCCCGAATACGCGAAAAAAATCGTGGACGCGGGGCACGAGCTGGGCACGCACAGCCGCACGCACTCGTATATGAGCAAGCTTTCGGAAGCGGAAATTCAAGACGAACTGCACACCTCTATTGCGGCAATCGAAAAGGCAACGGGGCAAAAAACCAACCTGTTCCGCGCTCCCTACGGCGATTACGATAATCTTTTGATTGACACGGCGAAGTCTATGGGGCTTTATACCATTCAATGGGACGTGGATTCGCTGGACTGGAAAAATCTGTCGGGTACGGAAATTGCTATGCGTATTATAAACGGCGCGAAAAACGGCTCTATTATCCTTTGTCACAACAACGGACTGCACACCGCGGAATCTCTCCCGCTCGTGTTTTCCACCTTGAAAAACCGCGGTTTTTCATTCGTACCTATCGGCGAGCTTATCTATAAAAGCGATTACACAATCGACGCAAACGGCCGCCAACACGCATAAAGCGTGAACGCATACACGGTATGCCTGTTTTCGATAAAAATCACCACGGAGGTAAAATATAATGAACTACACAACAGACAAAAACAACAAGGTCTACGTTATGGGCGAAATCGTGAGCGACGCAACCTTTTCTCACGAGGTATACGGCGAGGGATTTTACGAATTCTTCGTGCGCGTGATGCGGCTTTCGGGGCAAGCGGATATTCTACCCGTCACCCTTTCCGAACGCCTCATTCAAGGCGGTATGCTTTGCAAGGGCAAAAGCATTTGCGCGCTCGGTCAGTTCCGTAGCTATAACAAGATCGAAAACGGCAAATCGCGCTTGATGCTCACGGTGTTCGTGCGCGAACTTTTGGACGAATTGCCAAGCAAAAACCCCAACAGTATCCTGCTTTCTGGGTATATCTGCAAACCGCCCGTATACCGCACGACCCCCTTTAACCGCGAAATCGCGGATATCCTGATTGCCGTCAATCGCGCGTATAATAAATCGGATTATATTCCCTGTATCGCGTGGGGACGGAACGCACGATTCGTGAAAAATCTCGTCGTAGGCGACCGTATCGCCGTTTCGGGGCGAATCCAGAGCCGCGAATACCAAAAACGGCTTTCCGATAACGAAGTCAAGACAATGACGGCGTACGAGGTGTCCGTTTCCAAGCTGGCAGCGTTTGAAGCCGGCGAGGAGTTTGATATCGACGACGAGTTTGACCTTTATACACTCCAAAACAAAGATCAACCCGCCGCGGCAACCGCGGAATACTAATAAAGAAGCACGGTTTTGCAACCGTGCTTCTTTATATATTATAAATTTATAAATATTCTTTCCATTTCTTTTCGAATTGTTCTTCGGCTTTGATCATTTCGTCCAAAAGCGCGAGGATTTCCTCTCTGCCCTCGGGCGAAGCCTCGCTCGCCGTCGTGCGGAGGGAAGTCACGCCCATGACCGTGCCCTGCACCATCATATCCGCGATATGCGCGCGGGAATTGTCGGTGAGCGTGTTCATTTTTATCGAGCCCCACATCATCATTTTTTTCAAGGGATTGGGCTCTTTCAGCTCAATGCCGCGATTTTTGGCAATGACCGCCGCTTTCGCGGAAAAGCGTTCGTATTCCTCGTGCTGGGCGGAAAGCTCGGCGCGGATTTCTTGATCGTCCACTTGGGGCAGAATATCCGCAATCGACTGCAGCGCGAGCTGTGCGTTGCGGTAAATCTCCGCAAGGATTTCTTCCGTTTGCTTAAAATCTTGATTTTCCATAGATTGTTTTCTCCTTTTTTACAGTTTGCATTAAGTACGGAAAAATCATTCAAAAAAAATAGAAAAAAGAAGCAAAAACGCTTGACGGGCGCGTAAAAAATGTGATATAGTTATAGTCGAGCCGATAGAAACGGGCTTTTTTAAGTCGCTCAAAATTCGGATTTTTGCCGAAATAAGGGCGCGCCTTGGATATTCTTCGAGACTGGAAAGAGGAGGTAAAAACTTTATGTACGCTATCATTGATAACGGAAACAAGCAATACAAAGTTGCGGAAGGCGACGTAGTACGCGTAGAAAAACTCGCGGCAGAAGAAGGCGCAACCGTATCTTTCAAGGTATTGATGGTTTCTGACGAGAACGGTATCAAAACGGGCGCGGAAGTTGCATCCGCAAAGGTTACCGCTACGGTCGTTAAACAGGATAAGGCGAAGAAAATTATCGTTTTCAAGTATAAAGCCAAGAAAAACGAGCGTAAGAAGCAAGGTCACAGACAGCCCTTTACTGCAGTAAAGATCGAAAAAATCGAGCTTTAATTGCACCGCCTTTTATCGAAGGCACAAGAAAATTTGAGTTAAGGAGAAAGAAAAATGATTTTTATTCGTTTGTTCGCTCATAAGAAAGGTACCGGTTCTTCCCACAACGGTAGAGATAGTGAGGCGAAACGCCTTGGCACGAAGCGCAGCGACGGTCAAGCAGTTCTCGCAGGCAACATTCTCGTCCGTCAGAGAGGTACGAAAATCCACCCCGGCACGAACGTTGGTATCGGCAAGGACGACACCCTTTTCGCGCTCGTGGACGGCGTAGTTCGGTATGAAAGAATGGGCAAAGATAAGAAAAAGGCAAGCGTTTATCCCGTAGCGGACGCGCAATAAGCTGAAATGAAAACCAAAGCCAACCCAAAAGGTTGGCTTTTTGCTTGCCTTTTTTCAAAAACACGCGTATACTATATTATATGGAAAATAAAACCGACAAACTCCCGATAAATGAACACGATACCCCAAGCCAACGCTTGCGCGGAATTGTTTTTATCGTGCTCTCGGCGTTTTGCTTTTCGCTAATGAGCCTGTTCGTAAGACTTTCGGGCGAGCTTCCTACCTTTCAAAAGGCGTTGTTTCGAAACCTCGTCGCCGCCCTCGTCGCGTTTGTTATGCTCCTCAAAAGCGGTTCGTTCAAACTGCAAAAAGGCAATCTTCCCGCTTTAATCGTGCGCTCGATTGCGGGCACGGTGGGAATTGTGGGGAATTTTTACGCAATCGATCATATGACGGTCGCCGACGCGTCCATATTAAATAAGCTCGCGCCCTTTTTCTCGATTATTTTTTCCGCGCTTCTGTTAAAGGAAAAGGCGAAATGGCTGGACTGGCTGCTCGTTTTCGTGGCGTTTTTCGGCGCGGTGTTCGTCGTGAAACCCTCTTTCGTCGGCACGGAAAGCCTGCCCGCGTTTATCGGCGTGCTCGGCGGGCTTGGCGCGGGGCTTGCGTATACGCTCGTGCATTATTTGGGCGGAAAGGGGGAACGAACGGCAATGATCGTGTTCTTTTTCTCCACCTTTTCGTGCATCGCCGTATTGCCTATAGCACTTGCAAACTTTCAACCTATGACCTTGGAGCAGGTCGTCTTTTTACTGCTGGCAGGCGGGGCGGCGAGCGGCGCGCAATTCTCCGTCACGGCGGCGTATTCGTGCGCACCCGCAAAAGAAATTTCGGTGTTCGATTACTCGCAAGTGCTGTTTTCCGCGCTTTGGGGTATGCTTTTCCTTTCGGAATTTCCCGACTATTTAAGCGTAATCGGCTACGCCGTTATTATCGGCGCGGCGGTGCTGAAATTCCTATTTGCCAAACGTAAAAAATAAATGCGTTTAGCGATAAAGCTCCGTCGCGAAGAAAAAACCGCTTTCAAAACCGCGTTTATAAAAATCTTCCATTTGTTTCAAAAACCGTTCGCAATATAACTGCTCGAACTTATCAAATAATTCCCGTTCTTCCTTGCTCAAAATTGTACAAAGCTTTTGATACGCTTGCCATTCCTCGTCCTGTTCCAAATCCGTTTCCGTCTTGGGTTCTCTCGGCAAACTGTCACATTCCATATAATATATTTCCGTTAATAAATCTTTCATTTACATCTCCAAAATTACACGCCTTGCGTGTTTTTATTTATTATAATACATTTGGCGCGTGTAAGTCAAGCAAATTACACGTAAAAAGTGTAAAATATAGGTAATAAAAATTTTAGGGGATATATATGATAACTACAAGAGAAATTTCGGATAAAATAGCCGAAGCCATTAAGCAAAGTGGTATGAAACAACAACAATTAGCGGAAAAAATAGGAGTACGACAACAACAGATTTCCAGTTATATCAACGGAAAGACTTTACCCGCATTAGATACACTTGCCAACCTTTGCGCCGTTTTAGAGTTAGACGCAAACGATATTTTATGTTTATAAACTGATACGGGAAAATAAAAAATGTACGGAAAAAATATTGAACAAATGAGAAAATCCCGAAATTTAACGCAGACGGCACTTTCGAAAGCGACGGGCATACCGCAAAACACTTTATCGTGGATAGAAAAAGATAAGGGGCTTGCAAACATACAACAATGCGTAATTCTTGCGGATTATTACGGCATTTCCGTAGACGAGCTTATCGGACGGGACGTAAACGAAAAACCGCTTTGGAATGGCAAATAATAAAGGCGTATCTCAACGATACGCCTTTCTTTATTCCTTATGTGCGTTGGGTGTTACGAGCAGGGTTTTGTAATCGGTGTAGATTACGAAACCCGCTTTGCTTTTTTTGGGTTTTTTGACGAATTTGCGCTTGCAATAGTCCACGGGTATCTTGTCCGCGTTCCGTCCGTCCGAGTAATACGCGCAAAGCTCCGCGGCGAATAAAAGCGTTTCGTCGCATACCTGCCCCCCTTGTGTTTGAATAATCACGTGCGAGGAATGGTATTTTTGCGTATGCAGCCAAATATCGTCGGGGGCGGCGTTTTTGACGAGCCTATCGTTTTGCAAATTGTTCCTGCCTACGAAAATGCGTAAACCTCCGTGCTCGTACTCACGGAAGGGCACGGGCGTTTCCTTTTTGCACTTTTTCACGCCCGCCTTGGGCGCGCGCAAAAGCCCCGCTTCCGTCAATTCCGTTTCGATTTCCTTCAAATCGACTTCCGTTTCCGCAAGCGCGATACTCATCTCTATACTCTCCGCGTACGCGATTTCCGCCTCCTCCGCTTTTTGCATAGGGGTCAAAATTTCCTTTGCGCGTTTCTGCTTATTATACGCCTTAAAATACCTTTGCGCGTTCTTTGCGGGGGACAAAAGGGGGTCGAGCGCGATTTTTAGCTTGCCGCCGTTCTCGTCGTACCAGTTATCCAGCTCCACACTAGGCTGTCCCCGCTCAATCGCGTACAAATTCGCCGTCAAAAGCTCGCCTTTTATGCGATTTTCCTCCGCCTTGTCCGCTTCTTTGAGTTTTTCGATTATATCCTGCAAGCGTTTTAAGGCTTTCTTTTTCAGCGTGCGCACGCCGCTTTCCAAACGGCGTTTTTTATCCTCGAAGCCCTTTTTCGTTTCCCTTGCGGTGTAGAACTCGTCCTGTGCCTTACAAAGCGAGGGCATAGGCGTTGCGCCCGCCACGGGGAACGCGAAAAAATCCACCGCTACGCCGTTTTCCTTTTTCAAGCACGGCTCGCACGGTGCGTCCGCGCAAAACCCGTCTATAAACGCCCAAAGGGGCATTTTCACGCGCGCTGCGCGGAAAACGATTTCCCTTGCGGTGGGCAACGCAAGCCCCGAAACGTGCTCAAACACGAATCGCGCCAGCGTTTCGTCCTCCCAGCCCTCGGGGTGCATTTCTTCAAAGCTTTGGATAAGTGAACGCATACCTGCCCCATCGAAAGGCGAAATTTTGTCCTGTGGAAGCGGGTATTCGTACCTTGCCCCCGCGAGCAAAACGCGGTGCGTTTCGTCGAGCAGCGCGGTGGTTTTGAGTGCACCCAACACGACGCCCTTTTCCACGAGCACGATATTCGAATATTTCCCCATCAGCTCGCAAACGAGCACGCGGTCGCACTCGGAAAAGTCGGTCGTGCAATGCAAATCGATTTCCACGATACGCTCAAACTCGTGCTGACGAACGGCGAGTATCTCGGCGTTTTGCAGATGTTTGCGAAGCAGCATACAAAAGTTGGGCGCAACGGGCGCGGGGTCTTTTTCCGTCAAGGACAAACAAACGCGGGCGTTGGACGCATTTGCGCTCAAAATGAGTTTAACCGTCGATTTTCCGGTGTATATAATAAAGGTAAGCTCGTCCTTATTCACTTGTGAAATGCGGTTTATCTTCCCGCCGACGAGAAGCGCGTTCAGCTCTTTTACGCTACGGCGGATATGAAAAGCATCCTGTGGCATAAGCCCTCCTTTCCGACGGTAAGCCCCAAAAGCGGAGCGGATTTTCGCAAAAACCGTCGAAACGCAAAAATCTTTTCTTAAATTATACCGCAAATTTCGCAAATTGTAAATAAAAACGCTTTATTTTCTTGGATAAATATGATAAAATGTAGGGAGCGAAAGAAAATCGGGCGTAAAACCCCGCGCTTTTTAAGTTAAAAAATAATTAGCAATAAGTTAGGAGAAATTTATTATGAAGTACACTACCAAAGCCGGCGAAAAAAGCACCGTAAAAATCACTATGAAATTTGACGGTGAAGAATGGAAAGCGGCGCAAACGCAAGCCTACGTCAAAACCCGCGGCAAATTTGCCGTAAACGGTTTCCGCAAGGGCAAAGCACCCAAAAACGTAATCGAACACGCTTACGGCAAGGGCGTTTTCTACGAAGAAGCGTTGAACACGCTCTTTGCGGACAACTACGGCAAGATTCTTGACAAGAACGAAAAGAAATTCACGGTAGTCGGCGATCCCGACGTTGCCGTAGAGGCTCTTTCCGACGAGGGCGTGACCATTACGGCGGTCGTTCCCGTGAAGCCCGAGGTAAAAATTTCCTCGTATAAGGGTATCAAAATCAAGGAAATTGCATATACTGTTAAGGACGAAGAGGTGGATGCAGAGCTTGACCGTCTGCTCGACCGCAACGCACGCAAGGTGGAGGTTACCGACCGCGCTGCACAAAACGGCGATATCGTCAATATCGATTTCGTAGGCACGGTTGACGGCGTTAAATTCGACGGCGGCGAAGCACAGGGCTTCGATTTGACCCTTGGCAGCGGACAGTTCATTCCTGGATTTGAAGATCAAGTAGTGGGTATGAATATCGGTGAGGAAAAGGACGTAAACGTTACCTTCCCCGAAAACTATCAGGCGGAAAACCTTAAAGGCAAGCCCGCCGTATTCGCCGTGAAACTCAACTCCATTCAAGGCAAAGAGCTTCCCGAATTGACGGACGAATTTATCAAGGACGCAACGGGCAGCGAAAGCATTGAAGCGTACAAGGCAAAGACGAAAGAAAGATTACAAGCGCAAGCGGACAGACGCTCCAACGACGCGACGGAAAACAGTATTCTCGAAGCGATTGCGGCAAACACCGAAGCGGAAATCCCCCAAGCAATGATCGAAAGAGAAATCGACAACCTCGTACAAAAGTTTGAATATCAGCTTATGTATCAGGGCTTGAAATTGCAGGACTACCTTGATTTCCTCAAAGTTACCAACGCGGATTTCAGAAAGAACTACGAAGAACAGGCGAAGAAGAACGTTTTGAGCCAGCTCATCATTTCCCAAATCATCAAGGACGAAAACCTCGAAGCGACGGAAGAAGAAGTGGAAGCAAAGGTTGCAGAGCAAGCGAAATCGGTGGAAAAGGACGTCGAGGAATACAAGAAAGGTATGGATCCCCGTCAGTTCGATTATATCCGTAGCGATATCGTAATCACCAAGCTCTTCAAGTTCCTCAAAGAAAATAACGAAATGTATACCGAGGCGTAAGCCCGTAAAGGAAAAACATCAATGACTTCTAACGTATTAATCCCCTACGTCGTAGAACGCACCTCTTCGGGCGAACGCACCTACGATTTGTATTCTCGCCTTTTAGACGACCGTATCATCTTTTTGAGCGGAGAAATCAACGACGCGTTGGCGAACACCGTAGTAGCACAGCTTATCTACCTCGAAGGCAAAGACCCCACGAAAGACATCTGTCTTTATATCAATTCCCCGGGCGGCAGTGTATCCGCGGGTATGGCAATCTACGATACTATGAACTATATCAAGTGCGACGTATCCACGATTTGTATCGGCCTTGCGGCATCTATGGGCGCGTTCCTCTTATCCAGCGGCGCGCGCGGCAAGCGTTTTGCGCTTCCCAACTCGGAGATTATGATCCACCAACCCCTTGGCGGTGCACAGGGTCAGGCAAGCGATATCAAAATTCAAGCGGAGCATATTTTGCGTACGAAAGCGAAGCTCAACCGCATTTTGTCCGAAAATACGGGCAGAGATATCGCTACGATTGAACGCGATACCGACCGCGACAATTATATGTCCGCGGAAGAAGCTCGCGCTTACGGTCTTATTGACAGAGTATTTGTTAGAAGATAAGACGGAAATCCAACACACGCGCAAAACCGCCCAAAGGTGATTTTGCGCGGTATTTTTCCTTTGTAAAACGTTCATAATAAACTACGGAGTATAATCAATGGCAAATAAACATCAACATTGCTCCTTTTGCGGAAAATCCAAAGAGGATACCCGACGCTTGATTACAGGTCCAGACGGCGCGTGCATTTGCGACGAGTGCGTCGAAATCTGTAAGTCTATGGTAGACGACTGGGAAAACGAAAAAGAACCGCAAAAGGACGTTCCTTTGAAAAAGCCCGCCGAAATCAAGGCGGAGCTTGACCAATATATCGTCGGTCAGGACAAAGCCAAGCGCGTTCTGTCCGTGGCGGTGTATAATCATTACAAGCGCATCAACGCGCTTGCAAACACAAAGAAAAAGGACGACGACGGCGTAGAAATCGAAAAGAGCAACGTGCTTTTGCTCGGTCCGACGGGCAGCGGTAAAACGCTGCTCGCGAGAACGCTCGCGAAAATCCTCAACGTCCCCTTTGCAACCTCGGACGCAACTACGCTCACCGAAGCGGGCTACGTAGGCGAGGACGTGGAAAATATCCTCTTGAAGCTCATTCAAAACGCTGATTACGATATCGAACGCGCCCAGCGCGGGATTATCTATATCGACGAAATCGATAAAATCGCAAGAAAGAGCGAAAACGTATCCATCACCCGCGACGTATCGGGCGAGGGCGTACAGCAAGCGTTGCTGAAAATCATTGAAAGCACGACGGCGAACGTTCCCCCCCAAGGCGGCAGAAAGCACCCTAATCAGGAATGTTTACGCATTGACACGACGAACATTCTCTTCATTTGCGGCGGCGCGTTCGTGGGGCTTGACAAAATCGTTTCCTCGCGCAAGGACGACACGACGCTCGGCTTTGGCGGCAAGGTACGCCTTGGCGCAAACGAGGCGGATTATTCGGTGCTCGACGACGTGAAACCGCAAGATTTGACCAAATTCGGGCTTATCCCCGAATTTGTGGGCAGACTTCCTATCGTCGTCAACCTTGACCCGCTCGGCGAGGACGCGCTCGTGAAGATTTTGACCGAACCGAAAAACGCGATTATCAAGCAATATCAAAAGCTCGTAGGCTTCGACGGCGTAAAGCTGACGGTGGAAGAGGACGCGGTACGCGAAATCGCGCAAACGGCAATCCGCTTAAAGACGGGTGCGCGCGGACTTCGTACGATTATCGAAAGCGTGATGACCGAAGTTATGTACAAAATCCCGTCCGAAAACGACGTAGAAGAAGTCGTGATCACGAAAGAGTGCTTAACGGACGGCGCAACGCCAAAACTCGTTTATAAAAAAACCGCATAACGAAAAGAACGGCTGTGCCGCTCTGCGTGTAGGGATTTTTAGAAAGCATAAAAGGATAGCATAATTTTTGCTATCCTTTTCATTTCTGTTTTGCAAAAACACACGACTTTCATTTGAAAGTATAGTGTACTATGCTTTTGAAAATATCCCTCCACAAAACGCAATAACCCGATAAATTGGAATTTATTTAATGCTTATATTTCCTTTTTATTGAGTATATTATCTTTTTCTGTTATTTCGCGAATAACTCGGCACGGATTCCCCGCCGCTAAACTATTCGCTGGAATATTCTTTGTAACAACCGAACCTGCGCCGATTACCGAACCGTCCCCGATTGTTACACCGCCGCAAATTGTTACATTTGCGGCAATCCAACAATTATTGCCGATGGTTATGGGTTTTGTATATTCTAAATTAGTTACATTTCCAGTAGTTTGATTGTAAAATGAATTTCTTTCTTGATAACGTAAGGGGTGAATGGCTGTTAAAAGAGAAACGTTAGGACCGATAAATACGTTTTCCCCGATCGTTACTTTCCCTTCGTCTAAAACGGTAAAATTGAAATTTGCATAACTGCCTTTTCCGATAAACGTATTTACGCCAAAATCAAAATAAATCGGACCTTGCAAATATATATTTTCGCCCTTATTTGGCAACAACTCATTCAAAATCTTTTCCCGTTCTTCCACGTCTGTTTCAAACGTGTCGTTATAAAGTTTGCAAAGTTTGTGGGCTTTTGTTCTTTCTTCCGCCATACCTTCGGTGAAAGGGTCGTAAATCATCCAACCTTTCAACATTTTTTCGTGTTCTGTCATATCTATTCTCCTATAAATTCTTATTTATCGCTGAGTTTATTATATCACAAAATTCAACCAAAATCAAGGCGATCGCAGCTCTCGTTATGAACCACAACGGTTTTGATGTTGGTAGCGAGATCCACAACCGCTACACTG
>JAZNGH010000029.1:0-56219 GCA_045576335.1 Candidatus Scatosoma sp.
AAGGACAAAGTGCAAAATTTCGACGACGTCACGTTGCGTTCGGATTACCGTTCTGTGTACGACAAAATAGGCGCGCAGGTTACTATCGATAACGTGGAGGAACGCGACGGCTTGGCGTACGCCACCGTGGACGGGGTTGAATACGAATTGGGTATGGACTTTTTGTCTATGGCAATGGTGTATAACACCACGCCTACGGGCGCGTACCCCGACGAGAAAGCCGTTTATAACGAGTGGTGGCGGCTGTTTATGCAGCGTTGGAATTTGCTCGTGCCCGAAGCACCGTTGTATTCCAACCAGTATTACGACATTTACAACGCAAAGATTGACGAATTGAAAACCAACCCCTATTGGAGCGTGACGGAGGCAATCGTGGGTGCGCGGGTGACTACGCCCGACAACGCCGTGGTCCTTGGCAGCAACACCGACCTTTCGGGGGCGTTTCGAAATGCCTCGTTCGGTAAATCCTCGCCAGGGGCGGCAGACCTTGCCGTGCAGACCTTGACGAGCGGCTATTCTACGGTCAACACGGATAGAAACGGCGCGCTCGTATGGGCGGGAGCGGATATTTTGCGCTCGCACGAGGAAAGGGAAAACGCCGACGGCACGAAAACGTTTACCATTAAAATTGCCGACGATCTCACCTTTTCGGACGGGAGCGCGATAAAGGCGGAGAATTATCTCGTTTCCGTGCTCGCGGGCAGTAGCGCGGTTATGAAAGAGGCGGGCGGCGGCGATGCGGCGGGCTTGACGATTGAGGGGTACGAAGCGTTCAACGCCTATACGGGCGAGGGCGAGCCCGTTCCCTTTTCGGGTGTGCGGCTTTTGGACGAATACACCTTTTCGGTGACCGTGAAAAAGGAATACGCGGACTATTATTACGCCGTGCGTTACGGCGAATTTACGCCCGCGCCGCTTGCGCTGTACCTTGGTCAGTATTCTATCAAGGACGACGGGCAGGGCGCGTATATCGAAAAGGATTTTTACGCCAAAACGGAGAAAAACGGTGTGACGGCGTATGCCAATGCTTCGACGATCGTTGCGAATATGAATGAGGTCAGCGCGGCGAAATTTCCCTATTCAGGACCGTATTATTTGGAAAATTACGACCGCTCCACGAAAACGGCTACCTTGCGCCGCAATCCCACCTACAAGGGCGATTTTCGCGGCAAAGCAACGATTGAACGCATTTCCTACGTAAAAATTATTCCCGAAACCCAGCTTGACCAGTTGCGTCAGGGCAGAGTGGACGTGCTCGCGTCCGTTACGGGCGGGGAGGAAACCAAAGCCGCGCTTGCCGTCGTGGACGGGGTAAAGTTTAAGGAAACGCATTACGACCGCGCGGGGTACGGCAAGCTCGCCTTTCGTTGCGATTTCGGTCCTACGCAATTTGCCGAGGTGCGTCGAGCTATAATGCACACGATTGACAGAAACGAGTTCGCACAGGTGTTTACAGGGGGGTACGGCAGCGTCGTGGACGCACCCTATTACGTGGGGTCGGAGGCGTATCTTGCCGTAAAGGATAGCTTAAAGCTGAATAAATACGAATACAGCGTGGAGAAAGCCAAGGACGCGCTCGTTGCGGGCGGTTGGGTTTATAACGCCAACGGCGGAGCGTACGACGAAGCGCAAGGGGGCGTTCGGTACAAGAAATTGACCGCTTACGAAAAGACGTACAACAACCTGTCTTTTGCAGCAACGGACAACAAATATAAAACGGTGAAGGTGGACGGAGAATATTATATGCCGCTCGTCATCAACTGGATGGGTACACAACCCAACCCCGTCACCGATCAGCTCATCACGGCTTGGCAAAACAATCCAAACGCAAGCGCGAAAATCGGTGCGTATATCACGTACGCAAGCTCGGATATGAATTCCGCTTTATACGGAGAATATTGCCAAATGCCCGCGTACGGCTTTACCAAGGCACGCTACGGTGCGGTAAATTTCGCAACGGGCTTTACGAGCGCGGTGTACGACCAAGCCTTTTACTGGACGATCGATCAAAGTATGTATCATAATTACAGCAGTAATTATCTTATGGACGAAGCGGACTTTTTGAGCAGTTACGACTTATAAGCGGTAGGCAGGTATGCGTTGAATTATGTTAAAGTATGTATTGAAACGGCTATTGTATATGTTGGCGGTGCTTGCGCTTCTGTCCTTTCTTATCTTCGTGATTTACAATCTTCTGCCCGTGGATAAGGCGGCGGATATGGCAATGCAGGAGATTGCCGCGAATAAAAATTTGATTTATGCGGAACGGTATTTATACTGGCAACGCCGCTACGGTCTGGACGGAAATTTACTGACGCGGTACTTTCGTTGGTTGGGCTTCGCGCCCTTCTACGACGGCTCGTTCAACGGGCTTTTACAGGGCAATCTGGGTACGTCGCTCGTGTACGGAAAGCCTGTCGTCGAGGTCGTTAAAGAGCCGCTTCTCAATACCGCGATACTCAACCTTTTCGCAACGCTGGCGGCGTTTGCAATCACCATTCCCTTGGGTGTATTTTGCGCACGAAAGCGCGGCAGTAAACGGGATACGGCGGTGCAAATCGGTACGATCGTGGGGTATAGTATGCCCGCGTTTATTATCGCCATTTTGTTTATTTGGCTCTTTTCCGTACAGCTCGGTATTTTCCCTGTGTCGGGAATGTCGTCTGTCGGCAAAGACTATACGGGTTTTCGTGCGTTTTTGGATAGGGCGTACCATTTCGCTTTGCCCTTAATCGTAATGACCTTTTGTTCGCTTGGCGGAATGACGCGCTACGTTCGCGCTTCTATGATCGACGCGTTGAGCTTGGATTGCGTGCGAACGGCACGGGCAAAGGGCTTAAAGGAAAGCACGGTCGTGCATTCGCACGCATTGCGGAACGCGCTCATTCCCATCGTATCCATTGCAATCGGTTGGCTGATAGGCGTTTTTTCGGGTTCGATTATGATTGAAAATATTTTCGGTATCAACGGGATCGGCAAGGTCTATTTTGATGCGCTGACGGCAAACGATAACGAAATCGCGCTCGCTATGCAGATGTTTTATATATTGCTCGCGCTTTTGGGAAACCTGCTCGTCGATATTTCCTACGGCTTGGTAGACCCACGTATTCGCGTGGCGAAATAGGTTGTTTATGAAAAAAGAAAACTGGTCAAAAAGATTATTCGGGCATAGCAGGGTTGCGTTCAAGCGTATGCTGCTCGGAAGCAAAGATGAGGGCGGCGAAGTAATCGAAACGCCCTCCAAGGTCGTTCGCGCGGCGTTTTTCCGTAAAAAATCGGCGGTGGTCGCGCTCGTTTTGCTAGGCTTGTTGTTTGCGTTCGTGTTTATTGCGCCTCTCTTTTTGCCTATGGATATCAATTATACCGACCCCCTGCAACAAAATATCGCGCCCGTATACAGCCTTTGCTCCGTGCCTGACAAGCTCCAAAAATCGCTTCAAAGCGCGGACGGTTTTTCGGGCTTTACGGCGGGCTTGTCCAAAGAGGGCGAGCCGTTCGTTTGGGGGAGCACGCAAGATACGCTTTTGAAGCACGATTACGGAAATATCCCAAGCGCGGTGAAAAAGGAAGGCGCGGCGTTTTTTGCGGCGGGGAAGGACCATTTGCTTGCGCTGACGAAAACGGGCAAGCTCGTCGGTTGGGGGGATAAAAGCTGTGGACAGTACGGCTTCGAGCCCGTGCTCAACGCGCTTCCCACCCCCGAGGCGTTAAGGGAGGGAATAGAGCCTTCGCTTGTCAAACAGCTCGTTTGCGGCTATCAAGCCTCCGCGCTCGTGACAAAGTCGGGCGCGCTCTACGCTTGGGGGAATTTGAACGCCGTGAAAAACCTCGCCGATATTGCGGCTTTGGACGGCGTGGATAAAATTTCGTTCACAAACTCCGCCGCCGTGGCGTTGCGCTTGGACGGCACGGTGCATACGGGCAGGGAAAGCGTTTTCACCTCCGCCGTCAGCTCCAAAACGGGCGTACAGCCCTCTTTTAGCGGTTATCTTACGGGTAAGACGGTCAAGGAAATCGCCACGACGAACAAATGTCTTGCCGTGCTTTTGTCCGACGGCGAGCTGGTGGTTTCGGGCGTTTTCGAAAACGGAGAAAACGCGTTGCCGACCTTGCAGGACGGAGAATATTTTTTGCGCCTCGACGGCGGCGCAAGGCATTTCGTAGGCGTTACGAATTTAGGCAACGCCTACGCTTGGGGGCATAACGCCTACGGACAATGCAATCTTGTGAAAAACGGAAAAACGGCGAGGGCGTTTGCGGGCGCATTGCAAACCTATCTCGTGGACAGCGAGGGGAATTTGTTGCAGGCGGTGGGATTAAAAGGGTATCTTATGGGTACGGACGGACGGGGCAGGGACGTGTTCACGCGTATCGTGCACGGCGGAAAGATGACCTTGACGATCGGCGGCGTAGCCGTGCTCGTATCCTCCGTGATCGGCGTTTTGGTCGGCTGTATCGCGGGGTATTTCGGCGGGGCTGTGGATACCGTGCTTATGCGCGTGACCGAGATTTTCTCGTCCATACCCTTTTTGCCCTTTGCTATGCTGCTTTCGCAAATCATCAAATACTACAACGTCACCGAAAATATGCGAATATTTATCATTATGCTGATTTTAGGCGCGCTGTCGTGGACGGGGCTTGCGAGAATGGTGCGAGGGCAAGTGCTTGCCGAGCGGGAAAAGGAATTCGTCACCGCCGCGCGGGCAATCGGCGTCAAGCGTTGGAAAATCGCCTTTCGGCATATTTTACCGAATATCGTGTCCGTCATTCTCGTCAGTATGACGCTGGATTTTGCGGGCTGTCTTTTGACTGAATCCTCCCTTTCCTATTTGGGCTTCGGCGTGCAACAGCCGCAACCCACTTGGGGGAATATGCTCAACGGGAGCAACAACAGCACGATCATACAAAATTACTGGTGGCAATGGCTGTTTCCCGCGCTGTTTTTGTCCCTTGCCACGATCTGTATCAATATTATCGGCGACGCCTTGCGCGACGCCCTTGACCCGAAGAAATAAGGAGAAAACAATGCCGCTTTTGGAAGTGAAAAATTTACGCGTATGCTTCAAGACGAGAAAAGGCGTGGTGACGGCGGTAAACGGCGTTTCTTTCCGTATGGAAAAGGGAAAAACGCTCGCGCTCGTCGGGGAATCGGGGTCGGGCAAAAGCGTTTCGGCAATGAGCATACTTCGTCTTTTGGAAGAAAACGGATATATCGACGGCGGCGAAATTCTGTTCAATCAAACGGACCTTGTTAAGCTGCCTATGGAAAAAATGTACGGGGTACGCGGCAATAAAATTTCCGTCATTTTTCAAGAGCCTATGACCGCGCTCAATCCCGTTTTCACCGTCAAACGCCAGCTTTCCGAGCCATTTTTAATCCATAGAAAAATGGATAAAAAGCAGGCGGAAAAGGAAGCCCTTAAAATGCTGGAAGCGGTGCGTATTCCCAACGCCGAACGGGTGTTGAAGCAGTACGCGCATCAGCTTTCGGGGGGAATGCGGCAACGGGTTATGATTGCCATGGCACTTGCCTGCCGTCCTGAAATCTTGATTGCGGACGAGCCGACGACCGCGCTGGACGTCACCATTCAGGCGCAAATACTCGCGCTGATGAAGGAGCTGCAAAAACAAAACGACACCGCGATTTTGTTTATTACCCACGATTTGGGTGTGGTGAGCGAAATGGCGGACGAGGTGGCGGTGACCTATTGCGGGGAAATCGTGGAAAGCGCGCAAAAGAAGCGGATTTTTTGCGGGAAGTATTCCCACCCGTACACGGAAGCGTTGTTGCGTTCTATGCCCGGGACGGGCAAAAAGGGGGAAAGGCTGGAATGTATAGAGGGGAATATGCCCTCGCCCCTGCATTTGCCCAAGGGCTGTAAATTTTCCACGCGCTGTAAATACCGTACGCAAAAATGTATCGACGAAGCCCCGCCCCTGTTCCCCGTGGGAAAAGAGGAGGAGGGTCAGCTCGTACGGTGTTTTTATCCCGATAAGGAGGAGAGAAGAAGTGAGCAGCACGCAAAACTTATTGTCCGTCGTTGATTTGAAAAAATATTATCCTATGCACAAGAGCAAAATTTTTGGCGAACGGCAGTATTTGCGCGCCAACGACGGGATATCCTTTCATATCCGAAAGGGCGAAACCTTTGCCCTCGTGGGCGAGAGCGGTTGCGGAAAATCCACGCTCGGCAAAACGATTTTACAGCTCGAACGCCCCACGAGCGGTTCGGTGCTCTATTACAAAGAAGAGGGGGAGGCGGTAGACCTTGCCAAGCTCGACGAAAAACGCTTGCGCCCCTTGCGAAAGGACTTGCAAATCATTTTCCAAGACCCCTATTCGTCGCTCAATCCCCGTATGACGGTGGGGCAAATCGTGGGCGAGGGCGCGCTCGTGCACGGGTTTTACCGCCGCGGCTCTGCCGCCTTGCGTGCGTTCGTTTTGGAAATCATGCAAAAATGCGGCTTGCCGCCGCATACGCTCAACCGTTACCCGCACGAGTTTTCGGGCGGACAACGTCAACGCGTCTGCATTGCCCGCGCGCTCGCGCTTCGACCGCGTTTCGTCGTTTGCGACGAGTGCGTTTCCGCGCTCGACGTTTCCATTCAATCACAGATTTTGAACTTGCTTTCCGAGCTGAAAGAACGGG
Source organism: Candidatus Scatosoma sp. (assembly GCA_045576335.1). Lineage (GTDB taxonomy): Bacteria > Bacillota > Clostridia > Christensenellales > Borkfalkiaceae > Scatosoma. The sequence goes on from JAZNGH010000029.1 coordinate 6,651, forward strand.
AAAAGCTGACGTATTTGTTCATCTCGCACGACCTTTCCGTCGTACGGCACGTTTCCGATAGGCTTGCGGTGATGTATTTGGGGGAGATTGCCGAAACGGGGGATAGCGAGCGGGTATTTATCAATCCCCGTCATCCTTATACGATTGCGCTGATTAGCGCGATTCCCGCTTTACCCAACAAAAACGGGACGTTGAAGCGTCGCAAACAGATTTTGCTTTCGGGCAATATGCCCAGCCCCGTACACCCGCCCTCGGGCTGTCGCTTCCATACCCGCTGTTTTATGGCGCAAGACATCTGTCGTCGCATACCTGCCCCGCATATAGAGGTGGAAAAGGGGCATTTTGTGGCGTGTCATTTCGCGGATATTCCCACGGCGAAGAAAAGGGAAATGGCGCAAAAAAACGAAAGCTAACCAATTGAATATAATCCAAACTCGATTTTGAGTGGCGAATTTTGCCGCATATTGCGTTAAAACCCTTGCCAAACCGTCGGGTTTGTCTTCGGCTTTCGCCTTATATCCGCCTAAAATTCGCCTACTGAAAATTGCTCGCACGCAAAAGAGTGTATTTTTAGATGGATTTTGTCAAAGGCGACCGCAATCGTATCGCGTACTATAAGGGCGCATTTGGCGTAAGACACTAAAAAGACACCTTTTGCGCGAGTTTGGATTATATTCAATTGGTTAACAGAATAACTACGAAAAAAAAGAGATTTTTGCATAAAAAACGCAAAAGTCTTTTCTTTCGTGTTGACAAACGTAAAAAAAATATATTATAATAGTGTATACGAGATTATATCTTGTAATAATTTTTTTTCGGAGGATATTGTAAATATCATGGACCCCCTTCCCCTATCTATCGTTATCGTAGTGCTCATTCTGTTAGCTTCGTTTTTTTCGGGCACGGAAACGGCGTATTCCTGTGCGAACAGAATTAAGTTGAGAAGCATGCTCGCACTGGGCAAAAAGAACGCGAAAGCCGTTTTGCGCTTCGCGGACGAGGACTACAATAAGCTCGTTACGGCAATTCTCGTAGGCAACAATATCGTGAATATCACGGCTTCTGCCTTGGGCACGGTATTGTTCGGTATGCTGATTGCTGACCAAAACCTTGCCGCAACGGTATCCACCGTGGTTTTGACCGTTTTGGTGCTTTTATTCGGTGAGATCACCCCCAAATATCTTGCCAGCGTTTATCCCGAAAAATTCTGCTTTATCGTCTATCCGCTGATGCAGCTTTTTTACTGGATACTCTATCCCATCTGCAAAATTTTCGACGGCTTCAAGTGGCTTTTGACCAAGCTTTTCAAGCTCAAAAAGGACGAAACGATCACGGACGAGGAATTGATGTCGCTCGTGGACGAAGCGGAGGAGAGCGGTACGCTCAAAGAGGACGAATCGGAGCTCGTGCGCTCCGCGCTGGAATTTGACGATTTGAAAGTAGAGGATATTCTCGTTCCCCGCGTAGACGTACACGCCGTGGAAGAGGATTTCACGATGGACGAGGTGCGCGCTGTCTTTGAAAAAACGGGATATTCGCGTTTGCCCGTCTATAAAGAAACGATTGACAACGTAATCGGTCTTATTCACGAACGCGACTTTTTCAGTAGCTATATTCGGGGCGAAAAGGAAATTTCGCATCTCGTACAGGATATCGTGTTCACGACGGAATTTACGCGTATTTCCGTGCTCCTTAAACAGCTTCAAAAGAAAAAGATACACATGGCGGCGGTGTCCGACGAATACGGCGGCTTGGTGGGTATCGTGACCTTGGAGGATATTTTGGAAGAGCTCGTCGGCGAGATTTGGGACGAACACGACGAGGAAGAGGTACTCTTTGGCAAAATCGCCGAGGAAGAGTACTGGGTGGACGGCAAATGCTCCCTTTGCGATTTCCTCGCGCTCTACGATATGGAGGAAGAGGACGACAATTTCGAGGCGAACACCGTCGGCGGTTGGGCTTCGGAGGCGTACGGCGGAATTCCGCCCGTAGGTGCGGTGTTACAGCTTCGCAATTTGGATATCAAAATCGTAAAAGCCACCAAACAAAAGGTATTAAAGGTCCGCTCCAAGCGCGCGGACGACCCCGAGTTTGACGAAGTGGGGAAATTGTAAGCGAAAGAATAACGCAATTTCTTGAAAAATAATCCTTGCATTTTTAAGACTTTCGGCGTATAATCAAATTACAAAGATATTTTTAATAGGAGAAGCTATATGCAAACTATTCTTGTTACGGGCGGTTGCGGCTATATCGGCTCGCATACTGTGTTGGAGCTTTTGAACAAAAATTACCAAGTTATCGTTGTGGACAATTTCAGCAATTCCAGCTTTGAAAGTCTGCGTCGCGTACAGAAAATTACGGGCAAAACGGTGACCTTTTACGAAGCGGATATCCGCGACGTAGCCGCAATGGAAACGATTTTTTCTTCGCACAAAATCGACGCCGTTATCCATTTTGCCGCGTTTAAGGCGGTGGGGGAAAGCTGTCGTTTGCCGCTTAAATATTACGAAAACAACATCAGCGGCACCGTTTCCTTGCTCAAAATCATGGAAAGCCACGGCGTGAAGAAAATTATTTTCTCCTCGTCCGCGACGGTGTACGGCGACCCCGAGCGTTTGCCTTTGGATGAAAATTGCCGTCTTTCCACGACCAACCCCTACGGTAGCACCAAGCTTATGATGGAAATGATTATGCAGGATCTGCATAAGGCGGATAAGGAATGGAATATCATTCTGCTCCGTTATTTCAACCCCGTCGGCGCGCACGAGAGCGGTTTGATCGGCGAAGACCCCAAGGGTATTCCCAACAATTTGATGCCGTTCGTGGCACAGGTTGCCAGCGGGAAGCTTTCCTGCATCAACGTTTTCGGCAACGATTACGACACCCCCGACGGCACGGGCGTACGCGATTACATTCACGTAGTAGACCTCGCCCTTGGACATATCGCGGCAATCGAGCGTTGCAACGATAGCGGCGTGCATATCTACAATTTGGGTACGGGTCACGGTTACAGCGTTTTGGATATGATTCACGCCTTTGAAAAGGCTTGCGGCAAGAAATTGCCCTATAAGATTTGCGAGCGTCGCCCTGGCGATATCGCCGCTTGCTACGCCGCGCCCGATAAAGCCAAAAAAGAACTGCTTTGGGAAGCCAAATACGGCATTGAAGAAATGTGCGCGTCGCAATGGAAATGGCAGAGCGGCAACCCTATGGGTTACGAGGCGTAACGCTTTTTTTGCAATGATAATTCCCGACCAAATAATCCGTTCGAATCGTAAAACGCTTTCGGTGACTATCGATTGTCTTTCTCGGGTAATCGTCCGTGCGCCAAGGGCTTGCGACGAGAAACGGATTTTTGCTTTTTTGCAAGAAAAAGAGTGCTGGATTACCCGTAAAAAAGCACAAAGGACGGGGGCAGGTATGGATTTACCGCCCGAAAACTTGCACGGCTATACCTTTATGCTTTTGGGAAAAACTTGCAAAATCGTCTTATACGAGGGCGAAACGATACGTCTTGATGGGGATAACGGCGAGCTGTATCTGCCTCAAAAAAACGCGAGGGATAGGATCGTGAAATGGCTCAAAGAAAACGCGCTCCGTATCTTTACGGAGCGTACGAAAAAAACGGCGCGGGAGATGGGCGTTTCGTGTCAATCGGTTTCAATCACGAGCGCGAAAAGCTTTTGGGGGCTTTGCACGGGTAAGGACGCGATACGCTACACCTTTCGTCTTTTGTACGCCCCGAAAGAAATCGTGGAATACGTAATCGTGCACGAGCTGGCGCATATTCGCCATAAAAATCACTCCAAAGCCTTTTGGGCGGTGGTACAAAGCCGTATCCCCGATTATAAAAACCGTCGGCAATGGCTGAAAAATCACGGTATTTTAATGGAGATTTTTTAAGCTTTTGCGTTTAATTGCGGGGCGATTGCGTTATATTTATTGTAGGAAGAAATCACAAGGAAACGAAAGAGTATGTTAAAACTCGAAAACGTGAGCTATTCGGTAAGCGACGAGCTTGGCGAAAAGCAAATATTAAAGGATATCAATTTGACGCTGGACGAGCGTTTCGTTGCGTTTACTGGCCCGAACGGGGGCGGTAAATCCACGCTTGCCAAGGTGATTGCGGGCATTTTGACCCCTACCACGGGCAAGATATATTTAGACGGCGAGGATATCACCGCGCTGTCCGTCACCGAGCGAGCGCAAAAGGGTATTTCGTACGCCTTTCAACAGCCCGTTCGCTTTAAGGGCTTGACCGTACGCGACCTCATCAATATTGCCGCGGGAAAAACCCTGAAAATATCCGACGCTTGCGCCTATCTTTCCGAGGTGGGTATGTGCGCCCGCGATTATATCGACCGCGAGGTGAACGCTTCCCTTTCGGGCGGCGAGCTTAAACGCATCGAGATTGCGACCATTCTCGCACGAAGCACCAAGCTTTCGGTGTTCGACGAGCCCGAAGCGGGTATCGACCTTTGGAGTTTTGGCAATTTGATTAAGGTCTTTGAAAAAATGCACGAAAAGACACAGGGAAATATTTTGATTATTTCCCACCAAGAACGCATACTCAATATCGCGGATAAAATCGTCGTGATTGCGGATGGACGGGTTAAGAGCGAGGGCAAACGCACGGACGTTTTGTCCGAGCTTTTGGGCGCGGACGCGTGCAAGGCGTTGACGGAAAAAATGTGAGGGAATGGGTATGGACGCAATAGAAAAGGATTTATTGATACAAATTGCCGATTTGCACGGCGTACCCGAGGGCGCGTACAATATCCGCGGCAATGGCGAGAGTGTGGGCAGAAACACGACGGCGAATATAGATATCGTCACCAAGACGGACGGAAAGGCGGGCATTGATATTTTTATCAAACCAGGTACGAAAAACGAGAGTGTACACATTCCCGTCATCATCTCCAAGGCGGGCTGGCAAGAGCTCGTGTACAACGATTTTTATATCGGCGATAACGCCGAAGTGGTGATCGTCGCGGGTTGCGGTATTCATAATTGCGGCGGCGTGGACATGACCTCCCGTCACGACGGCGTGCACACCTTTTACGTAGGAAAAAACGCCAAGGTCAAGTACGTGGAAAAGCACTACGGCGGCGGCGACGGCTTGGGCAAAAACGTAATGAACCCTATGACGGTGGTGCATTTGGACGAAAACGCGAGTATGGAAATGCAAACGACGCAAATCAAGGGTATCGATTCCACCAAGCGCGTGACGAAAGCGGATATGAAAGCAGGCGCGAGCTTTATCGTCAAAGAAAAGCTGTACACGCACGGCACGCAATCGGCTGACACCGATTTCGTGGTGGATATGAACGGCAAAGACTGCCGCGCGGATATTATGAGCCGTTCGGTTGCGGCGGGAAAATCGGTGCAACGCTTCGTTTCTACTATGAACGGCAACGCGCCCTGCCACGGTCATACCGAGTGCGACGCGATCATTATGGACGAGGCTTCGGTCACCGCCGCGCCCTGTTTGGCGGCAAACGATATCGACGCGGAGCTTATCCACGAAGCGGCAATCGGGAAGATTGCAGGCGAACAGCTTGTGAAACTGATGACCTTGGGTTTGACGGAAAAGGAAGCCGAAGAACAAATAATCAAAGGATTTTTACACTAATAAAGAGAATAAGGAGAATAAAATTATGAGTGAACTTGCTTACAAAAGAACGAACGTATACGAAGAGGCAGACGAAAAGCTGCTCAAAGCTATTTTCGATTACGTAGAGGGGTATAAAGTATTCCTCGACGAGGGTAAAACGGAACGGGAAGCCTGTGCTTGGGCGAAAGCCGAAGCAATTAAAAACGGCTACAAGCCCTTCAAATTCGGGCAAAAGCTCAAAAAGGGCGATAAGGTGTATTACGACAACCGCGGCAAAAATCTGTATCTTATTAAGGTGGGTACGAACGACGCGGCAGAGGAAGGGATTCGTATCGTCGCTTCCCATATCGACAGCCCGCGTATCGATTTGAAACAAGTTCCCTTGTACGAAGCGGAAAACATTGCGTTTGCCAAAACGCATTACTACGGCGGTATCCGTAAATATCAATGGACGACCGTACCCCTTGCCTTGCACGGCGCGGTCGCGCTTAAAAGCGGAAGCGTTATCAACGTCAAAATCGGCGAGGACGAAAACGACCCCGTATTCTACATCAGCGACCTTTTGCCCCACCTTGCGGCGAAGCAAAACGCAAAATCGCTTGGCGAAGCCATTGAGGGCGAGGGCTTGAATATTTGGCTTGGCAATATTCCTTACACGGCGGCTGAAAACGAAAAGGATAAGACGGTCAAGGAAAATATCCTCAAAATCCTGCACGACAAATACGGTATGGAAGAGGCGGATTTCCTTTCGGCGGAGCTTTCGCTCGTGCCCGCATATAAAGCAAAGGACGTGGGATTAGACCGCGCGCTTATCGGCGCGTACGGTCACGACGACCGCGTTTGCTCGTACCCTGCCTTCACCGCGCTGTTCGACGTAGAAAATGACGACAGAACGGTTATGGTCGTGCTGGCGGATAAAGAGGAAATCGGCAGCGAGGGTACGACGGGTATGCAATGCGCCGTCTTTACCGATTTGATTGAAGAGATTGCCCGCGCGTTTGATACGACTTCTGCGGCAATCCGCGCAAACTCCAAATGCCTTTCGGCGGACGTAAACGCGGCGTACGACCCCAACTTCGCCGAGGTCCTTGAAAAGCAAAACGCGACCTATCTTTCTTGCGGTGCGGGCGTGACGAAATTCACGGGCGCAAGAGGCAAGAGCGGCTCTTCGGACGCGGACGCGGAATACGTGGCGTTCCTTCGTAAGCTCTTCGACGACAACGGCGTCGTATGGCAGACGGGCGAGCTGGGCAAGGTAGACGTCGGCGGCGGCGGCACGGTCGCGAAATATATCGCGAAAATGAATATCGACACGATTGATATCGGCGTAGGCGTCGTTTCCATGCACGCACCCTACGAGGTCGTATCCAAGGCAGACGTATACGAAACCTATCTCGCGTTCAAAGCATTTATGAAATAAGCGGGGCAGGTATGCGTTGAAATGAAAAAAGAGGCTTATCCAAAAAAGGATAAGCCGCTTTTGATTTTGTGTTTTTAACGAATGAGCAACGCGCCGTCCTCAAAGAGCAGTTCCGAGGAGAAAAAAGCGGTCAGCCCGTTTACAAGCTCCTCGTAGTCCTTTTTCGCGAAACATTCGCAAGCGGAGTGCATAGCCAGCTGTGCAATACCGATATCCGCGCCGCGCACGCCCAAACGCCGCAACGCCGCCGCGCCGAGGGTGCTTCCGCTTCGCATATCCGAGCGGTTGAAAAAGCTTTGATAGGACACGCCTGCTTTTTCAAAAACCGTTTTCACCGCCGCCGACGAAAGCGCGTCGGTGATATACGCGCCGCCCGCATGGTTTTTAATGACTACGCCGCCGCCAAGCAGCGTCTTATTCGTAGGGTCGCTTTTTTCGGGGTGCGCGGGGTGTACGCCGTGCGCGTTATCCACGGACAGCAAAAAGCTGTTTTGGAGCGCCTTGTAATATTCCGCGTCGTCAAAGCGGAGTGCGTACGCAATTCTTCGCAAGGTATTTTCCAAAAAATCCCCGCCCGCACCTTGCGTGGTGGAGCTGCCGATTTCCTCGTGGTGGAAAAACGCTGCTACGCAAACGCCCGCGCTGTTTGCGTGGGCAAACGCCGCCTCCAAGGACGCGCAAGCGCTGGTCAAATTATCGATACGGGGTGAAGCGATAAATTCGTTGTTCACGCCGAAAAGATAGGGGTCTTGCGCGTTTACGATATACAAATCGTGGGAAAGGACGCGCTGTTCGCCCGCCAACAGCTCCCAAAAGCGTTCCTCGCCGTTTTCCCCGTCAAAGGCGAACACGGGTGCAAGGTCGGTTTGCGCGTTGACAGTAAATCCGTTTGATACGTCGCGGTTGATATGCACGGCTTGTGAGGGGATCGTCACGAAAAAGGGCGAAACGACGCTTTTCGTTTGCAGCTTCCCGTCCACGCTTTGTACGACTTGTCCCGCGAGCTTCAAGGGACGGTCGAAAAAGGAATACCACAGCCCGCCGCCGTACGTTTCCGTATTCAGCGTTGCCACGCCGCCCGCCGTTTTTACGGGGTTTTCTTTGAGTTTTAAGGAGGGGGAATCGAGGTGCGAAGCCACGATTTTGTAAGAAAAGCTGTCCAAATCGTCCACGGTAAACGCAAGCACGCTCGCGCCGCGCTCCACGTAGTATTTTCCGCCCTGTTCTATTTCCCAGTCCTGCCCCTCTGAAAGAGCCTGAAAGCCCTTTTCCGCAAGCGTTGCCTTGATGATATCCCGCGCCTGATAGGGCGAGAGCGCATTTTCCATAAATTCCGTTAAGAAGCGTACCGCATTCGTCATATACGTTCTCCTTATTTATTATTTCAAGGATATTGTAGCATTTTTTTCTTTTTTTGACAAGCGAAAGTGTATATTTTGAGAAGAAAAATGAAAATATAATGAAAACGGAGAAACGCGCTTGTTTTGCGCTTGACAAAATTGTAAAAAGCTTTATAATTAAATTTGCAAAACAAAAAAGGAGAAAATAATATGAAACACGAAAGAAAAACGTATAATTTAGGTAAGGAAGAAGAGTATTTGGTCAGGATATTTTCTCTGCTGAAAAAACGCGAAAATATCGTTTTCAACGATAAAAAAGCCAACTTTAACAACACCGAGCTTCGCCTTTTGAGCGAAATCATTTCGGCAAACTACGAAAACCGCCGTTTGATTTCTACACAGCTCGCGCAAATGCTGGGCGTGACCCGTTCCGCCGTTTCGCAAATCGTGAACAATTTGGAAAATCGCGGCGTAGTAAGACGGGTTGCCGACGAGGTAGACAGAAAAATTGCGTACATAGAAATTACCGAAGGGATTATAGAAGCGTACGGCGAGGACGTGGAAAATTGCAAAAAGTTCGTGAAAGAGGTCGTAGAGGAATTTGGCGAGGAGCGTTTCTTTACTATGTGTAACGCGTACGACGAATTTATCGCTTTGGGACAAAAACGGTATAAGGAAAAAAATAAATAAATCTTTCGTTGGAGAAAAAGATATGTTACAGTTAAAAAACGTCAAAAAGGATTATCAAACGGCGGGCAATACCGTGCAAGCTCTCAAAGGCGTAAACCTCCGTTTCCGTCAAAACGAGTTCGTGTCCATTTTAGGGCCGTCGGGGTGCGGGAAAACCACGCTTTTGAATATTATCGGCGGGTTAGATCATTACACCTCGGGCGACCTCGTTATTTGCGGGAAATCCACCAAGGATTATAAAGACCACGACTGGGATGTTTACAGAAACCACCGTATCGGTTTCGTTTTCCAGTCCTACAACCTCATTCCCCACCAAACGGTTTTGGGGAACGTAGAGCTTGCACTCACGATTGCGGGCGTTTCTAAGGCAGAACGCAAAAGACGTGCGACGGAAGCCTTGGTCAAGGTTGGCTTAAAAAACGAGCTTCGCAAACGCCCCAACCAGCTTTCGGGCGGACAAATGCAACGCGTGGCGATTGCGCGCGCGCTCGTGAACGACCCCGAAATTTTGCTCGCGGACGAACCGACGGGCGCGTTGGATACGACGACGAGCATACAAATTATGGAGCTTATCCGCGAAATTGCGCAGGAAAGACTGGTTATTATGGTTACGCACAACCCCGAAATTGCGGAGGAATATTCCACCCGTATCGTGCGTTTGAAGGACGGCTTGGTGATTTCGGACAGCAACCCCTATAAGGGCGAGGACAAGAAAAAGACGGTGCTCGTAGAGGTCAAATCCGTGCCCGAAAACGCCGCCGTAGGCACGAAATCCGTGCAAAATTTGGTCTGCTGTCCCTATTGCGGTGCAAGCGCGGACGCGAGCGCGGCAACAAACGGCGACGAAGGGGTATGCGACAACTGTCACCGCTTATACCGCATTAAAAAGACCTCCCGCATATTTCAAAGACGGGTAGTGGAAACGAAAAAGAAGCAGGAAGAGGCAAAGCCGCAAAATAAGCCAAGCGGGAAAAAGGAACGCTCGTCAATGTCCTATTTCACCTCGCTGGGGCTTTCCGCACGCAACCTCGCCACCAAAAAAGGCAGAACAGTCATCACTTCCTTTGCAGGAAGTATCGGTATTATCAGTGTGTGCTTGGTGCTTGCGCTGTCCAACGGCTTTAACGGGTATATCCTCAAAACGGAGGAGGATATGCTCTCCTACAACCCCATTGAGATTGCCGAAACGACGATGGATGTCAACGCCATTATGTCGGGTATGACCTCGCTTGACGAAATGCCCGATTTGAGCAAAATCCAAGACAAGGTATACGTCAATTCATTCTTGACGAATATCGCACAGGGTATGCAGGTTACGAACAACCTTTCCGACGAATATATCGCGTATTTGGAGGATATGCCGCTGGAATATTATTCGGCGATCCAGTACGGCTACGGTGAAGAAATCGTAGGAAATCTCTACACCGAGGCGGAAACCGAGGGCGAAAATGGGGAAACGGTCAACAAAATTATGTCCCTTTCCACGCTCAAAGAAACGTACGTGGCGAAGCTCAACGAGCTGGACAGCGCGGAAAACAAGCAGTATTCCCAGCTCGCACCCCTCGTCAATTACCTTGGTTCGGTAGTCAATAAAATGCCGGGTACGTCCGATTTTGAGGACGAGCGCTTCAATAATTACGTGCTCGATCAGTACGATATTTTAACGGGCGATTTCCCCAAGGCAAGCAACGAAGCGGTGCTCGTAATCGGCACGAACAACGACGTTACCGACCTCACGCTCGTGCAGCTTGGGCTTTTGAGTGAGGAACAATTCTTCACCAACCTCTATAAAGAGGAGGGGGAAGAAAGCGTCGAGCAGTTCGTCGATTTTTCCAAGGTAATGAATAAGCAATATACGCTGTATTTTAATGACGCGGTGTATACCAAAAACCAACAAGCCTCGCCGCTTGCGTACGCGTTTACCTATAACGGTACGCGTGAAACGTTGGAGGTCAGCGAGAATAACGGCGTGCAGATTAAAATTTCGGGTATTTTGCGCTTGAAAGAGGGCAGAACGTACGGTTGTCTTTCCAACGGACTCAATCTTACCGAAAAGCTCGTAGACGAATACGTGGCGAAAAATATCCAGTCGGAAATCTCGCAATGGGTGAACGACGAAGCGAATAAAGGCAGGCTGGTTATGACCTCTCAAAACCTCGTGCAATACGCTATGCAGGCGCAAGCTACGGGCGGGGATTATACGGCAATGAAGCGTGCGCTCGGCGCAATGGATACCGTAACCACGATTGAAATTTACACCGAAAGCTTTGAAAGTAAATCGGGGCTTTTGAATTATTTGGATAAGTGGAACGAGGATAAAACGGACGAATTTGAGGTTAAATACACCGATACGGTGGGTATGATGATGGGTATGGTCGAAACTATGCTGGACGCAATCACCTACGTACTCGTGGCGTTCACGGCGATTTCGCTCGTGGTATCGTCCGTTATGATCGGCATTATCACCTACGTTTCCGTTGTGGAACGCACCAAGGAAATCGGCGTTTTGCGCTCGCTCGGCGCGCGGAAAAAGGACATCAAAAACCTGTTCAACGCCGAAACGTTTATTATCGGGCTTTCCTCGGGCGTGTTCGGCGTGGGCGTGACCTATCTTCTGTCCTTGCTGATAAATTCCATTCTCGCCGAGCTCACGGGCATAGCGACGCTCGCTTCGCTTCCCATTTTGTCGGCAATCATTATGGTATGTGTAAGCGTGGCGTTGACGCTGATCAGCGGCTTGATCCCCGCAAACGCGGCGGCGAAGAAGGACCCCGTAATCGCACTTCGTACCGAATAAGCGCAACGGTGCGTTTATAAAACGGCAGTAAAAACGATTGCTTGCGCTGAACGTTTTCTTGCATAATCTTTTGAAAACGGCTCATACTGTTTTCAGGAGGAAAGATTATGCGAATTGCAAATATTATTGCTTATATTTTGGTAATTGTCGGCGCATTGAACTGGGGCTTGTTCGGTTTCTTCGATTTCAATCTCGTTTCCACGATTTTCTCTGGACCGAGAACGGTGGGTTCGGTTATCGTATACACCTTAATCGCGCTTGCGGCGTTGTGGCTTATCCTTTCGCCCATTATTACCGACGGTATTCTTTGGTTGAAGAGCAGACGTGCAGACTAACGTTTCCCGTCTATAATCATCACCGAAAAACGAAAAAACGGACTTTTGCACACGGCAAGAGTCTGTTTTTTTTATCAAACTATTGACATTTTTCAAGGCGTATAGTATAATAAAGCCACGGATATTTCCGTAACAAGGAGAAGAGTATGTTAAATTCCTTATTATCGACGAGCGGCGAAATCCTTGGAATCGTGATCGGCGCGATATTCGGGCTGCTGGCAATCCTTGCAGTTATAGCAGTCGTTTGGTGGGTAAAAACGCGTAACGCGTTCGTACGCCTCAAAAACAAAGTGGAAGAGGCGTGGGCGACGATTGACGTGTATCTGAAAAAGAGATACGATTTGATACCCAACCTCGTGGAAACGGTCAAGGGCTTTGCAAAGCACGAAAGCGAGACCCTGCAAAACGTAGTCGCGGCGCGCAATATCGCGATGGGCGCGAAAACGCCGAGCGAGAAAATGGAGGCGGAAAAGGGCTTGGCAAGCTCCTTGCGTACCTTCTTTTCGGCGGTTTCGGAAAGCTATCCCCAGCTGCAAGCGAACGCCAACTTCTTGGATTTGCAAAACCAGCTGAAAGATATCGAGGGCGAGCTGGAAGGCGCGCGCCGCTACTATAACGGTGTGGTCAAAACCTTCAATACCAAGCTGGAAATTTTCCCCGACGCCATGGTCGGTAAGCGTATGGGCGAGGGCTATGAAAAACGCGATTATTTCGAGCTGGACAGCGCGGAAGAACGCAAAAACGTCAAGGTGCAATTTTAAGTTATGAAATATTTTGAGCAAAAAAAGCGGCTTTCTTTATGGAAAGCCGCCTTATCTCTCATCGTTTTTCTTTTGCTTTGCCTGTTTCCGTGCCTTTCCGCGCCCGCGCGGGTAGACGCGTCGACAAGCGATTTGATCCGTATCGACGCGTATCACACGGATATCACGGTCAACGTTGACCGTTCCGTTCGCGTCAAGGAGCGCATCACGGTCACCTTTTTGAAGGATTATAACGCCTACGGGGAAAAATTGACGATGTTTTACCGCTCGTTGCCCATAGAAACGGCGCGGTATTACGATATTTCCGCGAGCTGTCAAGGCAACGCGGATTTCTTCTTTGCGGTCGAGGATAATCCCGATATGGACGGCTTTTTCGATATCAACTGTATCGGCGGCGTGGGCAAGGGCAAAACTTGGGTCTACGAGCTTGCTTTTACAATGGAAAACGGTCTTGGCGCGGCGAGCAGCGACAACGGTATGCATATCGACGTGATCCCGTTCGGCTTCACCGTGCCCTTACATTCCGTTTCGGGTATCGTGCGTTTCCCCGCCGCTGTGTCGGCGGAAAATTGCACGGCGTACGTGGGTTACGGCGACGGTACGGAGGATAACGGCATATATAAGCTTGCCGCGGACGGGAAATCCCTCACCTTTGAAAAGGACGTTTTGGAGGTCGGCTACAACGACGATTACGAGGAATGGGTAGCGGACGGTATCTCTATTGCGTTTACGATGGACGGACGCTTTGAAAGCTATTTTTCCACCCGTTTTTTCACGGGCGACGTTTGGAAAATCGTGCTGGGCGGCGTGTTCGCTCTCGCGCTCGCCGTGCTCGTTTGCATATTCACCCGCAAAAAGCGGGATATCGTGACGGTTGTCAATATCAAAGCACCCGATAATATGAACCCTATGCAGATGGGTAAGCTTTTGGACGGCACGATAGACAATGAGGACGTGACCTCTATGATTTACTATTTCGCGCATAAGGGGTATTTGACGATTGATTTGTCCGACGAGGAAAACCCGTCGTTCACCAAGCGGGTAGGAGAGCTTCCCGACGGCGCGAAGCCGTACGAAAAAACGCTCTTTAAGGGGCTTTTCAAATCGGGTGACACCGTATGCGTTTCCGACCTCAAAGAAAAGTTTTGCGAGGACGTGGATAAAGCGCGTTTGCAAGTGCCGCACGTGACCATGTACGAGGCGAAATCTGTTTTAGGCTATATTCTCGGCGGTGTGATTGCGGTGCTGTACGCCTTTTTGACGACGAATATCCTCGCTTGCGCCCGCCTTGGCGCGACCTACGGATATTTCGGCGGGCTGACGGTTGCCGTGCCCGTTGCAATCGTGCTGCTGCTTGGCGCGATTAAGGAAAATTACCGTTATAAATGGAAGCAAAAAACAAAAATCGGCGTTACGGTGGCGCAAGCCGTGCTTGCGATTGTTAGCACGTTTATCTTCGTCTTTGTCTTTGCCAACCATATCGCGACGGAATGGGAAAAACTCTTCGTCTGCCTGTTTTCGGCTCTGCCCGTTTGCGCGACGCTTCCCGCGCTTTCGCGCACGGAAAAATATTGCAACAGACTTGGGCAAATTCTCGGCTTTAAGGAATTTATCGTCGTGACGGAAGAAGAAAAGATTAAATTTATGTTGGAGGAAAATCCCGAGCTGTATTATAAAATCTTGCCGTACGCGCAGGTTTTGGGCGTGACGGACGAATGGGAAAAGAAATTCGAAAATATCCTTATCGAGCCGCCCGCGTGGTGTACGGGTGCAGATTATACTCTGTTTGACTATATGATTTTGAATCGTTGTATGACCCGTGCTATGGCGGTGGCAATGACCCGCCCGCAAGCGGAGGGCGGCAGCCGTGTGGGCAGAAGCGGCGGCGGTGGAAGCTTCGGTAGCTTTGGCGGCGGCGGCTTCGGCGGCGGTGGCGGCGGCGCGAGATAATCGCAAAGCTTTTTTATAAAAGCCAAAATATTTTCACTTTTTACGTTTATTTGCTTGACATTTCTCGCTGGGGGGGGGGTATAATATTATAAAATAGTCTTATAGGCTAAAACACAAAGGAGAAAGGTTATGGCAAGAGAAACGGAAATGGTCAAGGTGTATCCCAGCGACGAAGCGGTGCGTGCAAAGGTTACGGTGTTCGAAGCGTTTGGTTGGGAATTAGTAGGCAATCAAAAAATCACGGAAAAGACGGGGAGCTACGAGGGGGCGGACGGTAACTATTACAATACGACGGAAACGTACGTCCAGTTGACCTTTTCGAGAGAGAAATCTTCGCCTTGGTATAAGGAAGTTGCGGCGTTAGAGGACGAGTATTACGCGGAAGTGAGCAAGCAAAACCAAATTATGGCGGCAGAGCCGAAGAAAGCAAAGTATTTGGGCTTTTTCAGCTTTTTGCTGGTGTTTACCCCGCTTATCCCTATCACGCTGCCCCTTTTGATTATCAATATCGTACGGCAGTGCAATGCGAATAAAAAGTACAAAAAAGAGCACGACGAATGGATAAGCAAGAAATATTCGGTAAACGACGCGGCGGCGGCGAAAAAGGAAGAACTCTTGGAAAAAGCAAGCGCGCTTGTAAACGCTTAATAAAAGGCTCTGTCACAACATTCGGTTGATTTTTGACGGAAAAACGCTGCGAAATCCGTCGCGCAAAGCTCGGTTACAGACCACAGCGGGTATGCGCCCTCGCATTGCGTTTGTCTTTCTTGCGTTTTTCTCGTCAAATCGTGCAAAGCACTAATCAACTGCTTATTGTGACATCGCCAAATAAAAAAATCTCCGATTAAAATAATCGGAGATTTTTTATGTCCTTTTGATTATTTAATATGCTCGGAATCGGTGAGCAAGGGGGAGTTGAGCGCGAAGCGTTTTACCGATTCAACGGCGTTAAGACAACGACGCTTGGTCTTGTAATGCTCGCCCAAGCAAAGAAGCTGCCCGTTGCCGTTGAGGAGCTTATAGATATAATCGCCGCGCTTGGTGAGCGATACGCGGAAGTTGCCCTTTTCGATATTCGTCTTATGCGTTTGAATACCGTTTACCGCGCCGACGTAGGTCGTATAATCCTCCGACGAGAGGAGCTTTTCGCCGTTGTTTGCAAACAGCTCGAAATAATACAGCTTTTCCCCGTCGATACCGTCGCGGCTGCTGATCACCCATTTGCCGTTGTATCCGTCGGGAAGCACGGGGATATCCGTGTCGTCCTCCATGGGTACTTTTATCAAATAATCCTGCACGTTCTCGTCGATAACGGCGGTCTTGGCAAAGCGTTTCGCGCTTTCAATCGCACTTTCGCAACGCGCCTTGGTGGGGTAATTTTCGCCCATGCAAAGGAGCATATTTTTACCGCTCAAAAGCTTGAAGATATAATCGCCTTTCTTGGAGAGTGCGATTTTGAAATTGTTTTTCAAAATATTCGTTTTATGCGTTTGAATACCGCGGATTGCGCCCGTGTAGGTGGTGTATTCCTCGGAGGAGAGGAGCTTTTCCCCGTTGGAAGCGTGCAATTCGAAGAAATACATTTCTTCCGAGCTGTAATCGTCCGTCACGACGCGGTTAATCAGCCATTTCCCGCTGTATCTCGCAACTTTGTCCGTTTCGTTTTCGTCGTACCAAATATCGTCCTCTTCCTCGGTGTCCTTCATTTCCTCGTACAAGGTCTTTTTCTCTTCGGCTTGGGCTTTCGCCTCTTCTTCTTTGGCTTTCTTTTCCGCTTCGGCTTTTGCGGCGGCTTCTTCCTTGGTTTTCTTTTCCGCCTCCGCTTTCGCTTTGGCTTTTGCCTTTCTTTCCGCGTCCTTTTTCGCTTTTTCTTCCGCTTTCTTTTTGTCGGCTTCCGCCTTTGCGGCAGCTTCCTCCGCCGCCTTCTTCTCCGCTTCTTCCTGCTCCGCGGCAAGGCGTTGCGCTTCCAGCTTTTCCTCTACGGCTTTTTTATCGGCAGCGGCCTTTTCTTCCGCTGCTTTCTTCTCTGCCTCGGCTTTTGCAGCGGCTTCTTCTTCCGCTTTCTTGGCGGCAGCCGCTTCCTCCTCGGCGCGTTTTGCCGCGGCAAGCTTCTTCTTCGCCTTCGAGCGCTTGCAAGCCGTGACGATAAGCACGATAACGACCACGATAATCGCGAGTGCTACCGCCGCTAAAATGATAGCGAGCGTAGGATTAGCTTTGAGGTATTCAAAACATTTCACGAAAAAATCTTTAACAGCGTCCATAAAAACTCCTTTTCCGTTTTCGGCATTTTTGCGTAAAATAACCGATTGACTATACTATTATATTTACTATTATATATATTTTAATATAAAACGCAAAAAAAGTCAATACGGGAAGGAAAAAATTTTGCTTGTTTTTTCAAAAAAATTGACTTTTCTACGCAAATAGAGTACAATGTAGTTATGAAAGAAAACACCCTTTACAAAGTAGCCATTATCGGCGGCGGAGCTTCGGGACTCACGCTTGCCGCCGCGCTTGCGGAGCGTACCGCGGGCGTCGCCGTGTTCGAACGCGGCGATAGGGTAGGCCGTAAGATTTCCGCCACCGGGAACGGTCAGGGCAACATCAGCAATCTTGCCGTTGGCAAAGAGGGCTATTTTTCCGTGTCCAAGCAGGGCGTAGAGCTCGCTTTTTCGTACCTTGATGAATACGGCTTCCCGTCCTTGCGCCGCTTTTTCGAAAAACTTGGCTTGTTGCTCCTTTCGGACGAGCGCGGTCGGGTCTACCCTGCCAGCCGCCAAGCCTCGTCCATTACCGACGCCTTGCGCTATTTCGTGGACGCGCACGGCGTACAGACGCATTTATCCACGAAAATCACGGGCTTGGAGAAAAAGGGGGAGCATTTCCTCTTACACGCGGAAACGCCAACGGGAAAGGCGGTGTACCGCGCGCAAAAAGTCGTGCTTTGCACGGGCGGCAAAGCCGCCAAAAATTTCGGCACGGACGGCTCGGCGTACGCGCTTGCACAGGGCTTTGGGCATACGGTCACTTTGCTGTATCCCTCGCTCGTGCAGTTAAAAACGGACACCGCGCACACCAAAACCCTCAAAGGTATTCGCGTCAACGACGGCGTGATTTCCGCCGAGGAAAACGGCAAAGAGATAGCGCGCTTTAAGGGGGATATTATCTTCACCGATTACGGCGTTTCGGGCGACGCGGTCTTTCGCCTTTCGGCGTTTCTTGCCGAGCGTGCACAAACGGGCGGCACACGGCTGTATATCGACTTTTTGCCCGATTTTTCAAAGAAAAAATTGCTTGCGGCTTTGACGGAAAAACGCAAGGCGTTTCCCGCTCTTCCCGTAGGCGAATTGTCGTTCGGAATGGTCAACAACCAAATCGGCAGGGCGGTTTTCCGCCGCGCGGAGGGGGATATACTTACAGCGAGCGAGCTTATCAAGCGTTTCCCGCTCACGCTCACGGGAAGCCTAGGCTTTGATTACGCGCAAGTGACCAAGGGCGGCATACCGCTTTGCGAGGTGGGCAAGGGCTTGGAAAGCAAGCTTTGTAAGGGCTTGTACCTCGCGGGCGAAATGCTGGATATAGACGGTCAATGCGGCGGGTACAATCTGCAATGGGCGTACGCGTCCGCGCGCGCCGTTGCGGCGGCGATTCAAGGTGAATAAAGGGGGCAGGTATGCGTTTAATTACGCTTTCGGATATTAAATTGCCCGTGGGTAAAAACGAAACGGAGCTGATAAAAATTGCAACGAAAAGGCTTGGAAAAAAGCCCGCGTACTTTTGTATCAAGAAAAAATCGGTAGACGCGCGCAATAAAAAGGATATCCGTATCGTGTATACGGTGGAATTCGGGGACGAAAAACCGCACGAAAAAGCGCGAGAAATGGAGCGATTGCCCAAAAACCGCCTGCCCGAAAAGCCCGTGCTCGTCGTGGGAAGCGGTCCTGCGGGGCTTTTTTGCGCGTTGCGGCTTTTGGATAGGGGCATAACGCCCGTCGTTGTGGAGCGCGGCGCGCCCGTGGAAGAGCGCGCGGATAGAATAGACGCCTTTTTTGCGACGAAAACGCTGGACGTAAATTGCAACGTGCAGTTCGGCGAGGGCGGCGCGGGGACTTTTTCGGACGGAAAGCTGAACACGCAAACGCATAGCCCGCTCAATCGCGAGGTTTTGGAAACGTTCGTGCGCTTCGGCGCGCCCGAAGAGATTTTGTACTTGAATAAACCGCATATCGGCAGCGACAATCTGAAAAAAGTCGTGCACAATATGCGGGAAAATATCCTTGCCCGTGGGGGGCAGGTACGCTTCCACACCCGTTTGGAGGATATAACGACGCGGGGCGAAAGCTTGCTTTCGGCAACTCTGCACGATTTGCAAAGCGGCGAAACGGAGCAGCTTGAACCTGCTGCTTTGGTGCTTGCGATCGGGCACAGTGCGCGGGATACCTTTGAGAAATTACTCACCCGCGGCGTGTGTATGAAACAAAAGGATTTTGCCGTCGGCGTTCGAATTGAGCATTTGCAATCGCAAATCGGCTTCGCGCAATACGGCGATAGCTATCCGCGGCTGCCCGCGGCGGATTATAAGCTCGTTTCTCACGCGAGCGAACGGGCGGTATTCACCTTTTGTATGTGCCCAGGCGGGGTGGTAATGCCCGCGGCAAGCGAAGAAAACGGCGTGGTCACGAACGGTATGAGCAACTACGCCCGCGCGGAGCGCAACGCCAACGCGGCGTTGATTGCACAGGTCGCTCGCGCGGATTTCGCAGGCGAAAACCCGCTTGCCGGCGTAGAATTTCAAAGAACGCTCGAACGGGCGGCTTTTGCGGCAGGCGGGGGCAAATACGCCGCGCCCGTACAGCTCGTCGGGGATTTTTTGCGGGATAGGACGGGCGATTATTTCGGCGCGGTCACGCCCACCTACGCGGCGGGCACGCGGTTTGCCGATATGCGCGAGGTCTTGCCGCTTCCTATCGTCAACGCCCTGAAAAACGCGATAACGGATATGGACCGCCGCTTGCACGGGTTTGCCGATCCCGAAGCGGTTTTGACTGCGGTGGAAACGCGCACGAGCGCGCCCATTAGGATAGAACGCGACGAAAGCCTGCAATCGGTTTCCGTGCGCGGCTTGTTCCCTTGCGGCGAGGGCGCGGGGTACGCGGGCGGCATCACCTCGTCGTCGGCGGACGGTATTCGCGTGGCAGACGCCGTTTATGCACAGTTTTTGGCGTAAAAAGACATAAAAAACCGCTGTTTTCATTATATTATCACACAGTTTTCACACAATTTACACAAAATAGGAATAGAATAAAAAGGAAAACACAGAGAAGAAAAAATACGGACTATACTAACTTTTTTCATATTCTCTCACTATGGTATACGGCGTGCCTTTCGGCACGCCGTATATCTTTTATATGGTTATCTATTTATTTTTTACGGATTTTGATGATACCGATACGCGTATAATGCGGTTTGGTCAGTTCCTTGATTGCGTCGTAATAAATTTCCGTTAGGAAGCGCACACGCTCCAAGGTGATATACTCGTTGGGCTGGTGAATGGTTGCTTCTTCGCCCGCCATTTCAGGCCCGAACGCACAGCCCCGCTCCAAAACCCTTGCATACGTACCGCCGCCGATTGCGACGGGAGCTTCGTTTTTGCCCGTCGCTTGGTTGTACACGCGAAGCAGCGTGGATATGAGCGTACCCTCCGTGTCGTTGTAAATGGGTGCTTGATAATTGACTACTTCGTAGTCAACGCCCGCCTCGTCAAAGCGGTCGGTGATGGATTCCTTGGCAAAGGTCGCGGGGAAGCGGATATCCGAAGTGATTTCCAACGCCCCGTTTTTATAGGTTGCAAGGTCGGGGGAGAGGGTAAGCTCGCCCGTTTCGTCCTTGAATACTTTCAAGCCCAAACCGCCGTTAAAGAGCAAATCGTACGCGTTTGCGCAAGCCTCGTCGATAGAAGCAAGGAAACAAAGCAACGCCTGCAACGCGTTTGCGCCCTTTTGCGGGGAAGAGCCGTGCGCCGATTTTCCGTACGCCTTCAAAATATTCGTGGTGTTATCGTAGGAGAGCGTCGTGCCCGCGACGGGGTTTTCATACCCGACGAGCTTTGCCGCCGCTTTGCGCGTAAGCACCGCCGAAGCGAGGTCGCAAACCATATTCACCCTTTCGCCCGCGTGGAGCGCGGTAAAAGGCGGGTCGTTTACGGGGAACGCAGTCTTTACGTGCAAAATTCCCTTTTCGGCGTAAATGACGGGGAAATCCGCGTCGGGCGAGAAGCCCTCCTTGGGCATCGTCGCCACCTTTTTATAATGCTCGATACATTTCCAGCCCGTTTCCTCGTTACAGCCGACGATAAGCTTGATGGTCCTACGGGGCGAAAAGCCCTCGTCTTTCAAGGCTTTGAGCGCGTACAGACAAGCGATTGCAGGGCCTTTGTCGTCCATCGTGCCCCGTCCCCAAATTTTTTCGCCCTCCACGCCTCCGTCCGACACGTCGGCGTTTATCACGCCGCCGAAGGGCGGGTATTTCCAGCCGTTACCGGCGGGTACGACGTCGAGATGTGCCAAAATGGCGAAATCCTCGCCCTTGCCGAAAACGACTTCGCCGATATAATTATCGTAATTATGCGTTTCAAAGCCGAAGCTTTCGGCGAGCGAAAGGAAGAATTGCAGACATTCCGCCGTTTCTTTGCCGAACGGACAATTTTCCTCGGCGGGTTTGAGCGAGGAATCGAAACGGATAATATCTACGATAGAGCCTACGACTTCGTTGAAATATTTATGCGTTGCGTGTTTCATAAAACGAGCACTCCTTTGCGGACTTACTATATTTATATTATACAATTTTTTTTCGTTTTGGTAAAGGAAATAAAGGGTAAACTCGAAAAAAAATAATATGTAAGTAAGGATAAATCGTGAAAACTTTGACTTTTTATATAAAGTGTGCTAAAATAGAATAAAGGTTTACGGGAGAGAAGAATATGCCGGACACGGAAACGAGAAAAGTGCACGAGCACGGCGGGCACAGACACAGAATTATTCAAAAGCTGGACAAGGAGGTTCTCTGTCCGCACGAATATTTGGAGGTGCTGCTCTTTTCCGCTATACCGCGTCGGAATACCAACGATATCGCCCACCGACTTTTGGCGGAATTCGGCAGTGTGGAAAATGTGCTGTCCGCGCCCGTGACGCGCTTGCAAAAGGTGGAGGGCGTGGGGGAAAGCGTAGCCGGATTTTTACGGACGGTAGGCGCGATACTCGATAAATATTACGCGACACAGCTTTGCCGCTATCCCAAGGAATTTCATTACGATTCCTTTACCGCCTTTTTGAAAACGGAATATGAAAATATCGCAAACGAAGTGTTGGATATTTACGTGATAGGGGAAACGGGACGTATTACGGGCAGACGGCGTTACGATTCCTCGTCGAGCGGCTCGGTGAGCATACACGTAAAGTGGCTAAATTCCTTTTTCTACGAAAACGACCCGACGGGCGTCGTGCTCGTACATACGCACCCGCAAGGCGAAGCCAAGCCCTCGGACGCGGACGATAGCACCACCGCCCAAATCCAAACCTTTTGCGAGCAGTACGGCGTCGTGTTTTGCGACCATTTCATCTATTCGCCCAAGGGCGTGTACAGCTACGCGCTCAACGGGAAAATGAAGCGGGTGTACGAGGGCTACAAGCAAGACAAACGCGAATGGCTGGATAACTTTATCACGGGGAGGGAGAAATGAACAAATCTCCAAAGGAAGAGAAAAACGGCTCGGAGGAGAAAAAGGGCTTCCGTTCGTATTTTTTGAAGCTGTTTGACAAATACGGACTTCGCAACGAGGAACAGTTCACTTCTTGGGGAAAATGGCTGATTTTCATTATCCTCGTTTTGCTCGAAGTGTTTATGGTCATGGAGCACGTTGCGTATTTCGAAAAAGAGGGCGGCTGGGGCGTGCTCATATCCCTGCTTGCCTTGGAAACGCTGTTGACGCTCTCGCAAGCGTTCAAGCTCTTTATCGTCAAGACCCGTCGTATCCGTATCGGCTTTTTCATTTTCGACGCGCTGATTTCCTGCTCGTTTATGTTCCTCGTGGGGGGCATGTACGCGGTCGTGACCTGTATGCTCGTTTTAACGGAGTTTTATATCGCCGCCGAAAAGACCCGTTTTTCGTTCGTGTTGCTGTGTATGAGCAGTAGTATTTATATTGCGACTTATTTACTTCGCGAATACTATTTGATAGGCGGAAGCTTTGATATTTTACCCATTTTAACCTCGTCTTTAAGCTCGGTATTCGCCCTGTTTGCACATTTCTTAATCGTGCATATAGGCTTGGCGTTTTATCGGCAGTTCGTGCGCCTGAACAAGGCGTTAAAGGAGCTGGACGAGAGTAAAAAGGAGCTGGAAAAGGCGTATGCGGTGGTGGCGGAGGTGACCGCTTTGGAGGAACGCCAAAGGATCGCCAAGGACATTCACGACACCGCGGGACATTCTATCACTACCGTCATTATGCAGACGGAAGCGGCAAAGCTCATTTTGGACAAAAACGTGGACGAGGCGAGAAGCAAAATTATCGCGGCGAATTTGCAAGCCAAGCACGCCTTGGAGGAGCTTCGCGACAGCGTGCATTTGCTGTCGGGGAACACGGCGGCGGCGAGCTTGAAAGAGTCGCTCAAAAACATCATTCACGAATCCACGGACGGCACGGGGATTACCATTCGTTCGTCCATTTGCGAGGCGGAGGTGTCGCCAGCAAAATTCCGTTTTCTTTGCAACACACTCAAAGAGGGGATATCCAACGGCTTGCGCCACGGCGGCGCGACGGCGTTTTGGTTTGAACTGAAAACGGAGGGCAAACAGCTACAATTTTTGCTGTCGGACAACGGCAAGGGTTGCGAAAAGGAAGAACTCAAACTTGGATTCGGGCTTTCGTCTATGCAGGAGCGCGCAAAGGCGCTTGGCGGCGAAATCAAAATACAAACGGAAGAAGGCGAGGGCTTCGAGCTGACGCTCGTGCTTCCCGCGTAAGGAGGAAATTATGAACAAAATCAAGGTACTCGTAACGGACGACCAAGCGGAGCTTGCGGAGGAAATCAAAAGCGTTTTGGAAACGGACGAAGCGTTAGAGGTGACGGGGATTGCCAAGGACGGGTTTGACGCTTTGGAAAAAATGGCGGAGAATACGCCCGACGTCGTGCTTTTGGATATCCGTATGCCGAATATGAACGGCGTGGTGGCAACTCGCCGTATCAAGGAAGAATATCCCGATACCAAGGTAGTCATTTTGACGACTTTCGACGACAGCGATTATATTCTCAACGCCATCAATAACGGCGCAAGCGGGTATCTATTGAAAGATATGGGCGCGAGCGCGCTGATTGGCGCGGTGAAAAACGCTTACGAGGGGGATACCATTCTGCCCGCGAAGATCGCGCGGCGCATTACGGATGCGGCAAAGAATATTTCCGCGGACAGAGAAATCAAGCTTGCGCGCGCATTCGGTATGTCCGACAGAGAGGTGGAGATTGCGCTGATGATGTACGAGGGCTTTACTAACCGTCAAATTTCTTCCGCGCTCAAACTTTCCGAGGGTACGACCAGAAACTACGTTTCTACCATTTATATCAAGACGAAAAGCGAAAACCGCGCCGAAGCGGTGCAGGCGATCAAGGCGGTGCTGTAAATGTATAAGGCGTTCGTATTTGATTTGGACGGCACGCTGCTCGATACCTTGGAGGACTTGCAGGACGCGGTGAACGCCGCGTTGAAGCATTACGGCTTCCCGCCGCGGAGCATAGACGAGGTGCGCGCGTTTATCGGGAACGGTATCGTGAATTTGATGCAGCGCGCGCTGGGTAGGACGGATTTTCCCGATTTTGAGGGCGTGATGCAGGTGTTCAAGACGCATTATAAGGCGCATTGCGCCGATAAAACCAAACCGTATGCGGGCATTTTGGCTTTGCTGAAAGGCTTGCGAGAGCGGGGCGTGAAAACCGCCGTGCTTTCCAACAAAGCGGATTTTGCGGTGAAACAGCTTGCACAGGTCTATTTCGACGGCTTGTTGGACGAGGCGGCGGGTGAAAACGAGGCGGCGGGGATTCGCAAAAAACCCGCGCCCGACGCGTTGTTTACGATTATGCGTTCTTTGGGCGTGACGGCGGCGGAAACGGTGTATATCGGCGATTCCGAGGTGGATATCCAAACGGCGAAAAACGCGGGCGTGGATTGTATTTGCGTATGCTGGGGCTTTCGCGATAAGGCGTTTTTGCAAGAGCAGGGCGGAAAAGTATTCGTGGATGAGCCCAAGGAAATTTTGAAGTTCGTTGCAAACGGACGCGAGGTGAACAATGTGTAAAATAGACGGTATCGGCAATACGCCGCTGATAGAGCTTGTGAAAATAAGAGAGGAACTGCATTTGCAGGCGCGCATTTTTGCAAAGGCGGAATATCGCAACGCGGGCGGGTCGATTAAGGACCGCGTAGCAAAGGCGATTATAGAGGACGCGGAAAAGAGCGGAAAGCTGACAGCGGGCGGTACGGTGATTGAAGCGACTTCGGGAAATACGGGCATAGGGCTTGCGCTCGTGGCGGCTTCGCGCGGGTATAAAGCGATAATCGTGATGCCTGATACTATGTCTGTGGAAAGACGGCAGCTGCTCCAAAAGTACGGGGCGGAGGTCGTGCTCACGGACGGAAAAAAAGGTATGCAGGGCGCGGTGGAATGCGCGGAAGCGTTGTTAAATCGCACGCCCAACGCGATTATTGCGGGGCAGTTTGACAACCCCGCCAACCCCAAGGCGCACTATCAAACGACCGCGCCCGAAATTTACGAGGCGTTGGAGGGGAAAATAGATATTTTCGTCGCTTGCGTGGGTACGGGCGGTACTTTGACGGGCGTGGGGAAATTCCTCAAAGAAAAAAACCCGCAAACGCGGGTGGTGGCGGTAGAGCCTGCGGCTTCGCCGTTGCTGTCAAGAGGCGTTGCGGGCGCGCATAAGATACAGGGTATCGGCGCGAACTTCGTGCCGAGCGTGCTCGATTGCGGCGTGTACGACGAGGTGCTTTGCGTGACGGACGAGGAAGCGTTTGAGAAAACAAAGCTCCTTTACAAGACGGAGGGCGTATTTGCGGGGATATCCGCGGGAGCGGCAGTCGCCGCGGCAATCGCCTTGGCGAAAGAAAAGAAAAACGCGGGGAAGAATATCGTGACAATCTTGCCCGACGGCGGCGACAGGTATCTATCGACGGGAATATACGAATAAAAAATAAACGGCTTCGGAGAACTCCGAAGCCGTTTTCGTTTGAGTTAGATTGCGCCCAAAAACCAAATGGCAAACGCGCAATAGACGGTGAGGGATACGACGTCTACGATTGTCGTAATGAACGGACCTGCCACGACGGCGGGGTCTAATCTGCATTTCTTTGCAAGCAGCGGCAGCATTGCGCCGATTAGCTTGGCAATCACGATTGTGATGAGCATAGAAAAGCTGATGACGAACGCAATCAACGCGCCTTGCTCTACGGCGTACAAGCCGTCTACGAGCATAACCTTGGCAAAGCACGCGGCGGCAAGGAATGCGCCGAGGAGCACCGATACGCGGATTTCCTTCCAGACGACCCTCCAAAAATCCTTAAAATCCACTTCGCCGATGGCAATCCCTCGAATAATCATTGCGCTTGCTTGCGAGCCTGCGTTACCGCCCGTACCCATCAGCATAGGCATACAAGCCGTCAACACGATACCGTATACGGCGTGGTTGAGCGTGCTTTCGTTGGCGGAAATGACCAACCCCGAAAAGGTGGAGGATACGAGCAGTATCAACAGCCACGGCAAACGGCTCAAACAAATGCGCCATATATTCGTTTTCAAATAGGGCTTGTCGGTGGGGGTGACTGCCGCCATCTTCGCGATATCTTCGGTGTTCTCCGATTGCAGGACGGTCATTGCGTCGTCAACCGTGACGATACCCACGAGCCGCGTTTCCCTATCCACGATAGGAAGCGCGAGGAAGCCGTAGTCGGAAATCATACGCGAAACGTCCTCTTTGTCGTCCTCGGTGTGCGCGTAGATGACGTTTTCCGTCATAATCTCTTCAATCGTCGCCGATTTTTTGGCGAGCATTAAATCCTTCGCGGAAACCAGCCCCAACAGCTTGTTGGTGGGGTCAGTGACGTAGCAGGTGTAAATCGTTTCCTTGTCGATTGCCGTTTGGCGGATACGCTCGAAGGCCTCGTCGACCGTCATAGTAGGGCGCAAGGAAACGAATTCAATCGTCATAATGCTGCCCGCGCTGTCCTTGGGGTATTTGAGGATTTCGTTGATATAGGCGCGCGTTTCGCTGTCGCTTTGCGCGAGCACGCGCTTGACCACGCTTGCGGGCATTTCTTCGATAATATCGACGGTATCGTCGAGGAAAAGCTCGTCCATAACGGCGCGAAGCTCGCGGTCGTTTAAGCGGTGAATGAGCGTTTCCTTGACGTCGCTATCCATTTCGACGAAGGTTTCCGCCGCAAGGTCCTTGGGTAGAATACGGAAAAGAATGGGCAAATCCGCCGCTTCGCGTATTTCGTTGAAAACCTCCGCAAGGTCGGTTGCGTTCATAGACAAAAGCAAGGGGCGCAAAACGGAAAAATTGCGCTCGATAAGGAGCTGTACGATTTCTTCCGTTTCCGCAATACGGCGCACGATTTCTTGCGGCATATCCTCGATAATGTCCACCGTTTCGTCAACGGACATTTCGTCGAGGACCTTTTCCAGCTCGTCGTCGCGTAAGCCGTTGATGACGTCCTCTTGCAGTTCTTTATCCAAAAGGGGAAGCGCGTCGGCGAGCAAATCGCTGTCCAGCGCGCGACAAAAAGCGGGAATATCCGCTTTTTCCATTTCCGTAAGTACGTCGGCAAGCTCCTCTTTCGTGAGTTTGATAGCAAGCGACGCCGCGGTGTCGTAATCCTGTTCTTGCAGGGCTTTGATGATTTCGTTCATAATACTCTACCTCCTAAAAATAATACTTGAAAAAGGTAGCGTATAGGCGTTTGGGTTTACGGCGCGGCGAAACAATCCGCTGCCGTCGTCCATAGCGGATATACGCTGCTGCTACTGTGATAATCAGACATACAGATTGTTCCTCCTTTTTAGTCGTTCTTTTTGCGTAAAAGCAGGAAATCGGTCAAAATACCGATTGCCGCCAAACCTAAAAGCATATAGGCAAGTCGCCAGAGTGCGTCTTCGTTGCTCTCCGTTGCGCCCACTTGCGTTTGCGTGGTTTCCTTGGGCGAAGCGTCGAAAAGCGTTGCGTACGATTGCGGGATATAGCCCGTTTTTTGGACGCCCGCCGCATCCGTGTAGGAAACGAGATAATATTCGTGGTCAAGTTCTCCTATCTCGCCGAGTAAAAGTACCTCGCTGCCGCGGGGAAGCTCCGTTACCGTCAAAAGGGGAGTGAGATAGGGGAATTTATAGAGAGCGACGGCGTTGGTGAGCCAAGCCGTTTTGCGCTCTGCTTCGGCGTATTCGACGCTGTATTCGCCGTCAAATTCGGGCGAAGCCGCCTTTAATACGAGGTAGGTCGAATAATCGTTTGCGGTTTTGTCGAATACTGCAATGAGATTGTATTTGTCCGTTTCACCGATTTTGAGAGCGGTGAGCGGGGTTTCGCTTCTTTGATAGGAAATATAAGGGAACACCGTCGCGCCGCTTAAAGAAGAAAGGTCAAATTCCACGAGCAACGCGTTCGGGGTCGTTTGAACAACGGTGACGACCGCGCTTTCCGCACTGAACACCTTTTCGTCTGCGCCGTTTACGGCGATATTTTTCACGGTCGGGAGCGCGAATTTATCCGTTTGGATCAAGTAATTATTATCGCAAAGAAGGTAGGCGATATTTTCTTCGATACCGAAGGTAAACGAGTTAATCGTGGGGGTATAATCCTTGCCGCCGTAGACGAATTTCTCGCTCGTATCCACGCTCGTTTGCGCGTACGTGCCGTCCGCTTGCAGGGTGAATTTATACACCGTATTGCTTGCAAGCGCGTAGAGATTTTGCTCGTAATCTACGGCAAATGCCGTCACGCCCGTAGGCAAGATACCGCAAATTTTTTCGCCCGTTTGCGACGAGGGGTTGAGGAAATCCGCTTCCGTATAACGGTACGCGTCGTTGCCTGAAACGGTGTACAGATACCCGTACGCGTCGGCGGTGAGAAAGCTCGTTTGGCGGGTGTAGGTCTTGGAAATATCCTGTGTCAACGCCCAGCCGTTTTCACCCTTTTCCAAAAGGTAATACCGATTGTTTTCGGTGGCGAAATAGTATTTTCCGTACACCTCGGCAATCCCTGCAATCTCGCCGATAAAGCCGTTGTACGCCCAAAGCTGCACGCCGTAATTATCCGCCGATACGTCGTAGAGCGCGGCTTGCGTTTGGTTGGCAAGAAGAAGCGTTTGCCCGTTTGCCGCCAAGTAAGTAGGGAGAAGCGTAACGGGAATGGGGTCGTTGAATGTAGCGTTCTTCAAATCGTACACCGACACGCGGGCGTTGCCGTTGTCGGAAACGAAGAGCTTGTTTCCCGCAAGCAGCGTTTGCGTCGCGCCGTTCAAGCGGTTGACGGACGAGGACGAAGCGCAAATTTCAGAGGCGGTGAAGTTTTCACCGAGAACGGAATATTCCCACACCGCCGCGCCGTTCACGGCGTAAACGAACTCGTCGAACACGCAAAGCGAGGTGAACGAGCCAGCTTTGCCGAACGCCTCCTCCACGCTGCTCGCATCCTTTTGGCTGGTGAGTGCGGAAAGGTCGCGGACGGAAAAATTGCCGTCGATATCCGTATACGCGAACGCGCCGCCGTTTACGCTGACGGAAACCAGCTCGGACGGGAAAGCCGCCACGAAGGTTTCCGCGGGCGTCGTTGCGTCGGGATTGATTTTGTAAAGGTATTTACCGCTGTTGGTGTAATACAGCTCCTCGTCCCAAAAAGTGAGCGTGGGCTTGGAGGAAAGCTCATCCACGAGCGTGTATACCGCGTTTTTGTCCAAATCGTTAAGGGGGACTTTGGATAGCTGGGTTTGCGTGGTCACGTTGGTAAAATACAGCGTGTCGTCGTGCAAAATGAAGGTACTGCAAGTAAACGCGGTGTCCGTTGCGCTCGCCGTTTCAGGCGAGAGTAAGTCGACGCTTTGGAGATAGTACAAGCCCGTCGAAGCGTCGAGAAAATACAGGTTGTCCGCGGCGTCGAATTGCAATTTCGTCACGCGGTTTTTAGAGGGGTCAACGAGGTTGGGCGCGTGGGTATACTCACGGTATACGCCGTTTGCCTTGTCGTACAGATAAATCACGTTCCCGTCCGCAATTGCTGCGAAATCGTCGCAAACCGCCACGTCGGACGGGGCGGACAGGTCCAGATACTCCTCGTATCGCGTCGGCAAAAATAAGCCGTTTGCCTCGTTTTCCGTGCTTTCCGCCGCGGCGGCGTTGGGCACAAGAGAACCTGCCGCAACCGAAGCGGTCAGCGCGGCAAAGGTGCAAGCGGATAAAATTGTCAAGACGCTTTTTCTCATACACTATTATTATAGCATTATTTACAAAAAAAAGCAATAAATCAACGCAATTTTGTTTGCCGCAAGATAAAAAAATCGAACAAACGGAAAATTTTTCCAAAAATTTACGAAAAGTGGCGGGCATTTGTCATATTTAACGTGCTATAATACCATTAAAAGCGAACAAATGTTCGGATTTTTACAAAAAAGATGAAAGAGTGGACTTGCAATTTTGGAAATTCGTGACATAATGCGCTTGGCTTCGGGCGAGGAAGCGGTGAGAGAAAAAATTTTGGCAAAAGGCGAGGTGAAGGAAATTTGAAAAATTATGCAAAAGCGGTATTGTACGCCTATCCGACGTTGCAGACGATTGGAAAGGAATATCAGACGCATATTCAAAACCGTGCGGTGCTTTCGTATAAAAGCGAATTGTCCGCGGAGGCTTTGGTGGAATATCTTGCGGGCGAAATCGTGTATAAACGAAAGCTGGAATGGTTGCTTTCGGAAATCGAGGGCGTTTTGCAGAAATTGAGCTTGGAGGAACGAACCTTGCTCGCCGTGCGCTATTTCGGGTTGGGAAAGAGGAAAAAACCGCTTTCCAAAGCGGTCAAAGAAATGCCCGTGAGGACGGGGTATCCCGCTTGGAGTGAAAGCCGATATTTTCGCGTGCAACGGAGGCTTTATAAAAAGGTGGAGGCAATGCTTTGCGTTGCGGGTGTGACCGAGGAGGTCTTTGACAGGGATTTTGCGCGTGTGGATATTTTCCAAGGCATAAACCGTTTCGTAAACGGCGAACGCGAGGGCGCGATCAGCGAGCGGGAACGGACGTTCTTGGGAATTGTGCGAAAATGAGGCTCATTCGTCCGTTTCGTACGGGGCGCGGCGGGGCGGCTTCAAAATGAGTGCGGCGAGGACGGGGACGAGCAAGCAAAGGGTAACGAGAATGGCGATTTGTGCGGGCGGCATACTCTCGCCTTGCGTGTTATCCTCCGCCGCGGGCGGCATTGGCTCAGCTTGGGCGAGGCGGTCGGCGTATTCGGTGCTTTCGGCGTAGGAAAAGTCGTCGGGCTTGGGGATATACCCGAACGAGTCGCCTCGAAGTACGTAGCAATAGGTTTTCGAGCCGATACGGTAATCGCCGTAATAGGCGCAAGTGACGGTGATTTGATTGAGGAAATCGTCGCCTGCCGAAAAGGCGTCTTCAATGGTGTAGCGAACCTCGAAGAGGTGGTAAAGATAGGGCGTTTCGGGGACGTAATCGACGAAAGTCAGCTCGTCGGTCTTGGCATACCCCGTCAGCTTTTGGCAGTATTGCTCGTCGTATAAGTATTCGATTTTCGTGTACTCGCCGTCCGTGGAAAGGACCTTGACGAAATAGGTTTTGGGGAGCAGGAAAAGACCGCGCTTTTCGTCGCGCGCGCTGTAAAAAAAGGTGTCGTCGTTGCAGACGCAAGCGTAAGTGCCGCTTTCGGCGAAAGCGGTTTGCCGTTGCAATTGCCACGGACAAAAGAGAATACATAGGAAATATACAAGCGGCAACAACGCCGCGCATACGCGTTTTTTCATAAATTTTATTATAGTGGGAAAATAAGGGGCGTTTTTGAAAATTTGGCGGTGATTATGGGAGATATTGTAGAAAAATTAAGGGCGATACGGGCAATCGACGAGGAAATACGGAAAAGGCGGGAGGAGGATTTTTTGGCGCGCTACAATACGGGGGAGCGGGTGCATCAAAAACAGCTCGCGTTTCATAAATGCGGCAAGAGAAACCGTTGGGTGTTCGGCGGAAACCGCTCGGGGAAAACGGAGTGCGGCGCGGCGGAGTGCGTGTATATCGCGCGGGGGATACACCCCTACCGCGAGAATAGAGCCAACGCGCAAGGGTGGGTGGTTTCTCTTTCGCAGCAGGTACAGCGCGACGTGGCGCAAAAGAAGATTTTGCGGTATTTGCGGCGGGACTGGATAGAAGAAATCGTGATGTACAGCGGCAGAAAGGACGCGCCCGAAAGCGGGGTGATCGATTTTATCCGTGTAAAAAACGTGTTCGGCGGGATATCCGTAATCGGGTTTAAGAGCTGTGATCAGGGCAGAGAAAAATTTCAGGGCGCGTCGCTCGATTTCGTGTGGTTTGACGAAGAGCCGCCAAAGGATATTTACTTGGAATGCCGTATGCGCGTTATGGACAGGCGAGGGGATATCTTCGCGACCATGACCCCCTTGAAGGGGTTGACCTTTGTGTACGAGGATATCTATCTCAATCGGGCAAACGACCCCGAAATATGGTACGAGTTTATGGAATGGAGCGACAATCCGTACCTCGACGAGGGGGAAATCAATCTTTTAGAGGGGTGTATGGACGAGCGGACGCTGCAATCGCGTAGGTTTGGGCGGTTTGGGGCGAGCGAGGGGCTGGTGTATCCCGAATTTGACGAGGCAATACACGTGATAGAGCCCTTTTCCGTGCCCAAGGAATGGCAGGATACCATTTCTATCGACCCTGGGTTGAACAATCCTTTGTCCGCGCATTGGTACGCGGTGGATTTCGACGACAACGTGTACGTCGTGTACGAGCATTACGAGGCGGGGCGGGATATCGACCACCACGCGGCGTGTATCAAGCGGATATGCGATACGTTGGGCTGGAAGCGGGATAAGCAGGGGCGGATATGCGCGCTTATCGACAGCGCGGCGAAGCAACGCACGCTCTCGGGCGTGAAAAGCGTGGCGGAGCTTTTTTACGAGCGGGGCATACTCGTAAATCCTGACGTGGAAAAGGATTTGTTTTCGGGCATTGCACAGGTAAAAAGCTACCTCAATCAAAAAAACGGCTTGCCGAATATTTATATTTTCAATACCTGCGTACAGCTCATCAGCGAGCTAAAAGGGTATTATTGGGGAAGCGGGGACGTGCCGAGGAAGGCGCGCGACCACGGACTTGACGAAATGCGTTACTATTTGATGAGCCGTCCCAAAAAGACACCGCCAAAAACGGAGAAAACCGTCATTCAAAAGGACAAAGAGAGGTTGTTGAAGAGATTGAAACGAAGCAAGGAGAGTTGATATGGAAGAAAAAAAAGGCCAAAAGATAGAAAAGGCTTTATTGAAGGTGGCGTTGGGCTTTCAGGTCGCCGAAGTGACGGAAGAATACGCCGAGGTGGACGGACAGCTACGGCTAACCAAGCGCAAGAAAACGAAAAAGGACGTGCCGCCCGACCTCAAAGCCGTGCAAATCTTGCTTTCGGAAAGCGGCGAGGGCGGGTATGCGGCAATGAGCGACGAGGAGCTTATCGCCGAGCGGGACAAGCTGCTTGCTGATTTGCAAACGGAGGAAGGGACGGGGCAGGTGTGCGTTGAAAAGAAAAAAACGGTAAGACCCAAACCGAGAAAAAGGGTAAAAAGGGAGGTTAAAAAATGACTTTGGAAGAAAACGGGCTTTCCGAAAGGGAAAAGGAAGAGGCAAAGGCGCGTGCGGAAGCGAAGCTCGCGGCAGAGGTGGTCGCGGACTTTGAAAAGCGGCGCGAGGAGCGACGGTCGGTGGAGAGCGGTTGGCTGCTCAATATGAATTTTTTGAGCGGCAATCAGTATTGCGATATTTCGCCGTTCGGCGGTGTAGTGGACGAGGATAAACGCTTTTATTGGCAGTCGCGGCGAGTGTTTAACCATATTGCGCCGACGGTGGATACGAGAATTGCCAAGCTGGAAAAATTGCGTCCTACTTTGAGCGTGCGCGCATTCTCGGACGAGGAAGGGGATTTGAAGGCGGCGAAGCTTGCGACGGGCGTGTTGCGCTACGCGCAAGAGCGTATCCGTTTTTCGGAAACGGCGTCCAAGGCAATCGTTTGGTCGGAGTGTTGTGGCAGCGCGTTTTTCAAGGTGACTTGGGACGAGCGCGGCGGCAGACAAGTCGCGGTCGACGGCGAAGGCTTGCCCGTGTACGAGGGCGAAGTGAGCGTGGCGGCGGTGTCGCCCTTTGAGATCTATCCCGACCGATTGAACGCCGAGGGCTTGGAGGAGCTGGAAAGCCTTATCCACGCGCAAGCGGTGTCTACGCGGTACGTGTACGAACGCTTCGGGGTGAGTGTAGAAAGCGATAAGGGTTCGCTTTCGACCAGCTATTATTACAGCGAGCCGTCGGCGGGAAAAGTGCCTACGGTGGGGGCAGGTATGAGTACAACGGCAGAGGACGGGGTGCTTTTGATTGAACGCTACACCAAGCCGAATGCGGAAAATCCCAACGGGAAGCTGGAAATCGTGGCGGGCGGAAAGCTGTTGTTTTGCGGGGAATTGCCCTATGAGAACGGTGCGAGAGGGGAGCGCGTTTTTCCGTTCGTGAAGCAGGATTGTATACGCTTGCCCGCCGCGTTTTTCAGCGTGAGCGTGATAGACAGGCTGATTCCCGTGCAGAGGGCGTACAACGCCGTGCGAAACAGAAAGCACGAGTTTTTGAACCGTCTTTCGATGGGCGTGCTTACGGTGGAGGACGGCTCGGTGGATACAGACGAGCTGGCGGAAGAGGGGCTATTGCCCGGGAAGGTGCTCGTGTACCGTCAGGGCGGAAAAGCACCTGAAATGCTCGATTGCGGGCAGATACCCGCCGAGTTTTCAGCCGAGGAGGAATGGCTGGAAAGGGAGTTCGCCTATATCAGCGGTGTGAGCGATCTTGCACAACATTCCACGCCCGCAAGGGTGACGAGTGCGACGGGGTTACAGCTCTTGCTCTCGCAAGACGAATCGCGTTTGGCGGCTACGATAGGAAGTATCGAATCCGCGGTCAAAGAGGTGGGCAGGCAGATTTTGCGGTTGTATCGGCAGTTTGCCGGCTCGGCAAGGTTGATGACGCTCACGGGCGAAAACAAGAAAACGCAAGTGTACTATTTTAACGCCGCCGACCTCGACGTGAGCGACGTGCAGTTTGAAACGGAGGACGCGCTTGCGCCCGAGGAGAAAAAGGCGGTGGTGCTGAAATTGTACGAGGCGGGGCTTTTGACGGACGAGGACGGCAGAATCTCCAACGAGAACAGACGGCGCATTTTGGAGGCGTTCGGGTTTGGCAATTACGAAAACACGCAAGATATTTCCACGCTGCATATCGCCAAGGCGGGCGAGGAAAATTTGGAAATGCGGGGGAAGGCGTTGGAGGTGGACGAGTACGACGACCACGCTTTGCATATTACGGAGCATACGCGGTATTTATTGTCGGCGGAGTTCAAAAGGGCAAAAGAGCGCGAAACGCTGAAAAAGCGGTACGCGGCGCATATTAACGCGCATAAGCGCGCGGCGGAAAGCAAAAAAGAGGAGGATAGATAATGGAAGAAAAGGAGAACGTTTACGGGGAAACGACGGGCACGGAGGAAGTTGCAGCGGCAAAGGCAGAGGAGAGGGAAGAAAAGCCTCAAAGGGAAAAAGCCTCGGCGGTGCTTGGAAAGTTTAAGGACGTGGACGCCCTTGCGCGGGCGTATGAAAGTTTGCAGGCAGAGTTTACTCGGCGAAGTCAACGCCTGAAAGCGTTGGAGCGCGCGACGGAAAATTTCAAGGAAACTTCCAAGGAGGGGGACGAATCGGCGACGACGGTGGAAAAACTGCGTAAAAACGCCGAAACGGTAAAGGCAAAGCAACGGGCGTTCGACGGCTTCGTTGCGGAGCTGGAAAAGGCGAGTATACGCGCCGAAGCCCCGATTGCGGAAGAAGACGGGAAACCCGTTGCGGCGGAAAAAGTTGCGGTGGAAACGGTTGCAAACGGCGAAGAAAAGACGGAGGACGCGTTGACTTTGGGGGGACTTGGTTTGCCCGTCGCGGGAAGCCGTGAAAGCGCGGAGCTGTCTTCCGAGGAGCTGTTTGAACGGGCGAGCCGCGACGAGGGGGTGCGATTGAAAATCATCGGGGATTATTTGGCTTCGGTGGGAAAATCGGTCGCGCCCTTGACGAGAGGGGGCGTGGGCGTGCCTACGCCGCCTATCAAAGCAAAAACCGTCGAAGAGGCGGGGAGCATGGCTTTGCGTTGGCTGAAAAGCGGCGCGAAAGCATAAAGGCTCTATCGCAACATTCGGTTGATTTTTGACGGAAAAATACTGTAAAATACGGCGCACAACGCTCGGTTAAAGACCGCAACGGGTATGCGCCCTCGCGTTGTGCTTGTCTTTCTTGTATTTTTCTTGTCAAACCGTGCGAAAACACTAATCAACCGCTTATTGCGACAAAGCCAAAAAAATTTATAAATAAGGAGAAAAAATTATGATTACTATGGAAACTGCAGATAATGCATTAAAATCTTTTTACTTGGACGCTGTGACGGAGGCTTTGGATTATAAGACGAATCCGTTTTTGGCGCAAATTCAGCGTTCGACCTCGGATGTTGTGGGTAAGGACGTGAAAAAGCTCGTCAAATACGGCATCAACGGCGGTATTGCGGCGGGGAGCGAAACGGGGAACTTGCCTGCTGCCGCGCCCAGCGATAAGCTCGTGTTTACCGCGACCTTGAAAAACCTGTACGGTACGATTGAAATTTCCGACAAGGCATTGCGCGCTTCGGCGAATAACGAGGGTGCGTTCGTCAATCTGCTTAACGACGAAATGCAGAATTTAATCAAGAGCGCGACCTTCAATTTCGGCAGAATGCTCTACGGCGACGGCACGGGCTGTCTTGGCGTAGTGTTGATGACCGAGGCGGGGAACAAGGCGCAAATTTCCCAAGTCAACACTTTCGTTGAGGGTATGTTCGTAGATTTCGTGGGTATGGACGGTGTAGACATTCCCAACGGGCAGAACTTTAAGGTCGTCGCCGTTGACCGCGCAAGCAAGAAAGTAACCTTCCAAGGCGGCGTGGATATTTTGGAAAATATCCCTATGGGCGCAATGGTGTACCTGCACGGCTCGAAGGATTACGAGCTTACGGGCTTGAAAGCCATTTTCGGCGACGGCGAGCTGTACGGCGTGGACAGAGAAGTTACGCCTGCCTTAAAGCCCTATATCCAAGAGGACGTCGGGGAAATTTCCGAGAGCGTTATTCAAAAAGCAATCGATACGATTGAGGAAAATTCGGGCGGTAAGGTCAACTTTATCGTGTGCTCTTGGGGCGTAAAGCGCGCGCTTGCGGAATATTACAGAAAATTCTCCGTGGCGTTGCCTACCGTTGCGTTTGACGGCGGCTTTAAGGCGGTGAGCTTTAACGGTATTCCCGTGGTTGCCGACCGTTTCTGTCCCGAGGGTACGATGTATCTGCTCAATACCGACGATTTCAAAATCCACCAGCTTTGCGATTGGAAATGGTTGGAGGGCGAGGACGGCAAAATCTTGAAGCAGGTGCCGGGCAAACCCGTTTATACGGCGACGCTCGTCAAATACGCCGAGCTGATGTGCGAACGTCCTAACGGTCAGGGTAAGCTTTCGGAAATCACCGAGGCGTGAGCTTTTTTGGCTTAAAAAAGCGGGCGTAATATAAAAATGAGGCACCCGTGTATGCGTTGAGCGTAATACGGGTGCCGTTATTTAAGGAGGTTAAAATGACGGTTAAAGAAATTATTTTGGCGGGTGCGGGCGAGCTTGGCTTGAAAGATTGCGTCAAGGCGTACCTCGACGGTACGGACACGGCGGGCGCGGGGGAAACAGAAAGGCTGTTGGATTGCTTCAACCTCGTAGAAAACGAGCTTGCGCTCGATTATCTCCCGTTATACGCCGAGGAGGAGCTGGAAAGCGATTCGGGCGCGGTGTATTATTCCGAGCTGTCCAAGCGCGTGGTGCGCGTTTTGCGCGTGGCGGACGAGGGCGGGAATGCGCTTGCGTTTAAGCTGTTCCCCGAATATTTGAAAACGCAAGGCGGGAAAATCAAGGTCGCGTATACCTACGCGCCGAACGCAAAAGGGATAGAGGACGAAAGCGATTATATCCTGCAAGCCTCGGTACGGCTCTTTGCGTACGGTATCGCGGCGGAATATTCGCTTGCCGTGGGCGCGTTTGAGGACGCCGCCGTTTGGGATAAAAAATACAAGGACGCGATTGCGGCGGCTTACCGTGCAAAGCCCAGCCGTAAGCTCCGTTCAAGGCGGTGGGCGTGATGATTTTGAGTAAAACGCCGCTGAGAACGGCGGTCAGAGAGTATGAAAAGGCGTACGGCGGGTTTGCAATCGGCGCGGGGAAGCAAGGCGAATTGCAGGGCCGCGCTTCCGAGTGTAAAAACTGTGCGTGCGAGAACGGCGTGATGCGCGTAGGAGTAGGTTTGCGGGCGGTGGAAGGCGCGCTCGGCGATAGCGTTCCGTTGCCTGTGAACTTGCCCGCGGCGCAAGCCTTTTTTACCCGTCGCGAAAGGACGGAGCAGGGAAGCTATACGGAAAAATACGCAATGATCACGCAAAACGGCACGCTCTACGAATACGATGAAAGCACGAACGCGTGGACGAAAACGCTTTCCTTTGGCGAGCAAATGACGCCGATTACGGCGTTTGCCGAAAGCAGGGATTTCGTGTGCTTGCTTGCGGGGGCTTCGGGCGTGTACGAGGTGAGCGCGACGGGGGCGGTGAAAACGGGGCTTTCGCGCGCGTCTACGATTGCTTGCTTTTATAAAAGTCGGGTGTTTTGCGCGGTCAAGCCCTTTTCGATTGCCTATTCCGCGCCCTTTGCGCCGACGGATTTTGCCGAGAGTATCCACGACGGCGGGGAAATATGCCTGCCGTGCGAAAGGGGTGAAATCGTCGCTCTCGTGCCTTTCAAGGGAAAGCTGTGCATTTTGTACGAGCGCGGAGTTGCGTTCCTTTCTCTTGCGGGAACGGCGCGGGAGTTTGCGTTTGAGCAAATTCCCTATCACGGCGGCGCGATCGTCGGCGCGTCGGCGGGCGTGGTCGCGGTGGGCGGAGAAAAGCTCTTTTTCCTTGCGGACGACGGCGTGTATTGCTTTGATGGAAGCGAGGTCGCAAAGACCTGTACGAATTTGGAGATTTTGCCGAATTGGGGCATACAGGTATGCAATCACGCGGAGTTTGACGGGAAATATTTTGCCGTGTTTTACGATCGCGACGGGGTGAAAAGAGGCTTGGTTTTGGATAGTGATAGCGGCGAGGGGTATTACGCGTTCACGCCCGAGGGGGTGAGCGTAGTGGACGGCGAAGCGTGGTGCTTTGCGGACGGCAAGCTGCAAAAGCTGTGCGTAGGCGGGGCTTTGCCTGCAAACGAGGCTTGCGCGTTCCAAGCGACGACGGATTTTCAAACGGCGGGCTTGAAAACGCTGAAAGCGTTGACCTTTTACGGCGAGGGTGCGTTTACGGTCGAGGTGGAAAGCGTGCGCGGAGAAAGGCGGGGCGAGCTAACGGCGCAAAACGGCGAGGCGACGCTCAAAGTAGGGCTGCGCGGGGAAGTGTTTTCAATACGCGTGGCTTTGCAAAAGGGGGCGCGCTTGCGCGGAATACGGGCGCGGCTGCAACGCTTGGACGGCGTGAAATAAGGAGGTTGAAATGACGATTGATATTATATCGTATACGGACGAGCAGTTTGCTTCGCTTTCCGAGGAGCAGCTCTTGGAGGTCAAGACGGCGCAACAGAAAAAGGATAAGCTGTCCGTGGCTTTGGAGGAGGATAAGGAGGCGGAAAAGCATCGCTTGCTCAAAAACGGCGTGTTTTTGTCGGGTGTTTGGGCGGCGTATTGCGCGAAGCTGGAAGCGGCTTACGAGCGGGAAGTAGAGGGGATTAGAGAGGCGTTGCTGTTTTATTTGCGCTTTTCGTCCCGTCCGTCGAATGAGGTCACGGAGGGCGAAAGTCACCCGTACGAGGTCAATTACGCGTACACGATCGAGGAGCGTTTGACGATTGTAAAAACCTATTACGAAACGGCGTACGACAGCGCGCGCGACCGTTTTGCCGCCTTTGCGGAGGACAAGGTCGCACCCGTGTATTTGGGCGAGGCGTATAAACCGCTGTACGATTATTTCTTGGCGGCGGTGGAATAATGGGGAACGGGGTGTGGAAACACCCCGTTTTTCGTTTGCTTTTTAGCGGCGGATTTGGTATAATATTGTCAAAAGAAAAAAGGAAGGTGCTTTTTATGCCGAAAATTGCCGTTAAAAAATTGAACGAGAACGCCGTTTTGCCGACTTACGGGTCGGAATTTTCCGCGGGAGCGGATTTGTACGCGCTTTGCGACGAGGATATCGTGTTTGCTCCCCACGAAACCAAATTCGTGCATACGGGGCTTGCAATGGAGATACCGCAAGGGTATGCGGGATTGGTGTATGCGCGGAGCGGCTTGGCGTGCAAGCGTTCGCTTGCGCCTGCAAATAAGGTCGGCGTAATCGACGCGGATTATCGCGGGGAAATTATGGTGGGGTTACATAATCACTCCGACCAAGAACAGAGAATTTCCCCCAAGGAGCGTATCGCACAGCTCGTCGTCACGCCCTTTTTGAAAGCGGAATTTGAGGAAGCGGATACGCTTTCCGAAACGGTCAGAGGCGTGGGCGGCTTTGGGAGCACGGGCACGAAATAAGGTGAAAGTATGTCAATGAGAATGAGAAAAAAACGCAATTTCGAAGCGCGTATGCAGGCGTGCGGAGATTTGCTGTTGGCGCAAGGCACGAACGGGATTTTGAATATGAAAGAAGCGGCGGAAAATTACCGCGCTCTGGTGGATTTTTCGCGTACCTTTGGGAATGATAACCCCGTCGCTTTGGAAATCGGGTGCGGGAAGGGCGGCTTCGTGATCGCTATGGCGGAAAAGACAAGAAACGTCAATTTTCTCGCGCTCGAAAAGATGAGCAACGTCATTTTGACGCCTATGGAGGAAGTGAAAAAACGGGAAATCGGGAATATCCGTTTCTTAAATATCCGCGCGGAGTGCTTGCCCTGCTATATCCCCGAAAACAGTTTGGACGCAATCTATCTCAATTTTTCTACGCCTTTGCCCAAGCTTGGGTACGCCACGCAAAGATTGACGCACCGCAATTTTTTGGAGGTATATAAAAAGCTCTTGAAAAAGGGCGGGCGCATTTTGCAAAAGACGGACGATAGGGATTTTTTCGACTTTTCGTTGGAGGAGTTCAAGGCTTGCGGTTTTACAACGGAAAACGTGACCTACGACTTGCACGAAAATGGCAATCCCGAATGGAACGTGGTGACGGAATACGAGCAAAAATGGATAGAGCGGGGACTTCCTATCCACCGCTTGGAAGCAATCAATAACAAGTGATAAAAAGAGAGATGAAAAAAGGATTTTTGGCGTTCGTCGCTGCCATGGGTATCGCGTTTTGCTCTTTTGCGGGCGCGGGGTGCGAGGCGAACGGGGAAGAAATTACGGTGTATATGCCCGACGGCGCGCCCGCTCTGGCTTTGGCGGGAATGATGTGCGGGGACACGCAAGACGACGGCGTGACTTATCGCGTCGTAGACCCGAGGTTGATTGAAAGCAAGGTTTCCTTTGCCGATACGGACAAGAACGCGGACGTGTGCGTTTTGCCGTTGACGAGCGCGACGGAGCGCTTGGGCGCGTCGAGCGAATATCAGCTTCTCAGCGTGGTCACGCACGGGAATTTATATATGGTATCCGAAAACGCAACGGCGTACACAGCGGAAAATTTGTCCTCGCTCGTTGGAAAAACGGTGGGCGTTTTGCAGCTTGCGAGCTTGCCGGGGACGATTTTCAAGACGGTGCTTTCGAAAAACGGTATTCCTTACGCCGAGCTGTCCGTGGGCGAAGCGGCGCAAGCGGACAAGGTCAATCTGCTTGCCATTACGGGCGCGGGGGACGTCGGTGCGCTTACGGGCGTGGAGTGCTTCGTGCTTGCCGAGCCTGCCGCGAGCGCGCAAAAAGGCAAGGGCTTTTCTATCGTGGGTGATTTGCAGGCGTTGTACGGCGGGGAGGACGGGTATCCCCAAGCCGTGGCCGTTGCCAAAAGCGAGCTGATTGAACGGGACGAGGCGTGGGTGCGCTCGTTCGTGGCGGGCGTGAAAAGCGCGAGCGAGTGGCTGAAAACGGCGAGCGGCGAGGAAATCGTGCAAAGCGTGACGGCGCATTTAGAGGACGGAAATTACGCGACTACGCTGAATAGCAAGCTCTTGAAAACGGAAGTTTTAGGGCGTTGCGGCGTTTGGTTTGAGGGCGCGAGCGTGGCGCGAGTGGGTATAGAGGACTTTTTAGAGGCGGCGAAAACGGTGAGCACGAGTATTACCGTAACGCCTGAAAACGCGTTCTATTGCGGACTGGATTTTGAATAAGATAATGAAGAAAACGGTATGGAAAAATTTGGCGCAAACGGCGGCGGCAATCGGGGTGATGGTCGTCGCTTGGCTCGTCATATACGCGTGTGTGGGGAACGGCTTGCTCGTACCCTCTTTTTTTGATACCGTTGCGGCGTTTTTCGAAACGCTTGGCGCGGGGTGGTTTTGGCAGGGCTTTTTGACTACCCTGCTTCGGGTATTGCTCGCGTTTGCGCTGTCCTTCGTTTTGGCGGTCGTTTTGGCGGTGGTTGCGTACCTGCTACCCTCGTTTTCGCGGTTTTTCGCGCCGTTTGTCGCTTTTTTGCGCTCTTTACCCGTGTTGGCGGTGCTGCTCGTCGTATTGCTTTGGTCGAGTGCGGGCGTTGCGCCCGTAATCGTGGCGTTTTTGTCGTTGTTCCCTATGCTGTATACGGGATTTTCGGCTTCGCTTGCGGGCGTGGATAACGAGCTTGTCGAAATGAGCCGCGTTTTCAAAGTGCCCTTGAAAAAACGGATATTTTCGCTGTATTTGCTGACGGTTGCCCCCTATTTATTGAGAGAATCGGGCGCGGCAATCGGGTTTGGCGTGAAGCTCGTCGTGTCGGCAGAGGTGCTCGCGCGGACGGCGGGAAGCCTTGGGAACGCCATGCAGGAAGCACAATTATTTTCGCAAACGCCGCTGTTGTTCGCGCTCGTGCTCGTTGCATGTTTCACGGGATTTGTTTTTCAGCTGCTCGGCGAGGGGCTGGCGAGTATGTTTGAGAGGTGCGGAAAATGAAAATTTGTGTTTCGAAATCGTACGGGGAAAAGAAGATTTTTGATAATTTCGCGTTGGAGCTTGCAGAGGGCGAGGTCGTTTGTCTTTTGGGGGCTTCGG
This sequence comes from Candidatus Scatosoma sp., assembly GCA_045576335.1. Taxonomy (GTDB): domain Bacteria; phylum Bacillota; class Clostridia; order Christensenellales; family Borkfalkiaceae; genus Scatosoma. The sequence goes on from JAZNGH010000029.1 coordinate 50,131, forward strand.
GCGTGGGCAAGACGACCTTGCTTCGCATACTTTCGGGCTTGACCGACTACGAGGGGGAAATCGAGGGCTTGCCAAATCGGGTGGGTTACGCCTTTCAAGAACCGCGGCTTTTGCCGCGCTTGACGGTGGAGGAAAATTTGTCGTATGCGGGCGCGCAAGACTGTTGCGGGATTTTGGAAAAAACGGAATTGTCGGCGCACGCGAAAAAATACCCCGCCGCGCTTTCGGGCGGGGAGAAGCAAAGGGTTGCCCTTGCGCGGGCGTTTGCGGTGGGCGCGCCGCTGCTCTTGCTCGACGAGCCGTTTTCGTCGCTCGATACCGCGCTGAAAATTCGGCTTTGGGGCGTGTTCGCCCGTTTATGGCAAGAGAAAAAACCGACGACGGTGCTCGTCACGCACGATATCGAAGAGGCGTTTGCGTTGGGGCAAAGGATAGTCGTTTTGAGGGCGGGGAAAATCGTGTACGATTGTCACTTTGAAAAACGGGAATACCCCTCCCCTTACGGCGAGGCGTCGGACGAAAAGAAAAAAGTGCTTGCACTGCTTTTGCAAAACGATTGCTGACGCGTGCATACGCGCAATTGATGATATGATAATATGAGACTTGTTGGAAATACTTGCATTTATCATACAAAAATGCTATACTAATGTCGACGGTCAAAGTTTGCGTTTTTATGCGGGCTTGGGTTGAACTTTTTATTTTTTTGGAGGCAGGGAAATGTCGAACTACAAGACAAAAGCGGTGGTAAGCATAATCTTAACGGTCGTAATCGTTGCGACGGCGGTGCTTGTCGGCGGATTTCTTTTTGGGCGAGGGGTTGAAGGCTTCTACGGGTCCAAAGACTTTGGAAACGCCCAAATCGTTTGACTATGACGAGGAAAATTATACGCTGACCTGGGAAGCGGTGGAAAACGCCGAAAGCTATACGGTGGAATACAACGGCGAGGCGATAGAGGTTGAACAAGGGGAAACGAGCTTACCTCTCATTCTTTCGGCAATGGAAAACAGCTTCAAAATCAAGGCGAACGAGGATACGGTCAATTATTTGGATTCGGCGTGGTCGGAGGCAATCGTTTACAACATTGCGAGCGAGGAAGAGCTTTCGCTGTTTGATAAAATCAATATAGAGCTTGTTCGTGCGGCGAAAAAGGAAGGGTATACACTTAAAAGAATAATTGGGATTTCGTTTATTGACTTGGAGGGTGTTTATATAACGGGAAATTTTCATATAGATACTTTATGTGAGAAAAATGATAAACAATATAATGTGGAATATGGTTATGCTATAAAAAATAAAAATAACATAAGAGAACTATTAAATGAGATAAACGAAAACACATATTCAGGAAGTATTCCCAAAAAGCATATGCCGTACAATTCGGCGGAGAAGCTGGTGGCGTATGGTCGCTACGGGATTGACGGGGAAATGGCAAGGCTGAAAGAGCAGGGCTATGAGATTACCGTAATCGACAGTTGCGTACGAGAGGGATCAGGAACGAGTAAATTTCGTTTTGAAATCGTAGGAACGTATAAGGCGGGGCTTGGAGAGGACGTGAAATATTTTACTTCCCTAATGCAAGTGGACGTATTAAATCCGGGTACGGATACTTATAATTACGAAACGGCGTTGGGGTTTAAGGAGAAAGTGACGGTGGAAGAAAAACAATTTATTCTGCACGAAGAGGGCGGAACGTTGGAGTATATGGCGAAGCTTATCGAGCAGAAAGAGTAATCGTAAGCTTGGTGTGACAGGGCGCGGGGCGGTTTTTTCGGGAGAGTAAAAACTACAAACAAAAAACCGTTGACAATTGTTTTTTACCGTGCTATAATATATATAATCGTATATAAAATACGGGGAAATAAGGAGAAAATATTATGAAAACGGTAAAAGACAAGTATCTGGTAGTTGGCGCGGACTTTGCGGGTTTTCCTTTGAAGGAAGTCGTGGTTGAGCATTTGACGAAAAAGGGTTGGAAAATCCTTGATTTGGGCGTTAAAAAGGACAGCGATCCCAACGACACCGATTTGATGTTCCATAGAGTGGGGCTTCGCGTAGGTGCGGAAATTTCCGAGGGGAACTATGAGCGTGCGCTCCTTTTCTGCGGTACGGGTATGGGTATACATATCGCGGCGAGCAAGTGCCCCCACGTACACGCGGGCGTCGTAGAGAGCCTTCCCGCGGCAATGCGTGCAATCACGGGCAACGGCGTAAACGTACTCGCTATGGGCGCGTTCTACGTAGCACCGCAAACGGCTTGCGATATCGCGGACGCATACCTTTCCAACGAGCTTGGTAGCGGTTGGGAATGGTGGCATAACTTCTACGAATTCCACAAGCTTGCCATTGACGAGCTGGAAGCGTTCGATTACGAAGAATACAAGAAGAACGGCTTTAAGGTGAACAAGCTCGGCGATTACGACTTGACGCTTGATTTCGATAAGAAACCCGAATAAGAATAAAAAAATATCCGCGCCCGAAAGCGTTTTGCTTTCGGGCGCGGTTTTTATTAGTTCGTCTTACGGTATTCCGCGGGGGTCAAGCCCGTTTGTTTTTTGAAGAATTTACAAAAATAGGGTACGCTTTCAAATTGCAGCTCGTCCGCGATTTGCGTAATCGTCTTTTTGCCGCCGCGTAATTTTTCTTTTGCGCTTTCCGTCTTTTTATCCGCTACGTACGCCATGGGGCTTTTGCCCGTGAACAGCTTAAATTCCCGACAGAGCGTGGAACGGTTGGTGCGGAACAAAAACGCCAGCTCGTCGAGGGTGATTTTTTCCAAAAAGTTATTGTCGATATATTCCACGATTTCGCCGATTGCGAAATCGCTTTCCTCACTGTCCTCTTCGCTTTCGAAAAATTCGTATTTACGGATAAGCCCCAGCAAAAATATTTCAAGCTGTGATTTGAGCATTTGTTCACTTGCGAATATTTGCTTTTTCTTCTTTATCATATCGTACACGGGCACGTTGTAGGGCGGAGCGAACACGTTTCGCCCTTCCTTGACGATTGCTGCGAGCTGTTTGACCTCCGTTTCGTTTAAGACGACGGGCTTTTTCGTGAAATACGCCAGCTTATCCGAAACACATTCAAAGCCGATAATAATTACCGTCGTTTGCTCGTTTTTGGGACACGAAAGCGCGTGTATACGGTTCGCGCTATGCAAAATCATTTCGCTCTTTTGTAAAACGCCCGTGTATTCCTCGCTTTCCACGCGCATATTGCCGCTTTCGACGAAAATCAGCTCGCAAAAGGGGTGCTTATCGGGGGGCGTGAAATGCCCCTTGGGAAATTCGAAAAAATGTACGTTTGCAATTTTGGGGACGAGCAGAACGCTCGTCATTTGTTTTAATTTGAAATCCATAGCTTTATTATACGCGCTTCGTTTGCGCTTGTCAATCAAAAAAGAAAAAATCGTATCAAAAAATACGATTGTATAATTTTTATTGACGATTTTCTAATGACAAAATAAAAAAAGGGTTTTATAATATACATATATGATAAAATAAAAAAGGAGAAATTTTATTATGCAAAGAGTATGTATTCCCGATTACGAATATCAGGAAAGAATCCAAAGAGCGGCAAAGATGCTCCGTGAACGCGGGCTGGACGTTATGGTCGTGGCTTCGACGGAGAGCGATTATGCGAACGCGCGTTATTTTTCGGGTTTTTGGCCCTTGTTTGAAAGAGCGGGCGTAGCTATTTCCGCAAACGGTGACGCTGCACTGTTGGTGGGACCCGAATCTGCCGTTTTCGGTAAGGATTTCGGAAGACTGGAAAAGGTGTTCGTGCTTAAAGAATTCCGCGAGTCCGCGGATCCTAGCTATCCCGAGCTTGTACCCAACACGTTTGCCGAAGTATTTAAGGCAATCGGCGTTACGGGGGAAAATATCAAAATCGGTTTGGGAAGCTACGTAGAATGTACGTTGCCTATTTACGAGGGCTTAAAGGACGCGTTCCCCAAGGCGGAAATCGTAAAATGCAACGATATTATGGTCGCGCTCCGTTCGATCAAGAGTGAAAACGAGCTTGCTTGTATCCGTGAAGGCTTCCGTATCGTAGAGCTTGCGACGGACGAAGTTATTAAGGCGTTGAAACCCGGCGTAACCGAGCTTCAAATGGTCGGTATTGCACAAAGAGTTATCTATGAAAACGGTGCGGAATACGAAGGACTCCCTATGTACGTGTTCAGCGAATCTTCCACCCGTCACGCAATCAGCCGTTCGACGTATAAAGTAATCGGTAAAAACGATATCGTACAGCTCAATCTTTCGGCAAAAATCGACGGCTATTCGCCCGCAATCGGTTTGCCCGTATTTATGGGAAAAGCAGAAGGCGAAAAGAAAGAGCTCGTCGAATTCTGTTTGAAAATGCATAACTGGACGACGGAAAATCTTAAAGCGGGCATGAGAGCGGATATCGTTCCCAAGAAATTCTTGCAGATGTACAAAGAAGCAGGATACGAAAAGAACTACGTGTACGGACCTTGCCACGGTACGGGTATGATCGAAGTAGAAGCACCTTGGATGGAAACTTCTTCCGACTATATTTTGAAGAAGAATATGACGTTCCAAGTAGATACATTCATTTCGGGCTCGACTTTTGGCTGCCGTTGGGAAAAGGGTATCGCCATCAAAGAAAACGGCGTAGAATCCTACACGGATTACCTTGAAAAGCACGGCTTAATCGAGCTTAATTTCTAAAAACGAATGAGGGAAACCGAGCGTGTGCTCGGTTTCCCGAAATAATAAGGAGAGAAAGTATGGTAGTAGGTAAAAAATATTGGATTATTCCCGATTGCGAGCTTCCGCCTGAGGGCGAGGGCGTTTTGAAGGGGCACGAAAGCGTGATCGTGGTCAACGACACGGCAAAAACAGCCGTGATAAAGGTGAAGCTTTACTTTGCCGATAAAGAGTGCTACGACGATATCACTTGGACGGTAGAGCCGCAAAAGGTGCGGTGTTTCAGAATGAACAATCCCGACGATATGTGCGGATACGTCGTGCCGCTCGAAACGCAATACGCTATGAAGCTGTCCAGCTCGCAAAAAGTCGTCGTGCAGTACGGGAGATTGGACAACCGTCAAACGAACCTCGCGTATTATACGACGCTTGCATATTGAATAGCAAAAAAAGAAAGTGTTTTTTTACGGTTTTTTTTGTGTGCAAGGCATTGCAAAAAGAAAACGGGTATGTTAAAATAATAAAGGAGTAAAAAATGATTTTAGATTATAGCTTCCCTCGGGAAACTGAGTACGTAAAAGAAAAAAATATCCCGCTCGTTATCGTGGGCGGAACGGTGGAATATCACGGCCCGCATTGCTCGTACGGGTGCGATACGCTCGTGGCGGAGGGGTTGGTGAAAAAGCTTGCCAAGGAAAAGGAGCTTATGCTCGCGCCGACCATTTCGTACAGTCCCGCAAGCTACGCCGTAGGCGGAAAGACGAGCGGAACGGTGCACGTGCCCGAACGCGCGTTTGAGGATTACGTATATTACGTTTTCAAGAGTATGCTTTATTCGGGCTTCCGTAATATTTACGTGGTCATTCATCATCAGTTCGAGCAAGAAAGCGAGATGCCTATGACCCTTTGCTATCGCACGGCTGCGAAGCGCGCGACGATGGAGTATTTGCAGGAAACGCTCGGCGAGGGCTGGTGGGGCAGTGAATCGTACGCGAATTATTACGAGGAATTAGAAGGCGCAAATAATCCCTTCTCTTGGATTAAGGTCATTCCCACGATGTCAACGGCGGTGCAAAACGCGACGGGCTACGATCACGCGGGGAAATACGAAAGCTCGATTTTGATGGCTTTGTATCCCGATTGTATCAAGCTTGACCGTATCGACGATATCAAGCATTGGTTCACTGAAAGTGCTAGAGAAGCCAACAAGGAACTTGGCGATGAAATGGTGAAACAATCGCTGGAATACTTAAAAGAGGCGATCAAATAATGTGATTTGGCGAATGATAAAAATCGCTGAAAGGCTTTGATTTACTGACAAAACACGTAATAAAAAAATAACGGATAGTGGGAACACCATCCGTTATTTTTGGTCGAGGCGACGGGATTTGAAGCCACGACCTTCGCGTTCC
>JAZNGH010000030.1:0-21069 GCA_045576335.1 Candidatus Scatosoma sp.
ATGGCAAAGAGGTCCCACCTGTTCCCATTCCGAACACAGAAGTTAAGCTCTTTTACGCCGAAAGTACTTGTAGGTTACTACCGGGAGGATAGGTAATCGCCGCTTTTCAAAAGCAAAAGCCTTGTTCTTACCCGAACAAGGTTTTTTGTTATATTTTTTTATGGAAAATACGTTTTATCTTCTGCTTTTGAAAAGCGGAGGTAAATCCGTCTTGCCCAGACGGGGAGCTTGAAAGCTACGCAAAAAAGCTTCTTGTGCGGGACGCATATAAAACGCTCCGAAGGACAATTCCGTGAGCAAGCTCCCGTTCTTGCCATTCAAAGCGTTTTTCCCGCCTTGCAGGCAAGGCTGAACCTTTTTTGCTGCTTTCGTTGTGGGGGATTTATCGCCGCTTTTCAAAAGCAAAAACCTTGTTCTTAACCGAACAAGGTTTTTTGTTGCGTTATTTTATACAATTTATGGCGATTATTTGGATTTGGGATAGTTCTTTTTTGCGATATTATCGTAGGGTATGACTGTATGAACGGGCAACTCCTTTGCAAGACGGGTAATTTCGCTTTTTATGTAGTCGCAAATCGCCTTTCGCTGCTTATCTATCGGTTGATCGGGAGAAAACACAATCGGCTTGCCAAAAACGATTTTTTTAAGCTTTTCCGCATTATACATAGGCACGAACGCAACCGCGCGTTTGTGCTTTTTATAATAAAGCCTTGCAACGTCAATAAATTTATCTTGAAATTCGTTGACGATTTCGTTATAGGATTGTCTGTTTTCGGGAAAAATAACGAGGTTTATCCCTTCGTGCAAAGCCTGAACGCTTTGTTTATAAGTGGTTATGCCGCGCGCGTCCTTGTATACGCCGATCGTGTCTGCGTGATTAAACACGTAAGAGGCAAGCGGGGCAATAATATACGAAAGCATACGGAAAAACCAACGGATAGCCTTTGGCTTTTTAGACCAAAAATCCTCGTAAGCGTAGTCGGGCACTTCCTTCATTTTCATCATTTGCCCGATACACCAAACGTATTTACGGGCAGGAAAATACAGCTCGCAAGCAATCGGGCCGTGGACTTGTGCGTGGTTGCCGACGAAAATTGCGCCGTCCGAAGGGATATTTTCTATGCCGACAAATTCCCGCTTGCCGTAAAACAGCCCCAAAGTGCTTCTTAAAAATCTAAAAAATAACGGTTTTTTCTTGGTGTCTAAATACTTTTTCATACTATAAATATTATAACAAAAAGTTCGAAGCATTGCAAGCTTTGTAACGGGAAAATTTCTCTTCGAATATATTAAAATATAGAAACGTTGAGGAAACACGGAGAGAAAAACGTTATGGAAAATATCTGGATAACCGTTTTTGGAATTGCGTTCATATTTTTTGCGACCGCGCTGGGCGCGTCGGTCGTTTTCTTTTTTAAGGGGGAAATTTCTCCCAAAACGAACGCACTATTTTTTGGCCTTGCCTCGGGAATTATGCTTGCGGCATCCGTTTGGTCGTTATTATTACCGTCAATCGAGCAGGCGAAAAAATATTTCGGGGATTTCGCGCTGTTACCCGCGGTTACGGGCTTAATCGTCGGCGGGGCGTTTTTGGTGTTTTTGGACAGAACGGCGTTGCGCTTATTTCAAACGAACGAAGCGGAAGAGGGCGCAAGCAATCAAAGAAAAAAATCTACGCGCTTATTTTTGGCTGTGACTTTGCATAACATTCCCGAGGGCTTGGCGGTAGGCTTTGCGTTTGGTACGGCGGCTGCAACAGGCACGGCAGCGGCGTATTGGTCCGCGCTGGGGCTTGCGCTTGGTATCGGTTTGCAAAATTTTCCCGAGGGCGCGGCTGTGGCACTGCCCTTGAAAACGGCTTCTGGGAAAGCGCGAAAAGCCTTCCTTTTAGGCGCGGGTAGCGGTTTGGTTGAGCCTGTTTTTGCTATAATCGGCTATTTTTTCGCGGCGTACTTGCGTGTTTTGCAGCCTTGGGTGCTTGCGTTTTCGGCGGGAGCAATGCTTTTTGTCGTCGCGCAAGACCTCCTGCCCGAAGCCGCGGTGAACGACCGTAACCAGCGCGGCGCGTGGGGATTTTTAATCGGTTTTATTTTGATGATGACCTTGGACGTCGTGCTTGCGTAAAATTGTCAAAAAATGGTGCATTTTTGCTCGTTTTTGTGCAAAATAAACGAAAGAAAGGGCTTGACAAACGCCTTTCCCTATGATAAAATAATAATGTATGATTATATATTTAACCAAGGGGAAAGAATAATGAAAAGATTTTTATGCTTGTTATTGTCTTTTATGATGATTTTCGCGCTCGCAAGCTGTGGGGGTAACGACGATCACGACTCTTTATTTAATTCAAGCAGTTCATTAGAGAATTGTAATATTGAATATTATGCTGTTTTGAATGGGGAAAAGAGTAGTATTCCGCCGCAAATGTATGATGAGAATGGTAATTATCCTAATTCCTATATGGAAGGAATAGCTGTTACTATCGATAATTTACAAACGGAATGTAAAATCGATAATTATACTTTTATTTTTGAAGGCTGGTTTATAGACGAAGCTTGTCAAACGCCTTTTGCGGGAATTACCGCTTCTACAAGGGGAAAACTAACCATATACGCGAAAATTTCTACGGAAGAAAGTATAAAACCTATTGAGTATTATGCTATTGTAGACAAACAGAAAACAAGTATTCCTGTACAAATGTATCAAGCGGGTAAAGGTTACCCTGTAAGCTATGAGCAAGGCATTTCGATAACCATAGACGATCTTGTGTCTGAATATACCTTTGAAACGGGAATATGGACATTTGAAGGCTGGTTTGTAGATGAAGCTTGCCAAACGTCGTTTACGGGAATTACCGCGCAAACGACGGGTAAAGTAACTCTTTACGCCAAGATTAAAAATACGCCTATTTTTTCTATCAATTATTATATGGTTACAGATGATGGAAAGACAAGTGTTCCTGCAAATATGTATAAACAAGATGGTAGTTATCCAATAAAATATATAAAGGGTAAGGATGTTAAAATAGATGATTTATTAAAAGAAACACAAATTACTGGTGGACGGCGTATATTTATATGTTGGTATACTGATGAAGCTTGTCAAGTTCCTTTTATATCTATTACCGAACAAACGACGGGTACGGTTACTTTATACGCCAAGTGCGTTGATCAATTTGAATATAAAATCAAATATAAGGCTATTACGCAATCAGGAAAAGAAAAGGATATTACGCAGTATCTTTTTGAAGAAGGAAAAGAATATCCGGATCAATATTATTCAGGCGTGGGAGCGAAAGTGGATAACTTAAAGCCCCGTTACGACGGCGCGTATTCCGAATGGGTGTTTTACGGTTGGTATTTGGATAAAGCGTTGACGCAAGAGTTCAAGGGCACAATTCCCGCAACGCAAAGAGGCGAGGTGGTACTGTATGCGAAGGTTGATTATGCGGCTTGGACGCCTACCTTCTAATATCGTAAAGCTTTGTTAGAAATAAACCCTTTTCGGTAAAAACGAAAAGGGTTTTCCTGTCCTAATTGCACATAATAAGCATAGTAGGAGAAAAAGAAATGACGGATTGTATTATAATCGGTAGTGGGCTTGCGGGCATATCCGCGGCGTTGACGCTACGCGCCAACGGCAAAAGTGTTTTGCTGTTTGGAAAAAAAGAATTGAGCGAAAAGATATCCAAGGCAGAGCTTATTCGCAATTATCCCGCGCTTTCGAATATCACGGGCAAGGCGTTTTGCGAGGCTTTGAAGCAGCAGCTCGTTGAGGCGAAAATCGAGGTGCAAGAGGAAAAGGTATCGGGCGTGTACGCGTTGAACGACAAATTCGGCGTTGCTACGCAAGAGGGGAATTACTACGAAAGTTGTACCGTTATTCTCGCTTGCGGCGTGGAAAGTGTGAAAACGCTGCAGGGAGAAACGGAGTTTGTGGGGCGTGGCGTGAGCTATTGTGCGACCTGTGACGGCTTTTTATATAAGGGGAAAAAGATTGCCGTGCTTTGCACGAGTAAACGTATGGAGCACGAGATTGCTTTGCTTGCCGATTTTGCGGAGAGGGTATATTTAATACCTATGTATAAAGGGGTGGAAATCGAACGCGATAATATCCAAGTTTTTCGTAAAATGCCCGTTGAAATTACGGGTACGACGCGCGTAGAAAAGCTTGTCTTTGCTACGCCGCCCGACGAAAAAACGGACAAGGAATTGCAGGTTGACGGCGTATTTATGCTCCGCGAGTGCATTTCGCCTGCCGTGCTCGTGGGGGGAATAGAAACGGCGGACGGGCACGTGATCGTGGATAGGGATATGAAAACGAATATTAAGGGCTGTTTCGCGGCGGGGGATTGTACGGGCAGACCGTATCAGTATACAAAAGCGGCGGGCGAGGGGAACGTTGCCGCACATTCCGTGACGGCATTTTTGAACGAAAACAAATAAACGAGCGGGACAGGTATGCGTTGAAATGAGTGAAAAGCCAAGAAAACGGGTTATTTTACATTCCGATTTGAATAATTTTTTTGCGTCCGTCGAAATCGCGCTCAATCCCGCGCTTGGCGGTAAGCCGTTAATCGTTTGCGGTGACCCGAAGGAGCGGCACGGAATCGTGCTGGCGAAAAACGAGGAAGCGAAAAAGTACGGAATAAAAACGGCGGAAACGGTGTATTCCGCTTTGAAAAAATGTCCGCATTTGCAGATGGTAGAGTCGCATTTTCACGAGTACAAACGCTTTTCCGCAAAGGTGCGCGAAATTTACGGTCGGTATACCGAAAAAATCGAGGAATGTAGTATCGACGAATGTGCTTTGGATATGACGGAAAGCGTCGCGCTTTTTGGGAGCGGCGAGGAAATCGCGCAAAAAATCCGTCAGGCGGTCAAGGAAGAACTGCATTTGACGGTATCCGTAGGCGTCAGCTTTAATAAAGTATTTGCAAAGCTTGCGTCCGAACTGAAAAAACCGGACGCGGTGACGGTGATTTCCGAAGAGAATTATAAGCAGGTCGTATATCCCTTACCCGTCACGGAATTATGGCTCGTGGGCGGCTCGACAGCGCAAATTTTACGCAAAATCGGTATTCAAACAATCGGCGAGCTTGCTGATGCAGACGAGGCTGTTTTAATCAAAGCTTTGGGGAAACGGGGTAGGCAGGTACGCGTTTACGCACGAGGTGAGGACGAAGAACCCGTAAAATGGCAAAAGACGAGAGAGGATTTGAAATCTATCGGCAATTCCACGACGCTGCCCAAGGATATCACCGAGCGCGACGAGGTGAAAAAGTGGTTTTACGCGCTTTCGGAAAGCGTAGCTTCACGCCTTCGGGACGCGGACGTGGGGCGGGCAAATACGGTGCATATCGTGGTCAGAAACGAACGCTTGGAGGACAGCACGTGGCAAACGAAGGTTTCGCCGACCGCGCTTTGCAGCGATATTGCCAAAACGGCATTCGAGCTTTTTTGCAAGCATTGCGAAAAAGGTACGCGGGTGCGTATGCTGGGCGTAAGCGTTTCGGGGTTTGATTATCATATCGAACAGCTTTCATTTGGCGACGCGTTGGATAGTGCAAACGGCGGGTTAAGCTACGAGAAAAGGGAGCGTGCGGAAAACGCGGTGGCTAAAATCCGTGAAAAGTACGGCTTTGCGACTATGCAAAGGGGCGTGACCTTTGCCGACGAGAAGCTGGGCGGGCTGGATATCCGCGGTAAAAAAGAGGAAATTATTTCCAAACAAGAAAAAGAAAAAAATAACGAATAAAAATGAAAAGCTCTGCCTATACTGTTTCTATCGGCGAGGGAATCAAAACTTTCGCTTGAATATAAAGAAGGACTATCCGAAAATCGTAATCATTTTCGAATAGTCCTTCGCTTTTTTTCAATAAAAAACTACGCAAGCCTTTTTTGCCGAGGTTTACCGAAGCGGAAACGCCGTAGGTGACTCCTGCAAAGCTACCTTATGGCACACGCAAACCTCCGCTTAGTGCTGCTACGTTCCCGTCCTGACACGGTTCACGGCAATGCGTTGCATAAGACCTTGCTATCAACGTTCCTTACGACGCGCAAACCTTCCATAAATCTCGTCGAGAAAGGCGTTCAGCTCTGCTATAGCGGATTGCAGATACAGGGTGCCGCTAACTCCCCGCCTATGCGTAGCCTATATATTATACTCTATTTGCCGTGGAAAAGCAACCGTTTTTCGTGCCTTTTTTCTTTCCTTGGAATTTTCCGTTTAGAAGATTTTGTCAAAAAGTCGCTTTTACGGGCTGGTTTTGCGAATGAATGCGTTGACAAATAGGCGAATAAAGGGTATAATATATAATAGTGAACTATGGTTTTTACCGTAGGTAAGGAGAATATTATGTCTGAAAATTGTACGCACGATTGTTCAAACTGTGGAAAGGACTGTTCGTCCCGAAAAAAGGAAAGCTTTTTGAAACAGCCGCATAAAAAATCGTCTATAAAAAAAGTAATAGGTGTCGTCAGCGGTAAGGGCGGCGTGGGTAAATCGCTCACGACGGCGTTGCTTGCTTCCTTTGCGCAAAAGCAAGGCAAAAAGGTGGGGATTATGGACGCGGATATTACGGGTCCGTCCATTCCACATATGTTCGGTGTGCGTGAACGCGCTACGGGCAGCGAAGAGGGCATTGATACCGTGCGTTCCTCATCGGGAATACAGATGATGTCTATGAATTTATTGCTCGACGACGCTACGACCCCCGTGGTATGGCGCGGTATGGTCATTTCGGGCACGGTTTTGCAGTTTTGGACGGACGTGATTTGGCAGGATTTGGACTTGCTTTTTATCGATATGCCCCCTGGAACGGGCGACGTGCCGCTTACCGTTTTCCAAAGCATTCCCATTGCGGGTATCGTAATTGTGACAACCCCACAGGATTTGGTGAAAATGGTCGTGGAAAAGGCTATGAATATGGCAAACATTATGAACGTGCCCGTGCTTGGCTTGGTTGAAAATATGAGCTATCTTTCCTGCCCCGATTGCGGCAAAAAGATAGAGATTTTCGGCGCGAGTAAGGTGGAAGCGATTGCCGCAGAATACGGTATTCCCGCTACCGCACGTATGCCGCTTGACGCGCAAATTTCCGCACTTGCGGACGCGGGGAAAATAGAAGCGTATCAAACGGACGCGTTAAACGAAATTTTTAACGGCATAGAAAAAGCACAGCCCAAAAAGGCGTAAATAACGAACAATGGGCTACGCGGCAGAGAAAAAGAGGGAAGAGAAGCGAAAGCATAAGGCGAAAAAAATCGTTTTTTTCGTCGTTGCAATCGCGGTCGCCGTTTTGTGTGTGGTTGCGTGTATTTTTCAACCGAGTACTTGGAAATATTACGTTGCGCTGCCGAACACGGGTGAACGCGCAGAGGGCGAGCTTCGTATCCATTTCGTGGACGTGGGGCAGGGCGATTCGACGATAGTCGAACTTCCCGACGGAAAAATCCTCTTGATTGACGGCGGCGACGGGCGCGAGAGCACGGAAACCGCTTTGCTTCGGTATTTGAACGCGTTGCACGTGGAAACGATTGATTATTTGCTCGTTACCCACGCGGACACCGACCATTGCGGTTCGTTGGATAAAGTGCTCGAATATAAAGGGGTAAAGCAGGCGTTTTTGCCCTTCGTTAAGGAAACGGCGAACGAGGAATACGCGAGCTTCTACGCCGCGCTCGTCAAAACGGGCTGTCAAACGACGTATTCGTCGCGCTCGGTGGATTTGAGCAATACCCAAGGTGCGTACCCCTACACGCTTTCCTTTTTATACCCGTATACGGTAGACGTTTCGGGGAATTTGGACGAGCATACACAGGCGGACGATAACGCCTCGTCGGCAATCGTGTGGCTGGATTATAACGGCGTGAGCGCGCTCTTTACGGGCGACGCACCAAGCTCTGTCGAGGAAAAGCTCGTTTGGGACGATAAAATGGGCTTGTTGCCTGCCGCCAACTTCACGGAAACGGAGATAGTAAAGGTGGCGCACCACGGCAGCGAGGATTCTACTAGCTCCGCATTTTTGCAATATATCGGCGCGCAAACGGCGGTGATTTCTTGCGGCGTGGATAACGCCTACGGGCATCCGACGGAGAGGGTTTTGCAGAGCTTGGAGGAAAACGGGGTGAAAACGTACCGAACGGATTTGGACGGCAGTATTATAATTACCGTGCCGCAAAATGCGCAAAACAGTACGGTAAGAAAATTAGGTAAATAATATTAACCAGAATTTCACCGCATTTTCACTGTAAAGAGAAAGATAATTTGGTATAATAGAAATAGGATTTATGGAAGCAATCAAGTTTGAAAAAGTGCATTTTGCCTACCGCGACGGTGGTGAAGAATCGGCGAGCGAGGATATTTTCGCACCCGATTCCACTTTTGCGTTGGACGGGATTGATTTCAGCGTGGAGGAGGGCGAATTCGTTGCCGTGCTCGGGCGCAACGGGAGCGGTAAATCTACCCTCGCGCGGTTGACGAACGGCTTGCTTACGCCCGAATCGGGTAAAATAACGGTGCTTGGTATGGACGCAAGCGACGAAAAAAATCTTTTCGATATCCGCAAAAGCGTAGGTATCGTGTTCCAAAACCCCGATAATCAAACGGTTGCGTCTATTATCGAGGACGACGTGGCGTTTGGACCTGAAAATATCGGCGTGGAGCGCGAGGAAATCGGCACGCGAATTGACTTTGCCTTGAACGCCGTGGGAATGAGCGAATACCGTCACGCGACGACTACGCGCCTTTCGGGCGGACAAAAGCAACGCGTGGCGATTGCGGGCGTGTTGGCATTAAAGCCGCGTATTATGATTTTGGACGAGGCTACGGCAATGCTTGACCCCCGTGGCAGAAAAGAGGTTATGCAGGTCGTGCAAAAGCTTAATCGTGAGGAAAAAATAACGGTGCTTTTAATTACGCATTTCCCCGAAGAAGCGTTGCTTGCTGACCGCGCGGTGGTGATGAATCACGGCAAAATCGTAATGCAGGGTAAGCCGCAAGAGATTTTAACGCGGGAAGAGGAGCTTGAAAAATGCTCGCTCACCCTTCCCCGCGCGTTGAAGATTTGTCGGGGTTTGCGCCAAGTCGGGGTTTCGATTGACGATTCGTTTTCCGTTGAGCCGATTGCCGACGCGATTGCAAAATCCGTAAAAACGGACGGGGCAGGTATGCGTTCAACGCCTGAAATTACACCCTTGGAGCAAGGCGCGGGCGGAGAGATTGTCTGTGAACGTCTTTCGTATATTTACAACGAAAACTCGGCGTTTGCTACGCCTGCATTAAAGGACGTTTCCCTTACCGTGCACTCGGGTGAGTTTTTCGGGATTATAGGGCAGACGGGTAGCGGGAAATCGACGTTCGTACAGCACCTTAACGCACTGATTAAACTGCCTACGGCAGAAAAGAAATATAAACCGAAAAAACACAAGAAAAACCAACCGTTGCCGCCGCAAACGAAATTGACGGTAGACGGCTTCGATTTAACGGATAAAACCACCGATTTCAAGGCACTTCGAAGCAAGGTGGGAATGGTCTTTCAATATCCTGAATACCAGCTTTTTGCGGAAACGGTATTCGAGGACGTGGCGTTTGGATTGAAGAATTTTCACGAGCATTTGACGGAAGAAGAGGTCAAAACTGCCGTTCGCGAAGCGATTGAAACGGTGGGTTTGGATTTTAACGAGCTGAAAAACCGCTCACCTTTCGAGCTGTCGGGCGGTCAACGCCGTCGTGTGGCGATTGCGGGCGTTATCGTAACCAAGCCCGAAATTTTGGTTTTGGACGAGCCAGCGGCGGGGCTGGACCCCTTGGGGAAAGAAGAGATTATGTCTCTTTTGCATAAATTGCACGCGCAATGGTGTAAAACCGTGATTATCGTATCCCACGATATGGACGAAATCGCGGAAAATTGTACGCGCGCGGCAATTTTCACGGACGGAAAAATTTTATCTTGCGGAACGCCGAAGGAACTCTTTGACAACGCGGAAATCACGCAAAAAGCGGGACTGGATTTGCCGTTTACGGCAAAGCTCGTTGCTGCTTTGCGTGAAAAAGGTGTGACGATTGATTGCAATCTGACGAGCGCGGATTTTCTTGCACAAGTCAAAAAGGCGGGGGCAGGTATGCGTTTAACAGGCGAAGGAGGGAATGAAAATGCGTGACGTTTCCTTTGGACAGTATTATCCCGCTAATTCCTTCGTGCATAAATGCGACCCGCGCACCAAGCTCTTGTTTTTGATAGGATATATCGTCGCAATCTTCCTTGCACAGAATTTTTACGCGCTTGGCGCGTGTGCGTTGGTATTCGCGCTTACTGCCGCTCTTTCGGGCGTGCCTTTCAAAACGCTGATACGCTCGGTAAAAGCCGTACTGTTTTTGTTGGCGTTTACGGCGATATTGAATTTGTTTTTCCATTCGGGCGAAACGCCTTTGTGGGAGGGCAGCTTCCTTACTTGGGAAGCGTTATATTTCACAATCTTTCTTGCTGTACGCTTATTTTTACTCGTGCTCGGCTCGTCGCTCTTGACGCTGACGACCACGCCCGTTTCGCTTACCGACGGTATTGAAAGCCTGCTTTATCCTCTTAAATGGATACGCTTCCCCGTGCATGAGCTTGCGCTCATTATGTCGATTGCGCTTCGGTTTATTCCTATTTTAATGGACGAAACGAGCCGTATTATGAACGCGCAAAAAGCGCGTGGCGCGGACTTTGAAACGGGCGGTATTATCAAGCGCGTGAAAGCAATCGTGCCCATTTTAATTCCCCTTCTAATCAGTGCTTTCCGCCGTTCGTCGGAGCTTGGCGACGCTATGGACGCAAGGTGTTATTCGGGCAGTAAAATTCGTACGAAATATAAAAAACTCACCTTTTCGTGGCGAGATTTGGTGGCGGCGTTGGTGTTCGCGGCTTTGCTTGCGGGCGTGATTTTGCTTAAAATTTATACGCCTGCACTCGTTTGAGGAGAACGCGTATGAGATACGTACTTAAAATTGCTTACGACGGGACGGATTACGCGGGTTGGCAATGCCAAAAAAACGCGCGCTCGGTACAAGAAACCTTGGAGACTGCCATTGAAGCCGCAATCGGCGTAAAGGTAAAGACAACGGCGAGCGGGCGCACGGACGCTGGGGTGCACGCGGCGGGGCAGACCTGCCATTTCGACGCGGAGGGAGTCAACGTTCCGCCTGAAAAAATGCCTGATTGTCTTAACCGCTTTTTGCCTCGCGATATTCGCATTTTGGAGGGCTGGGCGGCACAAACGGACTTTGATTGCAACCGTAGTGCGAAGAAAAAAACCTATTGCTATACCCTATACGAAAGCTTACGCGAAATGCCCCTTTTGGAGCGTTACGCGGTGCGCGTGGAAAACGCGCCGTCCTTGGAACGCTTACGGAAATACGCCAAGCTTTTGGAAGGCGAACACGATTTTAAGGCATTTTGCGCCTCTGGCTCGTCCGTGAAAACGACGGTGAGAAGGGTGTACGCGGTTGACGTGGAAGAAAGCTTGCACTTTGGGCTTCGCGAGATTAAAATCTTCGTCACGGGCAACGGGTTTTTGTATAATATGGTGCGGACTATGACGGGAGAACTAATCGACCTTGCAAGCGGGAAACGCACGGAGGAAAGTCTTATGCTCGCCTATCAAACGGGACAAAGGGATCTGTTAGGCAAAACTATGCCCGCCAAGGGACTGACTATGATGTGCGTTGCTTACGACGAAAAATAAACGAGGAGAGCCGTGAAAAACGGTTGAGAAATTATGGAAATTTATATGTTATACAACGCGGTGGCGAATATGTGCGTGGTGTTTGGTTTGACCGCGCCCGCCTCGCTGTTTGGGGGTTTAATCGGTGGGAGTACGGTATGGCTTGCCCTGTTTATCTTGCAGGGCTTCGGGTTATACGCTATGGCAAGCCATCGCGGAATGCAAAAAAAATGGCTGGCGTTCGTGCCGTTTGCCAGTTTGCTGTATATGGGCAAGCTCGTAGGGGAATGCAATCTCTTTGGACAACGGGTAAAACGCGCGGGCTTGTATGCAATGATTGCGCAAATCGTCACCACGGTCATTTGCGCGCTGATTATTTTCTCGGAAATTTATCTTTGCGTCGTGGAGGGAACGCCCGAATACGATCAATGGTACACCCCGTATTGGCCAAACTTGCAGGGCTTTTCCAAGGTGACCTATAATTTCTATTATATCAGCGATTCTATTTTATCCATTTTTCAGTTAATTTACGAAGTATTGATGCTGATTTTAATGATGGGATTGTATAGAAAATACACCGCGAAAAACTATATGATACTTTCCTTTCTCGCGCTGTTCGTGCCGCTTTCCCGCTATATCGTGATTTTTGTGCTTCGGAACAAAAAAGAAATCGATTACGAAGCGTATATGCGTGCCCGCCGCGAAGCGTATATGCGTCAACAGCAGCAATACCGCGGACAATATGGCGGGTACAATTATCCGTATAACAGACCTTATGGCGACGACTATAACGCCCCGCGTACGCCGCAAGAGCCGGAAGAACCGTTTGCGGAGTTTAATGCGGATAAAAAGAACGAAAACGGCGAGGGAAACGCGGAAAAATCGGACGACTTTTTCGAATAAAAATGATAAAGACGGAAAATAAGAAAAACTTATATTTTCCGTCTTTTTTTGTGTAAAAACGCTGTGAAACGGTTTACAGCTTTTTTTTCTTGTGGTATAATATAAGATAGATATAAAGAAAAGTTATAAAACAAGGAGATACGGTGCGTATGATGGAAGAGAATATATCGGCGATTGCGACCCCTGCAGGGCGCGGCGGCGTGGCAATCATTCGTATCAGCGGAAAAAGTCCGTTGGAAATTGCCGAAAAAATGTTTACGCCCGTAGGAAAAACGGCGGTATCGGCGTTTGCGCCGTATCGTATGTACGCGGGTACGATTGACGGGGGGGATTTCTCCGATTTCGGGCTTTGCGTGTATTTCAAAGCCCCTGCCAGCTACACGGGCGAGGATATCGTCGAGTTTCATTGCCACGGCGGCGAGAACGTCGCGCGGGGCATACTCAAACAGACCTTCAAGCACGGCGCAAGAAGCGCGGGACGGGGCGAGTTCACCAAACGCGCGTTTTTGAACGGCAAGTTGTCCTTGTCCTCCGCCGAGGGCGTTGCAGATATGATTAACGGGGAATCGGACGCCGAGGTGAAAGCGGGCTACCTTTTGTACAGCGAAAAGCTGACGGGTATTGTGCGCGAACTGCAAGCCGAATTAAAGACGCTGCTTGCGGGGATTGACGTATCCGTGGACTATCCCGAAGAGGATATCGAGGAACAGCACGTCGAGGAACTACGCATAGCGTTGTGCACTTTGCAAGAACGGCTCGTCACGCTCACGGCAGGCTATGCGGCGGGGCGAAAGATTAAATCGGGCGTTACGGTCGCGATTTGCGGAAAACCGAACACGGGCAAAAGCTCGCTGTTGAATACCCTCCTTGGCTATGAAAAAGCAATCGTGTCCGAGGTCGCGGGAACGACGCGCGACGCGGTGGAAGGTACTTTGGAAATTCGCGGCAGAAAATTCAATCTCTACGACACGGCGGGCGTGCGTGAAAGCGGCGATAAAATCGAAAGTATCGGTATTGAGCGCGCGGAAACGATTATCCGTAGCGCGGATATCGCGCTGTTCGTTGCCGATTACGCAAGAGGCGTAGACGACGAGGACGGGCGCGTTTTGGAAATGCTCAAAGGCAAACCGCTTATCAAAATTTTTAATAAGGTTGACCTTACCCACGACGAAACGGAAACGGATGCGGACGTGCTCACCTCTGCCGTTACGGGCGAGGGAATTAACAAGCTCAAAGAATTGCTGTACGAGCGTAGTTTTGGCGAACTGTCCGAGGACGCGGCGTTTTTGATTGAGCAGCGGCATTTCGACGCTTTGAAGAGGAGCAAAGACGCGCTTTCGCGCGCGATTCTTGCTTGTGGCAATCAACCGTTGGATTTAATCGGTATCGATGTGAAAGAGGCGTGGGACGCCTTGGGGGAAATCACGGGCGAGACGGCGACGGAAGCGATTATCGAGGAGATTTTTTCCAAGTTTTGCGTAGGGAAATAAATATACGAATGAAAGGGGCAGGTATGAGATTATGGTAAATTTAGATTTATACAAGGTGTTTTATACGGTTGCAAAATGCGGCAGTTTGACGAAAGCGGCGGAAGAGCTGTACATCTCCCAGCCTGCCGTTTCCCGTTCGATTAAACAACTAGAAACGCAGCTTGGCATATCTTTATTCACGCGTACACACCGCGGTATGCAGCTTTCCGCAAACGGCGGAAAAATGATTTTCGACGAAGTCGAACGCGCACTCAAACTTTTGAGCGACGCGCAAAACCGTATCAGTGAAATGAAAACCTCGGCGACGGGTACGATCCGTATCGGTGCAAGCGACACCATTTTCGAATATTTCCTTGCCGATAAAATCGTGGAATTTAACGAACGCTTCCCCGCCGTAAAGATCGAGCTTTTGGCAGACGTAACACCCGAAACCATTGAAAAGCTCAAAGCGGACAAATGCGACGTGGCGTTCGTCAATCTCCCCATTGAAAACGATTCCGATTTGAAGCTGTACGGCAACTGTATGCGCCTCAACGATATTTTCGTGACGAGCGACAAATATACCGAGCTTACGAACGGGGAGATTTCTTTGGAAACCCTGAAAAAATACCCGCTTATTCTTATGGACGGGAATACCGTTGCGCGCCGTTCCTTAAACGCTTTTTTAAGCTCTATCGGCGTGGAGTTAGAACCGTCTATCGAGGTGGGGAGCTGGGATCTTATGAAACGGCTCGTCAGCCGCGGAATGGGTATCGGCGTAATCCCCCGCCAATACGTGGAAAACGCTTTAAGCGACGGATCGTTGTTGGAGATAAAGACGGATATCGCATTACCCGTTCGTTCGGTGGGGATGCTGTTGCCCCGCCACACGCCCGTTTCTTACGCACTGCACTGTTTTATAGAGGAATTTCAAAAATAAGGTATTTTTATGGCAAAACCCAACGCACTTTTAAGAAATTTTTGTATTATCGCGCATATTGACCACGGTAAGAGTACGCTTGCCGACCGTTTGATCGAACGCACGGGACAGGTTTCCGGACGGGATATGGAGGAACAGCTCCTTGACAGTATGGATATCGAACGGGAACGCGGCATCACGATTAAGCTTACGCCCGTGCGTATGTATTATACGGCAAAGGACGGGCAGGAATACGAGTTTAACCTGATTGACACCCCGGGGCACGTGGACTTTACCTACGAGGTCAGCCGCTCGTTAGCGGCTTGCGAGGGCGCGATTTTGGTTGTGGACGCAACGCAAGGCGTGGAAGCGCAAACGCTCGCCAATGTCTATCTTGCAATCGAAAACAGCCTTGAAATTTTGCCCGTAATCAACAAAATCGACCTTCCCAGCGCGCGCGTAGACGAAGTGAAAAAGGAAATCGAGGACGTAATCGGCTTGGATGCGGAGGGAATTCCTTGCGTTTCCGCAAAAGAGGGAACGAATATCGAGGATTTGTTGGAGGCGATTACGCAATATTTCCCCGCGCCCGACGGAGATACCGAATTGCCGCTCAAAGCTTTGATTTTCGACAGCTATTACGATAATTATAAAGGCGTTATTTTGTTCGTACGTATCAAAGACGGCGAGGTGAAGGTCGGGGACAAAATCCGTACGTTCTTATCAAATACCGTTTACGACGTAACGGAGGTCGGCGCGTTTGCACCCAACCTTTTCCCCAAGGAAAAGCTGAAAGCGGGCGAGGTTGGCTATATTGCCGCTTCGATTAAATCCATTCAGGACGTAGCGGTGGGCGACACCGTCACCAACGCTTTGCGCCCTGCAAAAGAGCCGTTGCCCGGCTATAAAAAAGTACAGCCCGTCGTTTTTTGCGGTATTTACCCCCTTGACGGCAGCAAATTCAACGATTTGAAAGAAGCCATTTTGAAGCTGCAACTCAACGACGCGTCGCTCATTTTCGAGCCCGACAATTCCGTTGCCTTGGGCTTTGGCTTCCGTTGCGGCTTCCTTGGTCTTTTGCACATGGAGATTATTCAGGAGCGTATCGAGCGTGAGTTCAATCTTGAAATCATCACCACCGCGCCGTCCGTGAGCTATCTCGTGCACAAAACGAACGGCGAGGAGTTTTTCGTGGACAATCCCTCGCATTTACCCGAGCCGTCCGATATCGAGTATATGGAAGAACCGATTGTCAAAGCCGAGGTGTACACCCCGCCCGATTATATGGGCGCGATTATGGATTTGTGCAAGGAAAAACGCGGAATATTCAAAAATATGACGTATATGGACGAACACCGTGTGAAGCTGGAATACACCCTGCCCTTGAACGAAATTGTATACGACTTTTTCGACGGCTTGAAATCGCGAACGAAAGGGTATGCGAGCTTTGATTACGAGCTTGCGGGCTATCAGCGTTCCAAGCTCGTCAAGCTGGACATTCTCTTGAACGGAGAAATTTGCGACGCGCTCTCTACGATTGTTTTTGAAGACCGCGCGTATGAGCGCGGCAGAACGCTTTGCGAAAACTTGAAGGAAGCAATTCCCCGCCAGTTGTTCGAAATTCCCGTACAGGCGGCGGTAGGCGGCAAAATCATTGCCCGCGAAACGGTAAAAGCGGTGAGAAAGGACGTCTTGGCGAAATGCTACGGCGGCGATATCACGCGTAAGCGCAAGCTTTTGGAAAAACAGAAAGAGGGCAAAAAGCGTATGCGTAAGGTGGGTACGGTGGACGTGCCCAGCGAAGTGTTTATGGAAATTCTCAAAACGAATAAGGACTGAAAATTATGGCAGGTATTTACGTTCATATCCCCTTTTGCAGACATAAATGCAGTTATTGCGATTTCACTTCCTTTCCCGATAAAATCGATTACGCGGAAGCGTATATGGCGTGTCTTTATAAGGAACTGAAAATGCGCGGGGAAGAATTAAAAAACTACGAATTTGACACCGTGTATTTTGGCGGCGGTACACCGTCGTATATTCCCCCTAAACTCATTTTAGGGGCAATGAATCAAATCAAAAAATGCTTTCGCTTGAAAAAGGACGCGGAAATTACTTTGGAGTTAAATCCTGGCACAATCGGCGAAAATAAGGTCAAAACCTACTTGGAAGCGGGTATCAACCGTTTTTCGATAGGTTTACAAACGGCAATCGACGAACAGCTTGCCGATCTTGGGCGTATCCATAACGCCCGCGATTACGTGTACGCGACCAAACTTTTGAAGGGGCAAAATTTCAGCACCGACGTTATGCTGGGCTTAAAAAATCAAACGCAAGAGGACGTGCGAAAAACGATTGAGCTTGCCGTGGCTTGCGGGTCAAAGCACATATCCATGTACGCGTTGACGGTAGAGGACGGCACGCCCATTTATACCGATTATCTCAACGGCGAGCTGCCCGATAGCGACGAAGTTGCTTCGCTTTATGAGTACGGCTGTACGCTTTTGAAGGAGCACGGCTTTGCGAGGTATGAGATTTCTAATTTTGCGAAAAAGGGCTACGAGAGCAAACACAATCTCAACTATTGGAAACGTGGCGAATATATCGGCGTGGGCGTTTCCGCAAGCTCCTTTATGCAGGGCAAACGCTTCACCAACACCTTCGATTTGGACGAGTATATGAAATGTATCATTTCGGGCTTTTATCCCGCCGTTACGAGCGAAGAGGTGGACGAGGCGGACGCAAAGTTTGAGTTCGTTATGCTTGCACTCCGTACGACGAAAGGCGTTTCTATGCGCGATTATAAGGAAACATTCGGCACATCCCTTGGCGACGATTTTCCCAACGCCTTAAAAAAGACTGTGAGCTATTTAGAGCTTAACGGCGACAACCTTCGCATTAAGGACGAGTATCTTTACGTGCAAAATTCCATACTTGTTCATTTTATGGAAGAGGAACGGGTATGAGGATTTTATTCGTACGGCACGCCGACCCGGATTACGAGCACGATTGCCTCACCGAAAAGGGACGACGGGAAGCCGCATTGCTTTGTGAACGGCTGAAAAGGGAAAAAATCGATTATTTTTATACCTCGCCGATGGGCAGGGCAAAGGAAACCTGTCTTGCCGTGGCAAAGGAATTTGATAGACCCGTCGTGGAAAAGCCTTGGCTTCGTGAGTTTGATATTCAGCTCGAGTTGCCCACGGGCGAAAAGCGACCTATGATTTGGGATATGCTGCCCGCGTTTTGGGCGAATAAAGAGCAAATGTACGACCGCCGCGCGTGGCATCAACAGCCCTTTTATAAAGCGGCGGGCGTGGATACCGCCTACAAAACCGTTTGCAACGCCTTGGACGAACTGCTTTCCGCGCACGGTTATATCCGCGACGGCGAAAATTATAAAACGGAGCAGGGCAATACGGACACGATAGCAATTTTTTGCCATTTCGGCATAGAAACGGTGCTGTTTTCTCACCTTTGCGGCGTTTCGCCGATACCGCTTCTTCATCATTTCGTGGCGTTGCCCTCGTCGGTGACAACGATTTATACGGAAGAGAGAAGAAAGGGCGTGGTAAGCTTTCGTTGCTGTGGCTTCGGCGATATCGGGCATTTGTACGCGGGGCAGGAAACGCCTTCGTTTGCGGCTCGCTTTTGCGAGGTCTTTGAAAACGACGAAAGACACGATTAAATGGGGGGCAGGTATGCGTTGAAACGCATATTCGGAGGATATATGAAAAAGAACAACATCATTTTAATCGGTATGCCTGGGAGCGGTAAAACGACGCTGGGCACGGAGCTTTCCGAAAAGATAGGCTACGGCTATATCGACAGCGACAGCGTAATCGTCGCGCGCGAGGGAAAACGCTTAAACGAAATTATCGCCCAAGTGGGTCGGGAAGCTTTTTTGGATATTGAAGCAAAGGTCAATTCCGAGCTTTGCGCCGATAGGTGTGTAATTGCTACGGGCGGGAGCGTAATTTACCGCGAAAAGGCTATGGAAAAGCTCAAAGAGCTTGGCACAATCGTTTATTTGCAGTATCCTTACGAAACGATTGCGAGTCGGCTTGGCGATTTGAAAAAGCGCGGCGTCGCCTTAAAAGAGGGGTATACGCTCAAAGATTTGTACGACGAAAGAACGCCCTTGTACGAAAAATACGCGGATATCACGGTAAAGCTGGACAACCAAACGGTTGATAATGCGGTGGAAAAATTAAAACAGGCGGTAATGAAATGACGGCAAAAAATGCAAGAATAGCTATTTACGGCGCGGGCGCAATGGGTACGGTTTTGGGCGCGCTGCTTACCAAGGGTGGCTTGGAAAACGTGCACTTAATCTCGCGCAACGAAAAGCATATCAACGGTATGAAAGAGAACGGCGCGACAATCGTTTGCGATGCGGAGGGAATGGAAATGACGGTTAAAGTCACCGCACTGTTTCCCGACGAAATGCAGGGAAAATACGACGTGATTTTCCTAATGACCAAGCAACGCCAAAACGCGGAAACCCTAAATAAATTACTCCCGTATTTAAGCGAGGACGGGCTTGTTTGTACGACGCAAAACGGCTTGCCCGAGGAAAGCGTAGCCGCTGTCGTGGGCAAGGAGCGCACGTACGGCGCGGCGACCTCGTACGGCGCAACCTTTATCGGGAACGGGAAAACCTCGCTTACCTCCAAAATAGTAGGAATGAGAATGGAGATAGGCGGTTATGACAACGACGGCAAAAAATTGCCGTTGCTTCAAGAAATTCTTTCCTTTGCGGGGAATGCAATCGGCAACGATAATTTCGCGCAAACGACGGACAATTTGGCGGGCGCGCGCTGGTCCAAGCTCGCCGTCAACGCGGCGTTTTCGGGGCTTTCCGTCGTAACGGGAATGACCTTCGGCGAGGTGGCGAAAAAGAGCAAAACGCGTAAAATCGCCTTGGGCGTGCTTCGCGAGTGTATGGACGTTGCCAACGCTTTGGGGGTAAGGCTTGCAAAAATGCAGGGACATGATATGGAAAAATTGCTTGGCGGCAGAACGCCGTTTAAGCGGTTCATCTCGTACCTGCTCCTGCCCTTTGCAATGAAAAAGCATAAAAAACTCGTGTCGGGTATGCTTAAAGATATCCAAAACGGCAAAAAATGCGAAATCGATTTCATTGACGGTATCGTAGTGGAGATGGGCAAACGCGCGAACGTGCACACGCCGCTTTGCGAAAAGCTCGTGGAAATCGTGCACGGTATCGAAAACGGCTTATATGAAACGTCCTATAAAAATGCGGACTTTTTTGACTTGTAGAAAAGGCTCTGTCCCAACACTCGGTTGATTTTTGACGGAAAAACGCCGCGAAATACTACGTGTTTTGCTCGGTTACAGACCGCTGGGGGTATGCGCCCTCACAAAACGCTTGTCTTTCTTGCGTTTTCCTCGTCAAACCGTGCGAGCACTAATCAACCGTTTATTGTGACATAGCCTAAAAAATAGAGAGGGTAAATATTATGGATTTGAATAAATTAGCAAACGCGCTCATTCCCGACGAGAACGTGAAACCGCTCGAAGAATACGAAAAAGCGTATCCCGAAAGAGCCTTGGAAAAGGGCGCACAGGTCACCCGTCTTGCTCCCAGCCC
The DNA here is from genome assembly GCA_045576335.1 of Candidatus Scatosoma sp. Taxonomy (GTDB): domain Bacteria; phylum Bacillota; class Clostridia; order Christensenellales; family Borkfalkiaceae; genus Scatosoma. The sequence goes on from JAZNGH010000030.1 coordinate 20,614, forward strand.
TACGGGCTTTATGCATATCGGGAATTTGTACGTCGCACTCGCAAACGAGCGTATCGCGCACCAAAGCGGCGGCGTGTTTTACCTCCGTATAGAGGACACGGACGACAAACGCAAGGTGGAGGGCGCGGTGGAGGTTATCCACAAATCGCTCAAATATTTCGGCGTAAAATTCGACGAGGGTGCGGACCTTTGCGGGGAGTACGGACCGTACTATCAACGCCAACGCGCGGAAATCTACCACGCGTACGCCAAAGAACTTATCAAAAAAGGTTTGGCGTATCCTTGTTTTTGTACCGAGGAAGACTTGGAAAAAACCCGTGAATATCAAACGGAAAATAAACTGTTGCCTGGCTATTACGGCGAATTTGCGCGGTGCAGGGATTTGTCCGAGGAAGAAATTTACGCAAATCTTGCCGCGGGAAAGCCCTACGTTATCCGCTTGCGCTCGCAAGGCGA
>JAZNGH010000031.1:0-3608 GCA_045576335.1 Candidatus Scatosoma sp.
TCTCGTGTTTTGGTGGAAAAAGAAACCATTTACACGGAAGACGTAGCGCTTTTGATGAAGGGTGCGGACTATAAAGAGGTTATTGCGGCTATGGACGCGCGCGACGGCGAGCATGAAGCGAATCCCTTCAGAGCGGTAGACCCTCAATCAGCAACGGAAGAGGAAGTAGAAATTTTGGTAGAGGAATCGCAAGATTTGACGGTTGAAGAGGGAAAGGAGACCGAAGCAACCATAGAGGAAACGAAGGACGAAACGGAAGAATAACCGTAAAAAAACGGAGCTGCTTTTCATGGCGGCTCCGCTTTGGCTTAAAATAAGAAAGAATAGGGTAGGTATGCGACGAAGCTGGTATTCGTTGCTGGATAAGAGGTGAAAAGTATGGACAAACCGAAACGTAAGAAATCCTTTAACGTAGACTATGAAAAAAGAGTAGTACCCGTTTCCTTAATCGATGCGGATACGGCGGCGGAGGAGTACAGCAAAAAAGAGCTTCGCACTCGCGCGGCGTACTTTATTTTAAATGGAATTCCTGAGTTTTCCGTCAACGAGAAAGAGGACGGAAGGTTTCATTTGCTTGCTTTAGACGAGGATTTTTATGCGGCAAAGGAATCGGGCGAAACGAAGCTCACCGTCCGTGTGTATAGGTTTAGCGATAAAAACGCCGAGGCGTTTTCTTGTGTGGAAAGGTTGAAAAAAGAAAACCTCTCCGCAATGGACGAGGCGTATTTAATGCAAAGGCTTGTAAAGGATTATGGGTTTACGCAGGATGATATTGCGGCGTTGATTGGGAAGTCCCGTCCCGCTGTTGCAAACACCCTTCGTTTGCTTACGCTTACCCCCGAAGTGATTGGCTTGATTGAAAGCGGTAAGCTTTCCGCAGGGCATGCCCGCACGCTTGTGCGAGTACCCAAAGAACAACAGTATGCGTTGGCGGAAGAGGCAATCCGCCGCGGATATTCCGTAAGAGAGATGGAAAGGGCGGTGAAGGCATATCTTACGCCCCCTGAAGTATTGCGGCAGGAAAAGGATGCGAAGGCGTCGGCAAAAAGCGCGGAGTTGAAGGCTTTTGTTGAGAGGATGCGTTCTATTTTCCGCACGAAGGTTTCCTTAATAGGAAACGGCAAGAAGGGAAGAATTTACATAGACTATTATTCCGCAGAGGATTTATACCGCTTTGAGGAATTGTTGGATATGATTGAAAGCTACGATAGAGATTAAAAAAATCCCACCCAAAATCTTTGGGTGGGATAACTGTTTTATAAGATTATAACAAACACCTTTTTGTAAAATTATACATGAGAGGAAGAGAATGTCAATGTTTTTTGAAAAACGGAAAAGGCATAAAAAAACACCTGCGCGTTTACGCAGGTGTTTTTCTTTGCTTCATTAAACGTTCAAAAGACGACAAATGCTACCTTTCGTAAGCATGCAGAACAAGTCGAGAATCCAAACAACGGTGAAGCCACCAAACAAACGGATAATCGCTGCAATGATTTTGCCTTCTTGGAATCTAGTCAACACGCCGCAAATCCAAGACGTGAAGGGGATGATTGCAAGAATAAGGCTAACAAGATTGTCAAGACCGAAATAATCTTTCTTTGCCATAATAGGACACCTCCAATTTTTTTATTGTACTAATTATACTATGGATTTTTTCTTTTGTCAAGAGGGTGAAAGAAATTATTCTTCCGTTTCTTCCTTCTTTTCATCGATAAAATCCGCGCCGCCGTCAATTTTAGATAAAGGATCCTGTTCCTCTTGCTTTTGCTTGCATATGAGCATTGCGAGAAAGAATCCGACAGCACCGCCACCGAAAATCAAGAACCAAATTTTGCCAAATAATGCGCCTGCAGGAATAATAACCACAAGACAAAGAGCGGCGAGAACAGTGAAAACAATACGAAGTTTTAAATACATAAGCAACCTCTCTATATATTATATATATTGTAACACGCGCGCGTGCGTAAAGTCAAGAAAATTGCCTTGACAAACGCCCGTTTAAAGAGTATAATATTTTCCAGCAAAACTTTGAGGCGTTATTATGGAAAAGTTTATAAAAATCGATCCGCACGTACATTCTAGTGGGATTAGTTCTTGTAGTCACGTTACGTGTGAGCAAATTATCGATGCGAAAATAGAGCTTGGTTACGACGGCGCTATCCTTACAAACCATTGTCAAGCTTGGTATTATCCGAGGGAGGAGCATAAATATTACGTCGAGAGAGTGATAGAGGACTTCCGTCGTGGGAAGGCGTACGCGGATAAAAAGAATTTCCGTTTTTATTTGGGCTTAGAGGTAAGCTTGGATATTCCTCATTATGCCGATTGGCTTTTGTACGGTGTAACGGAGGAGTTTTTACGAAACTCACCTTGTCTTTACGCGCTCACGCAAAAGGAGTTGTTTGCGCTCTGCGAAAAATGGGGCATTGTACTTGTACAGGCGCATCCATTTCGTCAAAGCCCTTGCGATCCTGAGTGTATGCATGGGGTTGAAATTAATTGTACGGATGGGGATTTGGATAAAATTCCGCTCGTAGAGGAGTTTGCGAAGAAGCACGACCTTCTTATAACCTGCGGTACGGATTATCACTTCTTTGAAAGAACGTATCGCGGTGGTATTTATATTCCTGAAGGTTGCGCAACGGCTGAGGATATTGCAACCTACTTACGAAAAGAAGGGAAGGTAACCGTCTTTAGAGGGGATCAAGAAAAGACGTATAAAAGCAACGTTTTTGTGAAAAAATAAACCTTTTTGATAATTTTGATAATTTTCAAATATTTTTAAAAAACATGTAAAAAAATGTTTGACTTTGATTATACAATATGATATTATATGCAAGCTGTCCGCGAGGGAAAACCCCAAGCAATCAAGCAAAAAAAGTTTTTTCAAAAAAGTTTTAAAAATGATGAAAAAATGCTTGACTTAAAGGATAGGCTTGTGGTAATATATACAAGCTGTCCGCGAGAAAGCGGCTGGCCCGAACTGAAGTTCGGCAAACGAAGATTAAAAATGGAATAAGAAAGAAATGAGATTTTATTTGACAAACAAGCAAATGAAAGGTAATTTCCGTTAATTTTTCAAAGTACTTGAGAAAAAACTTAAGTAACCTTGAAAGCAAGTCAGCAAAGAGATAACAAATAGTTAGAGCCGTTGCTACTTTTAGCTAAGTAGCGACTTTAAACAATTAAACTTAAGAGTTTGATTCTGGCTCAGGATGAACGCTGGCGGCATGCTTAACACATGCAAGTCGAACGAACTTAGTCCTTCGGGATTAAGTGAGTGGCGGACGGGTGAGTAACGCGTGAGCAATCTGCCCATATCAGGGGAATAACAGTTAGAAATGACTGCTAATACCGCATAAGACCACGGAAGGGCATCCTTCTGAGGTAAAAGATTTTATCGGATATGGATGAGCTCGCGTCCAATTAGGTAGTTGGTGAGGTAACGGCCCACCAAGCCGACGATTGGTAGCCGACCTGAGAGGGTGATCGGCCACATTGGAACTGAGAGACGGTCCAGACTCCTACGGGAGGCAGCAGTGGGGAATATTGGGCAATGGAGGCAACTCTGACCCAGCAATGCCGCGTGAGTGAAGAAGGTTTTCGGA